>NZ_FQVJ01000091.1 GCF_900129125.1 Acidocella aminolytica 101 = DSM 11237 | reverse complement strand
CCGACCAGCCTCATCGTCAAAAAAGGTTCGGGCCTGAAGCCAACCGCCGAGAGCCTGAAGGGCAAAACCGTGGGCGTTGAGGCCGGCACCATCCAGGAGAGCTATGCCAAGACCTATTGGCAGCCGAAGGGCGTAAATGTGGTGTCTTACCAAAACCAGAACCAGGTTTATGCCGACCTGCTCTCCGGCCGTCTGGATGCCTCCTTGCAGGATTCCGTTGAAGCTGATTACGGTTTCCTGAAGACCCCGAAGGGCGCCGGCTACGAAATTGGCGGCAATGCCACTTACGATCCGAAAGACGTTCTGGGCTCCTACATCGCCATCGGCGTGCGTAAGGACGAGCCCGAACTGCTGAAGAAGATCGACTGGGCGATCAAGGAAATCCACGCCAACGGCACATACGACAAGCTGCAGGCAAAGTATTTCAACTTCAGCATCTACAATGCTGAGGCCGCCAAACAGGCGCCCTGATCACCTGACAATCCGGCCCTGACGGTCTCCCGGCAGGGCCGGTTTCAAAACAGGCAGACTATATGTTCAATCTTGCGGGCTATGGGCCGCAGCTCCTCGCCGGTTCGGTTACGACGGTGGAACTGTCCGTCCTTTCTCTTGTTGTTTCCTTTGTCCTTGGGCTAATCGGCGCGTCCGCGAAACTTTCCAAAAACCGCATCGCGCGTGCCCTGGCGACTGTTTACACAACCTTGATTCGCGGCGTCCCAGATCTGGTTCTGATGCTGCTGATCTATTATTCATTGCAGATCTGGATTAACGATTTCACGGACTGGTTGAACAGCCTGCAAGGTCACTTCACCTTCGGTTACAACCTTGATCCGTTCACCAGTGGCGTTATCACGCTCGGCTTTATTTACGGGGCCTATTTCGCGGAGACCTTCCGCGGCGCCTTCCTCGCTGTGCCAACAGGCCAGATGGAAGCCGCACGCGCCTTTGGCATGAAACCGTTTCTGGCCTTCCGCCGCATTATGTTTCCACAAATGATGCGTTACGCTTTGCCGGGACTCGGCAATAACTGGCAGGTGATTTTAAAAGCCACCGCGCTGGTTTCAATCATCGGCCTGTCCGATGTGGTGAAGGCCGCGCAAGCAGCGGGCGATGCCACCTTCCGCAACTTCTTCTTCATTCTCGTCGCCGGGCTGGTTTATCTGGTGCTGACCATCATCTCCAATGGCGTGCTGTTCTTCCTGGAACGCAAATACATGATCGGCGTCAGGAAGGCGGTGCTATGATTTACATTATCGAACATTACTGGCGCGCGCTGCTGTACTCCGACGGTTATCACATGACCGGCGTGGCGATGACACTGTGGCTGCTGGTTATCTCCTGTTCCATCGGCTTTTGCTTGGCCTTGCCGCTGGCCATCGCGCGCAATTCCAAAAACCCGCTGATCTGGGGGCCGGTCTGGCTATATGGCTTCATTTTCCGAGGCACGCCGCTCTATGTTCAGCTTCTGCTGATCTATACAGGCGTCTATGGGCTGCATTTCGTGCGGGAGACCCCGTTCCTCGCGGATTTCTTCCGCTCCGCGATCAACTGTACCCTGCTTTCTTTCGCGCTGAATACCGGCGCCTACACCACGGAAATTTTCTACGGCGCCATCCGTGACACCTCG
>NZ_FQVJ01000089.1 GCF_900129125.1 Acidocella aminolytica 101 = DSM 11237 | reverse complement strand
GCAGCGCGAACAAGCATTAAAATGGTTTCAGGCCGCCATTGAGGCCGCGCCGGCGCTACCAGGACCAAAGCTAGAAGCCTCTACTGAGATGCGGGAATTGGGCCACTTTGATGCTGCACGCGAGATGATCAACCGCGTTCTAGCAGAGGGCGGACGCCCCCCCTATGCTCTGATCATGCTGGGGCTTATCGAGAGGGCAGCAAACAATAGAGAAGCAGCTTTGGAGGCGTTCACAGCGGCCCATAAGACAGACCGCCGATACGCCCGCGCACTGGTTGAAATGGCCATCGAACACCGCCAACTCGGACAACAGGCTGCGTGCGACCAATGTTTAATTCTAGCACTAGAATGCGATTCACGCCATATCCAAGCCATATCTCAGTTGGCCGAACAGGCGCTAATGGCCGACAAGGCGGAACAAGCCCTACAACTTTATAGCAAAGCAATATCCGATCAGCCTGAGTGTACAGAGTTCTTGTTTGGCCAAGTTACGGCGTTAGCTAGGTTGGGCCGAATACAGGACGCGCTAAGCGTGCTTCGTCATATCGAGGAGACCCTTGGACCTTCGACGCTTCTGCGTATTCGGCAAATTAGCCTCCTGCGCCGGATTGGGAAATATTACGATGCACTGAACTTGGCACGCGAGGCCACAACCAAAGAACCGTTCGCCTTCTGGCTTTGGGCAGAACGCGTCGAGACCGAACTTTTTGTGGGCGAGGATGCAGACGTCGAGGCGTGCCTAGCGGCCATGCGGCCATCAACACTACGAGAACGGGCCAATTTTGAACGGCTCAAAGGGCGCTGGGCAGAAAGCCAGTTGCAACTTACCGCGGCCATAGGACATTATGAAAATGCTGCCGCAATATTGACGCAGGATCCAACGATTCAACACCTGCTGGCCCGAAGCAGGATCATGGCCATGGATCTGGAGCGGGTACAGCATCATCTGCGGCGGGTACAGGATTTGCGAGCGCCTATTCTGCGACTGCGCGGCGAATCGCCCAATACGTCACAAACCGAATTAGGACATCTACTGAACGAATTCACACTCGACTTTGAGTTGTGCAACAAGCTTACAAAATTGCAGAGCCTTCCGGCAGTTCAACGAGCGGCTGAACTGTCAGCCCTGGTACGTATCGCCCCTGACAATACAGCGCCAGCGATCAATCTACTGATAGCGTTACGCCAAAGCGGCGCGCTGACGGTCATGCCCACCGGGGAAGAAAGAGTGATTCCGCGGACTATCATGCAATTTTGGGATGAAGCGGCGATACCAGAAGATATCAGGGGACTGATGGTCTCTTGGCATTCTCAAAACCCGGATCATAATCACCAAATTTTCGACAATGCTAATGCCTTGGCATGGATCGAAGCATATTACCCGAAATCAGTAGCTCTTGCCTATTGGCGCTCACGCGAAGCGGCTCAGAAAAGCGATATTTTCAGACTGGCTTGGCTGGCGCGGCAGGGCGGCATTTATGCGGATACTGACGACCTCTGCCTGCGATCGCTGGACACCATGTTGCCATCAGGTGCGAAATTAGTGCTTTCACATGAGGTGTTAGGCACAGTAGGCAATAATTTCATTGCCGTTGTGCCGCGACATCCAGTCATTGAATTGGCCTTACAGCTAGCGGTGCATGCGGTGAACAGAGGGGATAATGATGGCGTATGGTATTCAACTGGCCCCGCCCTACTTACACGAGCACTTACCCAAATTTTGACCGCAAGTGGCACCTTGAACATGGACGGCACGGCAATACTTAGCATGCGCGAATTGTTCCGATCCGTTGCGGTCGGCTGCGCCGCCTCCTACAAGATCACAAGGCGGCATTGGAGCAAGGCAGCCAAAGTACGAAAAACATATTGCCTGCCGGCAAACATACAACAATATAGATTACATGCCCCGGGCGTACATGCTGACAATCTTACAGTCGAACACGGGGAAGCGGCGGTGATACTTGGCGATTAACACGGGGTCAAACGTGCCTTTCTAATCCCGGGGAACGTCCAGTACAACCTAGCCTCTGTCCACGGCCATAG
>NZ_FQVJ01000010.1 GCF_900129125.1 Acidocella aminolytica 101 = DSM 11237 | reverse complement strand
CAATCGAGCAGGCTTTCGCGATCCTCAAACGGCAACGGAGCTTCTCAGGAAAATCCCTCGATGAATTAATAACGTCACACTCTTAATGGGAATTACTATATGTGCGCGGTGGTGGCAGCCGGGCGCAAGCTGCGGTGCTGTTTCGAGTTGGCCGGACGACACTTTATCGCTGGCTTAATGCACCGGATTTGCGTCCCAAGCCTGCCCTGGAGCGTCGACGTAAGCTGGATAAGGCAGCCCTTGCCGCTCATGTGCGCGACTTTCCGGACGCCTTATTGAAGGAACGTGCGGCGCATTTCGGCGTTCACATCAATGCGATCTGGACAGCGCTGAAGAAATTGAAAGTGACTAAAGAAACCGACGCCATACGCCGCAAGTCGTTACGAAGAAAGAATTTCATTTCTGCGCACGCTACGTCATTGGATCGCCCAGCACGGCAAAGCCAACGTGGTGTATTTTGACGAGAGCGGATTTGCTGGCGATACGCTCCGCCCGCATGGTTGGGCCATCCGTGGCCGGCAGGTCTTCGGGCGGATCAGCGGCAAACACCACAACCGTACCAACCTGATCATGGCGCAACGCGTGTCGGACTGGTTGGCACCGATGCGGTTTGAAGCCAGTTGCACGCATCTGACCGTCACCACTTGGATTGAGAAGATGCTGTTGCCTGCCCTGCGGTCAAACAGCTTGGTAATCATGGACAACGCACCGTTCCAAAATAAACCCAAAATCTTACAACTTCTCGCCGCAGCAGGTCACACGCTGCTGCCACTGCCCCGTTACTCGCCAGATTTCAACTCAATCGAACAGGCATTCGCTATCCTCAAGCGGCAGAGGCAATTCTCAGGGCGAAAAGTCGGAGAACTCATCTCGTGCCATTCTTAAATGAAACGATTATAATAATGTTCGCCGAAACATCCGGTGAATATCAACCAAATCTTCAACCTGAAAATTTTTAGCCTACTATTAGCCATGCGCCAAGTTTACGAAAAATCTCTCTCTTTCAATCAATACGTCAAATCCAGCATGTTTATAGTTCCAGAAAATGACCTCCTGGATTTCACACCAGTTGTTTCGATCATAGTGAAAACATTGAATAAGCCTATTTTGTCCTTGGAGCCTCGCAGGATCCCCTGAAAACCCTCGAAAAAACCAAGGATTGTATCGGCATTGATTTTTCCGCTAAAATCTCCAGTCACCTCATTTATGAGCGGCTCATCATGACATAAAATTTGACCAATATCGGAATCCATGGTTCGATCCCCTGAAATCACATGAAATTGCTGGAGGAGTTTGAAGCCCACGGCCAAAGTTCATGATTATTTTACGGGGATCGAGCATATGCAAGAGAACCTCCCGATTATTTTGCAGGTCTCTCCGCGGGTGAATTTGCGCGTTTATGTCAAAGTCCGTGGGGCCCATGCACAAGCTGCGTGAAATTGTCGGCTGTCCGCATTGCGGGCTGGTTCAGGCCGTCCCCAGCGTAAAAAATAACGGCAATTTCATTTGCGAACGCTGCGGCCTCACGCTGGAGCGCATGAACGGCCGCGATCTCGACACAGCGCTCATTTGCGCCGTCACCACATTTCTTCTTCTTTTTCCAGCCAATTTCCTGCCGATATTGCAGGTTGACGTTATCGGCGTCACCAATCGCAGCCTGATTGTTTCCGGTGTTATTGGCATTTGGCTGCAGCATTGGCCCTTGCTGGCCATCGTGATCGGGCTGGAGATTATTCTACTGCCTTTTCTGCGTTTCGGTCTGTTGAGTTTCGTGCTCGGCGCCCTACGTCTTGGGTACCGCCCCGCTTGGCTCGGCCATATCTTCCGCCGGGCCGAACGTCTCGATGAATGGGCGATGCTGGATGTATTTCTCATCGGCGGCATGGTTGGTTACGCGCGCGTCGCCCCCTTTTTGCCAATTCATATCAAGGCTGGCGGCTATTGCGTTATCGCCACTGCCTTACTCACTCTCATTACCCGCGCCTCGCTGGAGCGCCGGGAATTATGGCGCGCCATGGGGCCGCACGTTACCCATGCCAGCACCGACATGATCGGCTGCACCGTTTGTGATTTTCCTGTTCCCACTAGCCAGGAAGGCTGTCCCTGCCCGCGCTGCGGCGCACGTATCTGGCACTGCCGCCCGTTTTCCACCATGCGCGCCATGGCACTCACCATCGCCGCCTTCATTTTCTATCCGGTCGCGTATTTATATCCCATGGAATATAGTGACCAGCTTTCCACGCCACACGGCTATTCTATCATGACCGGCGTGGTGAAACTGGCGCAGGCGCATCTCTGGTTTTTCGCGGGGCTAATTTTTTTCGCCAGCGTTCTTATCCCGTTTCTGAAGCTGTTCGCCTTCGCCTGGTTCGGCATTTCCATCCATCGCCACTCCGCCTCCCGGCTGCGGCTGAAAACCCGGCTTTACCGGCTAATCGACGTCATCGGGCGCTGGTCGCATATCGACGTTTTCACCGTGTCAGTCTTTCTACCGCTCATGCATCTGCCGGGATTATTGAGTACTGTCGTTGGTCGCGCGATGCCAGCGTTTCTGGCTGTTGTGGTGCTGACCATGTTTGCCAGCACGGTGTTCGACCCCCGCGCCTTGTGGCTGGCGGGCACTCTTCACAACAGGAGGGCGTTATAAGTGCCAAGCGGCAACACCCAGCCACCTGACGACAATCTGCCGTTGGAGGAAGCCGTCTTTCGCCCCTCCCGCTGGCCAGGACTAATCTGGGCACTGCCGGTTGCGGCGCTTATCATCATTCTCTGGCTGGGGATCGGCGCATTGCTCAGCAGCGGGCCATCAGTCACCGTAACCTTTCCCGTCACGGGCGGGCTCGGCGCGGGCTCCACGCCGGTAAAATATAAAGGCTTCACCGTAGGCCATGTCGAGGCCATCAAGCTCTCTAAATCTCTGAACCAGCTATCCGTCAAAATCCGCTTCGTGAAAGAGATGGAGGGTCATCTCGGCAAAGGCACCGAATATTGGATCGCGGGCACCAATCTCAGCATCACCAATCTGTCAGAGATCAAGGATCTTATTTCCGGCCCCGTTATTGCCATTGCCCCGCAGAATGGCCCGATTGTCCGCCACGCCACCGGCATGGCCTCACCGCCCGTACCGGCTTTCACCCCGCCTGGTGAACATCTCATCCTCTCCACCCGCAAGCTGGAGCATCTCTCCACCGGGTCGCCCATCAACTATAACGGTTTCAAGGTGGGCGAAGTCAGTTCCATCATCCTCGCGCCCAACGGCTCACATTTTGAGATCGGTGCCTTCATCCAGCAAAAATGGGCGCATCTCATCACCAGCAGCACGAGGTTCTGGGGTGAGGGCGCCATTCAACTCACCCCAAGCGGCAGCGGCGCGGCGGTGCAGTTCGCCTCTGTGCCCGCCCTGCTATCGGGGGCAATCGCCTTCACAACGCCGGACGGTGTTCCCAGTCGCGGCGTAAAAGACGGCGCTCAGTTCCCCCTTTACAGCAGCCGCCAGACAGCGCTCGACGCCCCAGGCGAAGGCGCGGTAGCCTATCGCGTTGTCTTCCCCGGCGGGCCGCATGGCTTGGCGGCACGGGCGCCAGTACAGCTTGAAGGCGCGGCGGTAGGCAGCGTCACCCATGTCAACGTCCGGTTCGACCCATCCAAGCAACGCCTGGAAACCGACGTGACCCTCATGCTGGAACCTGAATTGATCGGCCGCGCGGGCACAGGCTGGGATTTGCAAACCCCGCGCCCGCAAATGGACGCCATGCTCTCAACCCTAATCAAGCAAGGGCTGCGTGCGCAACTTGGCCGTGGCATGCCGGTCGTAGGCGGCAAGATGATCAAGCTGTCTCTGGTGCCCAACGCCCCTACGGCCACCTTGCAGCCCGGCACTCCGCCGCTCATCCCCTCCATGCCCGGCAGCGGCGGGGTCAGCACGGCCATCACCCGCATCAATGCCATCCTGGCCCAGCTAGACGCTTTGCCGCTGTCACAGATCGCCGGAAACGTCCAACAGGTCAGCGCGCAACTCGCCCATCTCTCCACGACGCCGCAAACCAGACAAACCCTGCAACGGCTGGACGAAACCGTAGCTCACATCAACGACATAACTCAGCAGACCAAAGCCCAGCTCCCGACCATATTGCACGATGTCAAGCGTACCACGGCTGAAGCTGAGGCCGCTTTGGCGTCCCTGCAAGGCTTGGCCAGCGCCAACGGGCCGGTGAATGCGGGGCCTGAGTCCACTGGCCTCGCACATGCGTTGTACGAAATCAGCGAGGCCGCGAAATCCCTGCGCGCCCTGACCGATTTTCTGAACAGCCATCCCAACGCGCTGCTCGCCGGGCGGGAGAATTGATAATGAAGCTTACACATCGCCTGCCACTGCTGCTATGCGCCATACTGACGCTAAGCGCCTGTGCTGGGTCTCCCACAACCTACCTCACCCTCTCCACCGTAGCGCCTGCACAAACATGGCCAACCACCCCGCAACACCCCATCGCGGTATCGCATCCCAATATTCCACCGGCTATCGACCGGCAGCATTTCATCATACAAACCGGCCCCTCCACCCTGCATGTGGCCGGAAACACCGCCTGGGCAGCGCCGCTCAGCGGCATGATCCAGCTTACGCTGGCACAAGACCTTTCAACCCGGCTGCCCAACGCCAATGTGCTCATGCCGGGTGACCCGGTACCTCCGGGCGGCGCGCAGCAGGTTCTGGTTAACATTCAGTATTTCATGCCAACGCCGTCCGGCGCGGTCCGGCTGCAAGCGGACTGGTCTGTCCAGTCTCCCAGCGGGCAAAGCCTGTATCAAGGACACATCCAATTCACCCAGCAAGGCGGCCCCACCCCCGCTGACGCCGCACACACAATGAGCCTGGCGCTGGCCACCTTGTCGACACGGATCGCCGAACAGCTATGAGCCGCCCCCATCTCGTACGCTCCACCGCGAGCCTGCTGCGCCTCATCGTCATGCTGACCATAGCCGGACTGGTTTTGTGGTTGCTGTCCGGTATGGCGCTGCTGATCTTCACCTCCATCCTGCTCGCTGTCCTGCTGGATGGCGCTTCGCAATCCTTTGCCCGCGTCACCAACCTGCCTCGGCGCCTCTGTTTGGCTCTGGTATTTCTGGTTTTTATCGGCGGCGTGGCGCTGTTCGGTTGGCTTGTCGGCCCGCGCTTCGTCACGGAGGGGCAGCAGCTCATCAGTCAGCTTTCCGCGGACTTTCACGCCTTACAGAAACAATACGCCCACACCATACTTGGCCGGATCCTGGCCCATTCTTACAGCTCATCAGGCCCCTTTTTGGTGCTGGGACCATTTGCCCCCCGCCTGCTCAGCTTCACCTTCGGCACGGCGGGTAATATTCTCCTGCTGATTGTCACGGCCCTTTATCTCGCGGTTTCACCGCAACTCTACATCAAAGGCTTTATACGCCTGATGCCCGCGCCCTACCGCCCACGCGGGCGGGAGATCATGCGAACGCTGGGTGAAACGCTGCGCCACTGGATGCTCGGGCAACTGATCGATATGAGCGTGGTCGGCATTCTCGCCACGGCGGGACTGATGCTGCTGCATATTCCCATGCCTGTCGCCTTGGGCGTGCTGGCGGGCGCCCTCACCTTCATCCCTTATCTCGGCGCCATCCTGGCTGGTATTCCCGGTATTATCGTTGCAGCCACAGTCGGGCCAACCGCGATCCTCTGGGTGATTTTGCTCTACACGGCCTGCCATCTGATAGAAGGCTATGTCGTCTCCCCCATCGTGATGCGCAAAGCCGTGAACCTGCCCCCCGCCCTCACTGTTTTATCGATGGTGTTTCTAGGTGAGCTTTACGGATTTTTCGGCGTTCTGATCGCCACCCCCCTCACCGCGACCATCATCGTTATGGTGCAGGAAATCTACATCCAGGACATATTAGGGGATTCCGCGCATGAAGGCCGGTTCAGACCACACGGCCTGCCCCAATAGGCAATTCCCCAACGGTTTCTGGTCGCCTTACAGCCTCTCACGCGTGGCAGAGAAAGTGATCTCAGGGAAATTCTCCGTCATCCGGTTCAACTCCCAAGCATTACGAACGAGATAGACCGGCGCACCGTCGCGGTCCTCGCTCATGGCGCTCTTATTCACTTCGATAAAGAATTTCAGCCGGGCGGTGTCCTCTGAGAAGATCCAGCGGGCAGTGTCGAAGGGCGCCGGGTCAAAGCCGATCGGCACGTTATATTCCTGCTCAATCCGGCTGCCCAGAACATCAAGCTGGAGCATCCCCACCACGCCGACAATCCAATCCGCCCCGGTCATCGGGCGGAACACTTGGGTCACGCCCTCCTCGGCCAGGTCCTCCAGCGCCTTGCGCATCTGCTTGGTCTTCATCGGGTCCGTCAGCCGCACACGGCGCAGAATTTCCGGCGCGAAGTCCGGGATACCCGTAAAGCGCAGCTTCTCACCCTCGGTCAGCGTATCCCCCACCCGCAGCGTGCCATGGTTGGGAATACCGATAATGTCGCCTGGATACGCCTCCTCCGCCAAGGACCGATCCTGGGCAAAGAAAAAGATCGGCGCCTGAATCGCCATAGGCTTGCCGGTGCGCGAATGGGTCAGCTTCATGCCGCGCGTAAAGCGCCCCGAACAGATGCGGGTAAAAGCAATGCGGTCGCGGTGCTGCGGGTCCATATTGGCCTGCACCTTGAATACAAAGCCGCTGACGGGCTTTTCCTCCGGTGCCACCTCACGCTGGTCGGTCGCGCGTGGCTGCGGCGGGGGCGCATTGGCCACCAGCCCTTCCAGCAGCTCGCGCACGGAAAAATCCTTCAACGCGGAACCGAAATAGACCGGCGTCAGATGTCCTTCACCATAAGCTTCCTGGTCAAATTCCGGGTAAGCTGCGCGGATAAGTTCCACATCCTCATCGAGCTGCGCCTTCTGGTCCGCGGGAATAGCGAAATCCCCCGGTGCGTTCTCCTCTCCCGGCTTCTTGGCGGAGACCAGCTTGTCGTTACGCAGATCGTAGCAGCCCTTGAACAGCCCCCCCATACCCACCGGCCAGACCATCGGGCAGATATCAAGCGCCAGCGTGTCGGCAATCTCGTCCAGCAGGGCAAAGGCATTCTGCCCCTCACGGTCGATCTTATTGATGAAGGTGGTGATGGGAATATTGCGCAGGCGGCAGACCTCAAACAGCTTCTTGGTCTGCAGCTCAATGCCTTTGGCCGCGTCAATCACCATCACCGCGGAATCCACGGCCGTGAGGGTACGGTAGGTATCCTCAGAGAAATCTTCGTGGCCTGGCGTATCCAACAAATTGAACACCGCGCCGCCGAACTCAAAGGTCATCACCGAGGAGGTTACGGAAATACCCCGTTGCCGTTCAATCTTCATCCAGTCGGAGCGCGTCTGGCGCCGGTCCTGGCGCGCCTTCACCATACCCGCCTCGCGGATGGCACCGCCGAACAGCAGCAGCTTTTCGGTCAGCGTCGTTTTACCGGCATCTGGGTGGGAAATAATCGCGAAGGTACGGCGCGGCGGAATGCCGGTAACGCTCTCGCTCTTGGGAAGGGCCTGATCCATCGCGGCGATCTAGCAAGGTTTTCCACTGAAACCAACCTGGCAACGCGCTACCAGGGAATGATCTTACCCCGATAGTCCAAAAACTCGTGCCCGCCCTGCCCCGCGCGGGCCCCCAGAACATCCGCCATGCCCCGCGCGCTGGTTTCCACATCCAGCGTCGCATTCTCGCCGCCCATATCGGTTCTCACCCAGCCAGGGTGGAGATTCACGATGGTCAGATATTCATGTTCCGCGGCAAAAGCACGGGTAAGCCGGTTCAGCATCGCCTTGCTGGCGGCATAAAGTGGGCTAGCATCGTTGGCATTCACCTCCAGACTGCCCAGCACGGAGGACATGAACGCCAGCACCCCCATCTCAGGCCGCAGTAACGGCACCAGCCGTTCCGCCAGCCGCACCGGGGCAATGGCGTTGGTGAGGATCAGATGGGTGACCTCCTCCTGCGTCGCCTCGCTCACTTTTTTCTCGCGCGGGCCATAAATTCCGGCATTCAGCACAATCACATCGAATACCCGCCCCTTCATCCGGGCCAGGAACGCCTCCACCATGTGCGAATTATTGATATCCAGCGTGTCCATAGTGAGCTGATCGAAATAATTTTCCAGCCCCGCGCCGGAGACAGCCGTACGCACCGTGGCGGTCACATTCCAGCCCCGACGAAGGTATTCCTTCATAAGTCCCAGCCCAAGCCCGCGCGACGCCCCGATAATCAAAGCCTGTTTCACCTGCGGTTTCAGGGCCATGTTCACTCCTTCGCTCTTTGTATGCACCAAAACGCCTCCCGGCACGGGAAACAAGTGCCAGTGTAAAATAGGAGCTTGGCAAGCCACGCATTTCTCACTAGCTTTTTACGCTATGATCCACCTTCGCGCCCTCCTTATGAACGTAGCCGCCATTAAAATTGGCGGCGCGGGCGCGCTCGGGCAACTGGCTGGCTAAGCCGCCAGCTTCCCCCGCCCGCAACCAACCGGCGGGGTTTTTCAAGCAAAACGCTCCGCCTGCCGTCCCGCAAAGGAGCCTTCCCGCATGTTTTCCCTGGTTTTAACTTTCCTAGACGGCACGCCGCTGGCGCGGGCGCAAGCATGACCACCATCCGTGCCACCCGACCCTCCGATATTCCGGCCATCAACCGCATTTATAACCAGCCCAGCGTGCGGCGCTTCACCATGGGGCTGCCGTTCGTGAGCCTGGACGCCTCCGCACACTTCTTCGCGGCCAATCAGTCCTTGCGCACCAGCCTCGTTGCCTGCGGGGCAGATGGAACAATTCTGGGCGAGGCTAGCCTAACCCGCGAATCTTCTCTCCGCCGGGCTTATGCGGCATCTCTGGGACTGATGGTGGCGGAAGAATCACGCCGCCAGGGCATTGGCCGCGCCCTGCTCACCGCATTGCTGGACCTCGCGGATAACTGGTTGAACCTGCAAAAGCTGGAGCTGGACGTCTTCACCAATAACGAACCCGCCATTGCGCTTTACCGCTCAGCGGGTTTTGAGGTTGAAGTCACCCAGCACCATTTCGCCATGCAGGACGGCGTGCTGGCGGATAATTTCGCCATGGCCCGGCTGCGCCCGGGCTTGGTTGTGGATCGCACCAGCCCACCGCCGCGCCCGCCGCAAGCGCCACGGCAGCCTTTCACCCTGCGCGCGCTGGAGCCGGAGGATGCCCCGGCCCTGGCCGGTTTGATGAACTTGCCCGGCATACGCCACGGCACCACCGCGATCCCGTTCATGGCGGAAACAGCCATGCACGGTCTTGCTTCCGCCACCGGGCAACATGCCATTGCCGCCCTTTCCGGGACGGCCCTCACTGGCCTCGCCGTGCTGCAGCAGGGTCAGGGCCGCGCTTTACACAGCGCCACCCTGACCTCCATGATGGTGCACGACGCTTATCAAGGCCAAGGGATCGGCCGCGCGTTGCTCAACGCCGCGTTGGACCTTGCCGATCATTGGCTAGGACTCAGCCGCGTCAGCCTCGCCGTGCTGGCGGAAAACCACCCCGCCATCCGTCTCTATGAATCACTCGGCTTCGAGACCGAGGGATATCTGCGCGCGGACGTGTTTCGCAATGGAGCCTATGCTGATGCGCTGGCCATGGCACGGCTGCGCTGAGCACCCATATTAATTGTAAACGCAACCATAGGAGTGCGCCCATGAGCACCACGCATTATAAGATCGTCCCGCATGATGGCGGCTTCGCCTATACGTTGAATGGCAGCTTTTCAGAGACCTTCCCAACGCACGAAGCCGCGTTGAAGGCCGCCCGCCGCGTGGCGCTCGAACAGCGCGTGCCGGGCGACACCACAACCATCATGTACGAAACCGAAGATGGCGTCTGGCATACCGAGGAAACCCTCGGCATCGACCGGCCGGATATCGACGTGCAGGGCTGAAAGCCGGCACAGCACAAACCATGAAGCGGGCGTTTCAGAATGCCCGCTCAAAACCGCTGGCGCCAGAATAAGAAACCAACCCGCTAAACCGCCGGCTGGCCGTCTTCCTCATCTTCCATCTCAGCCGCTGCGCGCCGCGCCTCCGCCTCACGCGCCAGCTTCCGATAGCTGCGTAGCGAAAACGGCAGCATCACAATATAAGCCAGCCCTGCCAACGCCCCCGCCATGAACGGGTCCGCAAAAGTCAGTGCGGCGAACACCACCACGCCAAGCAGCAAGGGCAGTACCCCCGCCGTGGGAATTTTGAAGTTCTTGAAACTCCAGATCGGCAGATTGGAAACGCACAGCACCGCCGTGACCGCCAGCACCGCCGCCGTGAACAGCGGATAGCTCACCAGCGCCAACAGCCAGAGCTGCCCATGCTCCCCGGCCGCCAGCCCGATAAACAGCGGAAACAGCGCCAGAACCGCCCCAGCGGGGGCGGGTACGCCGGTGAAGAAATTATAAGCGAAGGCCGCCTTGGGCGCGGAATCCAGCGCCGCGTTAAACCGCGCTAGCCGCAGCGCCATGGCCGAGGTAAACATCAAAGGCGGCAAAAACCCTATCGCCCCCCAAGGCTGCAACGACCACATATACAGCAGCAAAGACGGCGCCACGCCGAAACACAGGAAATCGGCCAGCGAATCAAACTCCGCCCCAAAGCGCGAGGTCGCCTTCAACAGCCGGGCCAGCCGTCCGTCCAGCCCATCGATCACACCGGAGACAGCAATGGCTAGCACCGCCGTGCCATATCGCCCTTCTAACCCCAGCCGGATGGAAGACAGCCCGATGCAAAGCCCCAGCAGCGTCATGAGATTGGGTAGCATGCGATTGAAGCTGAGACCCGAAAAACGCTGCCGCCTGGGCAGGCGGCGGATTTTTCTCATGGAAAGGACGCGTCCTTCGGCGGCATCTCGGCAATCACCGTCTCACCGCCAATCATGCGCTGCCCCACCGTCACCAGTGGCGTACAGCCTTCCGGCAAATACAAATCGGTGCGCGAGCCAAAGCGGATAATGCCAAAACGCTGTCCGGCAAGCAGCGGCTGACCTTCCGTCACCTCGCACAGAATCCGCCGCGCAATCAGCCCGGCAATCTGCACCACCACCACTTCACGCCCGTCATGGGTGTGCAGCAGCATGGAATTCCGCTCATTATCATCACTCGCCTTGTCCTCGGCTGCGGACAGGAACAAACCAGGATGGTACGCAATCTTCTGTACCACCCCGGAGATGGGGGCGCGGTTCACATGAACATCCAGCACCGAGAGAAAAATCGCCACACGGGTGCGCGGCTCTGATGACAAGCCCAGTTCAGCGGGCGGAACGGCTTGCTCAATGCTCACCACCAGCCCGTCCGCGGGAGCCACGAGCACATCCTTGCGCGGCGGCAGCACACGCTCCGGGTCACGGAAGAAATAGAGGCAGAACAAGGTGAAAAGTACACCAAGCCAAGCCAACGGCGTCCAGAGCACAAGCCCGACCAATGCCACCACAACGCCGCCGATGATGAACGGATACCCCGCCTTATGCGGCGGGCTCATCACCGATTTCACAGTTTCAGCAATATTCATTCAGCGCCTCGCCTTGTTCAGTTCGCCTTTTTCGGGGGCAGAGTGAACGTCTGCCCCGGGAAAATCAGATTTGGATTACGGATCTTACCGGCATTGGCGGAATAGATCAGCGTGTACAAGGTCCCCTTCCCATAAACCTGCCGGGCGATCATCCAGAGATTGTCACCGGGGGTAATAATCACATGGCCGTCTCCCAGCGCCTTGGAGAGCGCTTCAGGCGCGAATGGCACACTCACCGCGGGCAAGCCCCCGCCGTCCGGCGCGGTGGCATTCAAGGTGATAATCCCCGGCTCATCCGGCACAGGCGCCTGCAAATGCCAATGCCCGGTTGAATCCGCCCTGGCGGTGCCCAGCGTCATATTGCCCAGCTTAACCGTAACATTCGCCCCCGCTGGCGCCGTGCCACTGAAAACGGCATGGCCATGCGTGTCATAATCCACCGCCCCCATGCCAAGCTGCCCGGGCTTCGGCCCCTGGCCGGTGACAACCTTGCTGCCATCCGGCCCGGAGACCACGGCCAAGACAGGCTGACCATTCCCAGGCAGATTGATGGAGGCGCTCTGCGTGCCTTCCAGCGTCTTGCCATCGGGCAAAGTCTCCGAAAGCGTGATCTCATGCGCGCCGGGCGGTAGCGGGTTAGCGGGAATCAATACAAAAGCCCCCTGCGAATCAGCCTTCACCGTGCCCAGCACATTATCACCGTCCTTCACCGTGACAGTCGCCCCCGGCACGGCTCGGCCCGCCACCACGGTATTGCCCTGCGGGTCAACCCGCACAATGTCGAAGCTCGGTACAGGCGGCCCGGCCTTGGCGGGCGGCGCTGATGCGGGCGGCGGCGCAGCCGCCGGCACGGAGGGTGCGGGCGGCACTTTGTGGCCGCGATGCACATAAAATAGCAGCACCGCATCCCCCACCGCCAGCACAGCCAGCACGATCAGGGCGATAACGCGCCTATTATGCCGCTTCGGCGCGGCTGTCCCGGTATTGTCGTTGCTTGCCATGGCGGCCACAGCCTGCCACGAACAGGGCAGAACTGGAAGCGAGGCAGAACCATATGGGTAGTTTTTCCGTCACCGTTTTTTGCGGCTCCAATTCGGGGCAGGACCCGGCCTATGCGGCGGCGGCTGAAGCTTTGGGCAAAGGGCTGGGCGCGCGCGGCATGAACCTGGTCTTTGGCGGTGGCAATGTGGGGCTGATGGGCATTACCGCGGGCACCACACTGGCAGCGGGCGGCGAGGTCACAGGCATCATCCCGGATTTTCTGCGTCAGCGCGAGGTTGAATTCCAGGGCCTGACCGAATTGATCGTCACCGACTCGATGCACACACGCAAGCGCCGCCTCTTCGCGCTGGGCGACGCCTTCGTGGTGATGCCGGGAGGGCTTGGCACATATGATGAGACGTTCGAAATTCTAACCTGGAAACAGCTAGGCCAGCATAAAAAGCCGATTATTCTGGTGAATATTCTCGGCTGGGCGGACCCGTTCATCGCTATGGTGGACGAGACGATCAAGCGTGGCTTCGCGAAGCCGGAGGTGCGTAATCTGTTCGAGGTGCTGCCGGACGTACCCGCCCTGCTGAACCGGCTGGAAGCGCTAAGCGCCGCCTAGTTACCCCGGGGCGACGTTTCCTCGTCCCGGATTATCCGTCGCGCCAGCTTCAGCGCCTCCAACGCCGTCTCCTCGGTGGCAAGGCGCTGCAGCGCAGCCCAATCCGCCTTCCCTTTCGGACCAGCCGCGGCCAGATAACCGCCAATCACCTCTCGCGCTTCATCTAACGCGGCGGCGCGTTCCTCCTCGGGCCCGATATAAACCTGCTGCAGCGCGTAATAGGCTTGGCGCGCCGGGCTGGTCGCATCCTCCAGACGCATCACCTGCTTGCCGAACAGGAAGCGCGCATGGTTGTTCAGCTCCAACTTCGTCCGCGTCTTGAACCGGATGACCGCGCCGTTGAGGATCATCGATTCGCCCTGTTTCAGCTCCAAAACCAAAGAAGACATCAAATTCCTGCCTGAACGGGATGATAAAACCTTCCTGATTCTGCACCCTGCTGCTTAACAGCCCATGAAACACCTCAAATCTCCGGCAAGGCGGGGATCAACCGTCCGCCCAGCCGCACCGGCTCAATCCTGCGCGCCAGCCCCGTCGCGTCATCCGTCTCCACAAACACACCGCAGAGCGTTGCCGGGCCTTCCGCCGGGCTCAGCCTTTCCCCCGGCATTTTACGGATAAACCGGTTCAGCGCGGGCGCCTTGGTCATGCCGATGACCGAATCATAATCCCCGCACATGCCAAGATCCGAGGCATAGGCCGTGCCCCCTGGCAACACCTGATGATCCGCCGTGGGCACATGGGTATGGGTGCCGGTCACCGCACTCACCCGCCCGTCAAACGCATGGCCGAACGCCATTTTCTCGGAACTCGCCTCGGCATGAATATCCAGCAGGATCGCCTGGGTGGTTATCCCAAGCCGGTGGCGGGTCAGCAGTTCCTCAATCGCGCGGAATGGGCAATCCATTGGATCCATGAACAGCCGCCCCATGGCCTGCGCCACCAACACTTTGCGCCCGTCCGGCAGCACGGCTAGACAAGCCCCTGCCCCCGGCGTGCCAGGCGGAAAATTGATCGGGCGCACCAATCGCTTCTCATTAGCGATGTAAGGAATAATCTCCCGCCGGTCCCAGGCATGGTTGCCCAGAGTAATCACATCCGTCCCGACGGCAAACAGCGCTTCCGCCATATCCGGCCCCAGCCCAAACCCATGAGAGGCGTTCTCGGCATTCACTGCGACAAAATCGAGTTTAAGGGATTTACGCAGAGCAGGAATATGGTTCAGGGCCGCCTCCCGGCCCGACCGACCAAGAAGGTCACCAAGTATAAGAATACGCATGAGGGTTCTTACGATGGAATGACCATGAGTCAAAAACCTGGCTGCACCGTCAACACGCCACCCTGCACGCGGTAACAGGCGGCATCCAGCCCCTTGAAAACCTCCAAATCCGTACCGGTCAGCCAGGCCGGAAAATCTGCCTTTTCCAGTGCCACAAACAACGCCTGGCGACGTTCAGCGTCCAGATGCACCAGCGGTTCATCCAGCAGTAAAAGCGATGGCTCCCCCCGTGCGGCGGCGATCATCGCGGCATGGCCCAGCACAATACCTATCAGCATCGCCTTTTGCTGCCCGGTGGAAGACAACACCGCCGGGCGACCGGTGAGCGCGTCCATAATCAGCAAATCAGTTTTTTGCGGCCCGTAACCTGCCGCTTTCGCCGCCGCATCGGCCCGGCGCGCGCTTCTCAAGGCCGCCCGCAGCCACTCCTCGACATCAAGGGCCGGGGCTTCAGCCAGTTTCTGAGCAATGGGGCACGCCAACCCCAGCACCACACGCGGAAACGGATCAGCGCCCCCTGCCGCCAGCGTGGCATTCAAACGCGCGATCAACGCCGCCCGCGCCGCAACAGCTGCCACCGCATGGCGCGCCATGGAATCCTCAAGCGCAGCCACCCAGGCCGGGTCAAAAGGCGGCTCTGCCAATAGACGGTTACGCTGGGCAGAGGCACTCTCAAACGCCGCGATCTCACGGGCATGAAACGGCTCTAGCGCAATCACCAACCGGTCCAAAAATTTACGCCGGCCGGATGTCGTGTCGGTAAACAGCCGGTCCATCTGCGGGGTGAGCCAAACTGCGGCAAACTGTTCCGCCACCTCGCTCTGCGCGCGCGGCTTAACCCCGTTCAGGCGAAACTCCCGCCGGTCCGGCGCGCCTTCGACCGCGCCGGTGCCAATTTCCAGCCCATTGTCGAACCGCGCAGCCACCGCCCAGCCTCCTGCCCCACCTTGCCGGGCCAGCTCCGAAAACCGCGCACCGCGCAGCCCCCGCCCTGGCACCAGCAAAGACGCGGCTTCCAGCAAATTGGTCTTGCCCGCCCCATTCGGCCCCGCAAACACCAAACGCCGCGCCTGCGGTTCAAAACGCAGCGCGGCGTAGGAGCGGAAATCAGAAAGAATGAGGCGTGTCAGAGTCGTTTTCGGATTCCTTTGCAGCTCTTCGAGGTCTTGCCCCAGCCGAGCAGCCCTCAACAGACCAGCTTGCAAAAGCTTTACGAGAGCTCGGCTCTTTTACAGAAAAGCCACGCCGCTCACACCCGCATCGGCATCAGCACATAGACGGCGGAATTATCCTCCTGGTCACGCACCAGGGTCGGCGCGGCCCCGTCCGCGAAGGCGAATTCCACCTTGCCCTTAATCTGGTCTGTCACATCCGAGAGATAACGCGCCTGGAAGCCAATTTCCAAAGGCCCGGCCTGATAATCCACCAGATCCCCGCCCAACTCCTCGGACGCGGAGCCCTGCTCGGCGGACGCCGCAGAGATCACCAGCAGATCCTTCGCCAACGACAGCTTAACCGGGCGATGCTTCTCGGCGGAAATCGCGGAAACGCGTCCTACCGCATCGTTGAAATCCCTTTTATCCACGCGCAGAATCTTATCATTTCCGCGCGGAATCACCCTGTCATAATCAGGGAAGGTACCGTCGATCAGCTTACTGGTCAGCTTCATCGTGCCGATGGTGAACTGGATACGCGTTTCAGACAGCGCCACTTCCACCTCACCGCTCGCCTCATCCAGCAGCTTGCGCAGTTCGGTCACGGTCTTACGTGGCACGATAATGCCCGGCATACCCGCCGCGCCCTGCGGCAGCGGTTCCTCAACACGCGCCAAGCGGTGCCCGTCCGTCGCCACGGCGCGCAGCACCGGGCCGTCCTGGCCCTCAGCGGCGTGGAGATAGATGCCGTTTAGGTAATACCGCGTCTCCTCGGTAGAGATCGCAAAGCGCGTACGGTCGATCAGCCCGCGCAGCTCCTGCGCTGAAAGCACGAAATTATGGGACAGCTTGCCCGCATCGAGCTTCGGAAACTCCTCAACCGAAAGCGCAACTAAGCTGGTCGAATAACGCCCTGCCCGCAATGCCAGCTGCGCGTCTCCACCCGGGTGGTCCAGTTCGATCACCGCATTTTCCGGCTGGCGGCGGACAATCTCATACAGAGTCGCAGCGGGCACGGTAATGGCGCCATCGCGCAAGGGCTCTGCCGCCACCTCCTCAACCAGCGCGATCTCAAGATCCGTCGCGGCGATGGTCAGCTTGCCCTCTTTCACCAGCAGCAACACATTGGCCAGGATGGGGATGGTATTCCGCTTCTCCACCACGTTCTGCACATGGGCGAGAGACTTCATCAGCGTGGCGCGATCGGCCTTGAACTTCATGGTACCCTTCCAGACAGCGATCGAATCCCCGAATTTATTGGCCGATTCGTACCTTAGACTAGCAAGGTGAACAAAAGGAGGAAAGTCAGCGTTACGGCGTAAAACAAAGGGGGCATTTTTGCCCCCCCGGCGGCGGCGCGTTCAGCGCCCTTTCCTCAACCCGTCCGCCTGCTCAGTTCTCTAGAAGCCGCTTCAGCAGCTCCACATCCTCCGCGAAGGCGGCATCCTGGGCAATCAGCTCCGTCACGCGCGAGACTGCATGCATCACTGTGGTATGGTCCCGGTTGCCAAAATGCCGCCCGATATCCGGCAGGCTCTTGGAGGTCAACTGCTTGGCCAGATACATCGCCACCTGACGCGGACGGGCGATATTGCGCGCGCGCCGGGCGGAGGACATTTCCGCGATACGTATATTATAGTGCTCGCAGACGCGCTTCTGAATCTCCTGGATGGAGATTTTGCGGTCATGGGCCTTCAGCACATCGTGTAGCACCTCGTGAGCGGTGTCGATCGTCACCTGCCGGTTGAACAAATTGGCATGGGCAACCAGACGATTGAGCGCGCCTTCCAGCTCACGGTTATTGCTGGTAATCTTACGGGCCAGGAATTCCAGCACCTTCGGCGGCACTTCCACCCCGGCGCGCTGGGCCTTGGCCTCCAGAATGGAATAGCGCAGCTCGAAGGTAGTGGCATGCAGATCGGCCACCATGCCGCAGCCCAGCCGGGTCCGCAGCCGATCCTCAAGCCCGGAGAGATCAGACGGCGACTTGTCCGCTGAAATCACGATCTGCTTGCCCGCATCCACCAGCGCATTGAATGTGTGGAAGAACTCTTCCTGTGTGTTGTCCTTGCCTATAAGGAACTGCAGATCATCGATCATCAGCACATCGACAGAGCGCAACTCGTTCTTGAACTCCAGCGTGGACTGGGAGCGCAGCGCGTTAATGAAGCGGTACATGAACTTCTCAGCCGACATATACGCCACCGAGACCGGCCGCCCGCCGCGCGCATTGGTAGAAAGCTCCCACGCAATCGCGTGCATCAGATGCGTTTTGCCGAGGCCAACCCCACCATAAAGAAACAACGGGTTGAAGCCCGCCGTTGCCGGTGCTTCCGCCACGCGACGGGCACAGGCATAGGCGAATTCATTGGGTTTACCGACCACGAAGGTCTCAAAGGTAAAACGCTGGTCCAGCGCCGCCATGTTTTCCTGGCGCGGCGCGACCATAGCGGGCTGCCCGGCGGACGGCGCCTGCACAGGCTCCGCCAAGTCCGGCGCCGCAGGGCGCGAGGCAGGCGCGCCGGTGCGGAACTCCACCCGCTTCACCAGCTGGTTCTCCTGCTGCCAGAACGAGGCGATCAGCTCGCCATATTCCTTGTTGACCCAGTCGCGCAGAAAGCGGGTCGGCAGCATCACCACCACCTCGTCCCCCGCCAGCCCAGCAAAGCTGACCTGCTTCAACCAGGTCCGGTACTCCACCTCGCCCACTTCGGCCTGTAGGCGCGCGCGTACCCGTGCCCACTGCTCAGCCAACTGCGACTCGTCATTCCAAACCGCGGAGGTTTGCAGCCCGACGCCGCCCTGACCAGAAGTTTTGATCTCCAGGTTGATCCCCATTCTGCCTCACCTGATCCCGCGTAAAACCGCCGCAAACCACCCTTCCGCAAAGCAGCGCTTTTAAGAAAGCTCTACTTTCCCAGAAATGAGACAGCCCAGAACGGTCAATATGAGGGCTTGAGTTTAGGTCCAAACACCCGGCCGAAGCAAGCGGGCAAAATCTCTGCCATCGCGAACAAACCTCTGACAATCCAGAAAAAAACATAAAAAACAACGAGTTACAAAGAAAAAACTTTCTTGCGCCCGATTCTTTATGGAGTTACCCAAATCGTCTCAAACCCAGACACAGAAAACCGCCGCATCTTGCCATTACAACAAGATGACGGCGGCTGAGAAAATGTACAGTTTTTGATACAGAGGCTAAACCTCCGCATCACTCCTTAATCAGGCAGCAACAGCCTTCACGCTGGCAGAAAGACGAGAAAGCTTCCGCGCAACCGCGTTCGCCTTCAGCACGCCCTTGCCAGCAGCACGCTGCAGCTCCGGCTGAGCGGCGATGAAAGCAGCCTGGGCGGCAGCTTTGTCACCAGCAGCCACAGCTTCTTCCACCTTACGGATGAAGCTATGCACACGAGACTTACGCGCCTTATTGCGCGCCGTGCGCTTCAGCGTCTGGCGGATGCGTTTCTGGGCAGATGCGATATTGGCCATGTTATCCGAACAAAAATTGGTGTGTAATGGAGCGCGCCCTCTAAACCGGCCAGCGCGCCGCGTCAAGCATTAAGCTGAAGGGCTCCTATTCGTGGATCACCCAGCTCTTGCGCATGTGGGCGCGCACCTCCCATGTGCCTGTAAACCCGGGTTCAATCACGAACTTATCCCCAGGTCCTGCCTCAATCCGGCGGCCATCATCACCTTCCACCACGCAAGCGCCGGAGATGATCTCCATATATTCCCACTCGCTATAAGCGATGCGCCACTTGCCAGGACTCGCCTCCCATTCACCGGCGGCCAGCTTCCTGGCGGTGTTTTCATACAGCACGAAGGTCCGCGCCATGGGCTCGCCTTCGAGCACTTTTTCCGCTGGTATCTTTTCCCATTCGGCGATACCGGCTCGCGGCAGCAAAGCAAGCTTGGTCATTATTGAGCGCTTCCTAGAGCGGCCGGGCCTGCTCCGGGCAGGTAAGTGGGCACGGCCTTGTTATTGTTGGTCTGCCCGGACGCGGCGGTTGCCGCGCTGGTGCCGCTGCTCTTAGCACCGGACACCGTCGCCACGCCAGGAGGGGCAGTCAGTGGCGCTGCCTGAATGGCACCGCCTCCATCCCCAGCCGCCTCGGAGGCCGAAGCGGCACTGGCCCCGCTATTGGTCCAGGAGACCCAGTTCGGCATGTTCTTCTGGATCTCATATTGCAGCTGCACATTCATCTGTGTCATCAACCGCTTGGTCAGGCCGTAAAGCGCGGCCCGCATATCATCGGCATGGCCGGAATCCGGTGCGGTCTGGCTGGCGCTGACGCTGGCCTCGGTAAAACCGGTGGAATGCCCGTTGGCGCTGGCCAGATTCAGGTCCACCGTCATCGCCCCGGTCAGGGTGCCGTTCACGTCATCCACATATACATTCTGCACCGTCACCGTCGCCGTGCCGGGCTGGCCCGCAGGCTGCAAACGCTGTTTGAGCATCGCAATCAGCGTATCGGCAGGCGGAGCGGGGTCCATTGCCGCAGTCTGCGCCTGGGATGGCGTCGGCGTGTAGGCGTTCACCACATTGACCTGCGACACTTTCAGCAGGATCGGCGGCAAATACGAATAATCCAGTGGTCGAAAGCTGGGCGCGGGCGGGGTTGAGCCGCAAGAGGCCAGCATCAACAAGGGCAGCGCAAAAACAAGTCGTTTCATTCACTCGCTCCAGCTTCAGTCGGGTTTGGCCGCCCGGCGACATCATTGCGCGCAAAGCGGAAATCGAAATTACAAAATTCGCAGGTCATCACGATCTGCCCTTCCACGGCCATGTGGTCCAGATCCTCCTGGTTGAACCCTTCGAGGATGCCGCCCAGGCGCTGGCGCGAGCAGCGGCAGCCGAAACTAAGCGTGCGCGGCTTGGAAACCGCCACCCCCTCGCCATGGAACAGCCGGTAGAGCAGCCGCTCGGGGGAGAGCACGTCATCCAGCAACTCTTCCGCCGTCACCGTCTCGGCCAGAATACTTGCGGTGCGCCATGCTTCCGCCTGTTCATCCTCCGAAATTTCCGGCCCCACGCCGCCAGCGCCCGCCACGCGCTCCATCACCAGGGCAGAGGCCCGCCATCCCGCCTCCGTCTCTCCCGCCGCCAAAAAAACGCGCGCGGACAGCTGTTCAGAGGTGGCGAAGTAATATTCCGTCATATCCGCTAGGCTTTCGCCCTCAATCGCCACAATACCCTGGCTCGGGTCGCGGTCCAGCCCCTGGTCCACCGTGAAGGCGATATAGCCTTTACCCAAAAGCTGGCGTGCCGTGGCCGCCTCGGGAATGTCAGCATCTTCGCTCACGCGCACATAGCCGCGCAGGGCGCCGGCCTCGGTGCAATCCACCACCAGCATCGGCACCGGGCCGTCACCACGGATCTGGATGGAAAAAGAGCCTTTGAATTTCAACGCCGTGGAAAGCCCCGCCGCCAGCGCCAGCGCCTGCCCCAGCAGCACGCGCACCGGAGCCGGATACTCATGGCGGGAAAGCAGTGTGGCGCCCAAAGGCCCCAGCCGCACCAGCCGCCCGCGCACCGGGCGCTCGGGCAGATAGAACGGCGTCACGCCGCGCGGCACGGAGAGGTCCGGCACTTGCGGCCGGGTGGAATCGAGAAAAGCCGGAAGTTCTGTCATGATGTACGACAAATAAGCATGTTTTTGCGCCGTTGCCAGAAGGCCGGGGGCGCGTTAGCGGTTTCCCATGGCCAATGATTCCTCTGCCGACCTCGGCGCCTATGTGAAGAAACTCTCCCGCGCCAGCGTGCTGGTGGTGGGCGACGCAATGCTGGACCGCTATGTCTATGGCGAAGTCAATCGCGTAAGCCCCGAGGCGCCGGTGCCCATTCTCACCGTCACTCGGGAGGTGGCGATGCCCGGCGGGGCGGGCAATGTAGTGCGTAACCTCACGGCGCTGGATACCTCTGCCGCCTTCGTCTCTGTGGTGGGAGACGACCAGGCCGGGTCCGACCTTACCGGCCTCATCGGCGGGCAAGAGCGGGTGGAGCCCTGGCTACTGGTGCAAAACGGCCGCACCACCACCCTGAAAACCCGCTATATCGCGCAAGGCCAACACCTCATCCGCGCCGACCGCGAGGAAACGCTGGCCTTGCCCGAAAAGCTGAGCGAACGCCTAATCCGCATCGCGCTGGACGCCATGGCCGCCACCTCCGTCACTGTGCTGTCCGATTATCGCAAAGGTGTGCTCAGCGCCCCGGTGTGCGTGGCTCTGATCGAAGGCGCAAAGAAGCTGGGTCGCCCCCTCATCGTCGACCCCAAAGGGCGGGATTATGAGCGTTATCGCGGCGCCGACGTGCTCACCCCCAACCGTAAGGAGTTGGCCGAGGCCACCGGCATGCCCGTGGACACGGAGGCGCAGATCGTCGCCGCCGCCCAGGCTCTGCGCGAGAAGCACGAATTCGGCGCGGTGCTGGTCACCCGCTCCGAGGACGGGATGAGCCTGATCACCTCCGCCGAGGTCCGCCATTACCCCGGTGAAGCGCGGGAAGTGTTCGACGTCTCCGGCGCCGGAGACACCGTGGTCGCCGCTCTGGCCGCCGCCATTGCCGCCGAGGTTCCGCTGCCGGAAGCCGCTCGCCTAGCCAACATCGCGGCAGGCATCGTGGTGGGCAAGGTCGGCACCGCCGTAGCACGGCCTTCCGACATTCTCAGCCACATCGCCCCCGCCACCGGAGCGCTGCAAAAAGTCGTCACCGCCTCCGCCGCAGCTGAAATGGCCGAGCGCTGGCGCCTGCGCGGCTATAAGGTCGGCTTCACCAATGGCTGTTTCGACCTGCTGCACCCTGGCCACGTGCATTTGCTGGAACAATGCCGCGCCATGTGCGACCGACTCATCGTCGGCATCAATTCCGACGCTTCGGTCTCCCGGCTGAAAGGCCCCACGCGCCCAGCCCAGGGCGAAGCCGCCCGCGCCGCCGTGCTGGCCTCCCTGGCCTCCGTCGACCTAGTTTGCGTGTTCGATGAAGACACGCCGATCGAGCTGATCAAGCGCATCCGACCAGATATGCTGATCAAAGGCGCCGACTACACGCGTGAGACCGTGGTCGGCGCGGATCTGGTTGAAGGCTGGGGCGGCAGCGTGGCGCTGGCGGACCTTCTGCCCGGCCACTCCACCACCGCCACGCTGGCCCGATTGCGCGGATGATGTCCCTGCCCATCGGCCCCGAGGTGGATAGCTGGCCGCGCCCGTTACCCTCCCGCCAGAAATTCCAGGGCAACCGCGTGGCACTGGAACCGCTCTCCCGCCGCCATGCGCGGGAGTTGTTCGAGGCCGCTCAATTTGCCGAGGACAGCTTCACTTATATGTCCTTCGGCCCCTGGCCCAGCGTGGCGGCGGTGGAAGCACTGATCGCCGCCCATTGCGCCGACCCCTCGGCCGCCTTCTGGGCGGTTCGTCCGGTCACGCTGGGGCGCGTCTGCGGGTTCTTGTCACTGATGAATGTCGAACCGCACAACGCCGCCATTGAACTCGGCAGCATCTGGTTCGGTCCCGAACTCCGCCGCACCCGCGCCGCGACGGAAGCCATATTCTTGCTCCTGCGCCACGCGGCGGATGACCTTGGCTATCGCCGCCTCGTCTGGAAGTGTAACGCCCTTAACGAGCCCTCCAAACGCGCCGCGCTCCGTCTGGGTTTTTCGTACGAAGGCACGTTGCGCGCACACATGGTGGTTAAAGGCCGCATACGCGACACGGCCATGTTCTCTCTTCTCGGCGTTGAATGGCCCACTCGGCGCGATGCGATTTTGTCGTGGCTGGATGAGGCGAATTTCGATGCCGAGGGCAATGCGGTGAAGTCACTGGCGGAGCTACGCGAACAATCTTGAGGCGGTGAGGCCAAAGTAGCAGCCTCCCACGCTTTAGGCTGGTTCAGCTCAGCAACGTGACCTCTCCCGTATCCAACGCATAATAGCCGGACGCGACTTTGAGTTTCTTCTGCTTGATCAGCGCCGCGAGGACCGGCGACGCCGTGGCCAGAATATGCGCCTGAATTTCAGCGTTATCCTTGATTGTCGCTTCGAAATTACCATCGCCCTCATCAACCGCCTGACGTAACGGGGCATAAAGGTCGCTGATCTGCCCTGGCACTTCCTTGCCCGCCATTGCCGCCTTTACCGCGCCGCAGCCGCTATGCCCCAGCACCAAAATCACGCTGGTGCCCAGCACAGCCGCACCATATTCAAGGCTGGCAATCACTTCAGACGTGGCGATATTGCCCGCCACACGGGTGATAAACAGGTGGCCAATGCTCTGGTCGAATATAATCTCCGGAGGCACGCGTGAATCCGCGCAGGACAGCACAGCGGCAAACGGCTCTTGTTTTGCCACCGTATTTTTCTTCAAAACCGACAAATCTTCATCGAAAGACGTCAGCTGGGCCTTCATAAACCGCTTATTACCCGCCATCAGTTTAGCGAGCGACGCTTCCGGGGCGAGAGCCGTTTGCGCCATCGCTTTCCGGGACAACATAGCCGACGCGCCAATAACACCCGCCGTCATCAAGCCTGTACGTATAAAACCGCGCCGCGAGGGCCTACCAACTTCATGCCTTTTTCCACCACAACAACTGCAAACGAAATCCGCCATAATAAATCTCCCTGCGTTGTTCTGCTATCGGGCTTATATGTTGTACGGTCTGTGCACTGCCGCGAGGCCATATCGATAGCGTTAATTTCTTTTATAGCAGGCATAAGAGGAAATTAAAGCAAAAGTAGCAAAATGCCCAACGCCCCCTAAAGTAGCCATGACGCAAAGACTGCTAGCTCACTAAATTTAATCGCAAACGGCAACAAAACTCCAAACTACTGCTGCTAATGTCACTAATCAAAATAACTTCTTAAACCGTCATAGAAACAGCCAGCCACGCTGCTACGGTTGCCCCCACAATGCCCGGCACAATACGCAGCACAAATGCACGGCTGCCAATACTCGCCGCCACCACCAATTTCGACATGGTATTACTCGTCACCGCCACAAGAATCGGCATAACAGCCGCCGCCGGAACCATTTTGCCGGAAGCAACCAGCGACGCGATGGAGATCGTCGGAGAATGCGCATCCGCAAAGCCCGCAACAGCCGCACCGACCGTTACTCCTGCTTCTCCCAACCAGTCTCTCAAAGCCGCCGCCCCCACCAGCATCATAGCGATCATCGCGGCCAACCCAAGCGCCCCCGCGATATTGAAAGCCCGCCCCGGCTCAATTTCAGCCTTCCCGCCGGCACCCGCCTTCCGCAACGCAAACCCGCCCGCGTAAAGCGCCGCGAACCCGCCCCCCGCGAGCAAAGCGGGCGCCAGCAGCAGCAGCGTGGGGCGCGAAACCGCCGTCAGCAAAAACGCAATCTGCACAAAAGTCGCCACGGTCGAAAACATCGCCCCCGCAACGGCCGCATCCAGGTTGGCGGAGGCGCGTTTTGCCCGCCCCGCCATCGCGCCAACCGTCGCCGTGCTGGACACAAATCCGGAAGCAAGCCCTGCAATCGGCAAACCAAAGCGTGCCCCCAGCCCTCGCGCCGCAGCATGGCCGCCCGCGCCGATAGCCATGATCAAGATCACCAGAAACCAGAGACTATGCGGATTAAGCGCCTGAAACGGCCCCAAATAACGGTCAGGTAATTGCGGCCAAACAATTAGCGTCGCAACCGCGAAAATCAGCCCGTCCGTTACCTCCCCGGCGGTCAGAACGCGCGTGACAAAGCTGTGCAACGCCTCCTTCACGGCAAAAATAACCGCAACCGCCGCGCCAAGACCGGCAGCCAGACTCGCATCGGACATCGCCAAACCACCCAGCAACGGCGTGACCAGCAAGCCCATTTCAGTTGTAAGCCCCGGGTCATCGCCCCGGTCCCGGGAGTAAGATAAAGCCGTGAGCACCATCACGCCAACCATCACAAGTGCCAGAAATATCCGGCCGCCCAGATGCACCGCAACCGCCCCCAGCAAAGACACAAGCGTAAAGGTCCGTATGCCCGCCGGGCGCCGCCCTGCTCCGCCTCCCTTGGAGCGTTCGCGCTCAAGGCCAATCAGCAGCCCAATGCCAAGTGAGACGCTCAGTCCAAACCACGCGGATGCAATCATGACCCGGCTCTTACCCCGCTTCTCCTCATCCGGCTTGCGTCAACCGCGCCACCTCCGCCCGCAATCGCGGCAAAATCTCTTCTCCAAACCAAGAGTTTTTCCGCTCCCATCCGCTTGTCCGCCAGGACGGATGTGGTAAGGCCAAAAACCGCCCGCCTGGCATCTGCACCCGGACATTTTCCGTCATGCTGCCCTTGCCCAGATACCGCCGCTGCGCGTAACCGCCCACAAGGAGAATCAGTTCCAACCGTTCCATCCCCACCAGCAATTTCTCATGCCAGAGCGGCGCGCATTCCGGCCGCGGCGGCGCGTCCCCGCCATTGGGTAAGCGGCCTGGATAGCAAAAACCCATCGGCATGAAGGCGAGCTTCGCCTCATCGTAAAAAATCTCGCGGCCAATTCCCATCCAGCCCCGCAGCCGGTCGCCGGAAGCATCGTCAAACGGCAGACCGCTCGCATGCACCTTCGTCCCCGGCGCCTGAGAGATCACCAACAGCCGCGCGGTGCGGGACACGCGGAACACCGGTCGCGCGCCCAACGGCAATGCCTCGTGGCACAGGCGGCACGCCCGCGCCTCTGCCGCAACGCCGTTCAGCCCTCCTCCCGCCAGATCCGCCGTTTGACCAGCAGCGCTACAATCGTGAGGAACGCGAAGAACAGCACCGCCCGCAGCCCCACCGCATGCCGTGCCGAAAGATTGGGGTCTGAAGCCCATGTTAGAAACTCCGCCACATCCGCCGCCTCCTGTGCCGTGCTGGCCTTGGCGCCATCGGCATAGGTTACTGCGTTATCGCGCAGCACGGCGGGCATGGAAACCTGCCCGCCCGGAAAGACGGCATTATAAAAGTGCCCGGGCAACAGAGAAACACCCGCCGGGGGAGGTCCAAAGCCGGTGAGAAAATCATAGACATACCGGGTTCCGCCAGGGCGCTGCGCCACGATGTTTGAAAGATCAGGCGGCGTTGCCCCGCCCATACTGATCGCCCCTGGCGTCTTGAACCGGGAATTCAGCGTGGCGGGCTGCCCATTCGCCAGCCTCACATTGGCGGCAATGCCCGCCACCTGCGCTGGCGTCAGCCCTAGCCCTTCCAAATCCCGGTAATGCAGGCCATGCAGGCTATGGCAGCTCGCGCATACACCCTCATACACGGCAAAACCACGTTGCGCGGCGGCTTTGTCGATGGTGCCGGACCAGCCCTGGGACTGAAAATGCAGAGGTGATAGCGTGTCCTCCGCCCGCGCCGCACCGCTTGCCAACACCCCCACCGCCAGCAGGGGCGCAAAAAAACGACGCATCATGCGGCCTCCATCGCGGTCACAAGCGGGGTGAGAACGAGGAAATGGAAAAAAACCCAGGCGCTGCACAAGGCCGCCAGCATTGGCCCTGCCACGCCCAGCACCAGAATATCCAGCCCTAACAACCAGATCAGCACCTTATATAGCCGCCTAGGCGGCGCGCCGTTGGAGCGGTCCAGCCAGGGCAACGCGTATAACAATACAAACAGCACCATAACCGCCAGAACCTGTCCACCCACGCCAGGCAGCAGCCCGGCCAGCCTGGCCAGCGGCCACAGATACCATGGATAGGAAACCGGCACGGCCACCAGCAGCGGCGTGGGCGCGAAAACGCTTTGCATCCCCTGCCCCCAATGCGGGGCAAACCCCAGCAGCAGGGAAAAAACCAAAGCCAGCCCGGCCAGCGCCGCGAAATATTGCGACGCATAAACCGGCCAGAAGGCCACCACTTGGCCATTGGGCACCGGTTTGGCCCGCTTGGCCGCCCGGCTGGCCATGCAAATCAGCCCTGCCGCCCCCAGCGCCAGCACGGCGTGCAACACCAGCAACCTAGCCAGCGTATCGCCCCCCGCTGGGCCGCCGAAGAACCACATCGCCACCGTGCCAGGAAATCCGGACATCATCACCGCCGCGCGCGTGGCATTCAGCAGCGCCCAATGCCCGCCCGCTCCACCTTGCAGTACAAACCCCAGCCACCCGGTCAGCAGCAGGACGGCCAGCAGCGTCACCCAGAGCATCCAGGACATCGCTCCTGCCCCTCGATAACCGCGAACCAGCAACGTGCGGAACAGATGCAGCCCCAGCAGCGCGAACACGAGCCCTGCACCAACACGATGATAACCCAGCATCAGCCAGCCACCTTGTACCCCGCGCATGATCCCCTGCACCGACCAAAACGCGTGACGCGGATCATAATAAACCGCCAGCACTGCGCCCGAGGCAAGTAGCACCAGAACCAACGCTGCCAGCAGCACTGGCAATGTCGCCGCCCATGGCGCACCGGGCGCTCTGTCCTTGCGCGTCCAACCGGCACAGAGGCATGTCAGCCCGGCTTGTTTTGCTTCCATTTGCATGTCCGCCCCCTTAGCCAAGTTGAATCTGATCTGGATTGATGAAGCTGAACCGGGGAATCACGAGATTCCGGTGCGCCGGGCCGACGCGCACCCGCCCCAGCACGTCATACTGGCTGCCATCGCACGGGCAGACCCAGCCGCCATAATCCCCTTGCGAATCCCCAGGGTTGCTTCCCTCCAGCTCGCAAGGCGTACCGGTATTCTGCCCAAACACCACCACGAAATGCGGATTGCCAGGTGCCACGCGCGACGCCACGCTCGCCGGGTCCGGCAGGCTAGAAACGGCAACCGCCGCTTCATCGGCCAGTTGTTTATCCGTCAGCCGCCTAATCAACACGGGCAGCCCCACCCATTGCACGGTTTTCACGCTATCCGGGGCAATGTCCGAAATCGTGACAATCGGCCGGGCGCGCGCCGTGCTAGCCGCATCCGGGTTCAACGCATCGATCAACGGCCAGATAACCGTGACCGTCCCCACGGCGCCCCCCGCCATGGCCAGAATTCTCAAGAAATCGCGCCGGGATTCTGCCCCATGCGCCGCAGTCGCGTCCGCTGTTGGTTCAGCCATGTTTCGCTCCCTGGAAGATTGCCTCTCCCTGATTCCCAGCGTGGCGGCTGCCCGCGAAAATTTCAAGAGTGGATTGAAGACGGAGCATGGCCTAAGCAGGCGCCATGACCAGCATCCCGCCGCATGAACAGCTAAAATCCGAGGCCAGTGCTTGGTTCGCCACCTTACGCGACCGCATCTGCGCTGAATTCGAAGCCATCGAACAAGAAGCCGGTAGCACCGCCCGCTTCGCCCGCACCAGCTGGGACCGGCCCGGCGGCGGCGGCGGCATGATGAGCGTTCTGCGGGGCCAGGTGTTCGAAAAAGCCGGGGTCAACATCTCGGTGGTGGAGGGCGAGTTCACGCCGGACTTCGCCGCCAAAATCCCTGGCACCGAGGCTGGCGCCAAATTCTGGGCGGCGGGCATCTCCCTCGTGGCACATCCCCGGAGTCCAAAGGTCCCGGCCGTGCACATGAACACGCGCATGATCGTCACCGCCAAGGGCTGGTTTGGTGGCGGTGGCGACCTCACCCCCCTACAACCCGGCACGCCAGAAGCCAAGGAAGACGCCGCCTTTTTCCACGCTGCCTACAAGGCCACCTGTAATAAGCACGACCCTGGTTATTACGAAAAATTCAAAAAATGGTGCGACGAGTATTTCTACTTGCCGCACCGAGGCGAACCGCGCGGCGCGGGCGGTATTTTCTACGACTATCTGGATAGCGGCAACACGGCGGATGATTTCGCCTTCACCCGCGATGTGGGCGAAGCCTTCCTGGCCGCTTATCCGCCTATCGTCAGGCGCCGCCAGGGCGCACCCTACACATCGGCGGAGCGCGAAGCCCAGCTCATCCGCCGCGGGCGTTATGTGGAGTTCAACCTGCTTTACGACCGCGGCACGACATTCGGCCTGAAAACTGGCGGCAATACAGAAGCAATTTTAATGTCTATGCCGCCCGAGGTGAAATGGCCCTGACTGCAAAATAGCCGGAGTTGACTCCGGCTATTCCTGTCAGGGGGTAATGCCAATGCCGCCCGGCGTGATCACGATGAATGGCATCGGTGCCACCACTACGGGCGGCGGAGGCGGCGGGGGTGCATAATAAACCGGCGGCGGGGGCGGCGGGGGCGGCGGGGGTGCATAATAAACCGGCGGCGGCGCGGCATAAACCGGAATCCCTGGCCTCCAGACTGGCATCGGGCCTACATACCCATAAGCAGGCCCCCACCCCACATACCAATGCCAATGATGGTCGTAATCCCACCAGCCATGGCCATGCCAGTTATGATAAGGTTGGCCGTGCCAATGATCATGATCGCCGCCCCAACCGGGGCCACCGGGCGGGCCGCCATGCCAGCCGCCAGGGCCATGGTCACCATACCCGCCGTGATTATCCCAATCCGCCATGGCGGGGGCGGCAGTGGCCGCGGCCAGGCCCGAGGCCACAATGCCGGTTAAGAGCCAATGTCGCATATTCATCAGGGTGTCCCCTTTACCAAAACTCTACTTATATGGTGTCCGGCCATGGCAACACCACGCCGCAACCAGGGCAGAATCATGGCGCGGCATGAACTTTCGTTAAATTTATTAAAATCATAAAGATACAGCAAAAACCTCTTGCGAAATCCGGCAGATTGGCGAAAAGTTGCAATCACTTCAGGCTTCACAACTGTCAGGGTTTTCCTTTTGCTTCGTGCAATTAAAAACCGTCTTCGTGGGTTAGTGGCGCCAGCGATCTTTCTGGCGCTGACCTATTATTTCGGCTGGAACGCCGTACATGGAAAAAGCGGGCTGGAGGCTCAGGCCAAAGAGCATCAGCAGCTTGCCACCGCGCAGCAGCAAGCGGACGCTGTGCATCAACGCCTAGTGATGTGGCAGACCAAGGTGGCCTCTCTCTCTGGCCAGGCCATCCAGCCAGACATGCTGGACGAGGAAGCCCGGAACGTGCTGAATCTTGCCAATCCCGGGGATCTGGTCGTCGACCTACCCACTTCAAAATCAGACGAATAAACATTTCCTTTTGCGCCCCAGCCTATGCGGCAGCAGTGCCCTGAGCGTCTGCTTTTGTAATTTTATTTCATACTCCAACTACATAGTGACGGCTGGAAGCGCCAATTAACCATAAGTAAGTTAATTTAATTTTTTGCACTTGCGAAGCAGGGTTTTTCAAAAACTCTACTTGCGCTGCATGGCAACATTGGCCTAGCTGCCAACAGTCTGAGCACAAACCGGGAGCCAAGAGACATGGCCACAAGCCCTGACAAAACCAGGAAAGCCACTAAAAAACCCGTTGATATGATGGGTAAGGACGAGCTTCTCTCCGCCTATGAAAACATGCTGCTAATTCGCCGCTTTGAAGAAAAAGCTGGTCAGCTCTACGGCATGGGCCTCATTGCCGGGTTCTGCCATCTTTATATCGGGCAGGAAGCTGTTGTTGTCGGCATGCAGCATTGCCTGAAGGAGGGTGACGAGGTCATCACCTCTTACCGTGACCACGGCCATATGCTGGCCTGCGGCATGGACCCGAAAGGCGTTATGTCCGAGTTGACCGGGCGCATCGGCGGCTATTCCAAGGGGAAGGGCGGCTCCATGCACATGTTCTCGAAGGAGAAGGGCTTCTTCGGCGGACATGGCATCGTGGGCGCGCAGGTGTCTCTGGGCGCGGGCCTCGCTTTTTCCAACTGGTACCGCGAGAACGATAATGTCTGCCTGACCTATTACGGTGAAGGCGCCTCCAACCAGGGGCAGGTTTATGAGAGCTACAATCTGGCCGCGCTCTGGAAGCTGCCGGTTGTGTTCATCATCGAGAATAACCGCTACGCCATGGGCACCTCGGTCGAACGCGCAACCGCCTCGCATGACCTTTCGCATAATGGCCTGCCCTGGGGCATGCCGAGCCTCGCCGTGGACGGCATGGACGTCATGGCCGTGAAGGCGGCGGGTGAGCAGGCCGTGGCGCATTGCCGCGCGGGCAAAGGCCCCTTCCTGCTGGAGATGAAGACCTACCGTTATCGCGGCCACTCAATGTCCGACCCGGCGAAGTACCGCACCCGCGAGGAAGTGCAGAAGATGCGCGCTGAGCATGACTGCCTGGATTCCGCCAAGAAGAAGCTGGAAGAGCTGGGCATGTCTGAAGCCGAGCTGAAGAAGCTGGACGAGGCCGTGAAGGCGCGCGTGCAGGAAGCGGCGGATTTCTCCCAAAGCTCGCCGGAGCCTGATCCTTCCGAACTTTATACTGACGTGCTGGTGGAGGGTTAAGCGCCATGACCGATATTCTGATGCCCGCTCTCTCCCCCACCATGACCGAGGGCAAGCTCGCCAAATGGCTCAAGAATGTGGGCGATGAGGTGAAGTCCGGCGATATTCTGGCCGAGATCGAGACCGACAAGGCGACCATGGAAGTGGAAGCCGTGGATGAAGGCACCCTCACCGAGATTGTGGTGCCGGAAGGCACTGAGGGCGTTGCGGTTAACGCCGTTATCGCAAAGCTGAATGGTGGTTCTGAAACCGCCCAGCCTGCCCCCGCACCTGCGCCAAAGGCCGAGGCGCCAGCCCCGGCCTCTCCCGCACCAAAGCACCACGTTCCCGCCACCGTGCAGGAGCCGGTGGAAAAGGAATGGGGTCCGACCAAGACCATGACAGTGCGCGAAGCTCTGCGCGAAGCCATGGCCGCCGAAATGCGCGCGGATAAGGACGTGTTCCTGATGGGTGAGGAAGTCGCCCAGTATCAAGGCGCCTACAAGGTCTCCCAGGGCTTGCTAGACGAATTCGGTCCCAAGCGCGTGATCGACACACCGATCACCGAGCATGGCTTCACCGGCCTTGCCGTGGGTGCGGCGATGAACGGGCTGAAGCCGATCCTGGAGTTCATGACCTTCAACTTCGCCATGCAGGCGATTGACCAGATCATCAACTCCGCCGCCAAGACGCTTTATATGTCCGGCGGCCAGATGGGCGCGCCCATCGTGTTCCGCGGCCCGAATGGTGCGGCGGCACGCGTCGCGGCCCAGCACAGCCAGTGCTATGCTTCCTGGTACGCGCACTGCCCCGGCCTGAAGGTGATTGCCCCCTGGTCCGCGGCTGACGCCAAGGGTCTGCTGCGCGCTGCCATCCGCGACCCGAATCCGGTGATCTTCCTGGAAAACGAGATCCTGTACGGCCACTCCTTCGAGGTGCCGGAAGACGAGGATTTCATCCTGCCGATTGGCAAGGCCAAGGTTGAACGCCAGGGCACGGACGTCACCATCACCGCCTTCTCCATCATGGTGGACACCGCGCTGAAGGCGGCGGACAAGCTGGCAGAGCAAGGCATCTCTGCCGAGGTGATCAATCTGCGCAGCATACGCCCGCTGGATATCGAGACCATCGTGAGCTCGGTGAAAAAGACCAACCGCGTGGTGAGCCTGGAAGAAGGCTGGCCGTTCGCGGGCATCGGCTCCGAGATCATCTCCACCGTGGTCGAGCATTGTTTCGACTGGCTGGACGCCCCGCCCGCCCGCGTGGCTGGTGTGGATGTACCCATGCCTTATGCTGCGAACCTCGAAAAACTGGCGCTGCCCCAGCCTGACTGGGTGGTGGACGCCGTGAAAAAGCTCTTTTGATCCGGGAGGCGTTCAAACATGGCCATTAATATTCTGATGCCCGCCCTCTCGCCCACTATGACCGAGGGCAAGCTTGCCAAATGGGTCAAGCAGGAAGGCGACGAGATCAAATCCGGCGACGTGATTGCCGAGATCGAGACCGACAAGGCGACCATGGAAGTGGAAGCCGTGGATGAAGGCTTCCTCGCCAAGATCCTCGTGCCGGAAGGCACCGAGGGCGTGGTGGTGAACAGCGTGATCGGCGTGATTACCGCTGAAAAAGGCGAGAAGGTGGATGCCCCGGCCGCATCACCCGCGCCGGCCCCCGCCCCGAAGGCGGAAGCTGCCGCGCCGCCAGCCCCCGTCCCCGCTACCACAGCGGCTCCAGCTCCAACTGCGCAGGGTGAGCGAATCTTCGCCTCGCCGCTGGCCAAGCGCATTGCCAAGCAGAGCGGCATTGACCTGTCCACCATCAAGGGCTCCGGCCCGAATGGGCGGATCGTGAAGGCCGATGTAGAAGGCAAGCCCGCCGCCGCACCGAAGTCCGAAGCCGCGCCCACACCGGCAGCCGCACCGGCCGCAAAGGCTCCTGCCCCCGCACCGGTCATCACTGCGCCGCACACGAAGCTACCGAACTCTACCATGCGTAAAGTCATCGCCCGGCGCCTGACGGAGTCCAAGCAGAACGTCCCGCATTTCTACCTCACGGTAAATATCGAGCTCGACAAGCTGCTGGCCTTGCGCGCCGAACTCAACGGCAAATCCCCCAAGGATGGCCCAGGCGCGTTCAAGCTCTCGGTAAACGATCTCATTATCAAAGCTTGCGGCATCGCGCTGCGCCGTCACCCGAACGTGAATGCATCCTGGACCGATGAAGCGATCATTCAGTATGACGAGGTGGACATCTCCGTTGCTGTGGCGATCCCGGATGGGCTCATCACCCCGATCGTGAAGGGGGCAGACAAGCTTGGTCTGGCCGCGATCTCCAACAACATGAAGGATCTGGCGGGCCGCGCGAAGGCGGGCAAGCTGAAGCCCGAGGAATTCCAGGGAGGCGGCTTCTCCATCTCCAATCTCGGCATGTTCGGCATCTCGGACTTCTGCGCCATTGTGAACCCGCCCCAGGCCGCCATTCTGGCCGTGGGTGCGGGTGAGAGGCGCCCCGTGGTCAAGGATGACGAGATCAAGATCGCAACCGTGATGAGCGCCACCCTCTCCACCGACCACCGCGTGGTGGATGGCGCGGCGGGCGCTGAATTCCTGCAAACGCTGAAAGCCTTGATCGAAGAGCCGCTCGGCCTGCTGCTCTAAACCAATGGCCGGGGTACGCCCCGGCCCCAAGGTCCCAACGTTTTTGCGCCGCTTTTCTCAGAAGGTGGCTTAAAAAAGGAACTCCAAAATGGCTGACAAATTCGACGTGATCGTGGTGGGCGGCGGGCCAGGCGGCTATGTCGCCGCCATCCGCGCCGCGCAGCTCAAGCTGAAAGTGGCGCTGGTCGAGGCCAAGCATCTCGGCGGAATCTGCCTGAACTGGGGCTGCATCCCTACCAAGGCCCTGCTTCGCTCGGCTGAAGTTAAACATCTGATCGACCATGCCGATGCGTTCGGCATCTCGGTTGGCGATGTGAAAGTGAACCTGGCGAAGGTGGTGGCGCGCTCGCGGGCCGTCTCCAAGCAGCTTTCCAGCGGCATTGGCCACCTGATGAAGAAAAACAAAGTCACCGTGTATGATGGCTTTGGCAAGCTGGCCGGCAACGGCAAGCTCTCCGTCACCAAGGACGGCAAGCCCGTCGCGGAGCTAGAATCCCCCCACATCATCCTGGCCACCGGGGCGCGGCCGCGCCAGATTCCGGGGCTGGAGGTGGATGGCAAGCAGATCATCTCCTATTTCGAGGCGATGGTGCCAGAAACCCTGCCGAAATCCATGTTGATCATGGGCTCGGGCGCCATCGGCATTGAGTTCGCCAGCTTCTACAACACGCTTGGCGTGGATGTGACGGTGGTGGAGATGGTGGACCGGATCATGCCGGTCGAGGACGCCGAAATCTCCGCCCTGGCGCGCAAGGCTTTCGAGAAGCAAGGCATCAAGATCCTCACCTCAGCTGTGGTGAAGAAGACCGATAAAGGACCAAATGCCGTGAAGGTCACGGTTGAGGTCGGCGGCAAGAGCCAGGTGTTCGAGGTCGAGAAGGTGATCTCGGCGGTAGGCATTGTCGGCAATGTCGAGAATATTGGGCTGGATGGCACCAAGGTACAGGTGGATCGCACCCACGTCGTCGTGGATGGTTATGGCCAGACTGGCGAAAAGGGCGTGTACGCCATTGGCGACCTCGCGGGGCCGCCCTGGCTGGCGCATAAAGCCAGCCACGAGGCGATCGTCTGCGTTGAAAACATCGCGGGCCTCAATCCGCACCCGTTCGAGACCGGCAACATCCCCGGCTGCACCTACGCCCACCCGCAGGTGGCCAGCGTGGGCCTGACCGAGGCCAGGGCCAAGGAGCAGGGCTACGAGGTAAAAGTTGGCCGCTTCCCGTTCATCGGCAACGGCAAGGCGATTGCCCTGGGCGAGCCAGAAGGTTTGGTGAAAACCGTGTTCGACGCCAAGACCGGCGCGCTGCTCGGCGCGCACATGATCGGCGCGGAAGTCACCGAGATGATCCAGGGCTATGTGGTCGCCCGCCAACTGGAGACCACGGAGGCTGAATTGATGGAAACGGTGTTCCCCCACCCCACCATCTCGGAAGCCATGCACGAATCCGTCCTTGACGCATTTGGACGGGTCATCCACTTCTAATCTACCCGGCGCCCCCGCGAGGGGGCGCTTTTTTAGGTAAAGACGGAAATGGCCACACGTATCGAGATCGACCACCGGGTCCGCCACCCGGAAAAGCAGCACCGCCCGGACAACCCGATTGCCCGCAAGCCGTCCTGGATCCGCGTGAAAGCGCCAACCCACCCCGTGTATCACGAGACCAGGGCGCTGATGCGCGAGAAGAAGCTCGCCACCGTGTGCGAGGAAGCCTCTTGCCCGAATATTGGGGAATGCTGGTCCCAGCGTCACGCAACCATGATGATCATGGGCGAGATCTGCACCCGCGCCTGTTCCTTCTGCAACGTTTCCACCGGCCTGCCATCCGCGCTGGACCCTGAGGAGCCCCAGCGCGTGGCAGAGGCCGTGGCCCAGCTTGGCCTGCGGCATGTGGTTATCACCTCCGTGGACCGTGACGACGTACCCGATGGCGGTGCTGCACATTTTGCCGCCGTCATCGCCGCTGTCAGGCAGACCGCACCGGAAACCACCATTGAGATTCTCACCCCGGACTTCCTGCGCAAGCCAGGGTCCGTGGAGGTTGTCACCCGCGCCAAGCCAGACGTGTTCAACCATAATTTCGAGACCGTGCCGCGCCTCTACCCCACCATCCGCCCAGGTGCGCGCTATTATCAGTCCATCCGCCTTCTGGATCAGGTGAAGCAAATCAACCCGTCGATCTTCACCAAGTCCGGCCTCATGGTCGGACTGGGCGAAAGCAAGTCCGAAATCTCCCAGGTGATGGACGATCTGCGCATCGCGGATGTGGATTTCATCACCATCGGCCAGTACCTCCAACCCACCGCGAAGCACGCGGCGGTGGAGAAATTCTGGACACCGGAGGAGTTCGAGGAATTGGCAGCCATGGCCCGCGCCAAGGGGTTCCTGCAAGTGGCGGCCACGCCGCTCACCCGCTCCTCCTACCATGCTGATGCCGATTTTGAGGGGCTGCGCGCGGCGCGGGCAAAGCAGCTGGCAGCGGCGTGACCAAGCACGCGCAACAAAAGATTGTTCCCTACACCCCGCAACAGCTCTACGCGCTGGTGGCGGACGTAGGGAAATACCCAAAATTTCTGCCTTGGTGCGTGGGGGCAAGGGTCCGCAGCCACATCAATAACCTGATGATAGCGGATCTAACGATCGGTTTTGGCCCCTTCCGGGAGAGCTTTACCTCCCGCGTCACGCTCCTGCCCGGCTCAGGCGAGGGGCCCTGCGCCATCCGCGTGGAATATGAAAAGGGCCCGTTCAAATATCTGTATAACCGTTGGGACTTCGCCCCGCACAGCCAGGGCTGCCAAGTAGATTTCTTCGTGGATTTCGAGTTCCGCAATGCGCTTCTGCAAAAAGCCATCGGCTCGGTGTTTACTGAGGCGGTGCATATGATGGTCAACGCCTTCCTTAAACGCGCCGCCGCGGTTTATGGCGCCCTCCCCGCCGCGCGCCCCACCAACGCCAGCTCTCAGCCCGCCACACAGACCAAATAACGGCTACGGCACCGGCTTATACCCCAGCGCTCCCCCTGCTCCCTAAAATGCGCGAGCAGACTGGGATAATACCTTTGCCGCCGGTCAAAACAAACAATTCCCCCCGAACCAGGATAACAACACAATACGCGGCAGGGGGCGGGATGATTGTAACGACATTCGGACAGACGCTAGCGCACCGCTTTTATATCGTCCATGCGCGACTTAGGTCGCCCAGATGAGATTATGATGGTCGAACGGCCGCGGCATATCCGGCTTGATGACGTGGAAATAAGGGGAAATATCAAAGTCGCGCGGCGTGAACAGGCCGGTATCATGGATATGATAGATTTCCTTCATCTTGGCGCTGGCGGCCCGGCTGCTTGCCATCACCGTGGTGATCTCCGGCAGAATGGGATACCGCACGGCCTGAAACGCCTCCGCCACCAAGGTGGAGCAGATAGCGCGACTGGGGTCCGCCGACCCCACCGCAATCGCCCGGCGGCGCCAAGCGCTCGGTACCGGCAGCGGTAGCATATACCGCGCCAGATCGAACACATGCTTCAAGTCATATTGCATGCCCAAACGTGACTCGGCATGGGCAATGATAATGTCCGCATCCTCCACCGTCAGGCTGATCGGCCGGCAGACGCGCAAATGATAATTTTCAAGCTCCGCCACGGAAAAGCGCCGCACGCCGAGCAGCATATCCGCCTCGATGCAGACGCCGTCCCCGGCATAAAGCACGGCATGCGACCAAGTGGATTGGGTGAGATATTTGATCACCGCACTGACACGCAGATTCCCCTCCACTAGAATCACATCACCTTTATGCAACAGCGATGTCAACACCGCGATATCCACCGGCAAGGCGGGCGCAGTTTGCATTTCCTGAGTGAGAAAGCCCGCAATCCAACGCCCAATATACCGGCGGATATGATTCATGGTCTTATGCCTTCTTCCTGGCCTTCACCGGCTTCTGCGCCAAGAGCGGGGCCAGAAACTTCCCGGTGTAACTCCCTTTCGCGGCCGCGATATGCTCCGGCGTGCCGGTGGCGATCACCCGACCGCCGCCATCCCCACCTTCCGGGCCGATATCAATGATATGATCGGCAGTTTTAATGACTTCAAGATTATGCTCAATCACGATGATGGTATTGCCCGCATCTACCAGCGCGTGCAGCACCTCCAGCAGCTTGCGGATATCCTCGAAATGCAGGCCGGTGGTGGGCTCGTCCAGAATATAAAGCGTGCGGCCGGTGGCGCGGCGGGCAAGTTCCTTGGCCAACTTGATACGCTGCGCTTCACCGCCCGAAAGCGTGGTGGCCTGTTGGCCGAGCTTGATATAGCCCAGCCCCACGCGGACAAGAATGCTAAGCCGGTCGTGAATTTTCGGCACGGCGGAGAAAAACGCCAGTGCCTCATCCACCGACATATCCAGCACATCGGCAATGGATTTGCCGCGGAACTTCACCTCCAGAGTCTCACGGTTATAGCGCTTGCCCTTACAGGTGTCGCAGGTCACGAACACATCCGGCAGGAAGTGCATCTCAATCTTCAGCACGCCGTCGCCCTGACACGCCTCGCAGCGCCCGCCTTTCACGTTGAAGCTGAAGCGCCCCGGCTTGTACCCGCGCGCCCGGCTTTCCGGCAGCTCAGAGAACCAATCTCGGATCGGCGTGAACAAATCCGTATAGGTCGCGGGGTTGGAGCGCGGCGTGCGGCCAATGGGCGACTGGTCGATGTCGATGATCTTATCGAGTTGCTCCATTCCCTCAATCTTGTCGAACGGCGCGGGCACCTGGCCGGACCCCATCAGCCGCCGTGAAAGCGCTTTGTAGAGCGTGTCGATTACCAGCGTGGACTTGCCGCCGCCAGATACGCCAGTCACGCAGGTAAACAGCCCCAGCGGAAATTCCGCTGTGACGTTCTTCAAATTATTCCCACGCGCGCCAACAAGTTTTATCTTCCGGCTGCGCTGGACCGGGCGGCGCATCGGCACTGCGATGGCCCGGCGGCCAGAGAGATAATCGCCGGTGATGGATTTGGGATTGGCAGCAACCGCCTTGGGCGCACCCTGCGCCACCACATGCCCGCCATTAATCCCGGCTCCCGGCCCCATATCCACCAGATGATCAGCGGCGCGGATCGCATCCTCATCATGCTCCACCACCAGCACGGTGTTGCCGAGATTTTTCAGCCGGTTCAGCGTGCCGAGCAGCCGCTCATTGTCACGCTGATGCAGGCCGATGGAGGGTTCATCCAGCACATACAGAACCCCGGTCAGCCCGGACCCGATTTGTGAAGCCAACCGGATACGCTGGCTCTCCCCGCCTGAAAGCGTCGCTGAGCTGCGCGCCAGCGTGAGATAATTCAACCCGACATCCAGCAGAAATTGCAGCCGCTCCTCAATTTCCTTCAGGATACGTGCTGCGATTTCCAAACGCTGCGGCGTCAGCGTGGCCGCCACCCCCGCAAACCAGTCACGCGCATCATCAATTGAAAGCTCCGCTACCTCGGCGAGATTTCTCTCCGCCACCTTCACCGCCAGCGCCTCGGGCTTCAGCCGCGCGCCGTTACAGGCCGCGCACGGGCGCTCGGCATGATAGCGGGACAGTTCCTCACGCACCCAGGCGGAATCCGTTTCCTTATATCGCCGTTCAAGGTTTTTAATGATACCCTCAAATGGCTTCACGACATTATAAGCGCGGCTAGAATCCTTGTAAGTGAATTTTATATCCTCCTTTCCAGAACCAAAGAGAAACACCTCCCGCACATCCTCCGGCACATCCTCCCAGGCGGTGTTCAGCTTCACGCCATAATGCTTGGCAAGGGCGGCGATGGTCTGGTCGTAATAAGGCGATTGCGCATTGGCCCAAGGGGCGACGGCATTATCATCCAACGCACGCTGCTCATCCGGGATCACGAGATGCGGGTCGAAATAAATCTCATGCCCCAGCCCGTCACAAACCGGGCAGGCACCGTGGGGGGAGTTGAAGGAGAACAGGCGCGGTTCGATCTCCTCGATGGTGAAGCCGGAGACCGGGCAGGCAAAGCGCGAGGAAAACACCGTATGCTCACCATTATCCGCGTTCTCGGCATAAACAATTCCTTCCGTCAGCCCCAGCGCCGTCTCGAAGGAATCCGCCAGCCGCTGCTCCAAACCGGGCTTCACCACCACCCGGTCCACCACCACTTCAATATCGTGCTTCAGCTTTTTGTTCAGCGCTGGCGCCTGATCGATCTCGTAGATTTTTCCATCAATCTTGGCGCGGGTGAAACCCTTGCGCTGAAACTCCGCCAGTTCTTTTCTGTACTCCCCCTTGCGGCCGCGAATCACTGGGGCCAGCAGCAACAGGCGGGTGCCCTCCGGCATCGCCATCACCCGGTCCACCATCTGGCTGACGGTCTGCGCTTCAATCGGCAGGCCAGTGGCGGGTGAATACGGCACCCCCGCCCTCGCCCAAAGCAGACGCATGTAATCATGGATCTCTGTCACCGTGCCGACGGTGGAGCGCGGATTTTTCGAGGTGGTTTTCTGCTCGATCGAAATCGCGGGCGAAAGCCCCTCAATCGCATCCACATCCGGTTTGCCCATCAGTTCCAGAAACTGCCGCGCATAGGCGGAGAGGCTCTCCACATAGCGCCGCTGTCCTTCGGCATAGATGGTATCAAACGCCAGCGAGGATTTTCCCGACCCGGAGAGGCCGGTAATGACGGTCAGTTGCTCGCGGGGAATCTGGATGTCGATATTTTTCAGATTATGTTCGCGCGCACCGCGGACGGTAATGAAGCCCGCGCCCTTCTGCTCCGCCATGTTCTGCCCCAAATGTTCGTGTAATGTTCTTGAAGAATAGGGGCTCATGCCGTATAAAGCAACGCTGGTCTCCGGGTGCCAGATGCGCTATTCTGGAAAACAATTTTGAGTTGTAGAGGTCCGTATGGCTGGTAGTGTGAATAAGGTAATTATCGTGGGCAATCTGGGCCGCGACCCGGAGGTCCGCAACACGCAATCCGGCATGAAAGTCGTGAATCTGGCAGTGGCCACCTCCGAGAGCTGGAACGACAAAGCCTCCGGCGAACGTAAGGAACTGACCGAATGGCACCGTGTCGTCATCATGAACGACCGGCTGGCCGACGTAGCGGAGAAATATCTGCGCAAGGGCTCCAAGGTCTATCTGGAAGGCAAGCTGCAAACCCGGAAATGGACCGACCAGTCCGGCCAGGAACGTTATACCACCGAGATCATGATCGGCCGCTTCAATGGCGAGTTGGTTCTGCTCGACCGTCCTTCGAACAATGCCGGCATGGGTGGCGGGTACAGCGGCGGTGAGGATTACGCGCCCCGCCCCGCAACCTCCGCCAAAGCTCCTGCCCGCGCCGTCGGCGGCTGGGACACGCGCCCGGGTAGTGGCCCAGGTAACGATTTGGACGACGAAATTCCGTTCTAATCGGCTCAATCCTGATGGATGCCCCACGGGGCGTCCATCAACCGGCCAGAACCTGTCTCCACTCCGCTGCGGGTTCAGCCAAGCGCCTTTGGGCGCGCAACACTTCCACCCCGGCATCAGACGCATCGTTTCGCCGCGCGGTCAGGCGGGCTTCCAGCACTGCATCCGGCGCATCAAGCCAATGACCTTGAAACGGCACGTTGAGCCGCACGGCCAGGGCTGCGGCCTCGTCGCGCTCCGCCCGGCGCAAAAACGCCGCATCCAGAATAACACTATATCCCGCGCGCAAATCCGCTTCGGCCAGGGTCAGCATGTGAGCATAAACCCGTGCGCTGGCCTCACGGGTATAAGCACTTTCCGGTAGCCTTGTTTCCGGCGCCACCCCAGCCAGCCGCTTGCGCAGCACGTCGGAGCGCACTACCCGCGCCCCCGGATAAGGCGAAAAATCAGGCGCCAGTTTCGCCGCCAGGGTGGATTTTCCGGTGCCGCTGCACCCCCCCACCGCCAACAGGCACGGCTGACCGGGCCGCAGCGCCGTTGCCGCGAGCGTCAAATAATCAGCGTTCACCAGCCCCTGCGCCACGCTCACATGCGCCCGGATGCAAGCCCGCACCGCGATGAATAGCGGCAGCAAGACCAGTCCCTCCTCATCGGCGCTGACATCTAAATAGCGGTTGGCCACCAGCGCGGCACCGGCTTTATCGCCCCGGTGCAGAAGGTCCATCAGCAGAAAAGCGAGGTCGTACAAAACATCGATTCTGGCGAATTCTTCCGAGAATTCAATGCAGTCGAACAATACCGGCCGCCCTTCCAGCAGCAGGATATTGCCCATATGCAAATCCCCGTGGCAGCGCCGCACCTTGCCCGCCTTGGCCCGCCGGGCAAGCAAAGGCGCGTGCAGCGCATAAGCCGCCCTCACCGCCGCGTTCAACGCCGCCACGGCTTCGGCATCAAAAGGCGGGCAAGCGGCACAAAGCTGGGCGGCATTGCCTTCAATCACCGGCGCCAGTCCCGCCCCTGATACAATCTCGGCCTGGGCATGAAACGCGGCAATTGTATCCGCCAGTTCCCGAAGTATACCCGGCGCCAGCGGCAAGGGCTGAGCGGCCAGCAAGGCGCCATCGGGAAACCGCCGCATCTCCAGCACATATTCCACAGGCACGCCCGGCCCATTCCACTCCAGCCCACCACTTGCCGCACGGGTCAAAACCCGCACACGCCGGTATAAATCCGGCGCGGTGCGACGGTTCAGCTCCAGCTCCCGTTCGCAAAACTGCTTCCGGGCGGCGAGGCTGGAATAATCAACATAAGGCAGATGCACGGCGCGTTTGAGCTTCAGCGCCACATCTTCTGCCAGATACACACGCGAGATATGGGTGGAGATCACCGCCTCCGCGTCACGGGCCAAAAAAGCGACGGCCTCGGCCTGTACTGCCTCCCTTGGCGGGTCCGCTTCAGCCATGCGGCCCAGCGGCCTTACTAGTCACGCGTGTGATCGCGACACTCCCGGACATCCTGTCCATCATCCTGTTTCAAATTGGCACGCGGCAGCATAATACCCCACACACCACCACTTTCATACCGTGCCGAAACGATATACTGTGTCATTATGGATCAGGGTATTTTTCACTTGCCAGCTATACCCGGCGTCCCTACGACGTCTTCCAGGGGCGACGACAAATCAACCCTTGCAAGGCGTGACAGCGTCAAAAATATAAAAATGAAGATGGGATAGGAGCGCAGCCAATCCATGGAACCATTTCGCCTCGCGGCTTTGAGCGACAGGTTACCTGCTTCAGCGGGCCAAACGCAAGGGGTGGACCCAGGCGATATCAGCCGTTCCTGGCAACGCTGCCGCATGGCGGGGCTGGCGCCGGAGCAAAACCGTGTGGATCAGCCGCATTTTTCCTCGGCTGAACGCCGCGTCGCAGCGGAACGCCGCTCCACGCTCATCACCCACGCCCGGCCGATAATGGATTATTTCTACGGCCAGATTAAAGATTCCGGCTGCGTCATGCTACTCTCAGACGATACTGGCCTGCTGCTGGAATCCGCTGGAGATCTGGATTTCTGCAACCGCGCGGCAAAAGTCGCCCTCACACCCGGCGCCAGCTGGGCGGAGGATGCACGCGGCACCAACGCCATCGGCACCGCCCTAATCGAGGGTAAGCCGATCGTGGTGAACGGCACTGAGCATTATCTGCGCCACAACAGTTTCCTGGCGTGTGCCGCCGCGCCGCTGACCGAACCAGGCGGCAAGCTTCTGGGAGTGATCGATATTTCCTGCGACTCACGGCGCTATCACCCGCATACGTTCGGGCTGGTGCGGGCAGCGGCGCAGATGATCGAAAACCGGATTTTTGAAATCTCCTTCGCCCACAACACCAAGCTGCGCTTCCATTATTCCTCTGAGTGCCTGGGCAGCATGGTGGAAGGCGCCATCGCCATTGACGAGGAAGGCGTGATTCTCGGCGCCAACCGCTCGGGCTTCGCCCTGCTGGGACTGCGACCGGAAGATATCGGCACACAGGAATTCGGCCGCTATTTCGGCCTCACTATGCGCGATCTCATCGACATGGAACACCGCGCTGGCGGCCGCCCGCTGGTGGTGCATCCACGCCGGGGCGAAACGCTTTACGTCTCCGTGGAGCAAACGCGTGGGCCGTTGATCCGCCGCCCGCCGCTCAGCGCGCCGGAAGCCCCAAAGCTGGACGCCCTCGCCGCGCTGGATACCGGGGATGAACGCGTGAACCGCGCCATCAGCCAGCTCCGCCGCGTACTGGGGCGCAAAGTGCCGGTTCTGCTGCAAGGTGAAACCGGTGCCGGTAAGGATTTCTTCGCCCGCGCCATTCACGAAGCCGGGCCGCGCGCCAATGGCCCCTTCGTGGCGGTAAACTGCGCCGCCTTGCCGGAAACGCTGATCGAAGCGGAATTGTTCGGCCACGCCCCCGGCGCCTTTACCGGCGCCCGTAAAGAAGGTTCAGCGGGCCGCATCCGCGAGGCCCATGGCGGCACCCTGTTCCTAGATGAAATCGGCGACATGCCACTTTCCATGCAGACCCGCCTGCTGCGGGTTCTGGAGGAAGGTGTGGTCACCCCCATCGGTGGTAAGCCGGTGGCGGTGGATTTCCTGCTGGTCAGCGCCACCCATGCGGATTTCTCGACCCGCATTGCTGAAAAAACTTTCCGCGAGGACCTGTATTACCGCCTCAACGGCCTCGCCGTGTCCCTGCCCCCCTTGCGGGAACGCACGGACCTGCCCGCCCTCATCAACCGCATTCTGGAACGCGAGGCCCAAGGCCGTCAGGTCGGTACGCCGCGCCTCTCTCCAGAACTGGCCAAAGCCTTCGCGGAATATCGCTGGCCGGGCAATTTGCGGCAGCTTTCCGGCATATTGCGCACCGCCTGCCTGATGCTGGACGATGACGAGACTGAGCTGTGCCTGCACCACCTCAGCGAAGAAGCCATGCTGGACCTCACCACCCAGCAATGCGCACCAAAAAACGTGGAGCAGCCTGGCGGCACGCTCCGGGCGCAGTCAGATGCGATGATCGCCGGGGCGGTTTCCGAAGCGGGCGGCAATATCGCCGCCGCGGCACGAGCGTTGGGTATCAGCCGTAACACGCTGTACCGTCGACTCGCCGCCATGCGCACACACTAGGCAGCGCGCGACTCCAAACTGGCGTGAAGGCGCGCTACCATGCGCCTTCACGCCAGTTCCGGGCAATCTGGTCTGAACGCGGGGCTGCCTTGACATGAATCCAGGTGTCCAGGGCGGTCATGAGGGTATTGTAGCGATTACGTTACATATCAGAGGATATTATGATCGTTGCCGATGTCATGACCACCGAAGTGGTCGCCGTGCAGCCGGAAACCAGCTTGGCTGAAGCTGCCGGCTGGATGGTGCGTCACCATGTCAGCGGCCTGCCGGTGCTGGATGCAGACGGCAAGCTTATCGGTATTCTGACAGAGGGCGACCTGCTGCACCGCCCGGAACTCGGCACATGTGGACGCCATGGCGGCTGGATGCGCGGGATCATGCGCGCCGAAACGCTGGCTGCTGAATATGCCCACACGCACGGCCGCCAAGTGGGCGACGTGATGACCCGCAACCCCACCTTCGTGCGCCCCGACATGCCGCTGGCCAAAGCCGCTGAGCTGATGCGCCACAAGCAGATCAAGCGCCTGCCCGTGATACGCGATGACAGCTTGGTGGGTATGCTCAGCCGGTTCGACATTCTGCGCGCCCTGGCCGCCCGGCTGGATGAATCCTGCGAAGAAGCCAGTGACACTGACATTCTCACCGCGATCGAAACCGCCATGGCTGATGAGCCCTGGGTGCCGCGCACCGGCATGCGGCTGTATGTGCAGCAAGGGCATGTGAAAATCGAAGGCAAGGTTGGCTCTGCACATGAGGCGCGCGCCTTGGGCATTCTAGTCCGCAACACTCGCGGCGTGACAGCGGTGGAGAACTGTCTGGAGATCACCAGCCACGCCATGTCATTCGAAACAGAAATGGAATGACTTTTTGTCGTTGCTTGATTTGAATCAAGGAATTTGCCGCCAGGGAGAGGCATAAATTGTTCATCCCAAAGCGGATACACTCCCCAAACTTGGCCCTGTCATGGCAATCCATGGCAGGGTTTTTTCTTTCAAAACACACCGCTCAGCGCGGCACCACCAAGGCCCGCATGGCGGCTATGTGCGCTTCTTCCTCCTTCAGGATCAAACGCAGAAGCGCCGCGCTGTCGCGGTCGCGCTGGGCCAGAAACCGGATCGCCGCGCGGTAGAGCTTCACCATGCCGCGCTTGGCCAGTAAGCTGCTCACCACCACCGGCAAAGTCTCCGCCACCTCCCCCAAAGAATGCGCCAGCAGAACAGGCGGTTCGCCGCCCAGCGCGGCAATACGCTGGGCAAGCTGCGCCAGATGCCGGCGCTCCATGGCCTCACGGCGGGTGAATGTATCCTGCAGCGCCTCATTGGGCGCGCCCTCAAGGCGGAGCAATAAAAGCTGGTAACGCTGGGCTGAAAGCGCCTCCGCCCGGTAGAGCAGGCCGAGCAGCTTCACCCCGGTATTGGCCGGAATTGGCCGAATGCCCAAAAGCTGCCCCGCTTCATCCCGCAACGCGGCGATCAGCGTGGAAAAAACTTGCGGCTGTACGTCAGACGGCGCGTGCATGGCGTGGCTGGCTGCTCTCCCTGCCGCGCAGATACGCATCAAACAAGGCGGCGACATTGCGCACAAAAGGCCGCCCGCGCTCTGTCACGCGCAAACGTGCCCCGTTCCATTCCACCAGCCCGTCACTTTCAAAGCCTGAAAGCGGCGCGGCCGCCGCCAGCAAGGGGGCTGCCTGCGCGCCAAAAGTTTGCGCCATGGCGGGCAGATCCACCGCGAGGTCACACATAATCCGCTCAATCACGGCACGCCGCAGCCTATCTTCATGGCTAAGCGCCACGCCCCGCGCAACCGGCAGCCTGCCTTGCGCGAGGCTGGCTTCATAGGCCGGAATGCTGGGCAGATTCTGCACATAGCCTTCCGGTAGCGCACCAATGGCACTTGCGCCAAGCCCTATCAGCACAGAGGCGGCATCCGTTGTGTAGCCTTGAAAACCACGCTGCAACGCCCCCGTGTGGGCTGCATTGGCCATTGCATCCGCAGGGTGTGCGTAATGGTCTAGCCCAACAGGAACCATGCCACCTTCCTCGGCCAAAACCCCGCGAATCGTCGCCTCCTGCCGCAGCCGCGCCAAGCCCATCGGCAAAGCCGCCTCAGGCATCAATTTCTGGTGCTTTTTCATCCAGGGCACATGGGCATAGCCAAAAACTGCGGCTCGGTCGGGCGCCAGCTCCAGCGCGAGCCGGGCGGTTCGTGTCACGGACTCTTCGGTCTGGTGCGGCAGGCCGTAAATCAGATCGAGATTGACCGAGGCTACCCCCAACCGGCGCAGTCCTTCAGCCGCGTCCCGTGTTTCATCAAAGCTTTGCATTCGGCCAATGGCCTTTTGCACCGTCTCATCAAAATCCTGCACGCCCAGGCTGGCGCGCGTCACCCCCATTTGCGCCAGCGCCTCCAACTTTCCTGGCGGCAGCGAGGCCGGGTCGATCTCAATGGCAATCTCGGCATCCGGCGCCACGTCAAACCGCACCCGGATCAGCTCCATCAGTGCGTCCAGGCAGTCATCCGGCAAGGAGGTCGGCGTGCCACCGCCCCAATGGATCTGCGAAACCCGCGCCCGGCGCCCCAGCCTATCCGCCACCAGCCCAATCTCGCGCGCCAGCGCCTGCGCGTAGTTCCGCTTGGGCCGGTCATGATGCACCACGGTGGTATGGCAGCCGCAATAAAGGCAAAGTCGATCACAGAACGGCACATGCAGATAAAGCGAGATCGCCGCATCCGGCGGCAGGGCTACAAGCCAATGCGCATACTCGCCCACGCCGATTCCATCGTGGAAATGAGGGGCTGTGGGATAGCTAGTATAGCGCGGCACACGGCCGTCATAACGGGCAATAAGATCAGCGTCGGTCATGGCCCAGAGCCATGACACACCGCCCCCCTCACCGCCTTGATGAAGGTCAACCCGGGAGGAACTCCGGCACCGAGAGGTAACGCTCACCTGTATCGTAATTAAAGCCCAGCACTCTGCTGCCTTCGGGCAGGTCCGGCAGCTTCTTGGCGATGGCCGCCAGCGTGGCACCGGAGGAAATCCCTACCAGCAATCCCTCTGTTATGGCGGATTGTCGGGCGAAGCTCTTGGCTTCCTCGGCCTCCACAGTGATCACCCCGTCTATCGCCGCGGGGTGGAAGTTACCCGGCACAAACCCAGCCCCAATCCCCTGGATCGGGTGCGGCCCCGGCGTCCCACCGGACAGCACCGGCGAGGCTGCGGGCTCAACGGCAAACACTTTCAAATCCGGCCAATGTTTCTTCAACGCCTCGGCACAGCCGGTCAGGTGCCCGCCCGTCCCCACACCGGAGATGATCACATCCAGCCCCTCCGGGAAATCCGCCAGAATCTCCTGCGCCGTGGTACGGCTATGCACCTCGACATTGGCCGGGTTTTCAAATTGCTGGGGAATAAACGCATCCGGGATCTGCGCTTTCAGCTCCATCGCGCGGGCAATGGCGCCCTTCATTCCCTTTTCCTTCGGCGTCAGATCAAAGCTGGCACCATAAGCCTGCATCAACCGCCGCCGCTCGATGGACATACTCTCCGGCATCACCAAAATCAGCTTATAGCCCTTCACCGCCGCCACCAAAGCCAGCCCCACGCCGGTATTGCCGGAGGTCGGCTCGATAATCAGTCCACCGGGCTTCAACTCCCCCGCACGCTCCGCCGCCTCGATCATTGCTAATGCGATCCGGTCCTTGATCGAGCCGCCCGGATTAGTGCGCTCAGACTTTACCCAGACATTCGCCTCGGGAAACAGGCGGGAGAGGCGGATATGCGGCGTCTTGCCTATAGTATCGAGAACAGAGCTGACCGGCATGTTGATCTCCAAGCGTTTTTTCTAATTTGTCGCGCCGATGCGACTTTCGCGCAAGGGCACACAGCTACCTCTAAATTAGGCGCGCATCGGGCTCTCACAAGCATAAGGGGCGCGCTTTTCAGCACGCCCCTCCAGATTATTTACGTCAACTTGTAAAAGCTGCTCAGGCGGCGGCTTGTTCAATCAATAGCCCGGCTCGCTTGTCCAAACGCGCGCGCAAGGCAGGCGGTATCTGCCGGGCGGATTTGGCACGCGGGCAGGCCATTTCAGGAATCCAGGCCGGCGGCTCTTCACGCCCGGTCCAATTGGAGAAGCTCATCCGGTCCACATTATCAACAAAGCTCTCGGCTGGCGCGCCATCGGCCAGCAGCACTTCATGGCTGGCAAGCTCCAGATGATAATAAGAGAATATCTCCGGCACATCCGCTTCACGGATGATATTGACGTTATTCACCAACGCCCCCGCCTGAACCAGAAGCCCGTCGATCCACAAAGCATGGTCAGGGGAAACCAACAAGTCGCGGACCGGCACACCGTCCGCCAACGCCCCCGCCTTGATACGAACCGGCAAAGCCCGCAGCGAGTCGGCAAAGCGTGTGGAAACCGTCGATTGCCCAACCCAGCGCACTGCCAAGGCCATGCCCGCCTGCGTTAATACCATATCCCCAGCTTTAATCTCTTCAACCGCCACTTCACCAGACGGCGTGGCAATCATGGTGCCCGCATAGAAGCAAGGGGCAGAGCCTGTATAAACAAAATACCCGCCCTGCATGGCAAAATCATTGACATTCGCACCCGAGGCCAGGACCACGCTGCTCGCAACGGTGGACGTATAGGAACCACCATGCGTATCAATCAGGCTATATGTGTCACCGCCATTGGCCTGAAGCTCTAGTATATCGCCCACGGCATATATCTGGTCGCCATAGCCAAGATTTGTGATCGTCAAATCGGAGGCGTAAGTTGGAACGCTCAGGATATTAGCCGTTCCGCCGGACGCGACATCAGCAAAATCAATTGTTGCTGTGGATCCACCGGAATTGAACGCTAAATCTGCTCCGCTCAACACAATCGTGCCAGTACCTGCACCATTTGCAAACGTCGCCTGCGCGTCACCGCTTAATTCCAACGTTTGTGAAGCAGACAAAGACAGCGGCTGTCCTGACTCACTTAACGTCCCGCCTGAAATAATCGCTAGACCAGTACCGCTCAGCGACAGACCATTACTCGCGACAAAATTTACATCGGCACCAAGTGTGATTGCGCTGCCGGTATCAACAACAAAATGTTGGGGAGCAAGCTTGCCTGTTCCAGATATTGAAACATCGCCGTCTAGAAGAATCGTTGCGATATTTGCAATCGATTCACTCGAAAAAGAAATAATCGCGCCACTATTGATCGTTACAGCGGTCGCGTATTTCATCCCAGGATAGTTGCCGACGTCATAAGTCGCGTTGTTTACCCAATTCCCTGGGGTCTCCCAATCGGTATTCGACCCAGCGCCCGTCCAAGTCCAGTCGACCATGCACCCTCCAGTGAAAAACCAAATAGATCGAGAGTGGCTTAGGGCATGCCTGGACGATTCAAAAACAAAAAGCAACAAAATAACAGAAAAGTGACTTAATTTTGGATCTATTTTTTATATTTATCCATTTATTGACTGATTTATAAATAATATCGACGACATTTTATCCAAAAAGAAAGGGCGAAGACCAACTCTCCGCCTTTTCTCAACAAATCCGAAAGCCTGTTGCGCTTACGCCGTTTCCAACGCCCGCCCCAGAGACCGCCGCAGCAACTGCCCCGGCTGGCGGTGCTTGGCCAAGGCGGCAGCAAATTGTGCCGGACTGTGTTCGGGCGGGGTGTCGAAGCTTGTAAATCCGCAGGCAATCAGCGCGCCAAACTGGTCCGGCAGAAAATGCCCCACGGCGCGCAAATCCCCTTGATAGCCGCGCTGGCGTAGGCCGCGCGCCAGGGTAAAGCCGCGCCCATCACGAAATTTCGGAAACTCCACCGCAATCACAGCCAATTCCCCCAAACGCGGCAGCAGGGCTGTCAGGTCGGCGTCGGGCGATAGTAGCTCATCCGGCGCGGCAGCATCGACAATCGCTTCGCCCTTGGCATCAATGAGTGGCATAGATCGCTTCCTTGAAGGGTGCGGCGCCTAGGCGCCGGTAAGTGTCGATAAAGCGTTCGCCCGTTTCACGGACATTCAGATATGCATTCACCAGCGCGTCAATCGCGTCCGGCACCTTCGCGGTCGGCACGGCCGGGCCTATAATCTTGCCGATTGCCGCCTTCTCATCCGCAGCCCCACCCAGCGTGATCTGATACACTTCCTCGCCGTTCTTATCGACGCCCAGCAGCCCGATATGGCCAACATGGTGATGCCCGCACGCATTGATGCAGCCGGAAATATTCACATACAACGTGCCGATCTCATGCTGACGCGGCGCCAGCCGCTCGGCGATGCGCTGCGCCACCGGAATGGAACGCGCTGTGGCCAACGCGCAATAATCCATGCCCGGGCACGCGATAATATCCGTCACCAGTCCCAAATTATCGGAAGCGAGCCCGGCCTTCACCAGCGCCCTGAACAGAGCGGGCACATCATCCTTGGCCACATGCGGCAGAACCAGATTTTGCACATGCGACACACGGATCTCGCCGTTGGAATATTTGTCGGCCAGATCCGCGATAATCTCCATTTCCTCGGCACTGGCGTCGCCGGGAATCCCGCCAACAGGCTTCAGCGAAATCACCGCCGACACATAGCCCAGCGCCTTGTGCGGATGCGTGTTCTGCTTCACCCAGCGGGCCAGCGCGCGGTCATCCAGCACCTCCGCTTTCAAAATACCCGTGTCCTGACGCGGGAATTCCGGTGCCGGGAAGCGCGCGGCCACGGCCTGCACAATCTCATCCGTCAGCACGCAATAATCAGCGGGCAGCGCGGCGTACTCATCTTCAACCATCTTGATGAAAGCTTCAGGCTTCATCTCGCGGATCAGAATCTTGATACGCGCCTTGTAAATATTATCGCGGCGGCCAAGCGCGTTATAAACACGCAGAATCGCCTCACAATAACGCAGCAATTCCGCCAGCTTCACCTCCTCACGCAGCTTCACCGCCACATACGGCGAGCGCCCCAGCCCGCCGCCCGCAAACACGCGGAACACTGGCTCACCCTTGTCATTCTTGTAGGCTTCAAGCCCAATGTCATGAACCCGTACCGCCGCACGGTCATGCTCGGCGCCGACAATGGCAATCTTGAACTTGCGCGGCAGATAGGTAAACTCCGGGTGGTCCGTGGACCATTGGCGAATGATCTCTGCATAAAGACGCGGGTCGATAATTTCATCGGCGGCGGCCCCGGCAAATTCATCTGTGGTGGTGTTGCGGATGCAGTTTCCGCTGGTCTGGATGCCATGAATATCCGCCTCGGCCAAAGCTGCCAGCGCGTCAGGCACATCCTCGAGCCGCAGCCAGTTAAACTGGATGTTCTGGCGGGTGGTGAAATGTCCATACCCACGGTCATAATGCCGGGCCACATAAGCCAACTGGCGAAGCTGGGTGGCGCTCAGCACTCCATAGGGAATTGCAATACGCAGCATGTAGGCATGAAGCTGCAGATACACACCATTCATCAGCCGCAGCGGCTTGAATTCTTCCTCGGATAATTCCCCTGCCTGGCGCCGCGCCACCTGGGCGCCGAACTCCTTGGCGCGCTGGCGCAAAAAGTCCCGATCATAATCATCGTAACGGTAAATCCCTGCGAAAGGCGAGGTTGAGCTCTCAGAGGGCAGCGGCGGCAGCGCCTTGGCACCATCATGCCACACACCGGCCGGTAAATCCGCACGGACAGACGGCCCCCGCGCGCGGATCTGCTCACGATGCGCGACAGGGAACAGCTTGCCATCCTCCTGCGTCACATCCACAGCGCGAATATCAACCACATGCAGCTCCGCGTCCGCGGGCTTGGCCTGGTCCAAAGCAGCCTCCAGCCCGACCTCGTCATAGGCGCGGGCCTGATCCACATGTTCAGCCCACCCGGCCTCCCCGGCGAACCAGACGGAAATACCATCCGCCAGCCGGTTTCCTGTAATCACATGCAATGCCATTTTCGGGTCTGCTCTCTCACTCACCAAACTTCCGCGCCGGGCAAAAATCTCCTCTCCACCAGCAGCACGGACCCAGCAGAGAGATTTTTTTCTACACCAAACCGCCAAAAAAGAAAAATAATAGACGGTTTTGCTCTACACATTCGCGCCCGCACCAAATTTTTCCACGAGTCCAATAGGCCAGAGGCAATTCCCACACCCAGGCCAAACCTGCCCATCTTTTCAGCCCGTTTACAGCCACCAGCGGCTGCACTAGCCTCTATCATGAAACTGCCAACTATACCGGGTTCATCCCATGGGCATTGACGACCAGACAGCCAAGGTCCCCGCTGCCACGCAAACCAGCGCGTCCAATCTGGACGCCATTGTTGCTGGCCTGCGCCATTCGCGCGAGGTCACGCACAAAATCCGCTATCAGGGCCATGTGCGTGAACTCCCGTCCCGTGACGCACTCATCCGCATCCGCGACGGGCTATTCGCGGCCTTATTCCCCAGCCATTACGGCTGCCCGGACCTGACTGACGAAACCATCGATTATTTTGTCGGCCTCACCCTCACCCGCACCCTGGCCGCCCTGACCGAGCAAGTACGCCGCGGCCTGCTGTTTCTGGCGCCGGAAAACAAAGCCCGGTTCGAGGAGGCTGAATGCGCCGCCTGCGACATCGTGCGCGACTTCGCGGCCCAACTCCCCGCTATCCGCACCGCCCTGGTGGGCGACGTCAAAGCCGCTTATTCCGGTGACCCGGCCGCGACCTCCCTGGCGGAAGTACTGCTCTGCTATCCAGGCATACGCGCCGTTATCCATCACCGCCTTGCCCATGCGCTCTACAAGCTGGGCGCGCCCCTGGTGCCGCGTTTACTGGCCAGCATCTCCCAGACTGAAACCGCCATCGACATTCACCCGGAAGCTAAAATCGGCCCGCATTTCTTCATCGACCACGGAATCGGCGTGGTGATCGGCCAAACCACCGTCATCGGCGAGAATGTGCGGCTCTACCAGCACGTCACGCTCGGCGCGAAAAGCTTTACCGAGGACGAGACCGGCGCACTGGTCAAAGGCGAGCCGCGCCACCCGATCATCGAGGATAATGTAGTGATCTATGCGGGCGCCACCATTCTAGGCCGCGTCACCGTCGGGCGGGATTCGGTGATTGGCGGCAATGTCTGGCTCACCCGCTCCGTGCCGCCGGGCAGCTTTGTCTCCCAGGCCCAGAACCGCCTAGCCGACAGCGAATAACCCCTACCCGCGCAGCATCTCGCAAATGGTCTGCGCCAGATCCGTCATCGCGAACGGCTTGGCGATGACGGCCATCCCAGGCTCAAGCTCCTGGCCGGATAAAGCTTGTTCCGCATAGCCGGTGATAAACAGCACTTTCAGCGTCGGGTCCGCAGCGCGCGCCAGCACCGCCAGTTCCTGCCCATCTACCCCGCCGGGCAGGCCAAGATCCGCCACCAGCAGCCTCACCCCTTTTTGCTCCCGCAGCACGCTCTGCGCGGCGGAGGCGTGTTCGGCTTCCAGCACCTCAAAACCGGCCTCGCGCAACATTTCCACAATCGGCGCGCGGACCATTACCTCATCATCCACCACCAGCACCCGCTCGCCCCGACGGGCACGCGGCAAACGCCCCGCCACCGGCTCCATCTCCGGCGCGGCCTCACCCGTATGGCACGGCAGATAAACAAACACCCGCGTCCCCAGCCCAGGCATGGACTGCACATCCACATGTCCGCCAGATTGCCGGACAAACCCATGCACCATGGAAAGCCCCAACCCGGTGCCCTGCCCCACCGGTTTGGTGGTGAAAAACGGATCGAAAATTCGTCCCAGAATATCCTTTGGAATCCCAAACCCGGTATCGGTCACGCAAATCGACAGATACTTGCCCAGCGGCAGATCAAACTCGCGCGCCTTCTCTGCATCCAGCCGCTGATGGGTAATCTCAAAACTGAGGCGCCCGCCATTGGGCATCGCATCACGCGCATTGATAGAGAGGTTCAACAGCGCATTCTCAAGCTGCACAGCATCCACCAGCACGGCGCAGCACTCTTCGGGCACCATCACATCCAGCGTGATAGCTGGCCCAACGGCGCGCTGGATCAGATCGCTCACCCCCTTCACCAGCCGCCCGGCATCCACAGGTCGCGGGTCGAGCGTCTGGCGGCGGGAGAACGCCAGCAGCCTTTGCGTGAGCGACGCCGCGCGTTGGGCAGAATCCTGCGCCCCGCGCAAAAACCGCTCCAGCCCTTGCGTCTGCCCCTGCTCCAGGCGCCGCCCGAGTAATTCCAGGCTGCCGCTGATTCCCTGCAGCAGATTATTAAAATCATGCGCAATCCCGCCGGTCAGTTGGCCCACCGCCTCCATTTTCTGCGCCTGGCGCAACGCCTCATGCGCCTCGGTCAGTTCCTTGGTGCTGGCGGCCACGCGTTGCTCAAGCGTTTCATTGGCTTCACGCACACGCTGGATCAGCCGTGCATTCTCAATGGCAATCGCCGCCTGCGCTGCCAAGCCTCTCATCAGTTCCTCATGCCGGGCGGTAAAACGCGCGCGCGCCGGGTGCCCCAACAGCAACGTGCCAATCGGCCGCCCCTCGCGTGAGGCCACGGGCACGGCCATATAGCTGGACACCGGCAAATGCCCTTTCGGCATCCCGCTCAGCGGCAAATTCAGCCCATAGCGCGGGTCGGCGGTAATATCATCCAGCCTGATAATCGCCGCGCTCTCAAACGTTTCCGAAAGCAGGATCGTCCGGCGCGGCATCGGAAAATGCGCGAAGGCCGCACGCGGTGCACCGGAGAGCGTGTAGAGCATCATACGCTCCCCGGCCTCGTTCACCACATGATAGAAAAAAGCGCCAAACGCCGCGCGGGAGAGCTCCACCCCGGCATCCGTCACCATCTGGAGGATCTTTTCCGGGTCTTTCTCGGCGATGGTCGCGGTGGCGATATAGTTAAGGCTCTCCAGCGCGCGGCGATGCTCCTGCAAGGCTTGGCTGCTTAGCTCATGCGCCTGCTCAAAAAATCCCGCAACACGCCCACGCTCATCCAACACGGGAATAATATCGTGGTGCCAGAGCATCTCTTCCTGGCGGCCGCTTGCCCCTAGCTTGATATGCAACCGCTCAAACCCAGCGCGTTGCTGCTCGTGTAAACGGCGCAGCCTTGGCGCCCGCTCCGCCCAGCCCTCCGGCCAAGCCTCATCGGCGGGGTGGCCCAGAGCCCCCTCGGGCTGCATCCCATGCAGCTCGCCCCATGCGCCGTTGAACAGCATCAACCGCGCCTCGCCCCAATAAAGGCAGGACGGCAAAGGCGAGCTAAGACAGACATGCCACATCAGGCGCAGTGTATGGGGCCAGCATTCAACAGGCCCCAGGCATGTTTGCTGCCCATTAGGCGCCGTTATGTGCACCGTTTTTCTACCCCTGCCATCGCAAATGCTTTCCACCTTAAGCTGCAACTTCAGGTTCACTTCGTTCAAGCAACACCATTAATGCAGCTTTGCACGTGAAAGGAAAGCATTTGTGTCGTTTTTGAAACCGGAAATAGATTAACTTTTTCCGGCTCCAAAAAGTCAGCGTTCGACTTGGGTCACATCCCGTACCGCGCCCTTAGCGGCGTTGGTGGTCATGGCCGCATAGGCCCGCAGCGCCGGGGAGACGTTGCGCTTGCGCGGCTCGGCGGGCTTCCACCCCTTTGCGTCCTGCGCGGCGCGACGTTCAGCCAGAACCTCATCCGCAACATTGAGCGTCACACCTCGATTTGGAATGTCGATCAGGATCTCATCGCCCGTCTCCACTAGTCCGATCAACCCGCCTTCCGCCGCTTCCGGCGAGACATGGCCGATAGAAAGCCCGGACGTGCCGCCGGAGAAACGCCCATCGGTAATCAAAGCGCAGGCTTTGCCCAGGCCCTTGGATTTCAGATAACTGGTCGGGTACAGCATCTCCTGCATACCGGGCCCGCCCTTCGGCCCTTCATAGCGGATCACCACAATCTCACCCGCCTTCACGACGCCGCTCAAAATCCCCGAGACCGCCGTATCCTGGCTCTCAAACACCCGCGCGGTGCCCCTGAAGGTCAGAATGCTCTCGTCCACGCCTGCGGTTTTCACGATACAGCCTTCCGGCGCCAGATTGCCGAACAGCACCGCCAGCCCGCCATCCTTCGAGAATGGATGCGCTGCGGACCGGATCACGCCGTTTTCCCGGTCGGTATCCAGGTCATCCCAGCGCGCATTCTGGCTGAACGCTACCTGGGTCGGCACGCCACCAGGTGCGGCGAGATAGAAATTCTTCACGTCCTCACTATTCGTCCGGGTGATGTCCCACCGGTTCAACGCCTCGCCCATGGTCTTGGAGTGCACGGTCGGCAGAGAGGTATCCAGCAGCCCCGCACGCTCCAACTCGCCCAGGATGGACATGATGCCGCCCGCGCGGTGAACGTCCTCCATATGCACATCGCTCTTCGCAGGGGCCACCTTGCACAGGCACGGGACGCGGCGAGAGAGCCGGTCAATATCCGCCATGGTGAAATCCACCCCGCCTTCCTGCGCGGCGGCCAGCAGATGCAGCACCGTATTGGTGGAGCCGCCCATGGCGATATCCAGGCTCATCGCATTCTCGAACGCCTTGAAGCTGGCGATCCCGCGCGGCAGGGCGGTGGCATCGTCCTGCTCGTACCAGCGCCGGGCCAGATCCACGATTAAATGCCCCGCCTCACGGAACAATTTTTCACGGTCGGCATGGGTCGCCAAAGTCGAGCCATTGCCGGGCAGAGAGAGCCCCAGCGCTTCCGTCAGGCAGTTCATGGAATTGGCGGTGAACATGCCGGAGCACGAACCGCAGGTCGGGCACGCCGAACGCTCGATGGTCTGCACCTCCTCGTCGGAGTAGCTATCATCGGCGGCCACAACCATGGCATCCACCAAGTCCAGCGCGCGCTTGGCCCCCTTCACCACAACCTTGCCCGCTTCCATCGGCCCGCCGGAGACAAACACGGTCGGGATGTTCAGCCGCAGTGAGGCCATCAACATGCCCGGCGTGATCTTGTCGCAGTTGGAGATACACACCAGCGCATCCGCGCAATGGGCGTTGACCATGTATTCCACGCTATCGGCGATCAATTCACGCGACGGCAGTGAATAGAGCATCCCATCATGCCCCATGGCGATGCCGTCATCCACGGCGATGGTGTTAAACTCCTTGGCCACACCGCCTGCGGCCTCAATCTCACCCGCCACCAGTTGCCCGAGATCCTTCAAATGCACATGGCCAGGCACAAACTGCGTGAAGCTATTGGCCACCGCGATAATCGGCTTGCCAAAATCCGCATCTTTCATGCCAGTCGCGCGCCACAGCCCGCGCGCGCCGGCCATATTGCGGCCATGGGTAGTGGTACGGGAACGATAGGCGGGCATAGCGGCTTCTCCAAATCTCACGTTTTTCCTCAATTAAGCCTGTTGCCAAAAAAGGTAAAATGCCTGCCGTATAAACAGCCAGACCGCCAGGCAGTTTCCGGGCCAACATAACGCCCCAACACGGTTTGCCATGCAAAAGCCTCATTCTTGTCCCACAGCCCTTGCATGGTTGTGACCACCCAAACGCCCTGCGGGGCGGCTCGGCAGAGCCGTTCGCGCTTCGCGCCTGCTTTGGCCATCTCCCTGCTGGCGGCCTGCCTGCTTTCGGCCTGCGCCACGCAGCCAGCCGCCGCGCCGCAAGCCAGCCTCACATCGCCGCCCGCCGCTTTGCCAAATCCGCCACCATCCGCGCCTGTTCTGGCTGCCAACGGGCCCAAGATCACCGGCACCGCCTCCTGGTACAAGCCCGGCCCTGGCCTGCACCATACCTGCACGGGCACAACCTTCACCGCCAGCGGCATGACCGCCGCCTCCCACAGCATTCCGCTTGGCACCAAGGTACGCGTAGCCATGCTCGAGGACCCCAGCCGCTCCGTGGTGGTCAAGGTGAATGACTGCATGCCCCATAACGGCCGGCTGCTCGACCTTTCAGAAGGCGCCGCGCGAGATCTGGGGATGATCAGCCAGGGCATCGCCCAGGTCAGCGTCACCCCCGTGAAATTGGTGGACGCGGACTAACCCGCGAAGTCGAGCACCACGCGCCCCTGGATATCGCCCTTATGCATCCGGGTGAAAATCGCGTTGATATCTTCCAGCTTTTCGGTCTCAACCGTGGCTTTCACCTTGCCCTCACCGGCGAAGTTCAACGCCTCCTGCAAATCCAGTCTCGTGCCCACTATCGAGCCCCGCACGGTAATGCCGTTCAGCACCGTGTCAAAAATCGGCAATGGAAAATCTCCCGGCGGCAAACCGTTCAGAGACAAAGTGCCCCCGCGCCGCAGCATCTTCTGCGCCTGCTCGAACGCCTTGGGCGACACCGCCGTCACCAGCACACCATGCGCTCCACCAATTTCGCGCTTCACAAACGCCGCCGGGTCCTCATGTCGCGCATTCACCGCCAGCGCGGCGCCCAGGGACTTTGCCAGTTCCAGCTTGGCATCATCAATATCCACGGCGACCACATTACGGCCCATCGCCTTGGCGTATTGTACGGCCAGATGCCCCAGCCCGCCAATACCGGACACCACCACCCAGTCATCAGGCTTGGTGTCGGTCACTTTCAGCCCTTTGTACACGGTCACACCCGCGCACAGAATCGGTGCGATCTCGGTGAACGAGACATTATCCGGCAGATGGCCGACATAATTCGGGTCCGCCACCACATATTCGGCAAAGCCGCCATTTACTGAATAGCCGGTATTTTGCTGCTCTTCGCACAGCGTCTCCCAGCCGCCCAAACAATGCGGGCAATGGCCACAGGCGCTGTAGAGCCAAGGCACGCCCACACGGTCACCCTCCTTCACATGGCGCACATTGCGCCCTACCGCCACCACATGCCCCACGCCCTCGTGGCCAGGAATAAAAGGCGGTTTCGGCTTCACCGGCCAGTCGCCCTCAGCAGCGTGCAAATCGGTATGGCATACCCCAGAGGCAGCGATCTTCACCAGAATCTGGCTATCGCCCATCTCCGGCACGGGTACTTCCTCAATCGTCAGGGGCTTTCCAAATTCCCGGACAACAGCGGCCTTCATCATTTTCGGCATGTGCGTTTCTTTCCTGCAATGGCGTGAACTGCACCGCCACTCTAGGAACTCGCCCGGGCTCCCACCTTGATGGAAATCAACCGCCGCTTAGGCTTTGCGCAGCAGAAACAGCCCCTGCTCACCAAACAGATTGGCCAGGCTTGGCGCACGCCGCCATGGCGTGCGCCGGCCTTCCTCATCCGCCGCAAGCCAATCCTGGACCACATAGCCATCCATGTCGCACAACGCGAAGAAATCCTTGATCGTGCAGGGATGGATATTCGGCGTCTCGTACCACATTCGATTCCAGCCGGCCGTCATCGGCATCCGCCCGCGCGTGAGCAATTGTAGCCGCAGGCTCCAATGGCCGAAATTCGGGAAAGAGACGATGGCATGGGTGGAAATCCGCAGCATCTGCCGCAGCACCTCACGCGGCTGTTCCACCGCCTGCAAAGTGCGGGAGAGGATCACATAATCAAACGCATGGTCCGGGTAGGTCACCAGTTCGGTATCGGCATCGCCCTGCATCACCGGCAGGCCATGGGCGATGGCACGTTGCACCTCATCCATGTCAATCTCGATTCCCCGCGCATCGCATTGCTTGGCGCGGATCAGATGCTCAACCAACTGCCCATCCGCGCAGCCCACATCCAGCACCCGCGCGCGCGGCTGCACCATCCCTGCGATCAACGCCAGATCGACACGGATTTTCTTCGCACTGCTCATGAAAGCCCCGCATGTTCCGCGCAACCATTTAAAAACCCTCGCAGCGTGGCATGAAAATCCGGCTCATCTAGCAGGAACGCATCATGCCCCTTATCGGACTGCACTTCCACAAAGGACACATTCGCCGCCACGTGGTTCAGCGCCCGCGCAATGGCACGGCTTTGCGCGGTGGGGAACAGCCAGTCCGACGAAAAGGACACCAGCAGAAACCGCGCCTTCACCCCTTTAAACGCCCCAGCCAGTTCCCCGGCCTGCTCGCTTGAAAGGTCGAACAGATCCATAGCTCTGGTAATGGCAAGGTAGGAGTTCGCATCAAACCGCTGCACGAAGCTGGAGCCCTGATATTGCAGATAGCTCTCCACCGCGAACTGCTCGCCAAAGGCTGAAATCCCCTCGGCGTTTTGCAGCTTGCGTCCGAATTTGCGGTTCAGCGCCTCCTCCGAGACGTAGGTGATATGCGCCGTCATCCGCGCCACGGCGAGCCCGCGCTCCGGTCGCCCCCCCTCTGCCCAGTAATTGCCCCCCTTAAAGCCGGGGTCGGCGTAAATCGCCTGCCGCCCGATTTCATGAAACGCGATATTCTGCGCGGAATGATAATAAGCCGCGGCAATAGGCACGGCGGCAAACAGCATATCCGGGAATTGCACCGCCCAGGAAAGCGCCTGCATCCCGCCCATTGAACCGCCCACCACTGCGAACAATTTTTGAATACCCAGATGCTCGATCAGCCGCTTCTGCACCCGCACCATGTCATGAATGGTAATGGCCGGAAAATCCGTCCCCCACAGCGCACCGGGCTTTTCCGCATGCGGCGAGTGTGGACCTGTGGAGCCCATGCAGCCCCCCAACACATTGGCGCAAATAACAAAATATTTCTCCGTATCCACCGGAGCACCGGGCCCCACAACGCGCTGCCACCAGCCGGGACGGCCGGTTTCGGGGTTCTGCTCGGCCACATACTGGTCGCCTGTCAAAGCGTGACAGATGAGAATTGCGTTAGATTTCGCTTCGTTCAACGTGCCATAGGTGCGGTAGGCCACTGTCACGCTGGGTAGCATACGGCCGCAATCAAGCGCCACACCCTCTGGAAAGGTGACACTTTGGTGCGGAAAATCAGTATAGCCTTGCGTCTGGTCCATTATTCTCCTCGCATATGCGCTGGGACCCCCACTGGCGCAATCCCCAACAAGGAATGGTAGCAGCGCGCCCTGTTACGGCTTGGCGGAAACGCTTTGGATAGAGTAACTATGCGCGGCAATGAATGATCTTTCTTCTCCCGCCCCGCGCCTGGCCGAATTGCGCGCTGAACTGGATGCAATCGATGATCAGATCCATGATCTTCTGATGCAGCGTGCCAAGGTGGTCGAAAACGTCGCCAGTCAAGGGGGGAAGAAAGGCACCAAAATCCGCCCCGGCCGCGAAGCCATCATCCTGCGCCGCCTTCTGGACCGGCATCAAGGCTCCTGGCCCGCCCAGGCTATCGTCCGAATCTGGCGTGAAATGTTCGGCGCGGCCCTGATCATCGAAGGCGGCCAGACCATGGCCGTGTGCGATGGCGAGGGCGGAGAGGCCCGTCTTGCCCTGGCGCGTGAACATTTCGGCCCCCTCACCTCGGTGCGCCGCCACCACAACCCGTCTCAAACCCTGGCCGACCTCACACGCGAAGGCGGCGCCCAGCTCGCCGTCCTGCCCCCTCTCGGGGAGGGAGAAGACGCCCAGGGCGGCTGGTGGCGCATGCTGGCCCCCACCAGCCCCGCGCTCTACATCATCGCCAAAATCCCGTTCTGGACCCGCCGGGCCGAAGGCCTGCCCGTGGGCGAAGCGTATGTGGTGGCCACCGTGCCGCCGGATGCCAGCGGCGCCGATCTCGGGCTGATGACGCTGCTGTTCAGCGGCGAGCCCTCCCGCGCGCGGATGATGGAGCATGTGACCAATGCCGGGTTCGAGCCCACCGCCTTGTGGGTGAAACGCCTGCCCGGCGATGCCGGGTTGCTGGCGCTGGTTGAGGTCAAGAACCTCATCGCCCCCGAAGACCCGCGCCTGAGCGCCATTGCCGGGCTGGACATGCCTGCCCGCGTGGTCGGCGGCTATGCCCTGCCCCTGAACGAGACCGCCTAACATGACCAAGCCCGTTGCCCGCCCGGAGATTTTCTCCGTGGCGTCCTATGTTGGCGGCGAATCCAAGCTGGCGGGGTTTGAAAACCCGACCAAGCTGTCCTCCAACGAGGGCGCATTCGGCCCGCCGCCGGGTGCCATCAAGGTCATGGCGCAAGCGGCCGCCACCATGCACCGCTACCCGGATGGCGGCAGCACCAAGCTGCGCGAGGCCATCGGCGCCAAATTCGGACTAGACCCGGCGCGCATCGTTTGCGGCAACGGGTCGGATGAACTTCTCTCCCTGCTCATCCAGTCCTATGGCGGGCCGGGCACGGAGCTCATCATGAGCGAGCATGGCTTCGCGATTTATGAAATCGCAGGCAAGCTGGCGGGCTGCACGGTCCTTAAGGCGCCTGAAACCAGCCTCACCACGGATGTGGACGCGATCCTGTTTCTGGTAACGCCCGCCACCCGCATGGTGTTCATCGCCAACCCCAACAACCCCACAGGCACCGCCCTGCCGCAAAGCGAGGTTGAGCGCCTGCGTGACAGCCTGCCCCCGCATGTGCTGCTGGTACTGGACGCCGCCTACGCCGAATATGTCGAACGCGCCGATTACGATGCCGGTGTCAAGCTGGTGGATGCGGGAGAGAATACGGTGATGACCCGCACCTTCTCCAAAATCTTCGGCATGGGCGGCGCACGTCTTGGCTGGTGCTACGCCCCGGCGGCGATTGTGGATGTGCTTAACCGCGTCCGCCCGCCCTTCCCCATCAATAATTTTGCCGCCGCCGCGGGCATCGCCGCACTGGCGGAACCCAGTTGGCTGGAAACAAGCCGCGCCCATAACAGCACCGAACGCCGCCGCCTGACCGAGCGCCTGACCCAAAGCGGACTGAAAGTGATCCCTTCCGAGGCGAATTTCGTCCTAGTGGATTTCGTCACCGTGGAACGCGCCAGCGCGGCTGACGCTTATCTACGCCAGCGCGGCATCATCGTCCGTCAGGTCAAATCCTACGGCCTGCCGCATTGCTTGCGCATTACCATCGGCACCTCGGAGGAATGCAGCCGCGTGGCCGAGCATCTGACTGAGTTCTGTCATGGCTGAACCGCTTTTCAACCGCCTGGTGCTCATCGGTATCGGCCATATCGGCGCATCCATCGCTGGCGCCCTCAAACTGCACCCCGGCACGGTGGAGCAGCTTGTCATCTCGGACACCAACCCCGACCACCTGCAGCGCGCGCGCGAGCTTGGCCTGGGCGATGACTATGTGGCCGACGCCACGGCCGCCGTGACCAATGCGGACGGTGTGATTCTCTGCACCCCCGTCGGCAGCTTCGCTGGCATTGCCGAGGCCATCGCTCCTCATCTTGCCCCGGGCTCCATCCTCTCCGATGTCGGCTCCACCAAGCAATCCGTCATCCGGGACGTGCTGCCCTTCGTGCCGAAAGGCGTCTCCTTCGTCCCCGCGCACCCAATGGCGGGCACCGAATTCTCCGGCCCCGACGCCGGGGTAGCGGATCTGTTTGAAGGCCGCTGGTGCCTGCTCACCCCCATTGAGGGCGTTGACGAGACCGCCACCCGTAAAATCGAGCAATTCTGGCAAACGCTGGGAGCACGCACCGCCCGCATGGGCGCCGCGCATCACGACCGCGTGCTGGCCATCGTCTCGCATCTGCCGCATCTCATCGCCTTCACCATCTGCGGCACGGCAGACGATCTGGCGGATGAAACCCGCGAGGAAGTGCTGGAATTCGCCGCCACCGGCTTCAGGGACTTCACCCGCATCGCCGCCTCGGACCCGGTGATGTGGCGCGACGTGTTCGTCAACAACAAGGACGCGCTGCTGGAAATGTTCTCCCGCTTCTCGGAGGACGCGCAGGCCATGGCCCGCGCCGTACGTTGGGGCGATACCGATTATATCGAGGACAAGATCAAGCGCAGCCGCAAGATCCGCAAGACGCTGATCGACATCAAGCAAGCCTAAGGAACCCGCCTTATGATCGTGGATATCCGTACCTACAAGTTCCAGCCCGGCAAAATGCAAGCCTGGCTGAAACTGTACGAGGACCTCGCTTGGCCCTTGCAGCAGAAGCATCTGGGCGAATGCCTGGGCTTCTATACCACCATCGAAGGCGCCTTGCATCAGGTCGTGCATATCTGGCGCTATGAGAGCCAAGCCGACCGCGAAACCCGCCGCAACGCCTTGGCCCAAGAGCCAAACTGGGCAAAATTCCTTGCGGAAACCGCGAAACTGGACGGCTTTCTCTCCATGGAAAACAAGCTGGCCAAAGAAACGCCGTTCTTCAGCGCGAAGTAACCATGCAAAGCACCGCCATCATCATCGCCGCCGGTCTTGGGACGCGGATGAAATCCGCCCTGCCCAAGGCCGCGCACAAAATCGCGGGCCAGCCGATGCTTGCCCACCTCATCCGTGCCGCCGAGCAAATGTTCGACCGCATCGCCGTGGTGGTGGGGCCTGACATGCCCTTGCTGGAACAGATCGCCGCCCCGCATGACGTGGCCGTGCAGCATGAGCGCCTGGGCACCGCCCACGCCACCCTCCAGGCGGAGCCGTTTTTCGGCGAAGGTCCCGTGGCGGTGTTCTACGCGGACAACCCGCTGGTCTCGGTGGAAACCATGCGCGCGTTGCAGGAGCGCCTGAACGCGGGCGATGCCGGGCTGGTACTGCTGGGCATGACCCCGCCCGACCCCGCCAAATATGGCCGCCTGGTCATGGACGGCGCCTATCTCTCCCGCGTCGTCGAATATATCGACGCGACGGATCAGGAACGCGCCATCCCCTTCTGCAATGCGGGCGGCATGGCCGCGCGCGGGGCGGATATGCGGGACTGGCTCGCCCGCGTTGGCAATAACAACGCCAAGAACGAATATTACCTCACCGACATCGTGGCTCTCGCCCGCGCGGATGGGGTGAATGTCGCCGCGCTGGACGCGCCTTACGATGAATGCCTCGGCGTGAACTCCCGCGCCGAACTGGCCCAGGCCGAGGCCGCCTTCCAGGCCCGCGCCCGTGCCCGCTTTATGGCCAACGGCGTGACCTTGCAGGCGCCTGAAACCGTCTTTTTCGCCGCCGACACGCAAATCGGTACGGATACAATCATCGGCCCGCATGTGGTGTTCGGCCCCGGCGCCAAGATCGCCGCCAATGTGGAAATCAAGGCCTTTTCCCATCTTGAGGGCTGCGTGGTCCATTCCGGTGCCATCATCGGCCCTTATGCGCGCCTGCGCCCGGGCGCGGATGTAGGAGAGGACGCGCATGTCGGCAATTTTGTCGAGCTGAAATCCGCAAAGCTCGGCAAGGGAGCCAAGGCCAACCACCTCACTTATCTGGGCGATGCCGAGGTCGGCCCTGCCACCAATATCGGCGCGGGCACCATCACCTGCAATTACGACGGCAAGGCCAAGCACAAAACCAAAATCGGCGCCGGAGCCTTCATCGGCTCCAACTCCGCCCTGGTGGCCCCCGTCTCAGTGGGGGATGGCGCGCTGATCGCCGCGGGATCCGTCATTACCGAAAACGTGCCGGAGAATAGCCTAGGGCTGGGCCGCGCGCGCCAGGTGGTCAAGCCGCGCAAAGGTTAAAGGGGCGACACAGCCCCTTTTTCATGCCAGATGCAGCGCATGAAACAGGGTGGCGCTCGCCGGGATTAGCCGCATCACCGCATGACGCTCCACAACAATCACCGCCAGCACCAGCAAAACCAGCATAACTGTCACCAGCCCCGGATTAGCGGCCTGCTTGCGCATACGCTCCGCCTTATCCGGCTCCAGCTCCACCGTATTGTTCCGCGCCGCGCGCACAAGGTCGGCAAAACGGTCCTCACCTTCCGCCGGGGCGGGCAGCCTCACCTCAGACGCGGGTGGCTCGCCCTCGCTTTGCAGCGCGACCCGAATCTCAGCCTCGGCTGCCGCATCGACGGCATGGCCAAACTGCCGCTCCCGCGTCTCATCCTCATCAGCCGGGTCCGGCGTTTGCGCCTCCGGCTGGGGGGGCGGTTGCACGGTCCAGCCATGGCCACATTGCCCACACCGAAGCCGCCGCGCGCCTGCTCGCAGCAGATGGTCGGGAACCTCATAAAGCGTCTGACAATCGGGGCAGGCGATACGCATAACGTTGCAAGGCATGGCATTATTATCCGCCCTTCGCAATAACATGGTCAGCGGACGAAGAAATTTGTCGCAAAATAAATGTTGCTCCCGTCTTGCCGGGATACTGGTTGTCACGGCACTAAAGCCTCCATGAGGGAAGACGGCTGATGGTCCGATTCGACGATGTCTGGCTGCGCTACCGCCACACCACACGCGCCGCCGAGGCTGAGGCGCTGCGCGGCATCAGCTTCGAGATCGAGGAAGGCGGGTTCCGCTGGCTCACCGGCCCCTCCGGCGCCGGCAAAACCAGCCTGCTCAAACTCATCTATCTGGCTGAACACCCAGCCCGGGGGCGCATTGAGATCCTCGGCACCCGTGCGGCCCGCACCACCCGGCGCGAGGCGGCATTGCTGCGCCGGCGCATCGGAGTGGTGTATCAGGATTTCCGTCTGCTGCCGCAGCTCGACGCGTATGACAACGTGGCCCTGCCCATGCGCCTCGCCCGCCGCAGCGAGGCCCAGGTCCAGGCGGATGTCACGGAAATTCTGCGCTGGGTCGGCCTCGCGCACCGTATGCACGCACGGCCGGACGAGCTTTCCGGCGGCGAGCAGCAGCGCATCGCCATTGCCCGCGCGGTCGTAGCCCGGCCCAAGCTGCTGGTGGCGGACGAGCCCACCGGAAATCTGGATGACGAGCAGGCGGAGCGGTTGATGTTGCTGATCACGGCGCTGAACAAGCTCGGCACCACCGTCATCGTCGCCACCCACAACACCCAGCTGGTGCAGCATTACCCCTTCCCCCGGCTGGGGCTAGAAAATGGTAGGCTGGTGCATGATGGCTAAGCGCCGGGGCGACCTTCTGGGCGTGCGTGCCGCGCTGTCGGACCGGCTGCTGCCGGTTCTGGTCGGCGCCATGAGCTTTCTCGCGGCGCTGGCACTGGGCGGCGCGCTGGCCAGCGCGACGCTGGCCGCAAGCTGGCAGGGCGATACCGCCTCTGCCCTCACCATCCAGGTGCCGCAACCCACCGCGCAGGACGCCGCCCATCACGGCACCCGCCTCGCCGCCGTGCAGCAGGCCCTGGCCGCCAGCAAAAACGTGGCGGATGTACATGTGCTCAGCGAGGCCCAGATCAATCGCCTCATCGCCCCCTGGCTGGGCAGCGACGCCGCCTCCCTCGGCCTCAGCCTGCCCGCCATCATCACCGGGCAATGGACCGGCCCCGGCGGCACAGACCAGCTCACCGCGGAATTACAGCAGGTCAGCCCTGGCGCACTGTTGAAAACCGGTGCCCTCTGGGCCCAACGCGTCGCAGCACTCACGACCAGCCTGCAAGCCTGCGCCCTGGCGGTGCTGCTGATCGTGGCGCTGGTGGCGGCTGCGGTGGTGGCCGTGGCCACGCGCTCGGGCCTTGCCCAACTGCGCGAAACCATTGAGACCGTGCATGGGCTGGGCGCGCTCGACGCAGACATCGCTGCCCGCTTCGCCGCGCGTGCCACCTGGCTGGCCCTGGCAGGCTCCATTGGCGGTACGGTCCTGGCCTTGCCGGTGCTGGGCTGGCTAGCCTGGCTGGCCGCGCCCTTCACGGGCGGGTCGCAGTTCAACCATCTGTTCAGCCTGCCGCCGGCTTTGCTTGCCCTGGTGCCGCTGCTGCCCGGCTGTTCAGCGCTCATCGGCTGGGCCACGGCACAAATCACCGTCCGTGGCTGGCTCCGGCGCCTGCCATGACGCGCCCGCGCTTCCGCCGTCGCCGCTTCAGGCTGTGGCGGCTGCTCTGCAAGCTTATTGCGCTGGCTGGCGGCGCCTGGTTCGCGGGGTTTCTTGTGTATCTCATCGCGGTTTATAATGCCGCCCCGCCCAACCCGCTGCCGCTGGCCGACGGCATCGTCGCCCTCACCGGCGGCGACGACCGGATCAGCGCCGCCCTCGCCCTGCTGGGTGAGCATGAGGCCCCGCTGCTGCTGATCTCCGGCGCCGCCAAGGGAACCTATCTGGGGGATTTCACGTCCGACGACAGCAGCGCCGCCACCGATTACGCAGACGAGATCACCGTTGGCCATATGGCCACCACCACCCATGATAACGGGCTAGAAATCGCCTCCTGGGCCAAGGCGCACCACATGCGCTCACTCATCGTCGTCACCGCCGACTACCACATGCCCCGCGCTTTGCTGGAAATCCGCAATGCTCTGCCCGGCGTGCGGCTTATCCCCAACCCGGTGCGCCCGCCCGCCATGCGCGGCGGGCCAAGCTGGCCCACTTTGTTCATGCTGGCCAGTGAATACAGCAAATATCTCGTGGTGCGGGCCGGGCTCGGCAGCCTGTTCAGCACCAGCCAATCAGGAAATTACTGAACCAACCATGCAACGCCTGCGCTCTTTCGCCTTTAATGCCGTGCTCTGGGTCTCTGGCGCCCTGCTCAGCCTGTGGTGCATGCTCGTCGGCCGCTTCCTGCCGGATGGGATTCTGCGCGCCGCGCGGCTCTGGGCGCGGATCAGCCTGTGGTCATTGCGCGTGTTTTGCGGCATCCGGCTGGATGCTCAGGGCATGGAATTGCTGCCCCAGGGCGGTTGCGTCATCGCCGCCCAGCATCAATCGGCACTGGATATTCTGGTCTGGGTTTCCCTGCTGCCCCGCCCGGCCTTTGTCTTTAAAAAAGAGCTAAAGCGCCTGCCGATGTTCGGGTCGCTGCTGGAACCTGCAGGCATGATCGCCGTGGACCGTGGCGGTGGCCGCAAGGCCCTGCGGCACATGGTGGAAAACGCCCACGCGGCGGTGGCGGCCGGGCGGCAGGTGGTCATCTTCCCGGAGGGCACGCGCGTCGCCCCCGGCGTGAAAGGTGAAATCCGCAATGGCATCGTGGCGCTGGCGCAAGGGCTGCACGCGCCGCTTTTTCCCGCCACCACGGATTCGGGGCTGCGCTGGGGGCGCCTTGCCTTCAACAAAAAGCCGGGCCCCGTAAATGTCATCCTGCACCCGGCCGTGCCCAGCGGGCTCAGCCGGGAGGAAATGCTGGCCACGCTGACACGCCTTTATTACGATTAAGCCACACTACGCGCCGCGAAGAAGGTCAACCCCACCAGCAGCGCATCCACCAGAAAGGCGCTGCCCAGCCCGGAATGATTGGCGACAAATCCGTTCATCACCGGCCCGGTCAGAAACCCGGCATAGCCAATGCCCACCACGGCGGACATGGCATGATTCGCCGCCATGCCCGGCACCCGCGCCGCCGCGCTGAACACCAACGGGGCGATATTGCCGGTGCCAAACCCCACCAACCCAAACCCGACCACCCCCGCCACGCCAGAATCCACCCCCACCGCCAGCGCGAATCCGGCTACCGCCACCACCACCCCCATCCGCATGACAGCAGGCTGACCCAGGCGCATTGCCAACCTGTCTCCGGTCAGCCGCGCCAGCGTTGTCATCACCGCGAAGGCGGCATAGCCAAAAGTCGCGCTATCGATCGGCATGTGCCGTGAAAACCGCAGAAAAATGGTGCTCCAATCCGTCGCGGCCCCTTCGGTCATGAAGGCGGCAAAACAGCATAGACCCAAAATCAGCGCGTGCCGGTTGGGCCAAGCGAAATGCCTCCCGGCGGGTAGGGCGTCCCCGCTTTTGGGCACTAGCCGGAAGCTCTGCGTCAGCCCTAGCAGCACACCCACGGTACAGATCAGGCAGATGGTCTCCACCGTTCCGCCTAACTTGAGCGTCAGGCTCGCCACCAGTGCCACGGCCAGCATCCCCAAGCTGTAACAGGCATGAAACCTGGACATATGCAGCTTGCCGGACAACGCCTCAACCACCGCGCCCTGAGCGTTCATCGCCACATCCAGCGTCCCGAAAGTGGCGCCGTAGATAAACAGCAGCAGCGTAAATGAATAAACAGATGGCGCCACGCCCAGAATCGGCAGCAACAGGCACATCAGCAACGTCGCCGCTACAGTGCAGGTGCGGCTGCCAAACCGCGCCACAGCCATGCCGGCAAACGGCATCACCGCCACACCGCCCACGCCGCCGGCCAGTAGCACCAGCCCCAATTCACCGTCGGACAGCTGGAATCGGATTTTGGCGTAGGGAATGATAATCGCCCAGACCAGAATACCGACGCCCGCCATGCCGAAGACGAGCCGCATGGTCCAGAGTTTTCCGTTCATGCCAATGTGGTTATCCCGGCGCCGGAAACCCGGCAAGCCGGCCAGCAAAAAGGGGCCCGAAAGCCCCCCTTTCCGTACCAACCCGGCGTGGCGGGTTACAGCACCTTCCGCCCGGCAATGGCGTGATACACCACCAGGACCACCACCGCGCCCACCACCGCGACAAACAGCGACCATAAATTGAATCCAGTGACCGCCACCGCGCCTAGCGCCGCGAAAATCCAACCGCCCACCAGCGCGCCGACAATACCGAGAATAATATCCAACAACGGCCCCTTGCCGCCATTATCCACGATATTACTGGCGACCCACCCGGCAACCAAGCCGAGAATAATCCACCCGATAATCGACATGGTTCTGTCTCCGAAAAGTCTCTAAAACCGACATGGGCGCCGCCATCAGGCCGCACAAGCGCCCAACCAGAACTTCACCCAGCGTTCATATTCAGCTTGAGCTGCCGCGCCTCCTGCCCCTGCCAGATAATCAGCACCGGCACGGCGATCATGAAATCCCGCGCGCGGCGCAGCAAGGAGAGTGAAAGCGAGATATCCGGCGGAATCCCGAACAGCCCGCCCAGCAGAGTATAAGCGGCCTCCTGCACCCCCACCCGGCCAGGAATGAAAAAGCCAAGCGCCATGATCGCGTGCAGCATTGCCTCGATACACACCGCATCCAGCCAGGAGATATGCACCCCCAGCGCGGTAAAGCCGATATAAGAGGCCGTACCCGTGCCAAACCAGCACAGCAAATGAATAAACGCCCCCCAGGCCAGCCGATGATGCTGGGTGTACATGCCATCCAGCGCGCTTTGCAGCTTCTGGAAATTATCAGCGGCCCCCTGCCCGGTGGTGCCCGCAATCCGCATGGCGAGCGCGCTGAACAGCCTGGTGCCCGCGCCGCGCTGGGCCACAATCAGCCCCACCCCCAGCGCCACCGCCACCGCCAGCCCGATTGAAACCGGCAGCAACAGCTCCGAATGCGGCACCAACCGCATTAAAATCGCCAGCCCTGCGCCCACGAACACAAGCTGAGCCAGAAATTCGGTGGTGATATCCCCCAGCGTGGAGGCCACGGCGTCGGTTCTGGCAACCCCACCCAGCGAGATCACCCGTGCCCCCAGGACATAGCCGCCCACCTGCGAGAATGGCAGAAACTCTCCCGTGGAATCACGCACCGCCCGGCCCCACACGCACAGCCAGAACGAGCCTTTCTGGCGCGAGCGCAGCAGCATCCGCCATGCGAGCCCCAGCCCCAGCAAGGTCGCGATCTGCGCGGCGGTATACCCCACCACGCCCCATATTGTTACAGAGGCGAGCGCCCGCAGCACGTCCCCCGCACCAAAATAAATCACCAGCCCGGTAATCACCGCGAGCCCTGCCAGGGTCAGGGTGGCGGGGATAAGTTTGCTTTTTGCCGACAAGTGTTTGCTCAACGTCCCGTTATACGTTTTTTCAATCGCAGGGCGGTTAAGCCGATACGCCCCAGGAATGGCATTGTCGTGGGACGCCTGAGGCGCGAATCGTAGCCTGCCATGCGCTTCTTATCCTCTTCCAGACAAATTGCCAAAAGTGTGTGCAGATCCATTTCATCGCTGATGGCGGCGGAGCCGTTCATGGTGAAGTTGGCGTCCGCCCCTTCCAGCCCGTCCACATCCTTGGCGATGCCGATGCGTTCGTAGATCAGGAAGCCCCACACCGCCCAAACCTTCAACTCGAACCAAATGCGCTTATGCCAGGGCAAATTCGCCCTGTGCCAGGCAAGCCAGTTGGCGAAGAACAGAATATGCCGCCCCTCCTCCTGCACCACCGGCTCGAACGTCTCCACCAGCTTCTCCGGAAAATAGCCGGAGCGCTTGGCCATCTCGAACAGCCCGTAGGCGAAGAAGCTATCCACGCATTCAGAGAATCCCGTCACCAGCCAGCCCCACTCCGCATCGTTGGGCAGGGCGTAATACGGCTCAGGCTTCATCGGAATGTCATACGCCCCCACTAGGCGGGAGAGCACATCCTTATGCCGCGCCTCCTCGCCGGACATGTGCAGCAGCGCCGCCCGCAGCGCCTCATGCGGCACCGTCTGGGCGAAAAACGCAATCCGCGCCGCCGCCTTAATCTCGGTCTGCACCGCGATATCCCAGATCGGCAGGGAGGTGATGCGCTGCAGCGTCTCCGGCTCCAGCTTCGGCCAGTCCAGCACGGCGGGCTTATAGGGGTTGTAGGTTGCCCCTAGCAGCGCCGTGAACATGCGATAATGCTCTTCCGAACCAACACGGATCGCGCCCCTCTCGGGAAAGTCCCAATGGCGGGCCTGGAAGTCGGCCGAGATCACATCCTCTTCACTGGCGGCCGTCTCGGTGGGGATCACACGAATCTCGTTCATCTTCATCCTCATGGTTGCGCCAAAAGCTGCAATAGGTTCTACAGCCAGTGACCCGGCGGGTATATGTTCGCGCCGGTAATGGCAGAAAAACACGAGGTTCAAAGAGTGGCGCAGGGCGATCTGGTGCTGATCACGGGGGCGACTGGATTTGTCGGCGCGGCGGTGGCCCGCGCGGCCCAGAGCGCCGGATATCAGGTGCGTGTCACGGCCAGGCACGGCTCATCCCGCCGGAATCTCGCCGCTTTGGGGGCGGAAACCGTGTATCTGGACCTCGCTGAACCTGAAAGCTTCGCCGCCGCGCTGAACGGATGCCGCTACCTTCTGCATGTCGCGGCGGACTACCGACTCTGGGTACCGGACGTGGCGGCTATGCGACAGGTGAATATCGACGGTACGCTCGCCCTGCTGCGCGCCGCCGCCGTTGCCGGGGTGGAACGCAGCGTCTATACCAGTTCCGTCGCCGCTCTGGGCCTCACGGATGACGGCAGCCCAGCGGACGAAACCACCCTTATCAAGCCTGCCCACCATGTCGGCGCCTATAAGCAGAGCAAGTACGATGCCGAGCAGGCCGTGCGCGCCCTGGCGCAGACGCAAAACATCGTGATCGCGAACCCCTCCACCCCCGTCGGTCCCGGCGATATCAAACCCACCCCGACCGGCCAGATGGTACTGGACGCCGCGCGCGGCAAAATGCCCGCTTATGTGGATACCGGCCTCAACGTGGTGCATGTGGACGATGTCGCCACCGGGCATCTGCTAGCGCTGGAAAAAGGCCGCCAGGGCGAGGTTTATATTCTCGGCGGCGAGGATCTGATGCTGCGGGACCTGCTGGCCCTGGTGGCCCAGGCCAGCGGCCGCAAGGCGCCCACCATCCGCCTGCCCGTTACCCCGCTAATGCCGCTGGCCTGGATGATGGAGCGCGTGGCAGAGCGCACCGGCAAAACGCCCTTAATGACGCCTGATATTCTTAGAATGGCAAAGAAAAAAATGTTTTTCTCCGCTGAGAAAGCCGAAACTGAACTGGGCTATGCGCCTCGCCCCGCCGCCCGCGCGGTTGAGGATGCGCTGACCTGGTTCCGCAAAGAGGGGATGCTCGCATGATCCTGCTGCTCTCATTCGCCATCTGGCTGTATCTGGCCTTTTTCCATGGCCGGTTCTGGGATTCCACGCCCGAGCTTGCCCCCGCCACACCGTTGGACACGCCGGATGTAGACATCATCATCCCCGCGCGGGACGAGGTAGAAACCATCGCCCCAGTTATCGCCTCGCTGGTGTCGCAGGATTATCCGGGCCATTTCCGCGTGATCCTAGTGGACGACAATTCCACCGACGGTACCGCCGAGGCCGCCGGCACGCATGAGCGCCTAACCATCCTCACCGGGCAGGAGAAGCCGCCCGGCTGGTCCGGCAAACTCTGGGCGCTAAGCCAAGGGGCCGCCGCCAGTACCGCGCCGGTAATTTTATTCGCGGATGCGGACATCACCCACGACCCGCGCCATCTCTCCACACTGGTCGCGAAAATGAAAACGGACAGGCTGGAGATGGTTTCCGAGATGGTGCGGCTGAACTGCACCTCCCTGCCGGAGAAATTCCTCATCCCCGCCTTCATCTATTTCTTCCAGATGCTCTACCCCTTCGCCCGCGTGAACAACCCGCGTTCACGCGTGGCGGCAGGCGCAGGCGGCACGGTGCTCATCAAACGCGCGGCGCTGGAGCGTATTGGTGGGCTGGAGGCGATGCGGGACGCGTTGATCGACGACGTGACCCTGGCCGCCAAGGTCAAGAAAACAGGGCCGGTTTACCTCGGCCATTCGAACCTCGCCACCTCCATCCGCCCCTACCCGGTGGCCAAAGACATCTGGGACATGATCGCCCGCACCGCCTTCACCCAGCTGCGCTATTCGGCATTCATCCTCATCGGCACCATCATCGGACTGGCGCTGGTGTGGCTGGTGTTCCCCTTCGCCACGCTCTGCACCGGCTTTGGCTGGCGCGCGGCCCTGGGGCTGGCTATCTGGTCCATCGCCGCGCTGACCTATTTCCCGACGCTGGACCGCTATAACGTCCACCGTGCCTACGCCATCGCCCTGCCCGCCATCGCCTTATTCTACATGGCCGCCACCGTCGGCTCGGCGGTGAATTACTGGCTGGGGCGCGGCGCCAAATGGAAGGCGCGCGCCTATACGGGGGAGCCCTCATGATCGCCAACGACAACACCGCCCCCACCCGCGCCAAAGGCCGCAAAAGCGTGGAGGCTTGGTCCGGCAAGGATAAGGGGGATGAGAATTTTCCCGTCGCCTCCTTGCTAATCGCCAAGCCGCTGCGCGCCCGGGTCCATGCCTATTACGATTTTGCCCGCAACGCGGACGATATCTCGGACAGCCCCACCCTTTCGCCGGAAGAAAAACTTGCACGGCTGAACGCGATGGAGGCCGTGCTCACCGGTGCCGAGGAAACCGGCAGCGCCAGCGCCACCAAGCTGCGCCGGTCTTTGGCCGAATCCGGCGTGCCCGCCGCCCATGCGCGCGAGCTGCTGGTGGCCTTCCGACAGGACGTGATCAAGACCCGTTACGAAAACTGGGCCGAGCTGCTGCATTATTGCCGCTACTCCGCCGCCCCGGTGGGCCGGTATGTACTCGATGTGCACGGCGAATCCCTCGACACCTGGGGCCCTTCGGACGCACTATGCGCCTCCTTGCAGGTGCTGAACCATCTGCAGGACTGCGCCAAGGACCTCCGCGATCTGGACCGCTGCTACGTCCCGCAGGACTGGCTGCACGAGGCCGGGCTCTCGACGGACGACATCGCCCGCCCGGAAACAACCCCCGCCCTGCGCGCCGTGTTCGATAAAATGCTGGACGCGACACAAGACCTAAACCGCACCGCTGCTGACCTTCCCAAACGCGTCAAATCCCGCCGCCTGCGGATTGAAACCGCCATTATCTGCGCCCTCGCCAACCGGCTGACCGTGCTGCTGCGCCATGGCGACCCGCTGGCCACGCGGATAAAACTCTCCAAGCTGGATGTTCTCACCGCCAGTCTGAAAGGGCTGAAATACGCACCATGATCAGCCCCGACGATACCGCCTATGTCACCAACCTGGTGAAAGCCTCCGGCACCTCCTTCTATCACGGCATGAAGATTTTGCCGCCGGCGCGCCGGGACGCAATGTATGCCATCTACGCCTTTTGTCGCGTGGTGGACGACATTGCCGATGAGGAAGGCCGCGACTTCACCTCCAAGCAGAGTGAACTGGAAGCCTGGCGCCAACGCATCGCCGCTCTATACGAGCGCGCCGAGGCGGACAGCCCGATAACCAGAACCCTGCTTTCTGCGATTCAAGATTACCAGGTCCGCCGGGAAGATTTTATCGCCATCATTGACGGCATGGAGATGGATGCAGGCGAGCCTATTATCGCGCCCTCTCTGGCGGAACTGGACCTTTATTGCGACCGCGTGGCCTCCGCCGTGGGGCGGCTGTCTGTACGAGTGTTCGGGGACGCCTCCCCGGCGGCGGACGAGGTGGCGCACGCGCTGGGGCGCGGGTTGCAACTGACCAACATATTGCGTGACGTGGCGGAAGATGCGGAACGCGGGCGGATTTATCTGCCCGGCGAGTTTCTGGCCGCGGAAGGCGTGACAACAGACCCCGCGCGCATTCTCACCGCGCCCGCCCTGCCGCAAGTCTGCACCCGCGTGGCAGAGATGGCGGAGCAGAATTTCACCCGCGCCAACAACGCCATGGCCCTCTGCAATACCAAAGCCATGCGCCCGGCCCAGATGATGGAAGCCAGCTACCGCCCGCTGCTAGATATTCTGCGGCGGCGGAATTTCGATTACGCGAAGGGCCGCGTCTCACTGCCAAAATGGAAAAAGCTGATGCTGGCGGCACGGCTGCTGGCGGGCTGAGGAAACGGGCATGAGGGTCAATGTCATCGGCGCCGGGCTGGCCGGGCTTTCCGCCGCCTGCCGCCTCGTAGAACTGGGGCACGAGGTAACGCTGTTTGAAGCCGCCCCTCGGGCCGGCGGGCGCGCGCGCTCATATTTCGACAAGCCGCTCGGCTGCCGGATTGATAATGGCAACCATCTGCTGCTTTCGGGCAATGTCTCCGCGCTGGCGTATCTGGACCGTATCGGGGCGCGGGAGACACTGACCGGGCCAAACCACCCGGTTTTTCCGTTCACGGACACAAAAACCGGCGAAAGCTGGACCTTGCGGCTTAATCAGGGGCATTTTCCCTGGTGGATTTTAAAACCCGGCGACCGCGTACCCGGCACCCGCGTCTGGCATTATCTGGCGCTGAAAAAGCTGCTCAAATCCAGGCCGGAGGATCTGGTGGAACCGCTGGTGGGCGGCGGGGCGGTTTATACTAGGCTGCTGGAACCACTGGCCATCGCTGCCTTGAACACCATGCCGGACGTCGCTGCCGCCCAGCCCCTGGGCGCGGTGCTGGCGGAAACGGTGGAACGCGGCGGTTTTGCCGCCGTGCCGCGCTGGGCGCGGGTAGGCTTGTCTGAAAGCTTTGTGGACCCGGCTTTGGACTGGCTGCAACAGCGCGGCGTGGAGATCCGATTCGGCATGCGCGTGACCAGACTGCCTCCAGGCCAGAAGGCCGTGCTCGCCGTACCGCCCTGGACCGCGAAGGAGCTGATGCCAGACCTAACCGTGCCGGATGCGTTTGAATCTATCTGCAATCTGCACTTCAAAACACAAATGCCCCCGGGCGAGGCGGGATTTTACGGGCTACTGGGCAGCATGGCGGAATGGGTGTTCGCGCGGGAGAGTGTGGTCTCGGTCACCATCTCGGCGGCGAACCGCTATGGACATCTGAGCCAGGAGACGATTGCCGCACAGGTCTGGGCGGAACTTTCCAAGGCTTTTGGCTTACCGCCGGCCCAGCCCCAATGCCGGGTGCTGTGGGAAAAACGCGCCACTTTTGCTTGCACGCCCGAGCAGCTTGCCAAACGCCCCGGTCCACAAAGCCCGTGCTCTGGCGTGGTTCTGGCCGGAGACTGGACGGATACCGGCCTGCCCGCGACCATTGAGGGCGCCATACGCTCCGGCGAAAACGCGGTGGCGGCGCTGCTGGCAACGTCCTGATTTCAGCCATGCTGACCCGGGGACTGGCAAAGCCTTATGAAAACTGCCAAATCGCTTGAAATGAACGCGATTCTGGACAATTCGATCGAGTTGGCCCGTGCCTCCCTGACGGCTGAGCAACGGACGGACGGACATTATTGCTACGAGCTGGAGGCAGACGCCACCATTCCGGCCGAATATGTGCTGCTAGAGCATTATCTGGACCGGATTGACGACGGGCTCCAGGCCAAGATTGGCGTGTATCTGCGCCGCATCCAGGGCGATTACGAGACCTGCCAGGGGGGCTGGCCGCTATTTCATGGCGGCAAGATGGACCTTTCCTGTTCGGTGAAGGCGTATTTCGCGCTGAAGGCGCTGGGTGATTCCCCTCAAGCGCCGCACATGGTCCGCGCGCGCAAGGCGATTCTGGCCGCGGGCGGGGCCGAGCGCTCCAACGTGTTCACGCGATTCCAGATGGCCTTGTTTGGCGCTGTGCCTTGGGAAGCCTGCCCTGTGATCCCCATTGAGGCCGTGCTGATGCCGGACTGGTTTCCCTTTACCATGCGTAAAGTCTCCTATTGGTCCCGCACGGTGATGGTACCGCTGATGTTCCTGGCCAGCCGCAAGCCGCTGGCCCGCAACCCGCGCAATATCCGCATCGACGAGCTGTTCCGCACCAACCCCGCCGAGGTGAAGGACTGGATTCGCGGCCCGTATAAATCCGCATGGGGGCCGGTGTTCAAGGTGCTGGACGACGTTCTGCGCGTGGCCGAGCCGTTCTTCCCCAAAGGCTCCCGCGCCAAAGCGGAGGCCAAGGCACGGGACTGGATTATCGAACGGCTGAATGGCGAGGACGGGCTGGGCGCCATCTACCCCGCCATGGCAAACGCCACGATGATGTTCGATTACCTGGGCGACAAAGATAATTTCGACATTGCCTGGGGCTCGGTCCGCAAGCTGTTGGTGGTCAAAGAAGACGAAGCCTATTGCCAGCCTTGCCTCTCCCCGGTGTGGGATACGGCCCTGGCCGGGCACGCGCTGGCCGAAGCCGGGGAAGCCCAGGCCGTGGCCGAAGCGTGCGACTGGCTGATCCCGCGCCAGGAACTGAACGTGGTGGGCGACTGGGCGGACAACACCCCCGGCACGCGCCCCGGCGGCTGGGCCTTCCAGTACAACAACCCGCATTACCCGGATGTGGACGACACAGCCGTGGCCGCCATGCTGCTGCACCGCGCTGGCGACCCGAAATATGCCGAAGCAATCTCCCGCGCGCGGGAATGGATTATCGGCATGCAGTCGACCAACGGGGCGTGGGGGGCGTTTGATATCAATAACGATCGCCAGTACCTCAACCATATCCCCTTCGCGGACCATGGCGCATTGCTGGACCCCCCGACGGAAGATGTGTCCGCGCGCTGTATCTCCTTCCTCGCCCAGCTGGGGTACACGGAAGACCGACCCGCGATTGAGCGCGGCATTGCCTATTTGCGTGAGACGCAGAAGCCAGACGGCTCTTGGTTCGGCCGCTGGGGCACGAATTATATTTACGGCACCTGGTCCGTGCTGTGCGCACTGAACGTGGCGGGCGTGGCGCATAACGACCCTATGATGATAAAGGCGACCGCCTGGCTGCTTGCCAAACAGCGCGAGGATGGCGGCTGGGGTGAGGACAATGAAAGCTATGGCGACGCCCCGCCCGGCGAGTTCCACGGCCATGCCGCGGAAAGCCTGCCAAGCCAGACCGCCTGGGCGCTGCTGGGGCTGATGGCGGCGGGCATGACGGACCATGAGGCCGTAAAGCGCGGGATTGGTTACCTACAGGCCGTGCAGGGCGAAGATGGCAGCTGGAAGGAAGCCCCTTATAACGCGGTTGGGTTCCCGCGTGTATTTTACCTGAAATATCACGGCTATCCCCGTTTCTTCCCGTTGCTGGCGCTGAGCCGGTATAAACAGTTGCTGGCCAGCAATGACCGCGTGGTGAAATACGGGTTTTAAAAGCACTTCGTGGGAGCTTTTTTCAAAAAGCTCTCACGAAAAATTTAAAAACTTCAGGCCGGAACCTTAGCCAGAGCTTCCAAAACTTTTGGCGCCAGCTCCTTCTGGCAGATCAGCAGATCCGGCAAATAAGGGTCGGCGTTGTTGTAAACCAAAGGTGAGCCATCCGCGCGGGTGGCGTGCAGACCGGCGGCCAGGGCAACCGCGGCGGGGGCGCAATTATCCCACTCGTATTGCCCGCCCGTGTGCAAATAAATATCCGCCTCGCCACGCAGCACGGCCATCGCCTTCGCACCGGCGGAGCCCATCGGCACCAGTTCGGCGTTCAGTGCCTCGGCCACGGCCAGAGCTTCCTTCGCGGGACGGGTGCGGCTGACCAGCACGCGCAGTTTGGGCGCAATCTCCGGCAAAGGCTGCGGCTCTGAGAGCAAGACCTGCCCCAGCCCCGGCAGCGCCACTGCGCCGATGGCTGGCTTGCCGCCGATGGACAGCGCGATATGTACCGCCCAATCCGTCCGGCACTCACCATATTCACGCGTGCCATCCAGCGGATCCACAATCCAAACACGCTCGGCGGAGAGCCGATCGGCGTTGTCTTTCTCTTCCTCGGACAGCACCGCATCGTCCGGGCGGGTTTCGCGCAACGCGGTCATGATAAACTCATTGGCCATGCGGTCCCCCACTTTGCCGAGCGCCTTTCCTTCAAAAAGGCCGGTGGCGCGCAGCTCCAGCAAGATCTTGCCAGCACCTTCAGAAATGATCTTCGCCAATTCCAGATCGGTCATGGAATCAGCCTTTCAATGATGAGGTCAGCTGCCTGCTCTGGCGTCATCTTCGCTGTGTTGATGTGAATCTCCGGGTCTTCCGGCGCTTCATAGGGGCTGTCTATGCCGGTGAAGTTCTTCAGCTCGCCGGAACGTGCCTTTTTATAGAGCCCCTTCACGTCACGCCGCTCGGCTTCTACCAAGGCGGTGTCGATGAAAATTTCGATGAACTCACCCGGCGCCATCATCTTGCGGACCATCTCGCGCTCCGAACGGAAGGGCGAGATGAAGGCGGTGATGACGATGAGACCGGCATCTGTCATCAACTTCGCCACCTCGCCCACGCGGCGGATGTTCTCGATGCGGTCGGCCTCGGTAAAGCCAAGATCCTTGTTGAGACCGTGGCGGACATTATCGCCATCCAGCAGGAAAGTATGGCGGTTCATCCGCACCAAGCGCTTTTCGACCAGATTGGCGATGGTGGATTTGCCCGCCCCGGAAAACCCGGTGAACCAAAGCACAGCAGGCTTCTGATTCTTCAGGTTCGCATGGGTCTCACGCGACACATCCAGCGGCTGCCAATGTACATTCTGCGAGCGGCGCAGCGAGAAGTTCAGCATGCCCGCACCGACGGTGGCGTTGGTCATCTTGTCGATGATGATGAAACCGCCCAACTCGCGATTCTGCTCATACGGCTCGAAGGGAATGGAACGATCGGTAATCAGCGTAGTGACGCCAATGGAATTCAGCTCCAGCGTCTTCGCCGCCGCATGTTCCAGCGTGTTGACGTTGACCTGGTATTTCGGCGCCTGGAAGGAGGCGGACACGGTTTGCGTGCCAAGCTTGATCCAGTAGGCGCGGCCCGGGGTCATGGCCTCGTCGGACATCCAGACGATCGTGGCCTCGAACTGGTCCGCCACCTGCACCGGCGCATCGGCCGGGGTGATGACATCGCCACGCGAGCAATCGATCTCGTCAGCAAAGCACAGCGTCACGGACTGCCCGGCCACCGCCTGGTCCAGATCGCCGTCGAAGCTGACAATGCGCGTGATCTTGGAGGTTTTGCCGGAAGGCAGAAGACGCACCTCGTCACCCGGCTTCACCACGCCGCTAGCCAGTTGCCCAGCAAACCCGCGGAAGTCAAGATTCGGGCGGTTTACCCACTGCACCGGCAGACGGAAGGGCTTGGCTTGGTCGGCGGTCACGTCCAGCTCCACCGTTTCCAGGAACTCCACCAGGGGCACGCCAGTGTACCAGGGCGTGTTCTCAGACCGAGTGGTGATGTTGTCGCCCATATAGCCGGAAATTGGCATGGGGGTGAATTGTTTGATGCCGATGCTGGCCGCAAATTTGCGGTACTCGGCCACGATAGCGTCGTACTTGTCCTGGTCGTAGCCGATCAGGTCCATCTTGTTCACCGCCAGCACGATATGGCGGATGCCGATGAGATGGGCGAGGTAGGAGTGGCGGCGCGTCTGCGTCAGCACTCCCTTGCGCGCATCGATGAGAATCACCGCCAGATCCGCCGTGGAGGCGCCTGTGACCATGTTGCGCGTATATTGCTCGTGGCCGGGCGTGTCGGCGACGATGAATTTGCGCTTCTCGGTGGCGAAGAAACGGTACGCCACATCGATGGTGATGCCCTGCTCGCGTTCGGCGGCGAGTCCGTCCACCAGCAGCGCGAAATCAATATTCTGCCCCTGCGTGCCGACCTTTTTGGAATCGGCTTCCAACGCGGCGAGCTGATCTTCGAAGATCATCTTTGAATCGTAAAGCAACCGGCCGATGAGGGTGGATTTGCCGTCATCCACGGAGCCGCAAGTGATGAAGCGCAGCAGTGATTTATGCTGGTGCTTTACCAAATAGGCGTCGATATCCTGGGCGATCAGTGAATCGACCTTGTAGGAGCTTTCCTGGATCTCGCTCATCAGAAATACCCCTCCTGCTTCTTCTTTTCCATGCTGGCGCCGCCTGAATCCTTGTCGATCACCCGGCCCTGGCGCTCAGAGGTTGTGGTGAGCAAAGTTTCTTGAATCACCTCGGTGATAGTTTGCGCCTTGCTGTCCACTGCACCGGAGAGCGGGTAGCAGCCCAACGTGCGGAACCGCACGGATCTCTGCTTCGGCACCTCGCCGGGGTTCAAGCGGAAACGTTCGTCATCGACCATGATTAACAGCCCGTCACGCTCCACCACTGGCCGTTCGGCGGCGAAATAAAGCGGCACGATGGGAATGTTTTCGAGATGGATGTATTGCCAGATATCCAGCTCGGTCCAATTGGAAATGGGAAACACGCGGATGCTCTCACCCTTGTTCTTACGGGCGTTATAGAGGTTCCATAATTCCGGGCGCTGGTTCTTCGGGTCCCAGCGGTGATTGGCCGAGCGGAAGGAGAAGATGCGCTCCTTCGCACGGCTCTTTTCCTCATCACGGCGGGCGCCGCCAAAGGCCGCGTCGAAGCCGTATTTGTCCAGCGCCTGCTTCAACCCCTCGGTCTTCCACATATCGGTATGCAGCGGGCCGTGGTCGAACGGGTTGATCCCTTTCTCCTTGGCCTCGGGGTTCTGATAGACCAGCAGCTCCATGCCGCTTTCCTTGGCCATGCGGTCGCGCAGCTCGTACATGGCCTTGAACTTCCAGGTCGTATCCACGTGCAGCAGCGGGAAGGGCGGCGGCGCGGGGTAGAACGCCTTGCGCGCCAAATGCAGCATCACCGCACTGTCCTTACCGACAGAATAGAGCATCACCGGCTTGTCTGTCTCCGCGACGACCTCGCGCATAATATGGATGGATTCGGCCTCCAGGCGCTGTAGATGCGTCAAAGTGACCGGGTCGGCAGGCGATTGGGGCGTCATCGGCAAGGCAAACTCCAAGAACCAAACACAAGTCCTTTATGGACCAGCGTAATGATGCGGTGCAATGCACCGGATGTGAAATGCTGGCAAGATCAAACCACGAAAAGCCTAGCAGCTATTAGTACAATGCAAGACCCGTGAGGGAACTTGGTCGGGGGCTTGGGTTTCCGGCCTGTCTCGTCTATCCGGGGCGGCATGGTCGCCAAGGCCAAGTGTCTTAAGGAGAGTGAAATGCAAGGCGTGCTCGTGACGGGTGGCGGCAGAAGGCTGGGGGCAGCCATTGCCCGCCATATGGGGGCCAAGGGCTGGCATGTCTTTGTGCATCACAACCAGTCCGCCGAGGGCGCACGGGAGGTGGTGGCCGACATCATCGCCCAGGGCGGGCGGGCTACCGCTGTCGGCGCGGATCTAGGCAATACCGATGAGGTGGAGCAGCTTTACCGGGACTGCGAGGCCATCTGCCCGTTGGAAATGCTGGTCAACAGCGCGTCTGGCTTTGAATATGACACCGCCGCCAGCGTCTCTCCCGCTGGGCTGGAGGCGCATATGCGCGTGAATCTCTTTGCGCCGGTGCTGCTGACGCGGAATTTACACGCCTCTTTGGCGGCGCGCGGGGCAAAGGGGCTTGCCATCAATATCGTGGATAATAAGGTTTTTGGCCTTAACCCGGATTATTTCTCCTACAGCCTGTCCAAGGTAGCGCTGCAGGGCATGATCCAGATGCAGGCCATGGCCATGGCCCCCACCTTGCGCGTGGCGGGCATTGCCCCCGGCATCACGCTGATCAGCGGTTTGCAAACCGAGGAGGAGTTCGAGCGCAGCCACCGCAACAACCCGATGGGCCAAGGCTGTACCCCAGAACAGATTTTGAACGCGGTGGATTTTATCCTCACCACTCCGTCCTACCACGGCCAGACGCTGGTGATTGATGGCGGGCAGGTCCTGCAGCGCCGTCCACGCGATGTGGTGTTTCTTGAGCGCCCGGCCCCGCCGGTGGTCTGAAGCGGCGTTGCCCGTCATGCCTTTCGCGGCTAAGCAGGCCGGGTCAGTGTCTCAAGGGTTATTCAGTTTGCAGAACCGCCTCCGCACCCTCAGCGCCCTCGCCACCCTTACCTTGCTCGCCGGTTGCGGCGCGGGCCAGACCGTCGGCCATCAGCTTTTCGGGCTGAATAGCGGAGCCAGCGCCCCAGGCGCCGTGCCCTCCGTGTTTGGCTATGCCGTGGCGGATGAGCCGCAGGCCGCTCTGGTAGGCCAGGATATTCTAAACCATGGCGGCAATGCCGTGGATGCGGCAGTGGCAGAAGGCTTCGCCCAGGCCGTCACCCTGCCCTCCCGTGGCGGGCTTGGCGGCGGCGGCGCCTGTTTGATCAAAATGCCCGACGCCGCGGGCAAGATGCAGAAGCCGGTGATGCTGAGCTTCCCGGCTGGCGCGCCTGCCGCCACCAGCGGCAGCCGCCCCGCCGCCGTGCCCTTGCTGGCGCGCGGCCTGCTGGCCATGCAGGCACGCTATGGGCAGTTACCGCAATCCGCCGTGATTGTGCCCGCTGAACGTCTGGCAGGCGGGGCGCAGATCTCGCAGGCGCTCGAATCCGACCTGAAAGTGGTGGGCAATGCCCTGCTGGCCGACCCGCAGGCCGCTTCCATCTTCGCCCCCAACGGCACTTTGCTGCCGGAGGGCGCCACCTTCCAGCAGCCCAGCCTCGCCACCACGCTGGAAAATCTGCGAGTGAATGGCGTGAGCGGACTGTATGCGGGCAATAATGCCGCCCAGTTTGCCGCCGCCGCCGATGCGGCGGGAGGCGGGCTGACAGCACAGGACCTCATTAGCGCCACGCCCCAATATGGCACCCCGGATGCAAGCCGGCAAAACGGCTATGACGTGGCCAGCCTGCCCGCCGTCCCGGCTGAGGCCGGCAAGGCGCTGCCCGCCTCCGCGAGCTTCATGACGTTGGACAAGCATGGCGGCTCGGTGATCTGCGTGACCTCAATGAACAATCTGTTCGGCACCGGTCGGTTCGCGCCGGGTACGGGCGTGCTGCTTGCGGCCTCGCCGCGCACCACCCCCACGCCGCAACTGGCCGCCAGCATGGCTTATACCTCCGGCAGCTATGCCTTCCGCGCCGCGGTCTCCGGCACCGGGCAGAACGAGGCGGAAACCGCCGCCAAAATCGGCCTGAGCAACGCGCTGACCGGCAACAACAAGCCGGTGCCCGCGCCGGGCCGGGCCAATGTCATCTCCTGCCCCAAAGACGTGCCGGGTGGTGAGGCAAGCTGCCACGCCAACGTGGCACCTGGCAGTAACGGCCTGGCCATTGGCGGACGGTAAACATTGGTTCTGAAGACCGGTGCGGGGCGGATTGTACCGCCCTTCAGGGTGATGGATGTGATCCAGACCGCCAATGCGCGGGCCGCCACATTGCCACCAGAGGCACCGAAAATCCTGCGGATGGAAGTCGGCCAGCCCGGCACTGGCCTGCCGTACGGCGCAAGAGCGGCGGTGCAGGCCGCGCTGCAAAGCGGTGACGCGCTGGGTTATACGGAGGGTCTTGGCCGCCCAGCCTTGCGGGCGCGCATCGCCCGGCATATCGCGGACTGGTATGGGGCGGAGGTTTCTCCCACCCGCATCGCCGTGACCTTCGGCGCTTCGGGTGCGTTTCCGTTAGCGTTTTTGTCCAGCTTCGACCAAGGCGACAAGGTGGCCCTCGCCTCGCCTTATTACCCGCCTTATTTCAACACGTTAAAGGCGCTCGGACTGAACCCCGTGGTGCTGCCCTGCGGGATCGAGACCGGGTTTCAACCCACCATCGAGATGCTGGACGCCCTGCCGGAGAAACCAGATGGGCTGATTCTCGCCAGCCCCGCCAACCCCACCGGCTCCATGCTCGCCCCCGAAGCGCTGGCCTCCCTGTGCCGCTATTGCGATGCAAACGGTATCCGCCTGATCTCGGACGAGATTTACCACGGCCTGACTTACGGTAAGACCCAGGCCAGCGCGGCGCAGTTTTCTGACAGCGCCATCGTGGTGAACTCCTTTTCTAAATATTTTTCGATGACCGGCTGGCGAATCGGCTGGCTGGTACTGCCGGAAGACATGGTACGGATAACCGAGCGGCTGGCACAAAACTTGTTCATCTCCGCTTCCCATATCTCGCAGATTGCGGCGGAGGCGGCTTTGGACTGCCATGAGGAATTGCAGGCCAACCGCGCCACTTACGCAGAGGCGCGGGAGGTGATGATGCACGGCCTGCGCGCGGCCGGGTTCCCGACTTTCTCCCCGCCGGACGGCGCGTTTTACGTCTATGCCGATATCGAAGACCGTGCGGCGGACAGTGTCGCCTTCTGCAACCGGTTGCTGGCGGAGCAGAATATTGCTGCCACGCCGGGGCTGGATTTCGATTCAGAGCGCGGCGCGCGCTATTTCCGGCTAAGCTATTGCGCCCCCCTGGCCGATATCAAGGACGCGATGGCGCGGTTAAAGCACCTCTCTTGAGTTTATTTACTCATGAGTAAATAAAGACTATCCAAGGGCCGGAGCATTGCCTATCAAGGCTCACCCCCCAATCCGGGTCAGTACAGAGGTATTTGTAAACATGAAATTGCTGGTCGCCGTGAAGCGGGTGGTCGATTACAACGTCAAAGTCCGGGTAAAAGCGGACAAGTCTGGCGTTGAGACCGCCGGCGTTAAAATGTCGATGAATCCGTTCGATGAAATCGCCGTCGAGGAAGCTGTGCGCCTGAAAGAAAAAGGCGTCGCGAGTGAGATCATCGTGGTCTCTATCGGCGTGGCCCAGGCGCAGGAGACCATCCGCACCGGGCTCGCCATGGGTGCCGACCGTGGTATTCTGGTAGAAACCGACGTGGCGGTGGAACCGCTCGCCGTGGCGAAAATTCTGAAGGAAGTGGCGCTTAAGGAAGAGGTTGACGCGGTCATTCTGGGCAAGCAGGCCATTGATGACGACATGAACGCCACCGGCCAGATGCTCGCCGCCCTGCTGGGCTGGCCGCAGGGCACCTTTGCCTCCAAAGTTGAGGTCGCAGATGGGGCCGCCACGGTCACCCGTGAGGTGGATGGTGGACTGGAGACGGTGAAGCTGAGCCTGCCCGCCGTTATCACCGCCGATCTGCGCCTAAACGAGCCGCGCTATGCCTCGCTGCCGAACATCATGAAGGCTCGTAAAAAGGCGATCGACACACTCAAACCCGCCGATCTTAACGTGGATGTCACGCCGCGTTTGACGACGATCAATGTCAATGAACCGTCGGCGCGCAAAGCTGGCATCAAGGTGCCGGATGTGGCGACGCTCGTCGAAAAACTCCGCAACGAAGCGAAGGTGATCTGACCATGACTGCTCTGGTTGTTCTCGATTTTGACGCCTCTGGCATCAAGCAGCCTTCGCGTTCCGCCATTGCCGCCGCAGCCAAGCTGGGCGAGGTGCATGTTCTGGTGGCAGGCCAGGGCATTGGCGCCGTGGTCGGGGAAGCCGCGAAAATTTCCGGCGTGGCCAAGGTGTTGGTGGCGGATGACCCCGCCTACGCGCATCATCTGGCCGAGCCGATGGCGGCGCTGATCATCTCGGTGGCGGGCCAGTACAGCCACATTCTCCAGGCCGCCACGGCCGCCGGCAAGAATGTGCTGCCGCGCGTCGCCGCACTGCTGGATGTCCAGCCAATCTCCGATATTTCGGACGTGATGGATGCAGATACCTTTGTGCGCCCGATCTATGCGGGCAATGCGTTGGCCACGGTGAAATCTGCCGACGCGAAAAAGGTACTGACGGTTCGCGCCTCCTCCTTCGACCCGGTCCCGGCCGAGGGTGGTTCGGCTGCCGTCGAAAATGTTGCCGCCGCCGCGAATGAGGGCAAGTCCTCTTATGTCGGTGAGGAAATTTCCAAGTCCGAGCGTCCGGAACTCACCGCGGCACGGGTGATTATCTCCGGCGGGCGCGGGATGCAGAATGGTGAGAATTTCACCAAGCTGATTGACCCGATTGCGGATAAGCTGGGGGCTGCTGTTGGCGCCTCCCGTGCCGCTGTGGATGCTGGCTATGTGCCGAACGATTACCAGGTCGGCCAGACTGGCAAGATCGTGGCGCCTGACCTTTATATCGCCGTGGGGATCTCCGGTGCCATCCAGCATCTGGCGGGCATGAAGGATTCCAAGGTGATCGTAGCCATCAATAAGGATGAAGACGCGCCGATTTTCCAGGTGGCTGATTACGGCCTGGTCGGTGACCTCTTCACCGTACTTCCTGAACTGGAGAAGGCCCTGTAATCATGAGCATCAGCAAAATCGGAGTCATTGGCGCGGGTTTGATGGGAAATGGCATCGCACACGCGGGGCTGATTTCTGGTTTTGACGTGGTGCTTGTGGACGCCTTCGAGGCGGCCCTGACAAAAGGTCTGGCGACCATCGAGAAAAACATGGACCGCCAAGTCTCCAAGGGCAGCCTCACGGCGGAAGACAAGGCGGCGGCCCTTGGCCGCCTCACCTCCTCCACCGATTACCATGTGCTCAAGGTCACCGATATCGTGATCGAGGCAGTGCCCGAGAGGCTGGAAATCAAGGAGAGCATTTATAAAGAACTGAAGGATGTGCTGGCACCGGAGACCATTCTGGCCTCCAACACTTCCTCTATCTCCATCACCGAGCTTGCGGCACTGTCCGGCCGACCGGAAAAATTCATCGGGCTGCATTTCTTCAACCCGGTGCCGATGATGAAGCTGGTGGAGATCATCCGTGGCCTCGCCACGTCTGACGTCACCTATCAGGCGGCCGCTGAGCTCGCGGGTAAGCTGAACAAAACCTCCGCCACCGCCCAGGATGCGCCGGGCTTCATCGTCAACCGCCTGCTCTGCCCGATGCTGAACGAGGCTATCTTCGCTCTGGCAGAAGGTGTCGCGGACGTAACCTCCATCGACGACGCGATGAAGCTGGGCGCTAACCACCCAATGGGCCCGCTAACGCTGGCCGATTTTATCGGGCTGGATACGCTGCTCTCCATCATGCGCGTGCTACATCAGGAGCTGGGCGAGGATAAATACCGCCCTGCCCCGTTGCTGGTGAAATATGTGAATGCAGGCTGGCTGGGCCGCAAATCCGGCCGCGGCTTTTATGATTACAGCACAACCCCGCCCAAGCCCGCCCGTTGAGCGGGGCGCGCTAACGTCTCCCTTGCAAGGCGGCCTTTTGGGCCGCCTTTTTTCGTCTTAATCTTAAATGTAAACGTGCCAGCCGAGTGACAGATTGAGCACAATTCCAAAGGTCAGATACATCAGAAGCAGACCCGTTAGGATATGCACCAGCCCGAGCGCCTTTTTGCTGAACGGCATCGCCAGGTCAAAGCAGTAAAAGAACTCGAAGAAATAAACCGCCATCAGCCCAGCGAACAGCAACGTCACGGGCATATCGCCCGCCGCGTCGAACACGATGAGGCCGAGCAGTGACACTAGGAAGAAGGCGACGGCCATATAGCCGTTTGGCACAATCGAAGCACCGCGCATCCGGCTGAGCCCCATGGCCAGCCAGTGAATACCGAACACCGTGGTTTCAATACCGGCGGCATAAAGCGGTGTGGCTTTACCGGCTGTGCCAAACACGTTGAACCAAGTAAGGCCAACCAGGATGTAGGTGCCGCAGAGAAATTGCAGCATCCCAGGCATCCAGAAGCCCCACCAACCATTGGTGATTTCGCTGGCCTCGCTTTTGTCTGGGTAGCCGAATAATTCCTGCGGACCGAAAATCAAATAACCCGTGCCGAGACCGAAAAAGGCGAGTCCCAGAGGCACATAGGCCGATGGAGCAAACTGAAACATCGTTGGGGTCATTGGGCGTCTCTCTTGTTTAGTTTTTGTTTAGCCATCCCCGCGCCCCGCCCCTCCTGCCTTCGGCGGGCCGCGGAAAATCTTAACGCTGTGTAATGCACTTATCAGGTGTGGGAGGCAGCCGCCTTATTTTCAAGGCTCTAACCAAGGATTATGTCGATTAAGCGGCTTTCAGAGCCATTTAATCCACCACCACAGGTTCGGTCTGCGCTTCCGGCACTTGAAGCGGCTTGCGCATGAGCAGCAGGCAGGCCGCCGCCGGCAAAGTGGAGAGGAACATCAGCTTGTAATCGTCGATATAGGCAATGATCTGCGCCTGGGTGGTAACAAGTTGGTTCAGTTGCGCCGCTCCATCCGCCGTGGCGGGGTTCCAGAAATGACTCACCGCCCCACCCACCTGCAAGGAGCGTGCAAAGGGCGTGATATGCTGCGCCAGATCGGCATGCATATATTGAGTCATCCGGGTGAGCATGGCCGTGGTGACGGAAATGCCAATGGCGCTGCCCACATTCCGCGACAGGTTAAGCAAGGATGTGCCCTGGGTCCGCAATTCAGCTGGCAGGGTGTAGAACGCCACCACCTGCAGGGGCACAAATACAAAGCCCAGAGCTGCCCCTTGCAGCACCAGCGTGAGGATCATGTGCGGCACCCCGGTATCGGGCGTCCAGCCTTCCTGCATATAAAGGGAGTAGCCCAGCAACGCGAAGCCGAACATGATCAGTAGCCGCGAATCCATCCGCACGGTCAGCCGCCCGGCGATCAGCATAGCGAACATGGTGCCAAAGCCGCGCGGGGCCATCACCAGCCCCGCCGTCTCCACCGGGTAATTGCCCAGATTTTCCAGAAATGGCGCCAGCAGCGCGGTGGAGGCCAGCAGTACCATGCCAACCAGTAGCATGGTGATCAGCCCGCTGATGAAGTTCCTGTCCGCGAAAACCGCACGGGGAATAAAGGGCCGCTCGGCGGTGAGCATGTGGACGATGAACAAATAAAACCCCAACCCCGCCAGAATAAACGCGGCGACAATGGTGGAGGAGGACAACCAGTCCAGCTCCTGCCCACGGTCGAGCGCCAGTTGCAGCGCCCCCAACCCCAGCGAGAGCACGCCAAAGCCGATCCAGTCGAACCGCCCCATGACCACCGGCTTGCGCTTGGGCATCAGCAGCAGCAGCCCCAGCACGGCGATGATGCCGAACGGCAGATTGACGAAGAACACATAGCGCCAAGTGAAATTCTCGGTAAGATAGCCGCCCAGTGTCGGCCCCAGAATTGGCCCTACCATCACGCCCATGCCCCAGATAGACATAGCAACACCACGCTGCTCGACCGGGTAAATATCCATCATGGTGGATTGCGACAGCGGCACCAGGGCAGCGCCGAACGCGCCTTGCAGCAGCCGGTAGAGCACCATCTCGGTCAGGTTCTGCGCCACGCCGCAGAGCATCGAGGTCACGGTGAACCCGATCAGGCAGGTGATGAAAAGGTTTTTCCGCCCGAACCGCGCCGCCATCCAGCCCACCGGGGCGGTCATGATGGCGGCCATCACCACATAAGAGGTCAGAACCCAGGTAATTTCATCATAAGAGGCGGAGAGTGAGCCCTGCATGTAAGGCAGCGCCACGTTAGCGATGGTGGAATCTAACGCCTGCATCAGCGTTGCGATCATCAGGCAAACCGTGACGATCGCACGCGCTTGCGGGGCGAGTTCGATCTCCGCCTTGCTGGCCATCAGAACAGATCCGACAGATGCCGGTGATGGTTGGTGTCGATTGAAATCTCAACACTCATCCCCGCCCGCAAGGTCATGTCCTTGGGGCCGGAGAGAATTTTGATCCGCACCGGAATACGCTGCACCACCTTCACCCAGTTGCCGGAGGAGTTCTGCGCCGGCAGAATGGAGAATTGCGAGCCGGTGGCGGGGGAAATACTCTGCACCTCCCCCTTCCAGTGCTTACCGGGGTACGCGTCGACCGTAATGTTCACGCTCTGCCCCTGGCGCACCCAGGTCATCTGATTTTCCTTGGGCTGGGCGGTGATGTAAACATCCTTGTTCGAGACCAGCCCGAACGCCGCCGTACCGGCGGGCAGCAACATGCCGGGCTGTAATTTCTCAACATGTGTGACGGTACCTGAATATGGCGCATAGACAACGCTATGCTGCTGGTTCAGCAGCGCCTGGTTGAGATTGGCGAGGGCAGCCAGATATTGCGGGGTCTTGGTCGGGTCGATATCAGGCTGGCCGCTCAGCTTGGCGAGCTGCTGGCCCGCGACGGCCTGCATCTGCTTCAGCTTCGCCTCATCCCCCTGCAAAGCAAACCGCGCATCGTCATATTGCGCGCGGGTAGCGCCGCCGGTTTTCACTACGGCGGCATAGCGAGCAAGATTGGATTTATCCGACTCCACCTGCGCCTGCTGCGCGGCAATTTGCGCCTGTGCCATCTGGTAGCCGTGCTTGGCGGCGTTGATGTCCTGCACCGTCTGGGCCAGCTGGGCGCGGGCGGCCTCTACCGAGATGGCAAAACTCTTCTGCCCCAGGTCAAACAGCTTTTGCCCAGCGGCGACGTACTGATTGTCCTGGACATATATCTGATTAACAAGGCCGGTAACATCGGTTGAGAGCGAGACTTTGGCCGCGTTCACATAAGCATCGTCAGTATAAACATAGCGCCCGCCGAACAGCCAGTAGAGCAGCGAAGCTAGCGCTACCAGTACAATACCGCCAATCATCAGCACTGGGCGCAGTCGGGCGCGGCGACGGGCTGCGGTTTCTGGCGAGGGGGCGGCTTTTTCCCTGCCCGAACGTTCCCCGGCCGTAAGATTGGTTTGCGACATCAGGCCGTCTCCTTCTGTGTCACCGGGCAAACCATGCCTGGCCTTTGTAGTAGATTGGCTTTCATGCTGCGCAGGGCGTTGATCACGGCTTCCTGCTCAGCCTCGGACATGCCCGCGGTCACGAAATCGGCGATTTCCCGCCGGTGACGGTCAATCTCGTCCATCAGCGGCGCCGCGTCCGGGCGCAGATGCAGCCGCCAGATGCGCCTGTCTTGCGCATCGGCCCGCCGTTCCACCAACCCGACTTTCTCCAGCCGGTCCACCAGACGGGCAACGCTGATCGGCTCCACCTCAAGCAGATCCGCCAGTTCCTTCTGGCTCAACCCCGGCTGGCGCTGGAGGTGAATGAGAATCCCCCATTGCGCGCGGGTCATACCGTGCTGGCGCGCACGGCGGTCGGCCTCCACACGAGTGAGGCGCGCGACCACCATGGTCAAAGTCAATAAATCGAGTCTGTCATCCATGCCCATAACGGGCGGGATAATAACGCAGCTTATTAGTTTTGTCTTTTGCGCGCCCCGCTTACCCGGCCAGCGCCTGGTGCAATACAGGCACCAGACCGGTAATGGCGATCTGCACCCCAATGCCGAACAGCAGAAACGCCACCAGTCGCGAGACCACCATCTGCCCGGAATGGCCCAGCACCCGCACCATTCGGTCCGAGGCACTGTAGCTAGCCCAGATGATGGCTGAATTGGCCATTACCGCCAGCGCCTCGCCCAGATAAAATAGCCCGGAGGCGGTCAGCTTGTCCGGCCGCGCCGCCGCGAGCGAAATGGTCACCGCGATGGTCCCCGGTCCGGCGGTAAAAGGCAGCGTCAGCGGGAAAAAGGCATAACTGGCCAGATCCTCGTCACTGGCCTCGTTTACCGGTGCGGCGTCTCTTTGTTTACGCTTGGTGGAGCTGTCTGGCACATTCAGCATTTCATAAGCGCGCACGGAAACCACGATACCGCCCGCGATCCGCAGCGCATTCATCGAGATGCCAAAGAAATTCAGGATGTAAGTACCCGCCAGCAGGGCGCAGAGCATGACCACGCAGGAATAGGCCGCCACGCGTTTGGCAAGCGCCTGTTTCTGCATGCTGCTGTGCTCGCCCGCGACATCGTGAAAGATAATGGCGCTGCCGAGCGGGTTGAGAATCGAGAACAGGGCCGTGAAGGCCAGAAGAAACGCCGATATCGCCTGCTCCACCCCCCTCTCCTTTTCTCTTACAGCCCGGCCATATCCCGGAATGCCTGCTCCGACAAAATGGTGATGCCCAGATCAGCCGCTTTCTTGGCTTTGGAGCCCGCATCCTCCCCCACTACCACATAGTCGGTTTTTTTCGAGACGGACTCTGTCACTTTCGCCCCCAGCGCCTCTGCGCGGGCCTTGGCCTCGAGCCGGGCCATGGAGAGCGTGCCGGTGAACACCATCACCTTGCCTGCCAGCGGTGAGTCGATGGCGGCGGCAGCTTCCTCATCCTGTACCCTCACCTCAGCCTCCAGCCGTTCCAGCGTGGCGAGGTTATGCGACTCGGCAAAAAAAGACAGTAAGTCCTGCGCGATGGCGGGGCCGATTCCGGAAATGGAGCCCAGTTCCAGCCGCGCATCGGAGCCAATGACCTGCGCCGCCAGCATCGCCTCTTTCCAATGGGTGTAGGAGCCGTAATGCCGGGCGAGCAGCTTGGCATTATTCTCCCCGATCCGCCTTATGCCCAGCGCGAAGATAAACCGCGCCAGCCCGATCTCCCGCCTCGCGGCAATGGCAGCTGAGAGCTTGGCGGCGGACAGTTCGCCCCAGCCTTCGCGTCTGGCGATTTCCGCCTCATGCGCGGGCAGGCTGAAAATATCCGCTGCCCCGTGCAGCAGCCCGGCATCGTGGAATTCCCGCACCGTCTTTTCGCCCATGCCCTCAATATCGAACGCGCCGCGCGCGCAGAAATGAATCAGCCGCTCCACCACCTGTGCCGGGCAGGTAAGCCCGCCGGTACAGCGGCGCACCACATCGTCATCCACCCGCACTGCCAGCGACCCGCAAACCGGGCAATGGTCTGGGAATTTGAACGGATGCGTATGTGCGCCGCGTTTCAGCACGCCGAGAATTTGCGGAATCACATCGCCCGCGCGCTGAAGCTCGACCGTGTCACCAATCCGCACATCCTTGCGGGCGATCTCGTCCTCATTATGTAGCGTGGCGTAGGTGACCAGCACACCGCCGACATTCACCGGCTTCAGCCGCGCGCGCGGCGTGAGCGCACCGGTGCGGCCCACCTGGATCTCGATATCCTCCAGAACTGTGCTGGCCTTTTCGGCGGGAAATTTCCAAGCCACGGCCCAGCGCGGCGCACGGCCCACAAAGCCAAGCCGGTTCTGCAAGGCAAGATCGTTCACTTTATAGACTACGCCATCAATATCGTAAGGCAGCGCGGCGCGTTCGGCCCCCATCTCGGCCTGGAAGAGCTCGGTCCCGCCTTCCTTCACCAGCCGGGAGAGTGGGTTCACGGCAAACCCCCAGCGTTTCAGCGTTGCCAGATAATCCCAATGGGTTTGCGCTACGGGAACGGAGGCTTCCCCCTGCGCGTAAGCAAACAAAGAGAGTTTACGCTTAGCGGTGATGGAGGGATCCAACTGCCGCAAGCTGCCCGCCGCCGCATTACGCGGATTGGCGAACTGCCGCGCCTGCGATTCATTCAGCGCCAGAAAATCCGCCTTGGACATATAAACCTCGCCGCGGATCTCAATGAAATCCGGCGCGTCATGCGGCAATTCCCGGGGCAGGCTGGCCAGGGTGAGGATATTGGCGGTGACATCCTCGCCTTCTGTCCCGTCGCCACGGGTGGCGGCACGAACGAATAAGCGGTTCTCGTAGGTCAGGGAGATCGAAAGTCCATCCATCTTCGGCTCGGCGACAAACTCCAGCGCCTCATCCTTCAAGCCCAGAAACCGCCTGATCCGGGCAATGAAATCCTCAAACTCCACCTCATCGAATACGTTATCCAAGGAGAGCATGGGCGTGCGGTGGATGACCTTCCGAAAGCCCGAGGCGGGCTTGGCGCCCACCTGCGTCAGCGCCTTGGCTTGGCCGCGCCAGTCCGGGTGGGCGGCCAAAATCGCCTCTGCTTCTCGGCGCAGGGAATCATAGGCCGCGTCGGTAATCTCCGGCGCGTCATGTTCGTGGTAGGCAGTGTTGGCAGCTTCAATTTGCGCCAGCAGCGCGTTGAGTTTGTCTTTGTCGTTCATCTCGTCAACAGGCTCTCGGCGGCCTGCCTTGCAGCCTCGGTCACGCTCTCGCCAGAGAGCATACGTGCAATTTCCTCGCGGCGTTCGGCCTCGGTCAAAATCTTCACCTCGGTCACGGCACGGCCAGCGGATTCACGTTTCTGTACCCGCATCTGCGCCGCCGCACGGGCGGCCACTTGCGGGGAGTGAGTGACCACCAGCACCTGCACATCTTCCGCCACACGGGCCAGACGCTCGCCTACCGCCGCCGCCGTGGCGCCGCCAATGCCGGAATCGACCTCGTCAAAAATCAGCGTCTCGTTATCCGCCCCGGCGGAGAGCACCACTTTCATCGCCAACATCAAGCGGGAGAGTTCGCCGCCGGAGGCGATTTTGTCCAACGCACCAGGCTCCTCGCCCGGATTGGTGGCAATAAGGAACCGTATGGCATCCGCCCCGCGCGGACCCCATTGCGGCTCCGGCAGCATCGCGCGCTCCACTACAAAGCGGGCGCGTTCCAACTTTAACGGCTGCAGTTCAGCGCCAATGGCTTTTTCCAGCCTGGCCGCCGCGCGGGCGCGCTGGTCCGAGAGGCTGGCGGCTTTCTCGACATATACGCCCCGCAGCCGCGCGGTTTCCGTGGTGAGGGCGACAATGTCCGCCACACCGCTTTCCAGCGCCACCAGCCGCGCGCGCAGCTCCCGGAAAAAGGCTGGCAATTCCGACACCGGCACACCATGCTTGCGGGCGGCGGCGCGCAGGGCGAACAGCCGTTCCTCCGTGGCTTCCAAAGCGCGCGGGTCATCTTCCTCGGAGGCTGCCAGACGCTCCAGAAAATCCTCTGCCTCGGCCAGAGCAATCTCGGCGCGCTCAATAGCCGCCATAGCCGGGCCAGCGGGGTTTACATGGCCAGCGGGCACGGTAATGCGCGCCACCGCCCGCGCCGCCGCACGCAAGGCGGCGGCGGGGCCATCCTTGCGCCGGTCCTTGGGCCGCAGCTCAGTCATGGCGCTTGCAATGGCCTCGGCTCGGCGTTCGCCCGCCTGCAAGCGCAGACGCTCGGCGGCCAAAGCCTCCTCCTCACCTTCAACCGGAGCCAGCTGCTCCAGCTCGGATGCCGCATGGCGGAGAAACTCTTCCTCCTTGGCGGTTTCCTCAATCCGGCGTTCCGCCTCCGCCAGGCGGGCGGCGGAATCCCGCCAGGATCTATACGCGGCAACAACCTCCGCGCGCTTGGCCTCCGGTACGCCAAACGCATCCAACAGCGCGATATGATGCGCCGGGTCCGCCAGCCCCACCTGCTCATGCTGACCCTGCACCTCGATCAACAGCGCGGTAAGGCTTTTCAGGAACGCGACACTCACCGGCTGATCGTTCACCAGGGCGCGGGAGCGGCCATCCCGCGTGACGATACGCCGCACCAGAATTTCTCCGCCCGAATCGAGCCCCTGCTCGGCCAGCAGACCATGCACGGGATGTGTGGATTCGGCCGAGAAGCTGGCAGCCACTACGGCCTGCGCGGCACCGGCTCGGATCAGCCCGGAATCGGCGCGGGCGCCCAAAGCGAGACCCAGACTGTCCAGCAAGATAGACTTACCGGCACCTGTTTCACCCGTAAGCGCCGTCAGCCCGGCGGCAAAATGCAGATCGAGCCGCTCGATCAGCACCACATCGCGGATCGAGAGGCTATTCAGCATTGCTGTGTCAGAATGGCCAGTACCAAGGATGCTTAGGCTCAACGGGCTTCGCCATGGCGACTTTGTCGCCATTGGCGTCAGCCTCGTCCGCTTTATTCACCAGCCCTTTGGATTTCAGGTGATCATAAGCGGCCTCGTACCAGGAGCTACCAGGATAATTATACCCAAGCACCGAGGCAGTGCGCAGAGCCGGGTCGGTCAGACCGAGATCCAGATACACCTCAACCATACGTTCCAGCGCTTCGGGGGCGTAGGTGGTGGTCTGATAGGTGTTCGAAACCTCCTGATACCGGCCGATGGCGGCGGCGTACAGATGCTGCTTTTCGTAATAACGGCCAATCGACATATCGTGCCCGGCGAGGCGGTTATAGGCCAAGCGCATCTTGATACGTGCATCGCGGGCATAGGCGCTGTTCGGGAAGCGGGACACCACGTCCTGCAGGGCCTGAATGGCCTCATAGGTGCTGGTCTGGTCGCGCTGCACGCCATCAATCTGCTCGTAATAACAGAGCGATTTCAGGTAGTAGGCGTAAGCGACCTCGCTATTTTCGGGGTGCAGCTGGATGAAACGGTTCAGCGTGCTGATCGCGTCATCGTAATTCATTTGCTTATACTGCGAATATGCCGTCAGGATTTCCGCGTGGGTGGACCAGGTGGAGTACGGATAGGTCTCCTGCAGCGCGTTGAAATCCTTCACCGCGATATCGTAATCGCCCTTCTGCATCCGCCCGACGGCGGTGGCGTAAGCCTGCCCCGGCGGCGGCAGGGCGCCGCTGGCAAAGTCCCCCAGCGACGCATCACTTTTGGAGGAGCTTGAACAAGAGGCCAGGGCAAGGCCAAGGGCAAGCAGGGACAGGCGGACGAGGCCGGAGCGGAGATGTGTCATCGCGTCCGGCTTATAGCAGCTAATCCACGAACATGAAGCCTGACGATGGCGTCCCGCGCGCCCGCGCCCGCACGGAATGACAAAAACCATAAATTTCGGCGGTTTTTCTTGACTTATTGGCCATCGGGTCTAAACAACTTCGCATCTCTCAACCGGACATCCCTGGTTAAGCTCGGGATGCTCTAGTCGTTGCCTGAAGTTTAGGCCGCGCACACCCAAACCGGGCCAAACTTGGTCCGTTTTTCAAGGACATATTCAGCCACATGGCTTCTTCCACTGCCCTCCGTCACTCGGACGCGCCCGCCTACACCGGTGCCGACGATTTTGCCGCCCTGCTCGACGCTTCCCTCGGCAGCAATACTGGTTTTGAAGGTTCCGTCATTACCGGCCGCGTGCTGCGCATTGACGATGATTTCGTGATTGTCGATGTCGGACTGAAGTCCGAAGGCCGCGTGCCGCTGCGCGAGTTCGCCCCTGTCGGTGCCAAGCCCGAGGTGAACCCCGGCGACGTATACGACCTGTTCATCGAGCGTTACGAGGACAAGGACGGCGCGATGGTGCTGTCCCGCGAGAAGGCCCGCCGCGAGGAAAGCTGGACCCAGCTTGAAAAAGCGTTCGAAGTCCAGACCCGCGTGAACGGCGTGATCCATGGCCGCGTCAAGGGCGGTTTCACCGTCGACCTCGGCGGCGCCACGGCGTTCTTGCCCGGCTCCCAGGTCGATATCCGCCCCGTGCGCGATGTTGCCCCCCTGATGGGCGTGGCCCAGCCCTTCCAGATTCTGAAGATGGACCGCCAGCGCGGCAACATCGTCGTGTCCCGCCGCGCAGTGCTGGAAGAAACACGTGCGGAGCAGCGCTCCGAGCTGATCACCGGCCTGAAGGAAGGTCAGATCCTCGACGGCGTGGTCAAGAACATCACCGATTACGGTGCGTTCGTGGACCTGGGCGGTGTCGATGGCCTGCTGCACGTGACCGACATCGCCTGGAAGCGCATCAATCACCCGGCCGAGGCGCTGACCATCGGCCAACCGGTCAAGGTGCAGGTGATCCGCTTCAATGCCGACACCCAGCGCATCTCGCTGGGCATGAAGCAGCTTGAGGCTGATCCGTGGGAAGGCGTGGAATTCAAGTACCCGCCCGGAATCAAGGTCACCGGCCGCGTCACCAACATCACCGATTATGGTGCTTTCGTGGAGCTGGAGCCGGGCGTCGAAGGTCTGGTGCACGTTTCCGAAATGTCCTGGACCAAGAAGAATGCCCATCCGGGCAAGATTGTTGCCACCTCTCAGGAAGTGGAAGTGGTTGTGCTGGATGTCGACGCCTCCAAGCGCCGCATCTCGCTGGGCTTGAAGCAGGTGCAGCGCAACCCGTGGGAAGAGTTCCAGGATGAGCACCCGATCGGCTCCATCGTGGAGGGCGAGATTCGCAACATCACCGAGTTCGGCCTGTTCATCGCGGTCGGCCCGGAGATCGACGGCATGATCCACATGTCCGACCTCTCCTGGGAAGAGACCGGCGAGCAGGCGATCGCCAAGTACAACAAGGGCGATTTGGTCAAGGCCAAGGTGCTGGACGTGGATGTCGAGAAGGAGCGCATCTCTCTGGGCATCAAACAGCTTGAGGTCGACCCGGCCGCTGGCGTGCTGGACCGTATCCACAAAAACCAGGTCGTCACCTGCGTGGTCACCGCCGTGCAGTCCAACGGCATCGAGGTGAAGGTGGACGACGTGCTGACCGGCTTCATCCGCCGTGCCGAGTTGGCGCGCGACAAGGCCGAGCAGCGTCCCGAGCGCTTTGGCGTGGGCGACAAGGTCGATGCCAAGATCACCGCGGTGGACCGCGCGGCCCGCAAGCTGCAGTTGACCATCAAGGGCAAAGAGATCGACGAAGACAAGCAGGCGATCTCCGAGTACGGCTCCTCCGACTCTGGCGCCTCACTGGGCGACATTCTGGGTGCGGCCATCCGCCGCCGCAACCAGCAGACCGAAGACTAATCCTTCCCCGCAAAGGGAACGGATCCGGCCCGGCAGCGCAAGCTGCCGGGTTTTTTGTTTGCCCGCCATTAACCTCGAATTAACAGACGCCCGCCTATCCAGACAAAATCATATGCGGGAAGAGGCCATACCCATGCTTGCTCCAAACCCGCTCAAACTCATCCAAGACTCCCAAACCTTCCGTGCCGTACGCAACAGTTTCGCCGTTATCGAATTCACCCACCAGGGCATTATTCTGGACGCTAACAGGCTCTTTCTGGAAACGACCGGCTACAGGCTGGCGGAACTGGTGGGGCAGCATCACCGCATTCTCATGCCCCCCAAAGCCGCCGACAGCCCCGAATATGCCGCCTTCTGGGACAAGCTCGCCAACGGCACCTTCACCACCGGCCAATATCATCGAGTGGATAAAGCCGGGCGGGATTTATGGCTCAACGCGTCCTATATACCCCGGTCCGCGGGCGCAACAGCAAGGTTAAGAAAGTCGTCAAGCTGGCACTGGACATCACGCAGCCACACGAAAAAGCGGCGGAGGATCTCGTCATCCTCAACGCCATCTACCGTTCCCAGGCGGTGATCAGCTTCAAGCCGGACGGCCCGATTCTGGAGGCGAATGAGAATTTCCTCGCCACCGTCGGCTACCGGCTGGAGGAGACTAAAGGCCAGCATCACCGCATGTTCGTGGAGCCCGACTTCGCCGCCAGCCCGGATTACGCGCAATTCTGGCAAAGGCTGAACGACGGCGATTTTTTCTCGGCCGATTATCACCGCATCGGCAAAGGCGGGAGGGATATCTGGTTGCAGGCGAGCTATAACCCCGTGTTCAACGCAAAGGGGCAAGTGGTGAAAATCGTCAAATTCGCCACGGACCTTTCCGAGCGCATGGAAAATATTCAGCAAATCGGCCAAGGGCTGGAGGAGCTGGCCAAGGGCAATCTGCAAACGCGCCTCAGCCGCCCTCTGATCCCCTCCATCGACAGGCTGCGCGGGGATTTCAACAACGCCGCGGCCGCCTTTCAGGCCACGATGCGGGATATTTCTATTTCGGCCGAAAGCATTCTGCAAACATCGGCGGCGGTCAACGAATCCGCGGGGCAGCTTTCACAACGGGCTGAACGCCAAGCAGCCAGCCTGGAGGAAACCGCCGCGGCGCTGGAGGAAATTACCACCACCGTGCGTAAATCCGCCGAGATCGCGCACCGCATGCGCGCCATGGCGGGCAAGGCGCGCGGGGATACTGAAAGCTCCGGCCAGGTCGCGGGCAAGGCCGTGCTGGCCATGGGCAAGATTGACGACAGCTCCGTGAAGATAGCCAACATTATCGGCGTGATTGACGAGATCGCCTTCCAGACCAATCTGCTTGCCCTCAATGCCGGGGTGGAGGCCGCCCGCGCGGGTGCTGCCGGGCGCGGCTTCGCCGTGGTCGCCACGGAGGTGCGTGCCCTGGCCCAGCGCTCCGCCGAAGCCGCGAAGGAGATTAAGGCGCTTATCGCCGGGCATGTGCTTGAGATCGACAACGCCGTCGGGGCCGCCACCGCCAGCGCGCAGGAGCAATCAGCCGGGTTGGGTCAGGTAAACAGCGCGGTTAACCAGATGGACCAAATGACCCAGGCCAACGCCGCCATGGCCGAGGAAGCCGCCGCCGCCAGCCTAACCCTGGAGCACGATGCTGAAAACATCTCCCGCCTGCTGGCCAGGTTCAATACCGGCGGGGTGACGCACCGCCCTGCCCGCGCCCACAAGGCTAAAGAGGAGGCTGTCTAGCGGCGGCGCTTCATGGAATCCGCCAGAGCGGGGTTTACCCGCGCCGCTCCGGCGATCACGCCATCCTGGTCGGCTTGGCTGCGGTTCTGGCTGAGCTTCGCCTTGCCTTCCAGCTTAGTGATGGTCAGCACCAGCCCAACAATGCCCTTCAACTGCGCCGCAATGTAATCGTCCGGCGCGTCAGACACCGCCCAGGGGTGCGCCCGGCCTTGCTCATGCCGGTTGGTCAGGGCCGTTACAATCTCCAGCAACGGCTCAGGCGCTTCCACGATGGAAAGCCGCCCAGTGGCATGGACCACGCTGTAATTCCAGGTAGGCACCACCCGGCCATGCTCCTCCTTGGCGGGATACCAGGAGGGGCTGACATACCCTTCCGCCGCCGTGAAGACCGCCAGTGAGTCCTGCGCCGGGTCAAAATCCCGCCAATGGAAATTGCCCTTCGCCACATGGCCGACCAGCCTGTCCGGCGCCTGGAACAAAAGCGGCAGATGCGTGGCCAGCAGGCCGCCGCCACGCGCGGGCGAGACCAGCACCGGCAAAGAGGAAGCGCACATGATGGCGTGCAGCGCCTCATCTCGGGTTTCAGCAAAGGCGGGCGGGTTATACATCGGCGCCCTGCTCCTTCAGCCGGGCCAGATAGCGCGTGTAAAGCCGGCTGGCCACAAGCCCTGGCGCGCCGTTGCCCACGGGCGCGCCATCCAGCCGCGTGATGGGCTTCACGAAGGAGGTCGCGCTGGTCATGAACACCTCCCGAGCCCCGCGCAGCGCTTCCACTGAAAACCCTTCCTCGCGGAACGTCACGCCCTCCGCCGCTACGTCCGCCAGCAAGGCCGCGCGGGTGCAGCCGGGCAGCACGCGCTGGTCCAGTGCGCGGGTGCGCAGTACATTATCGGCGCCTACAATCCAGATGGAACTCGACGCGCCTTCCGTCACCATGCCTGTTGTGTCGAACAAGATCGCTTCCAGCGCTCCGGCCTGTTTCGCCGCCTCGCGCGCCAGGGCATTGGGCAGCAGGTTGATGGATTTGATATCGCACCGGCCCCAACGTTCATCTGGCAGGGTAATGGCGGCAGCGTGCCAGCCAGCGAGTCCTTCGGGCGGGGCGGGCTTGGGGCGCACGGTCATGGTCAAAGCGGGACGTCGCGCGGCTGGAAACGCATGGTCCCGTGGCGCCACGCCGCGTGTGAGCTGCAGATAAATCAGCCCCGTCCCCACCCGGTTGCGGCGCATGAGTTCCTGAATCACCACCCGCAGGGCTGCATCGCTCATCGGCGCCGCCAGCCCAATCTCGCCCCGGCTACGGGTCAGGCGCGCAAAATGCAGCGCCTCGTCAATCAACCGGCCGTGATAAGCGTAAAACACCTCGTAGATGCCATCGCCAAACTGATAGCCGCGATCCTCGATATTCACACTGGCCTCAGCCAGCTTTACATAACGCCCATTCACATAGGCGATGCGAGCCATAGTTCAGGCCGCCGCCACTTGTTCAGCCGCCGCCTTAGCCTGCTGAAACTGGTCCGGGGGCAAATAGGCGGCGAGAATTTCCTCCGGCGCGCCATCCATCCTGATGCGCCCGCCTTCCATCCAGATCAGCCGGTTGCACCATTGCATCAGAATGGCCGGATTATGGGAGGAGAGCACCAGAATCTCTGCACTGCCGACCATTGTTTCCAGCCGCTCCCGCGCCTTGCCCAAAAACGCCGCGTCGCCCGCAAGAATCCACTCATCCATCAGCAGAATCTGCGGATGAATGGCGGTGGCCAGTGCAAAGCCGAGCCGCACCACCATGCCGGACGAATAGGTCCGCACCGGCAGGCTAAGAAACTCGCCCAGATCCGCGAATTGCGCCACATCCTCTTGCAACTTCTTGATCTGCGCTTCCGAATAGCCCGAGAACAACGCGCGCAGACGGATATTCTCGTTCCCGGTCAGTTCGAAATTCATGCCCTGGCCGGGGTCCAGAAGTGCCGTCACCCGGCCTTCAATGGTAATCTTCCCGTTCACCGGCTCATAAATGCCCGCCATGGTACGCAGCAGCGTGGTCTTGCCTGCTCCGTTGGAGCCTATAAAGCCCAGCCTGTCCCCCGTGCCTAACGCGAAGGACACATCCCGCAGTGCCTCCACGGTGATACGGTGTTTGGAATCCTGCCCCATCCGCCCGGAGGCGGCGGCAAACACAGTTTTCTTTAGACTGCGGCTTTCTCCGTGATAAAGCGGAAACGAGACAGAGACATTTTCGATCTGTAATTTCGCCACGACTCAGACCCAATACGGAACGCGCGCTCGGGCACGCACGAAAAACAGCAGAGACAGCACAATCAGCACAGCCGAGTAGCAGAGCGCATTGGCCCAGGCCGCCGTGTCCAGCGCATGGCCTAACAGCGGGCCGCGCAGGATTTGCAGCATCCCGTAGAACGGGTTGAAGTCGATCAAGGCCAGCGCGAAGCCCACGTTGCGATGCATCAGCATGTCCGGGCTCCACATGATCGGCGTGACGTAAAACGCGATCTGCATGATGCTCCCGACAATCGGCGGCACATCCCGGAAGCGCGCACCAATCAGCCCCAGCAGCAGGGTCACGGCAAAGGCATCCAGCGTCCATAACGCCAGCGCGGGCAACACGCTAAGCAAAGACCAGCCAAAATGCGGCGGATAGATCAGGAACACTACCGCGATAACCGGCAGGTTATGGGCCAGCACGAACAGATTGCGCAACATCACCCGCGCGGCATGCAGGGTGTGAGGCGTGCGTTGGGAGTGTATGGCATTCGCCGCACCGGAGAGGCAGGTCGAGCCCTCCGCCGTGATGGTGCTGATGAAACCCCACAGCACCAGGGAGGTCGCCAGAAACGGCAGATATCCCGCCACGTCCTGACGGAACAGTTGGGCATACACAAACCCCATGGCCCCAATCATCACGCCGGTAGAGAGGGTGAGCCAGAACGGCCCCAGCAACGACCCTCGATAACGCAGCTTGATGTCGAACAGGCTGAGCGTCCAGACTAGTGACCAGAGCCGCAGCATCTGCCCGATATCGTCAAAAGCGGAGGCAACCCGCATACGCAGGCTGTGCGAGGCGGCAATAACAACCGCCTTGGAGGCCGGCTTAGGAAACCGGGGCAGGGCTGTGCCAGTTTGACCAGAGTCCGGTGCAAGCATATTCATGTGCAGCCGATAGCCGATGCATGGTCTGGCATCAACGCCCTGAGCTTTTCATGAAGCATATATAATCGCTTTACCGGGCGGTGATGCGCATCTGCGGCGTTTCCGTGATTACCACGCGGCTACCGGGCACCAACGTGGCGGGTGCCACGCCAGGCGGGGGCACCAGCGTTTTCACAGAGCCGTCGGCCAGTTGCACCACAATCTCGCGCGCCCCTTGCTGTGGCACGTCATTGGGCTGGCCCAGCGCCTGCATAATCCGCGCCGTCGCGGGGCCGCCCGCCACGGCGCGCACGGCCAACACCTTGCCGGTATAACTGACACCCTGCGCGCTATAGCGCGCTCCGTCCTGCGGCGCCGCGCAGCCCGCGAGCACACCAAACCCAAGACACATAATGGCGGATAAACAGCGCATAATTGCTTGCTAGCACGCCCGCCCGTCATTCCGGTAGCGCCCCGGTTACAGGTTTTTCTTGCTCCATGTTTTATGCTCGTTTAAGAGGTTATAACGCCTTTTTTAAGCCATCATTGAGCGAAATACCGTAAGCTGATGGCGGGTTGACTGCGTGGAGGCTTCTAACCTTGGGTTCAACCAGAATTCTGGCCAGCGGCTTCGCTCGGAAAGTAGCGAAATTGAAGCCTGGTCTTGTCGCTGGATGCGCCGGGCTGGCGCTGCTTTCAGCCTGCGCGGGCGGTCATGGCTCGCGCTATGCGGGTGAGGATACGGCCTATTATCTGGCCCACGCGTCGCACAGCTATAAACCGCCCGGTCCACCGAGCGACCCGTGGGGGCCGTATATCAAAATCGCCGCCCAACATTTCGACGTGCCGCAAATGTGGATCCGTCAGGTCATGCGCGTCGAATCCGGCGGGCACGAATATAGCGGCGGGCATCTCATCGTCTCCTCCGCCGGGGCGATGGGACTGATGCAGCTCGAACCCGGCACCTATCAGGAGATGGCCGAGCGTTACGGGCTGGGCAACGACCCGTTCAACCCGCTCGACAATATTATGGCCGGGGCAGCGTATATTCATGAAATGTACCAGATTTACGGCTCACCAGGCTTCCTCGCGGCGTATAATGCCGGGCCCGGGCGGCTGGATTCCTATATAAATTATCACCGCCCGCTGCCGGACGAGACCAAAAACTACGTGGCGATGATCGCCCCGAATATCGACGGCTATTACCCCAAACACCGCTCCCCGGCTGATGAGCTAGCACTGAATACCGAACCGATGGGCCGCGATGGCGGGATTCTGCCTCGTGGTTTCACGCCAGAAGCACCAACCCCGTCCCAGCTTTCCGCCCCGGTTGAAATCGCTTCCCTTGCACCGGCGGAGGAGGAGCAAGCCAGCGCGCCGGTTTCTGTGCCGGTATCCTCCATCATGCCCCAGGTGGCGCAGATTGAGAGCGCCCGCGCCCAACAGGCCGCCGCAGTGCAGGCTTCGTCCCTGCCGCCGGCACCGCCCGTGCAAGCGCCACGCGCTCCCGCCCTTCCGGTGCCGCCGCCTGCGCCGGTGCGCATGGCCTCCGCGATTTACACGCCGCACAGCGCCCTGCCGCCACCGCCGCCCCGGCAGGCCAGCATGGTGCTGGCCAGCAACACGCTGCCCGTTCCGCCCCCGGCTCCCAGCCCGCACCGCTTCTCGATCATCCCGTCCGCGATGGCGGCCACGCCCCCGCGCGAGCAAGTGGCGTTCAACTCGTCCGGCGGGTCGAGCTGGGGGATTCAGGTGGGCGCGTATGACAGCTCCTCCAACGCCAAGGCCGCGCTTGGCATGGCGGAACTGACCGGCGCCAATATTCTCCATAAGGCGCAGCCGGTTGTGATGACCATTCACACCGGCGGCAGTACCAAATACCGTGCGCGCTTTGTGGGCCTTCAACACGATGAAGCGGTAAACGCCTGCAACCGCCTCTCAGGCGGGCCGACGGGTTGTGAAGTACTCTCGCCCGACGCACAGTCTTAAAATGTCGCGGGGGCTTCTGGCTGAAACCTCCGCGACTTTAACTCTGGTCATACCGCGCCGTTGGCCAGCAATGTGGCGCGCACCGCGTCTTCCGGAACATCACCGCTGGTGAAAGCCCGTCCGATACCCCGCTGCAGCACAAAATGCAGCTTGCCGCCGCGGTTTTTCTTGTCCAGCTTCATATGTGCCAGCAGCTTGTCCGCCGGCAGCGCCTGAATCCGCACCGGCAAGCCTGTTTCTGATAGATGCTGGGCGATACGCGGCGGGTCCTCCTGCGGTGCCAGCCCCAAGGCGGCGGAGAGATGCGCGGCAAGAACCAGCCCCGTCGCCACCGCCTCGCCATGCAGCAGCCGGCCGTCATAGCCGGTTTCCGCCTCCAGCGCGTGCGCAAAAGTATGGCCGAGATTCAGTAGCGCGCGACCATCATTCGGCTTTGTTTCGCGCTCATCATCCCCCACCACGCGGGCTTTGAACCGCACCGCATGTTCAATCGCCTGGGCCAGCGCGTCCTTGTCGTTTTGCAGCAACGCCTGGCCGTGCGCCTCGCACCAATTATAAAAACCCGCATCCGAGATGAGCCCGGTTTTCACGATCTCGGCATAGCCCGCCGCGCGCTCACGCGGTGACAGCGTGTCCAGCACGCCGGTATCGGCCAGCACCAACAGTGGCTGGTAAAACGCGCCAATGAGGTTCTTGCCATGGACGGAGTTGATGCCGGTTTTGCCGCCCACGGAGCTATCCACCTGCGCCAGCAACGTTGTGGGAATCTGCACGAACGGTACCCCGCGCATGGCCGAGGCGGCGGCAAAACCGGCCAGATCCCCGACCACGCCACCGCCCAGCGCGATGATGGTGGTTTTGCGGTCGATCCTCGCCGCCAGCAGATCTTCAATCAGCTTTTGCCAGGCAGCAAAGCTCTTGGACGCCTCCCCCGGCGGCACGACGAAGCTCTGATGCGCAATGCCGACTTCATCCAGGCTGGCGGTAAGCGTGTGCAGATGCAGCTCGGCAACATGCTCATCCGTCACAATAAAACAGCGCGACTGCGGCAATAGTGGCGCCATCAGCGCTCCAGCCCTGGCAAGCAACCCGCCGCCGATCAACACGTCATAGCTGGAATGGCTAAGCTGGACCTCCACGCGGCGCGGGCTGCTGTAGGTCTCGATGGCGCTGGCGACATTTGCTGTGGTCACGTGCGGAGGGTCCTCTGATCCGTCAACGATGATATCAGCCAGCGCATAGACGGGGCTGCGCACGGCGGAAAGTTTTTCCAGTATCTCAGCTGGATTGCCCGTATTCAGCAAGGGCCGGTGGGTGCGCCCGGCAGTGCGCTGCACCAGCACCGGAATCGGGCAACGCAGCCAGACGGAAGTCGCCCGCACGCGGATCGCCTCGCGGGTTTCCGGATCCATAAACGCCCCGCCGCCTGTGGCCAGCACAATCCGTCCATTGCTGAGCAGGCGCTGGATCACCCGCTTCTCCCCGGCCCGAAACGCTGCCTCGCCATGGGTTTTGAAAATCTCGGCAATGGTCATGCCTGCCGCACGTTCAATTTCTTCGTCGGCATCGTAAAAAGGTAGACCCAGCAAGGCCGCGAGGCGCTTGCCAATGGCGGTCTTACCTGCGCCCATCAGGCCGACCAGAACAATGCTGCGTTCCGCCGCCGGGGCTGTTTGACTATTGAGTGACATCGGCGCGGACGCTTATCACATAGAGTGCCATGACGTTAGAGCCAGACGCCCGCCTTGATGCCTTTTTGGAGATGTTGGCCGCCGAGCGCGGCGCGGCCACCAACACGCTGGACTCCTACCGCGCAGATTTGCTGGATTTCAGCGCTTTTCTGGGCAACGGCAATACGCTTTCCGGCGCCGGGGCGGCGGAGATTGTACGCTATATGCAGTGGCTTGGCGCTTCCGACATGGCCGCCAGAACCCAGGCGCGCCGCCTTTCGGCTCTGAAACAATTTTTTCTATTCCTGCTGCGCGAGGGTGCGCGGGAGGACAACCCAGCCGCCGAGATAAGCGCACCCAAACTGCCCAAGACCCTGCCTAAATATCTCAGCGAGAGCGAGGTGGACACCCTGCTGGAAGCCGCGCGCGGCATGGACGGGCTGCCGGGCTTAAAAGCCGTGGCAGGACTTGAGATTCTCTACTCCACCGGGCTGCGCGTGACGGAAATGCTGTCTCTGCGCGCCAGCGCCCTCAGCACGGATGCAATGATGCTGCTCATCAAGGGCAAAGGCGGCAAGGAGCGCATGATCCCGCTGTCAGACGCCGCCCGCCAAGCCGCCAGCGCCCTGCGCGCTTCCTCTCCTGCCAAGGCACGCTATCTGTTCGCCGGGCGAGATATTATGAAACCCATGACGCGCCAGGGCTTCGCGCTGCTGCTGAAACAGGCGGCCATCGATGCCGGGCTGGACCCCGCACGGCTCTCCCCGCATGTGCTGCGGCATTCCTTCGCCTCGCATTTGCTGGCGCACGGAGCGGACTTACGGGCGCTGCAAAAGCTGCTTGGACATGCGGACATCGCCACCACCGAGATTTACACTCATGTTCTGGCGGAGCGGCTGCAAAAGCTGGTGCAGGCACATCATCCGCTGGCGGCGGGCTTTAAGCCGGCAGGAGGCTGAGCCACAGCCGCGTCAGCAATGTGCCGCGCAGCTTAGTTTCATACGGGCGGATTTAATCGCGCATCGCCCCGGCATGGCACACGGCGCCGAAACTGGCGTGCGCCAGCCTTGTCTCCCGTTATCCGAAACCTACGCATACCTGCCCCTAGCTGATTAAAGCTACTCAGCAGCCATGCTGTTCGGTTCCTGCTTCACCGGGGACCGTTTCA
>NZ_FQVJ01000090.1 GCF_900129125.1 Acidocella aminolytica 101 = DSM 11237 | reverse complement strand
GCTCCGCCCCTCCCTGCGGTCGCCGCGTCTGCGGCGATCGGTCCCCGGCCCATCAGGGCCGGTAATCTTTAGGGCTCCGCCTTCGAATCTAAAGTCACCTATAGTTCAAGACTTCATGGCATCATGATATGAGGGAGTCATGAAGCCAAGAGATAGGGAACCCTTGATCTCTTGGCTTGTAGGAAAGCCCGTCTGACCGGGCGGGCCTGGAAGTCAGAACCGGCGCTTAGCGCCGAAGTGAGTCCCTACAAAGGAAACAATGCCGACCGGGACCAACAGAAGGACCAGATCAAAGATATGGTGGGCCTTTGTCATGAAATCGCCCAGCTCGCTCGGGGGCGGCGGGCAGGAATACGCCAAAATCGAGCAGCCGGTTTGACCCGGATCAACAGAAGGAAACGCCAGGCGGTAAGCGAGATAAGCGTCAAGCAAAATCCAAAGCATCGCCGGAATAACCAAGGCGGGCTTTGTTTTTTCTTGTCTGGTAGCGACGCCGAGATAGAGCAAGGCGGGAATCGCCAAAAGGCCGACGCCGTAGATAAGCTGAGTCATACTGTTCGCCCTATGTTCTTACGCTCTAGTGGTATGGCGACTTTCGCCAATCAACTTCAAGTTTTTTCGATTTCACCGGCCCGCCTGGGCCGGTGACGTGTTTGTCCTACCGCGCAGCCGTCTGCGGGCGGCTCCATTGAAAGAAATATTCAAGCCCGCCATTGCCGATCCAGTTTTCCATGTCCTTCTCGGTGAGCGGCACACCCCACGAATGACAGGCGCCACGATCCAGCAAAATGCGGATGATCTTCTCGCGGTCGGCAATGGTTTTGATGTTGATGCGTCCGACGCCGGTCGGGAAACACCGGGCGCGGGGCTTTTCAACACCTGCCGCCTTCATCTGTTCCCGCAATTCCGCCGTGTGAGTCCGCGTCACCGGGTACATCGTGCAAATCATGATTTTCGCAGCCATCTCTATCAATCCTCTCAAAATCGCGTGTCGCTTATTCTCTGGCGTTAAACGGCTGGTGGATGGGGAAAAGCGCGGGCGGGCTTGGCCGGGTTGCGAGCTGGCGGGGCGTAGCCCTGCCAGAGAGCGGCGCTGCCAAGCTGTAGCCGGCGCTTTGGGGAAGGGGCGAGCCAGCGCGCCTCCCCCCTCTTGGCCGCGTCTGCGGCCGAGAGATCCCCCGCGCCAGAGGCGCGGGTCAACAACCGCGGTTTTTTTACCAATGGGTGGCGGGCGCGAACCCGCCACATTGGACACCAATCAGGGAAGGGTGGACGCGGCTGAGTTCACGCCAGGATCATTCCTTTTTGTGAGGCTTCGGCGGTATAGGCCGACAGGGGCTTTTCCGGCTTGAAGCCTTGATCTTTCTCAACCCGCAGGCCGACACGGGATTTCAGGTCGCGCAACTCCGCTAGAGACACATAGCCTAATTCGGGGGTTCCAAATCCGAGGTCGCACAAGCCGAAAGCAACTTCATCCTCCCCGCTCTCGTCATCCAGTTCGGTGATGAGCCAGGTCATCCCGGTGCCGGGCAGGAATAGTTTAATAACCGGCAAGGGATCATGGTCGGCTTCTGTTTCCCTTGCCGCCAGCCCCGCAAGATTGTTGGCGAGAAGCTGAGCCTTTTCCTTCGATGTGAAAAATTCCATTGTCCTGCCCCCTCAAACCGTTTCCAGAAAGTCGATCAGCCCTTGCAGGTCGAGCATGTAAAATGCGTCATAGACCTTATCGAGATCGCGGGAATTGTTGCTCTCGGCATAAGCCTTTTTGTTCGCTTCCAACTCTTTCAAGGCTTCGATCCATTGTGTGCGTTCATCGGGCATTATTCATCTCCATCACTGCCGGGACCGCCCCGGCTTATTTTCTGGCGTGTGAGAGCGAGGGGAGGGGGCAATGGCGCGCGGGACCGGCCGGGTTGCGCGGGGCGCGGGGCGT
>NZ_FQVJ01000087.1 GCF_900129125.1 Acidocella aminolytica 101 = DSM 11237 | reverse complement strand
CGCCGACGATATCCTCGCCTCAATTCAACGCTTCTGCCTGCGGTCCCTCACAAAAATGCCCAAAATGAAGACAAATTCCGAATCAGGACACTAGAGGGATTCACCAGTTTCTCCACTGCGCCGCTCAAAGTCTGGACATATGTTGGTGCTGCCTCCGCTACACTCACCTTTATATATTTGTTCTACATTATTATCCGAACTGTAGTGTTTGGGAATCCAGTGCCGGGCTATGCTTCACTATTTGTCGCGGTCACTTTTTTCGGATCGGTTCAGCTCATCTCAATCGGCCTATTAGGTGAGTATATCGGGCGCATCTACATGGAAGCCAAACAGCGACCGCTTTATTTGATCCGCAAATCCTATAGCGGGGACGGTGGAGCTCGCCTCAATATTACAAACAAAGAAACAGCAGCTAGAAATGATATCGTTAAATGATTTTACCCATTCGAATCGGCAAGAGCGCTATTACATACTTGGCGTTCTTCACTTTTTTTATAATAATATATAGCTCTACCATAACAACTACATATGCTTTTTTAGATGACTACAGTTTTGTGTTTTTGTCGAATCAAAACGAAGTATCTCAGCTAACTAGCGGGATAGTCTCTGGTGGTCGACCAATTTATGCACTATTCAGTTTTATTTTTACACTCGTGTCCCAAATCGGCGACCTCCGCTGGATCAGACTGCTTTCGATATCTGGCATCGCAGCTCTTTGCATGCTGTTCACGAAACATCTTAAAGAAAATACTAAACTTCCTCGTAGCGTTTGCATCAGTGCAGGAATGCTGATTGGTCTCATGCCGGCCTTCCAAGTTTATGCATCGTGGGCTGTGACAGCCTTTGATCCATGGGCGGCGTTCCTTGCAGGTCTAAGCTTTCGTGCCCTCAATTACGGCTCAGCTTCAAAATGGAAAGCGGCTGCTTTAAGTCTCGCCTTTCTGGTTTGTGCCATCACCATATACCAGCCAAGCGCGATGATGTATTTTGTTTTTGCGGCAACTGCGTGGATAACAACCGAGAAGCTTCCGTCACTTAAGGAGATAGTTCGAGCGGCGATCGTGATGGGCACAGCTTTGTGCGCGGATTATGCTGCGGCAAAACTTCTCCCAATCTTTATTTTTCATGATTACGAGGTTTACGGTCGTACTGCGTTGGTTACCAATTTTGACGAAAAAGCGAGGTGGTTCCTGAAGACGGTGATGCAGAATGCGTTAAATCTCCCCTCTGCTTTGGGAAACAAAACTGTTGCTATTTTTTCTGCTCTTTTCATCGTTACTGGATTTATCGTCCTAATGTGGCGGGAACGCTCTACATGGACTGCTAGAGCAATACTTGTAATTCTATTCCTTCCTCTAGCATACACGCCAAACCTTATTGTCCAAGAAAATTGGCCAAGCTATAGAACACAAGTCGCTCTAGCAAGTCTCCTTGTCTTATATTTTGTCATGGCTATGGGCGCATGGCTTTGTCTGTGTCGCCTCGACAGACTTATGCCGGCCTTTATGTTTGCCACTGTTTTCGGCTGCGCTTGGATTGCGCGGCACGATGTCAAAACCGAGTTCACCATTCCTCAGGTCAAAGAACTGCATCTGGTATCGTCATACTTAAGAAAAGAAGGAAATCTGAAAAACGCTAGAGATATCTATATTGTCCCCGCACGTTGGCAGGATTCTCTGGCACCGTTCGTGAGGTATGATGAATTTGGCACACCATCTTCTCAGGCGGCTTGGTCAGCTCCAGGCTTGATTTGGGCAATTCTTAATGCCGAACATTCGCCGAACGTCAACGAACTGAAGACGGCGGTCGTTGGACCAGCCGGGCAAGCCCCTAAGGGTGCCACTATCGTGAACCTGGACCGAGCCCTACGTGGTCTCCCCCCAATTGATCCGAAGCAACAGAATTAGCCCGCGCCCGGGACATCCCGGTACGGTTCAATTCTGCTAATCAGTTCGCCCCTCCTATTGGGCGACACATGTCAATTGGCACTGAAGAATTCGCATAAATGGGCGGTTAAACTTCCCTAGGAGCTTGTCCCTGTAATCTTTGGGGCGTCATTTGACTGCGTCGAGCAGTTGTTTCGAGTGGGCGGCGCTACTCCTCACACAGTGAGTTTTGCGAGGTTGTGGGCAGTGCAGATCATTGCCCATTCTCCTTTTATAGTGATTCCCATTAACAACGTTACGCGCTAAACTCTGTCATCTTTAATGGGT
>NZ_FQVJ01000086.1 GCF_900129125.1 Acidocella aminolytica 101 = DSM 11237 | reverse complement strand
TCCGATCAACCGCCTCAGCGAACTTTTGCCGTGGAATTGGAAACAGCAGGAAGCAGAACTCGCCGCTTAAGCCAATGCGGTTATCGGCTGACGCTTACGATATAGTTGTTACTTGGAAATGTGATTCTCTCTATTTTTGGGTTGTGTTTTCGTTGATACTTTCCGGATTTAAGTTTTGCTACACTCTCTTCAAAGACGAAAGCAAACTTATACCGAAGTCAATGCAGAAGCCTGCAAGAAAGTGGTCCGGCAGGTATATTGAAGCATTCGTTTCACTCTATAGATTCGAGTTCAATTTATCTTTGTTCGATAAGTTTTATGGGAAGAAAGCGCTAACATTGAAGCGCTTATATGCATCTCTCATTTCGTCTGTCTGTGGAATATCATTGGGCATCGTTGTTTTTCAAATTTTCTTTCCTGTGGCAAATCAAGCGTTGCTGCTGTTGATAGAACATTATGATGTATATGTTGGATTAGGGGCATTATATCTATTCATTCTGACGCTCCTTATCGATTTTATCTGTATAGAAAAAACCAGACTGATCATAGCTTGTGCAAGAAGTTCAAGTGGCTTCAAAAGGTACGGCATTATTTTGTTTGATTTATTAATTTCTCCGATGGTTTTTGTTTGTATATTCTTTGTCGGAATCTCAATCTTAAGCATGTTGTATTTCTTTGAAGAGGGCACTCAATTCCCTCTCAACGTCGACGGAGCTCGAGGGATAGTTACCATAAAAAATTGGTGGCAATTAACTTTATTTACATTTTACAACGGGGGGTGTCAGTCGTTTTTTCCTCCAATCAAATTTCTTTTTGGTACCTTGCATGGAAAGATGTCTGCCACGTTTATTCGTATTCCAGCTCCAATATCCGATGCTCAATTTCCAAGCTATATTATTCGTGGTCAAAAATTTTTCATGGTGGGCTTTCTCTACCCGTATATACACTCGATACTATCAAGCTTTACGTTGGTGATTTGGTCGTTTGGCATGGCATTAGGCTCGTTTACTGCAATTATCGTGCGATCAATAGCAATCGTTTTCGGTCGTTTTTTAAATACTCAGATCGGTGCTGGACTGTTTGAGGAGCGGCGTATTTTTTTAGTGGCTTTTTCAGCAATGAATCTTTTTTTGGCTATTGTAATATTCATTGGAGCAATGATTTTTACTTATCAGTTGTTTTACTACAGAGCGAAATAAGTACAGGGAGCGGGCGGAGTATCCGCTTTGACGTTTTTTAACCTTAAAGCAGAATGTCCGCTTCCGTGGAGAGTTTCGGGCGCCGCAGGCGTACGAAAGTCCCCGAAGAACGAACCCGCGGTCCACGGGCGTTGGCTATGGGGATTTAAGATTTTCGGGGAACGTGGTGGTGCTGGCGTGGCACCAGACGGCGGTTCCTGGGATTGGATTTTGCCCTGCCATTGCCCGTGTTTTCTTGCAAGCAGCGCCCGCAGCCAGCGGTTTTTGGGCATGATGAGCAACGTTTGCTGCGTTGGTGCTACCGTCTGACGGCAAAGGCACGAGGTCGCCCGTAGCCTGCGATATGATCGCCAAAGCGTTTGGTGGGCGCAGGCCGTGCCGGGTCACGATACCCATCTCCCGGTTGGTTTTGCCGCAGGCGGCGGGGCTCTGGGCTGGAGGCTGCCCACCAAAATTTCCAGAATGATCATGGTCCCGCCACAGCAGGGGCAGCAGCGCCATGGTTCGGGCGCTGGCTCACCTGCCGGAGCCTGCACGGTGACCGGCTGAGGCACGGCCAGCAGATCGTGGATACGGGCAAGATTGGCTTTGCGGCTGGCGCTGGCCAACAGCCCGTAATGGCGCAGGCGGTGGAAGCCCTTGGGCAGCACATGCAGCAGAAAGCGGCGGATGAATTCCGCTGGGGCCAGCGCCATGGTCTGGTAGCGCGCGGCGCCGTCTTGCCGATAATCCTTGTAGCGGGTGGTGATGCCGCGCTCGTCCATGGCCACCAGCCGGCGGTTGGAGATCGCCACCCGGTGGGTGTAGCGGGCCAGATACGCCAGCACGGCCTGCGGCCCAGCGAAGGGCGGCTTGGCGTAGACCACCCAGTTCTTGCGGCGCAGCGGGGCCAGATAGCGCAAGAAGGCGTGCCGATCGGCCAGATTCTGGACCTCGCCGAAGAAGCCCAGCTGCCCGGCGGCATGCAGCGCCACCAGCCCGGTCAGAAATAGGCGCCGGAACAAGCGCGACAGCACCCGCACCGGCAGCAGGAAGGCCGGGCGGGACGAGATCCAGCGTTGGCCATCAGGTGTCAAACGGCATTCAAACGGGACCCCTGATCGGCGCCCAAAAAGGGCTCTGACTCACTTTTGCTGCTGTTTAGGTGATATTGTTTGGCCGCGTCATTGGGAGTATCCGCCATGCACGGTCGATTTCAGCGCGCAAACCT
>NZ_FQVJ01000026.1 GCF_900129125.1 Acidocella aminolytica 101 = DSM 11237 | reverse complement strand
CGGGGCTCATCGTACAGCCCATCCAGACCATCGCGAGCAAACCGATTGCGCCACACGCCAGCGGTATGGGCGCAGACATTCAGCTTCGTCGCAATATCCTTGTTGGTTAGACCGTCCGCCGCGGCAAGCACGATGCGGGCACGTAATGCCAGCGACTGTGGCGCTCCATGCTTGCGGATCAGAGCCGTCAGGGCAGCTTCCTCAGCATCATCCAACATGACAGCAACCGCACGACCCTTCGACATCCTAGCCTCCCCAAGTTTAAGGTTTAGCCAGAATGTAGACTACTTTCCGATCAGGACACTAGGTGCGCTGGCAATAAGGTTTTCTCCCAGCGCCGCGTAGTGCGCGGATTTTATGTCGTTATGGCTACGCCAGGGGAGTTCTGGCATGGGTGGCACTTGCGGCTGCCCAAGATACATCATGGCCATATAGGGGTAAGGCGGTGGCGTCGTGGTAATCACTGTCGTGTGCTCCATGTTGTTGCCTTAATCCATGTTGAGGAGATTAAATGGAACTTTGGCCCTAAGCGGCACGATGATTGCGAGGGTGGTAAGGCCGTACAGCTCAAATGTCTGATCTTCAAATTCAGGCTGGACAGCGACGAGATTAATTACCGCGTCACTACCCGTGAAAGTGACACTGTTGGCCTTGGAATCCGCCTTACCATGGGTCTCGCCGTATCGGATGTAGCTTTGCGCCGCGGCATAATCGAGAACCTTACCTCCCCAGCCTGGCGTGATGGGATAATTACCCATGACCCCGCCCATCATTCTACCACCCATCATGCCGGGACCCATGCTGTATCCTGGTCCCCAGCCCGGGCCGGGCAAAGGCTACTCCAGCAGAAAGCAAGGCGGCCGCTACAGCTGAAAGCCGAAAAGTGGAAGCAGATCTTTGGACATATTCCTAATAGGCAATGACCAAGCTGGTTTAATATTGACAGATGTCAAACCAGTGGCGTCGAGCTCGTGCGAGCGTATGAGGTTCAAACCTTTGCTGTCGGGGCTATATCTGCGATCACGGCCTTCAGTTGGCCTCGCACGTATTGTGCGACCTCACAAAGCGCAGGATTCTGAATGGCTTTCATTGAAGCTACGGGATCAACGGCTGATATCTCAATCACACCGTCTCCGCTGTCTTGTATGATGACATTACAAGGCAGCATTGTGCCAATTTTATCTTCGGCCTGTAATGCCTTGTAGGCCATTTGCGGATTGCAGGCCCCCAGAATCAGATATGGCCTGAACTCCACGCCTAGTTTTTCTTTCAGCCTCGCCTGCACGTCGATGGTTGTGAGCACGCCAAAACCATGTCGTTTCAAAACCAATTTTGTTTGGTCAATAACCTCTTCGAAGGGCTTCTGTACGCTGACCGAAAAGTGATAGGGCTTGGGTATTTTTCCTTCCGTCTTGGTCTGCAGATTTTATTTCAAAAATTCTTGAGTTGTACGCCAAACCAAACCAATCTGAAGGGCTAATTGAGGGATAAATATCTCTGCTCAGAGATGACCAGAAGGGTGCAGAGCCTTACAAGAAGCAGCCGATGAATGGCTAGTCAGGACTTCGGCGTGCAGCCCTTTTATGCTTGGCAGGAGCGCTTGAAGGCGGAGTGCTTCCGCCAAGCGATTCGGAACGACCAATCGGGAGGCTATTTGATAAAAGGATGCTGTTTGGACCGTAGAGAACCGGCGGTATTTGGTTGCGCGTAAACGCGGCGCAGTGCCTGCGGTGGTTGACCAAAATGGCGGACAAATGCCCGGCGCATCCGTTCAGGGTCATTAAAACCGGTCGATGAAGCGATTTGTTCGATTGGCTCGCGGGAGGTTTCGACGCGTTCGCGGGCAACTTCCAGCCTTAACCGCTCTACTGCCTTCGCCGGGCTGATACCCACCTCGCGTACAAAGGCACGGGCAAAGTTGCGAGGGCTCATTGCGATGTGTGCCGCAAGCTGCTCCACGGTCAGGCGCTCGGAAAGATGGGTACGCATGTACTCAAATAGGGAGGAGAAGGACGTCGCATCGCTACCCAGTTCAGCCAACGCGGAAAATTGCGACTGCCCGCCGGGCCTGCGATAATAAACGACCATCTGTTGCGCAACGCGCTTTGCGATCGCTTCTCCCAGATCCTCTGCGGTTAACGCCAACGCCAAATCGATCCCGGCGCTGATTCCAGCAGATGTCCAGATTGTGCCATCACGAATATGGATGCGGTCTGCTTCAACCCGTATTGCCGGAAAGAGGCGCTGCAATTCCTCCGACCGATGCCAGTGGGTCGTTGCTCGTTTGCCCTCAAGTAACCCTGCTGCGGCTAACAGAAAAGCACCGGAACAGACACTGCAGAGACGCCGCGTATTCTCGGCGCGGGCACGCAGATATGCGGTACTCTCATGATCGTGCATTGCTTGACGGCTGCCCTTGCCGCCAACCACAATCAGCGTGTCCAAAGATTGCGAACTGTCGGCTATGGCGCTGTCGATGGTGATACCGGACGAGCTACGGACCGTTCCGCCTTCCATCGAGAGAACCTTTAAATGGTAGGAACCGGGTGCGATCCTTTCGGCAATCTCGAAAGCAGCGATTGGACCGGTAGCATCGAGGATCTGGAAATCCTCGAACAAAAAGATTGCGATATTTTTCATCGGAGGCAGAAAATGAGGGATCATTGTCATTTAGTCAATTGACCGGCTCGGGCATGCTGTCGTCAGCATCAGGAGTCATCCATGACCGAACACCCTTTCCGCATCGTTTTCGCCATCTATCCCGGTATGACGCACCTCGATTTCACAGGGCCGCACCAGTTTCTTTCACGCCTGCCGGGCAGCGAGGTGATCATCGCCAGCCCCGCCGGGGGCGACGTGCTGAGCGAAGGGCTGATCTTTGCGGGAACCAAGCGACTGGCGGATATTGGCGCGTGCGATCTGATCTGCGTACCAGGCGGCGCCAGCGCGACCGCAGTGGCGCTGGATACGGCCTTCATTGCCGAGGTCCGGCGTCTGGGACTGGCAGCGCGCTATATCACCTCGGTTTGTACCGGCTCGTTGATCCTCGGCGCCGCTGGTTTGTTGGCTGGCCGACGCGCCGCCTGTCACTGGGCTTGGAGGTATCTTTTGCCGTTGTTCGGCGCGGTCCCCGATGACGGGAGGGTGGTGCGTGATGGCAATATTATGACCGGTGGCGGCGTAACGGCTGGTATCGATTTCGCATTGGCTGTGCTGGCCGAGATCGGCGGCGTGGAACTGGCGCAGACCGTTCAGCTTGGCCTCGAATATGCGCCTGCGCCGCCGTTCGATGCTGGGCGCCCGGAGACTGCTCCGGCCAGCAGCCTCGCCGCGTTTCGGGGCCAGATGGCGTATGTTCAGCCCCGCCGCGAAGCAGAAGTCCGCGAGGCTGCGAGACGTTTGGGTGCGGGGCGGGCTTGAAGGAGTGTTAGTTCATTTCGCTTGAAACACAGCAGCTAAACTTGCAAGTTTAACTGCTGTGTTGTATGACGTTAGACATGGATCGGTCCTACGACATGCCAACGTCTCTTGAAACGGCCGTCACCGAGCTTTCGCTGGCGGTGGGCCAACTCTTGCGGCGCCTGCGTGCCGATACCAATCCGGACGGGCTGACATGGTCCCAGACCATGGTGCTGGCACGGCTCGATAAAGCCGGCCCGATGACGACAGCCGACCTCGCGCGGGCAGAGGGGGTTAAGCCGCAATCCATGGGTGCCACTCTCGCGGAATTGGAAGGTGAGGGGCTGGTATCGCGCCATCCGCATCCAACCGATGGCCGGCAGATTCTGTTCGCTTTGACGGAGGCCGGCATTCAGGCGCGGCATCGGCGCAGTGCCGCGAAACAGAAATGGCTGCTCGAAGCCATGGCCAAACTCTCCCCCTCAGAGCGAGAGACGCTTATGTCCGCGGTCGTGCTGATCAAGCGTCTGGGTGAGGCGGAATAGGCAACTGCGCAGAGTCCCAACCCCAATATGGCGGCTGAAATTCATCTTTTGAAAGGGAGCCCTTAATCATGAATTGGCTTCATGACGTATCTTATCTGTTCGGCGGGGTTTTTCTCGCCAATGCCGTTCCGCATTTTGTCAGCGGCACGATGGGGCAGGCGTTTCAAAGCCCGTTCGCCAAGCCGCCGGGGCAGGGGCTTTCCTCTTCCACCGTCAATGTCCTTTGGGGATTTGCGAACCTTGTCTTGGCTTATCTGCTCCTTATTCGCGTCGGCAATTTCAATCTGCATGCCGCCGATCAGGTCATCGCCGCCGGCGCGGGCGTTCTGCTGATCGGCCTGTTTTCCGCCCGCACATTCGGGCGTTTCCACGGTGGCCATTCGCCGAAGCATTCATAACGTATGCCCCAAGGCCCGGCCTCGGAAGACGTCGCGAAGGATACGCAACTCGATCCTTCGGTATGGAGAATTGCCGCCGTCGCCTTGTTTGGCGGTCTGCTGGCGCAACTCGATGCCACCATCGTCAATGTGTCCCTGTCGAGTCTGGCAGCAGATCTGCACGCAAGTTTCTCAATCATTCAGTGGGTCACCAGCGGCTATCTTTTGGCATTAGCCCTGGCACTGCCGCTGAATGGATGGCTGGTTGGCCGCATCGGTGCGAAATCGCTTTACCTTTGGTGTTTTGCGGGCTTCACCTTGTCCTCGGCGCTGTGCGGGTTGGCTTGGTCAGCGGATGCCTTGATCGCGTTCCGCGTTTTTCAGGGCATCAGCGGCGGGCTACTTGCCCCTATGGCACAGATGATGATCGCCAAGGCGGCTGGCAGACATATGGCGCGCGTGGCTGGTTACATGGCGCTCCCGGTTCTTCTGGCGCCGGTCTTTGGTCCGATCATTGCCGGTGCCATCCTGCAATATGCGTCATGGCGCTGGCTCTTTTTGGTCAATTTGCCGGTTGGGACGCTCGCTTTTCTTTTGGCGTTCCTGTTCCTGCCGCGAGACCGGGAAGAGGTCGCTCATAAGAAGCTGGACTGGTTGGGCCTTGTATTGCTTTCGCCGGGATTGGCGCTGTGCCTCTATGGTGCGGACAAGATCGGTCGGATGACGGGTCGTGCAACCCTCGCTTCCGGTGTCATCATGATTTCATGTTTTCTCTGGACGGCGCGGGGCAAAGGAGATGCGGCGTTGGTTGATCTGCGGCTGTTCAAGATTCGGGTGTTTTCGGCCGCCGTCATAACGCAGTTCCTCTCGAACGGCATACAATTCGCGGGGCAAATGCTCATCCCCGCCTTTCTGATTCAGGCTTGCGGCCGCGCGCCCGCCGAGATGGGCTGGATGCTGGCGCCGCTCGGGCTGGGCATGATGGTGACTTATCCGCAGATGGGTGCACTAACCGACAGGTTTGGCATCCGTGCCCTATCGGCGGGCGGTGCTCTGCTGGGTTTCATAGCCACGATGGCGTTTCTTTATCTGGCGCTCCACGGGCTCAACCTGTTCATACTAATCCCCGCGCTGTTCCTGCGGGGCTTGGGCATGAGCGCTGTCGGCTTGCCATCCATGACCGCTGCGTATGCTGCTATCTCCAAGCAAGATCTGCCCATGGCAACCACCTCGCTGAACATCGCTCAGCGCCTCGGCGGGCCGATCATGACAACGCTTTGCGCGACACTCCTCGCCTGGAGGCTGGGGGCGCATGGTTCCGGCCCGGCGGTAACAAGCGCTTACGCCTGGGCCTTTCTGCTTCTTTGTATGCTCCAGGCCGGTGTTTTCCTCGCCGCACGCCGGTTGCCGCGCCGTTTGGACGATGTCAGGCGTGCTGAAAGATAGAGGAGAAGCTTGCGGGCATTTTGCCTGCTACCATGGCTCAGCCTTAAATCTGCGAGACACCGCCATCTACGACCAGTTTCGCGCCGACGACGTAGCTGGACTCGTCGCTGGCCAGATAGAGCGCCGCGGCGGCAATGTCCTCCGCTTTCCCTATACGTCCGATGGGTACCGTCGCAGCGGCTTTGTCGCGGAACGCCTGAAGCTCTTCCGGGCTGCGATGCCGACCGATCAGTGGCGTGTCGATAAAACCAGGACTGATGGTGTTGACGCGGATCGTTCGATCCATAAATTCGCGAGACCAGGTTCGTGCGAGGGACCGCACAGCTGCCTTGGCGGCCGAGAGCAGGGAAAGGCCAGGCCGGCCCACATGGATGATGAACGAGGTGGTCAGGATGACCGAGGCGCCGTGACGGAGGATCGGGGCCACGGTCTGCATGGAGAAGAAGACGCCCTTGACGTCGATATCCATGATCTCGTCGTAACGCGCCTCGTCGGTCTCGGCGAGTGGGGTGCCATAGGCGATGCCGGCATTGGCGAAGAAGATATCGAGTTCACCGAAGGCTTTCGCGACTTCCTTGCTGGCCGCCTGCATATCCGCGACCGACCTGACGTCGGCATGCAGGATCAGCGCCTCTTCGCCAAGCTCGGCGCGCACCGCCTCGAAGCGGCTGGTATCGCGCCCGGTGACGGCCACACGCGCGCCTTCGCGGAGGAAGAGCTTCGCGGTGGCTAGGCCAATGCCGCTGGTACCACCGGTGATGAGGGCGGTTTTGTCCTTCAGTCTCATGTTCATATTCCTTTCGAAGCAAAGATATCAGCCGGCTTGCCGCACCTGTTCGGCGACGATCGCGATGCGTCGTTCGGCATCGCCAATGGCGTTGGAGAGGCGGGCATTGATCGCATCCATGACGGCCTGTGGCGCCGTTTCCGGCAAACCCGCCGCAAAGGGTGGTTCTGGCGCGTATTCCAGCAGAAGCTGAGCGCCCTGCGCGGCCTCTTTCCCGCGTAACTCGGCAATTAGCGAGAGGGCGAAGTCGATTCCTGCAGTTACGCCGCCACCGGTAATGCGGTTGCCGTCGCGTACCACCCGGCCAGCGTCCGGGATCGCCCCGAATGCCGCAAGCAGGCCCCTGAAGGCCCAGTGGCAGGCTGCTCGGCGGCCATCCAGCAGCCCAGCTGCGGCGAGGATCAGTGAGCCAGTGCAGACCGAGGTGACATAGGTTGCGCCTTCAGCGAGACGCCGGATTGCGGCGAGGAACCGCGGGGTCTCCAGCGCCGCAATGCAGCCGAGGCCGCCGGGAACGAGGAGGATGTCACAGGAATCTATCCTCTCCAGATCGTTGAGCGCGCCGAAAGTCAGCCCGTCTGCGACGATTTCTTTCCGGCTGATTGAAGCCAACGTGATATCCATCTCCGGCAAGACGCGGAGGAGTTGATAAGGGCCCGTGAAGTCGAGCGGTGTCACTCCTTCGTAGAGGGGGATGACGACATGTGTCATAGTAAGTCTCCTTTTACCGACGAAAGTGGCGGAAAAAGTTTGTGGCTTAAATGACGTATATCCCTTAATTTGGGATATCATGCATAGGATCGGATTCTTTCTCTACCCAGGCCACCAGATCCTGGATTTCGCTGGGCCCTTCGGCGCATTCGAGGCGGTTGCCAGGATCGCCGGCCGGCCACTCTATGAACTGGAGGCCCTGTCGCAGGCAGGTGGCTTGGTGCGCGGCAGTGGCGGAGCCCTGGTAGAAAGCCGTGCAGCAAAAGAAGTCGCGCTGGACACGCTTATCGTCGTCGGAGGAGACATCACGCCGATGCGGGCGCCCGGCCAGGTCGCCGCGGTGCGCGCGCTTGCGCAGGAGACAGTACGTATCGCCAGCGTCTGCACCGGTGCGTTTCTGCTGGCGGAGGTAGGGCTGCTGGCGGGGCGCCGGGCGACAACGCATTGGAGGGTCGCGCATCTGCTGCAGCGGGAGTATCCAGCAGTCAGGGTCGAGGCTGATCACATCTTCATCGCCGATCGTGGCGTTTGGACCTCGGCCGGGATAACGGCAGGCATAGATCTCGCCCTGGCACTGATCGAAGCTGACCACGGGATCGAGGTGGCGCGTGGGGTCGCGCGCGAACTTGTCGTCTACCATCGGCGCTCGGGAGGACAGTCGCAGTTCTCTTCGTTGTCGGAGATGGAGCCAGCGACAGATCGCATTCGCCTTGCGCTCGCCTTCGCGCGGGATCATCTGTCAGAGCAGCTGGGCGTGGAGCGTCTGGCCGAGGCCGCGCATCTTAGCCCGCGGCAATTCAGCCGTGCCTTCCGTCGGGAGACGGGGGAAACGCCTGCCCGCGCTGTCGAACGTCTGCGCGTCGAGGCCGCGCGCCTGCGGCTGCGGGATGGGGCGGAGCCGGTCGAGCAAATCGCACGCGGCGTGGGATTCACCGATCCCGAGCGGATGCGCCGAGCTTTCGTCAAGCTCCATGGCGTTCCGCCGCAGGCCATCCGCCGAGCCGCGCGAAAGGAAGTGGACTGAGCCGGGAGGCCGGCTTTGATCCGCCAGGTTGCATCTCTTTCAGTCGCGCGCAGTGGCAGCGAGGTTGGTGCGAATGACGGGCCAATGAGAGAGTGTGAGTGCGAAGATATAGGCTCTGTCCATGAGGCCGAGGCCGATCACGATGGTCAGCGCGATCAGTTCGGCGCCGCTGCTATGACTTTTTTGGCGAAGCAGAAGCGAGACGCGGAAGTCGTGGCCCCGGTCATCTTCGCCCAGTATGATCTCGTCCATTGACTGCGAGATGACCAGGAAGAAGTGGACGTGCTCGGCCTCGGTGGCTACGGCCTGCCGACGCAACTGCCCTGAGAATTTAGCGCCGGACAGCCAACGGGAAACCTCGCTATCGCGTAGGCAGGAGAATTGTCCGGTCCAGCATTCTATTCTTTGTATCTTAGCGGCTGGTCATGAGGCTAGCCAGGCTGACGCGGGCAACGGATGTGCGCCACTGACCCGGCGGCTATATTGGCGCGGAAAGCGGTTCATGGCAACGATTGCCACCCGCAATCTCTTTTCGGCAAGGGCGAAGCGTCAGCCGGATGCCGCGTCCGGCTTCTGGAGCAGGTGGACGAGCAAAGCCTGGAGCAGTGCTTCTAACGAACATGAATGCCGTGTTAATGTGAGCAGGCACCAGAACCTCCCCATAGAGCGCCTGAACTATCCAGCCATAACGTTCGGATCATATTTGAATTTACCGGAAAAGAGCAGGGCATGGGGGGCTGACGGCCGTACCTTACCAAGGCGCAGATACCCATGCCGTGGACAAGCAGTTCCTCCTTATGCTTGCCGCAGCGCCGCGGGGAGGAAGCTGCCATCATTTTCGCCGACCTCGCGCTCCATCAGTCGATTCAACAGCTCATTATTGGCCATAATGAGGTCGCGTCTGGCGTCCGGAGCGGTAGCGAGATTATGCATTTCGTCGGGATCATTAGCGAGATCATAGAGCTCAAGATCGTTATGTTTGACCAGCGCCCCGAAGCTCGTGGGGGTGTTGAAATTGTCCGGTGCGTAATAGCGGGCAAATTTGTACCGCCCGTCAAAGCAGAAGCTGAGAAAGCCGCGTGGCGTCAGCGACGGTCGCAGAGCGCCGAAGGGTGGCACGGTCTGCCCTTTGCTAAGATCCCATGCGGTGTTCGTCATGTAGGCGGCATCAACGGTCCACAGTCCGACATAATTGAATAGCGCCCCTTCGCGCAGGGTCGTGTAGGCAGCTTGTTCTGGATTTTTCAGCAGGGTACTGAAATCAAGCCCGGGCAAACCGGCAAGCGCGGCGGTGCGGCGCGACGCTGGCGCGTTGGTGAGGCCCGCGAGTGTCGTTATCAAGTCAATATGGCTCGTCACTGCCTTGCAACTGCGGCCGCCGGGATATTCAGGATGGACCACGACCATAGGTACATGCGTTTCCTGCTCATAGGGCATCGGCCCTTTGCCGCGTAACCCTCCATGTGCGCCGCCTAGCTCGCCATGGTGCGCTGTGCGCACAACAGCCGTCGTAGGCCATAGATCCAGCGCTGAGAGGGTGTCGAGCACGGTCTGCAGCGTGTTGTCATTGTCGCGTATGAGGTTGAGGTAGAAATTATAATAATCGTTCCACATCGCGCTCTCTCCCGGCGGAATCTGCCCAAGCCAAGCCGACCAGCCTTTATTATAGGCAAGTTGGGCGGGAGGACGGCCGGGCTTGTCCAGCGGCTCTAGCGCGCTGGGTGAGGGCGGGAAGGTCCAGCGTGTCGCGAATATGCCATCGGCTGGCGGTGGGGTAAGCGTCCCGCCGGTTTGCGAGGTTTGCACATTCTGGCCAGGCTGGTTGACATCAGCATACATGATGTCGTGTGGCGAAACAAAACTCACCACTAGTAGCCAAGGAATATTCTGCGCGTTCAGTGCTTGGCCATGCGTGCGCATCCAGCGGATCGCTTCGCCTGCGGTGAAGATGTCCGTATCGTACCCTTGGTCGGGTGTACCGATCTTGTCGCCGTCCGGCGAGAAACTATCAAAACCATAGGCGCTGAGCGCGCTGCTGTAATTTATGTCCGGGTTAGGCGCGACGATGCTGCGCCGCAGCTCGAATTTACCGAAATAGGCGGTATGGTAGCCAAGTTCGCGAAACACAGTGCCGATGCTCGGTCGGTCTGTGCGTAGGCTCGGCACATAGCCCGTCTCCATCTGGTCAAACACTCCGTTTATCTGGGGTGGTTGGCCAGAATACATGACACCGCGTGAGGGCGTGCACATGGCCGAGGCGATATAGTGATTGAGGAAACTTGTTCCCCGGCGCTGTAATTCGGCGCGCGCTGGTGTGCTGTACCCGTCAGCTGGGCGCAGATGATAGGCTTCTTCATCGGTTGTGATAAGTATCATATTATAGGGGCGGCCAAGCGGCGCGCTGCGGCTGGCCGGAAACGGCGCCGAAGGCGCGGCGGGCTTTGGAGTAAGCTCTGGCACCGCAGCGCCGACGGGCCGCCCGGCAAGACCAACAGCCCCCAGACCCGCACCGAGGCTACCGAGCACAGTGCGGCGGCCAACGCCGCTCTGAGGTGCGTTTTTGTCGTTTCTTTCCTGCATTAAAAAGCCTCCTTGACCCTGGCGGCATCGTATGGAGCGCGCGGCATAGGGGCAAGCATTATGTTACGAATTCGAGCTAGTTGTGGATGTAAAGACATGTTGTTTTCGGCTGAACCTTCATTGCCGACTGTGCTTTTTTGCAGCTATCTCATCATGATGTCATGGATACAAGCCACTTACAAACAGCATTCCTGCAACCCCAATCAGGCGGTTGTACCCAATGATTTGGAGCAACGATGGAATGCCCATTTTCGCCAGATGCGCTACTTAGCTTCACACCTGTGCACGCTTAGACCAGCCTCTGAAGAGCGTGGCGCTAGATTTTCTTGGCTGGCGCATGAGTTGTGCCGCCTCCCTATATCTGGGTGGGACCGAGAGGCGACGTATTTCTTACAATATCTAGGCGAATGTTTTCCCACGAGTTGTTCAAGTGGGATGGCATTCCAGCTTGTTTAGCCAAGTTTATCCGCCTGGATGGGCGTATTGCTTGAAGTAATGACGTGGTGATAGCCCAAGGGTACGCTTGAACATGGCGGTGAAGGCAGCAGGATTGTCGTAGCCAAGATCAAGTGCAACCAGCGTCACTGGCTCGCCAGCAATCAAGCGGGGTAGGGCGGTAAGTAAGCAAGCTTGTTGACGCCAAGCAACAAAGCTCAAGCCCGTTTCGGATCGAAACAGTCGGGTGAAGGCGCGCCGACTCAAGCCAAGATCGGCGCTCCAGGCGTCAATATGTTCATGGGGGGTTGGCTGGGTGAGGAACGTTTGGCAGCGCGCCATTAGTCCGGCATGAATAGGCAAGGGCAGGGCCAGTGGTCTTTCCGGCAACTGGCGCAGCTCGTGCTGGATAAGCGTCATCAGCGCGCCTGCGCGGCTTTCGGGATCGTATTCGACTGGCAGGTCGACCGCTTCCATCATCAGATTGCGCATGAACGGGGAAATGCTAACCACCTGACATGTCTTAGGTACGCCGTCGAGCGCGTTAGGTTCAAGATAGAGACTATGAGTGGCGACATCACCGCGCATCAGCACATCATGCACTACGCCGCTGGGGATCCACATGCCGTGCTGAGGTGGGATCATCCAGGTGCCAGCCACCGTGCCCACGACCACAGTGCCCGACGCGCCATAAAGCAATTGGTGGCGCCGATGGCTATGCGGCAGTACTTTGTGGCCGCTTGGGAAATCATTGCCTAGTGCGATGAGTGGGCGCTGTATGTCATCGAAAAACTCGACCCTGCTATTCCGGACCATGGCCCACTCTCGTAAATATTCGGCCTATTTGCGGTGGTAGGCCGGTCTGGCCCATAGCTATTCTAGCCTTTAGTCACACGCAAGAGGCCGATCCAACTGTAAACACGGATGCGGCAGGGGAATGTAGTTAAGATATGACGCAAACGATAACGGCGCCTTCGCGCGCGTCAGGCACCGCCGCGCCAGTGCTGGGAGCCATCAGCTTTTGTCATTTATTAAACGACATGCTGCAGTCGCTGTTACCAGCTGTTTACCCTATCCTTAAGGGAGGGTTTGATTTGAATTTTGGGCAGATTGGTATCCTGACGTTGACCTATCAGGTCACGGCCTCGCTACTGCAGCCGCTTATCGGCCTTTACACCGACCGCCGCCCGCAACCATTCTCGTTACCTATAGGCATGATGTTCACGCTGCTCGGATTGGTCACTCTTGCGCTGGCGCCAAGCTATACCGTGTTGCTCGCAGGAGCTGCGCTACTGGGGACGGGCTCGTCTATTTTCCACCCAGAATCCTCACGCATTGCGCGGCTGGCCTCGGGTGGGCGGCATGGTTTGGCCCAATCGGTGTTTCAGGTTGGTGGTAATTTCGGGCAGGCACTGGGGCCGCTGCTGGCGGCATTCTTTGTGCTGCCGCGCGGGCGTGCGAGCATCGCCTGGTTTGGCTTCGCGGCCGTGCTGGGCATGGCAATCCTTTCGCTGCTCGGCCGTTGGTATCAAGCCAATGGCCATGCCAAGCGCCCGGCACGTAACGTCGGAACGGCGCCTTTGGGGCTCTCTACCCGCCGGGTCACACTCTCGCTCGCGGTTCTGGTGGCGCTGATCTTTTCGAAGTTCTTCTACCTTGCCAGTTTCACTAGCTACTATATTTTCTACCTCATCCAGCGCTTTCATTTGGGCGTGCAGGCCGCGCAGGTTGATTTGTTCATCTTCATGGCGGCTTCGGCGGCAGGTACTGTGATTGGTGGTCCCGTTGGTGACCGAATCGGCCGTAAGCGCGTGATTTGGGGTTCAATCGCGGGTGTGTTGCCCTTTACGCTGGCGTTGCCTTATGTGGGGCTGAGCGCGACCATTGGGCTAAGCGTCATTATTGGGCTAGTGCTATCGTCTGCCTTTGCCGCCATAGTGGTTTATGCACAAGAGCTGCTGCCCGGCCGGGTCGGGACAGTGTCTGGGTTATTCTTCGGGTTGGCATTTGGTATGGGCGGCTTGGGCGCAGCGGTACTGGGGGTTTTAGCCGACCATACCAGTATCGGGTTTGTTTACCATGTTTGCTCTTTCCTGCCATTGATTGGTCTCACAGCTGCCTTCCTGCCGAATTTTGGTAGAGAATCGCTATGAACTTTTCAAATTAAGCCGAGATGATTGTTGTTATTTGATAACCAACCGCCGTTAACGTTAATCCCCTTGACCTTAATGCCAGCTAGACGGAGACACCCCTCATGGGTCCTGAAATCAGCATTGTAGACACGCGATTCGCGGTTGCCCCTGTCATGGCGGATGTGGTGGTAATCGGCGGGGGCATTATCGGCGTCTGCACGGCATGGAGTTTGGCGCAGAAGGGGGCGAAGGTCGTGTTGTGCGAGAAAGGTTGTATTGCCGCCGAGCAATCCAGCCGCAACTGGGGCTGGATACGCGTGCAGGGGCGCGATGTGCGGGAACTGCCCTTGATGTTCGAGGCACAGAAACTCTGGCATCGGATGAATGACCTCACCGGCGAGGAAACCGGTTTCCGCGTCTGCGGCATTGCTTATCTCAATACCAACCAGAAAGAACAGCGCGAGCGTACGAAATGGGCAGCCAAGGCAGTTCCCCTGGGCGCTGCCTCCACAATGCTGGATACCGCAGCTTCCGCCGCCTTGCTGCCCGGCAGCAGGCGTCGCTTTGTGGGTGCGCTCTACACAGCCAGCGATGCGCGGGCTGAACCGCAACTTGCGGCACCCGCCATGGCTCGCGCCGCCCAGGCCATAGGGGTGGTGATTCTGCAAAATTGTGCTGTACGCGGGCTGGTGCGCGACGGCCGCTTTATCACCGCGGTGGAGACCGAGCATGGCCGCATCGCTTGCCCGAAAGTGGTGCTGGCGGGTGGTGCCTGGTCGCGTCTCTTCTGCCGCAAGCATGGCGTGGCGCTGCCACAACTGAAGGTACGTTCCTCCGTGTTGCGCACGGAAAAGCTGGACGGACCAGAGTTTTCCGCATCTGCGCATCAGTACGCTTTTCGTAAGCGGCTGGATGGCGGCTATACCATCGCCAATGGTTGGATCTCCAGCCCGGAGATCACGCCGGATGTTTTTCGCCTTTTTCCCAAATTCATGCCGGAGTTTTTTTCCGAGAGAAATTATCTACGCCCGCACATCTCCAGACAATTCCTAAGGGAATGGAAACAGGAGCGCGATTATCTCTCGAGTCTCACCACGCCGTTTGAGCAAGAACGCATCCTCGATCCGGCCCCGCAGATGGGTGGCTTGCGTTTGGCGATGAAGCATCTGGTAAAGGATTTGCCGATCTTCGCAGGTGCAAAAGTAGCGCAAAGCTGGGCAGGCTTCATTGATGGAACGCCCGACTCCATTCCAGTAATTTCAAATGTCGAAACCCAACCTGGCTTCTACATTGCCACCGGCTTCTCAGGTCACGGATTCGGCATCGCTCCAGGCGCGGGGCGGCTGATGGCCGATATCGTGACCGGAGACGAGCCTGTGGTTGATCCGGCCGCATTTCAGCTTGAGCGGTTTTAGGAGGACCTTTATCTGCTGAGACAGATCAAAGGAAATCGAACAAAAAACTCTGGATTAGTTAAACGAGTGTAGGGGCAAAAAGAAACTCCGCAGTGAATTCTGCCAGTTTGGTGAAAAGTAAGTTAAGCTTGTGATCGAGGGCCAACTAGCGGATAGGTCAGTTCGCCTGCGCAGGGAGTTTAGCTTCCATAATGGCGAAAAATATTGACCCATCGCCGAGAAACGGAGTTCTTCAGCAACAAGCCAAGTCAGCTTTCCTTGTGATCACTCCTTAAATTAATCCGCGTAATGACAAGTTTTTGTAAAACTCCGCGATGCCAATTGTCCACGGTTTGGCATTAGCAGAAGTGGTAACGGTATTGCTTAGCACCCCGAGATATGAATTCGAAATTTTTACAACATCTCCAACTTTATGTGTGAATCCTTCGCCTTTAACGTCTCTATCTTTTACAGGTGTAAACATCGTCCCAAGAAATAAGGCAAAGCCATCAGGATACTGGTGTTCACTTAACGTTTGGCTAACAAGATCCAAGGGTTCGCGGCTTATATCCGACATGTTGGACTTTCCTTCCAAGCGAAAACCGTCTTTGCCTTCAATGAGCAAATCAACTTCGGATTCACGTATGTGAGAAAGCGTAAAATCATCGTCAAATAAACGAATAAGCGGACCTATAGCGCAAGATGCATTGTTGTCTTTGGCCTTACCTAGAAGCAAGGCGCTGCGGCCTTCGAGGTCTCTTAAATTTACATCATTTCCTAGAGTGGCACCAATGGCTTCGCCGCGAGCATTAATAACCAATACAATTTCTGGCTCTGGGTTATTCCATTTTGAATCAGATCGGATACCGACCTCGGCATGCGGGCCTACCGTAGACAGAACAGGCGCCTTGGTAAACACTTCAGCATAGGGACCAATGGCGACTTCGAGATATTGTGACCACAAATGATTTTCAATCAATATTTCCTTTAGTGCTTGGGCTTCGGTGGATCCTGGCACAACCTTTCGTAATGAACTGCTGATTTGTGCTTCTATGCGCTCACGCACTTTTAAAGCATTTCCTGCATTGCCTCGTGAGGCTTCTTCAATTACGCGTTCCAATGCCGATGAAGCAAACGTAACCCCACAAGCTTTGATGCATTGTAAATCAACGGGCGAAAGAAGAGGAAACTCCAAAGCTTCGAGAGGCCCAAGCAGCGTATTTGCTTTAGCATTAATAGGTATCAGATTGGCCAATTCTGACGTTGTCGGTGCAGTTTTGCTTAGGTCATAGGCCATTCCATCTTGTACAAGGATAGGAGAGGGGCCGTCGGCAGTCTGGATGCGCCCAAGAAACAGACCTTTCCTCCAATCAGAAGGCAAAATTTTTGTGATACTTGTCTCGTTAAACATGTTATGAATCCAAACTAATAAGGTTTCATTTCAACAGACGTATCTGCGGGAATTACGTGAAAGCTCTACCATTTGTATTTAGTCAATGTGCCTTTCCAAATTGCTCAGATAGAAAATCCTCACATAACTATTCCTATAAAAGAACATTTAATTGTCTTTGAATTCAGATTATAATTAAATCGAGTGATTTGCTGTCGTCAAATGCCAATATTCTCATGTATCATAATAAAATTTATATCGTTTGGGTTTGTGTGATATAGGCTCTGCGCACATTCTGGGGCTTCATATCATCAGGTTGGAAGTCTTCGTCATGGCCGATGGATGCAAGGTCGGGGGGAGGGGGCCTGAGAGTGGTCACCGCATTGTCTATACCACGATTGCCAACGTTTGAATGGTGGGATGAAAGTGGCCTTGTTGCATAAATTTGGTAGTTGGTTAGGAATCCCTATTTGTTTTTAAAGGCGTAGCTGTTTGTTATGCCCAAGCCTATAAAACCGAATTACCGTACGACGAATTGGCGTTCCTATAATGCGTCATTAAAGCGGCGGGGGCGTTGGCTGGCCGCGTGAATTTGGGCGGACTGCATCTGCTGGTCGACAACACTGCTATCAAGATAGTAGGAGAAGGCGAATGGAAAACCCGAAAGCACCGCGCGTCCTATCGCCGTCGATGGTAGAAGGTTCATCTAAGACTCGATACCTATATGCAGTATATTCGGGCGATTAAGGTTATAACCAACGAAGTAGGCGTTGTCCTACACTCCCAGAGAGACCTTCGGGCAAACATTCACAGTGAGGAGCCGATTAAAACTGTGAGCGCGGAAGGTGCCTATGACACACGTAACTGCTACGCCGTCATTTACGTACGCGGTGCCAAAGTCATTATTTCCGTTTGTAAAAACGGACCCCTAAAGCTACTCTATCTGTGATAGTTCGTCCGGCCTTGCCGGCAGTGTCATTCTGACCAGCTGTCAGAGTTGTGGAACGTCATTTGGATCAGATGTACAAGCAGTCCACCTAACAGGAAGGCAGCACAATCTTGCAACGCATGGGGTGCATCATGATGCGCGTGTATTGGCTGCGGTCTTAAAGCGTCTGATATGATTACGTATATCTGCTGGTCAATGGAGAACTCAGGCTGGTCCTCCCGCCGGCCGCAGTAGAGTTTACGATATCAAATCGCCGATGCGCAATCCGTCCGCGTAGTATTTTCGCTCTCGCCGGGTTCATCGGGGAATCTGCCTTGTTCATCGAATTTACATTGCCGCGTGCGGCGGCATCCGGCACTGCTACCACGTTAACATTGGCTAAAAGGCAATGAGCGGTTCGATACAACGTGGCGTGCGAGAGATGAGACTGGGTACTGGCGGTGCCCTGGGTGTTGCCGAGGTCGCGGCCGACGCAGATGACCGTGTCGCGGCTGTTCTCGGTTTCGGACGCACATGCCAGCGTCTTTAACGCCGTGCAACCGCAGCGTCCGCCAGCGCGCTAACTTCCAGCCAGAACCTCACATTGGCCGCCATGTGGCCCCTGGAGACATGACCGTGCGCCCGAACGACACACACAAGTCCAGTTCAAGTCTTGGCGCCCGGCGGGGGCGGGGCGTATGGCCAAGAAAGAGGCTGATCGGCGCGCTGGCACTTTTGGGGGCGGTTTTTTCGGGCGGTGGTGCCATGGCGCAAAGCGCCAGCCCTTCCTGCAGCCAGAGCGGCGGCGGCTACGGATGCACAGTGCCGGCGGGCACGTATACCGAGCCGTTGACGGAGAGCGCGGGCGCCCTTTTGGTCAGCGACCAAGGCACATTCAATATCCAGGCATCCAGCGCGGGCGATTACGGCCTCAATTTCATATCTCGCGGCGTCAATGGCGCCAATTCGAGTTCCGGCAATGCGGGTACCGGGACGGCCGCAGGATATGAGAGTACGGGCCTCCTCAGCAACGGCGCGCTTAACCTCACAGGGTCGGCCGATCTGGCGGTCTGGGAATATGGGTTGCTGGCGCAGTCGATTGGCGGCAATGGCGGTAACTACACCCAGGGCAACGATAATTATAACGGCGGCAACGGCGGTAGTGCGCTCGGCAATGTGTATGTGGGCAATTACCAGCCGGTTACGCTAACCGGCGAATTTCCCAAGGGTGTCACCGCGCTAGAGGCCAACGGTCTCGGCGGTAATGGCGGTAGTGGCGCCAGCGGCGGTTCGGGCGGTTATGGCGGTGTGGTGCAGCTTGAGAATTATGCCCCGGTGACGATCGGGACGAATATCTCGCAGGCCAGTGGAGATTCAGGCGGGGTCGCGCTTGAAGCGCTGTCGCAAGGTGGAGCGGGCGGTGAAAGTGCGGCGGCTGCCGAGCGCATTGGCGGGGCCGGTGGCCCTGCCAGTATCTATAACACTCAGCCGGTCACCCTGTATTGGAGTTGGCAGAACAACGGCGCGCCCAGTTCGGCTACTCTGTACGGCCTTTTGGCCTCCTCCATTGGCGGAAAAAACGCGAACCGGGCCGAGAAGGGGCAGAATGGCGGTCCCGGCGGCTCTAGCGGACAGGCGAGCGTTAGCCTGATCGCCTCCGGCGATGTGTATGTGTCCGCGCTGAACACCGGGAGCGGTCTGCCGAACGAAGGTATCATTCCGCCGTTGACGGGGGCGGCCGTTGCGGCGCTGTCGCAGGGCGGGGCGGGCGGGCAGGTCGATGGCGGAGGGGTGACGGCTGGCGCCGGCGGTACCGCAGGGGCGAATACGAGCAACGATTCGGCCTTAAGTAGCGAAATCACCGGCGTCAGCGACCAAGGTGCATCGGTTGGGACTTATGGCAACAACATGGCAGGCATCGAAGCGCGCAACATCGGCGGCGCCGGGGGCGATGGCAATTATATGACGGTCTGCTGCAATTCAGACACGGGCCAGTCCACGCCTGTTGGCGGGTACGAGGCGGATGGCGGCAGTGGCGGCGGCACCTATGATGTGCAGGTGGAGCTTTCCAGCGGTGCCGCGGTTAATACCGCGGGCATAGAGTCCCCCGGGATCGTTGCTGCGGCACAGGGCGGCGCTGGTGGTGATGGGGCGACCTATGAGGGCACTTTCGGCCACGACGCCGGGAATGGAGGCGCCGGCGGCAATGCTGGCGATGTCATAGTCAATCTCGCGGGCAGTAGTGTCTTGACCACGGGCAGTCTGTCTTCCGGGATCGTCGCCTTCTCTACGGGTGGCAATGGCGGCGGGGGTGGCAACCGTGACGGCAATTCGGGCGACGCTGGCGGCGGCGGAAATGCCGGGGCGGGTGGCGATGTGACGGTCGACATCCAGTCAGGCACCGGTATCACGACTACCGGTAGCAAGTCGCCGGGCGTCGTGGCGGAATCCGATGGCGGTGCCGGTGGCAATGGCGGCACCGGAAGTGCGAATATGACCGGCAGCCCGCGGCCCGGCGGCAATGGTGGCACTAGCGGCCTTGTCACCGCCACACTCGAGAGTGGCGCTTCGATCTCTACCGCTGGGAATAGTTCGCCAGGCTTCACCGCGGTCAGCCTCAGCGGCGCCGGGGGCAACGGCAACACAAGTTCGAATATTATTTCGAGTCAGGGCGGGCCGGGCGGCACTGGCGGTCAGGCGGGCTCCCAGTTGAACGGCGTGTTGACTGCGGTGCAGGCCAGCAATGGCGGTAGCATCACCACCCAGGGCGCCGATTCACCGGGCCTGCTCGCGCAGGCGCAGTCCGGCGGCGGCGGCGCCGGTGGTACGGCGGGTGGCATTTTCGCCGAGGGCGGCACGGGTGCCACGGCTGGGGCGGTCGGTCTTGTCACCGCGCAGAATTTAGCGGGTGCGTCGATCGCGACCAGCGGCTCAGACTCGACCGCGCTGCTCGCGCAATCGATCTCCGGCGGAGGCGGTGATGGTGGCAATTTGGATTTTGCCAATTCTGGTATCGGCGGCTCAGCCTCCTTTGCTGCGAACGCTGGCGCGGCCGAGGTATCCAGCAATGGGATCATCACCACCTCCGGCTATGATTCGTTTGGGATTCTCGACCAGTCGATCGGCGGCGGCGGGGGTATCGGCGGCTCGGCAGACAACATTGTCGCGGTCGGCGGCGCCGGCGGTGGTGGCGGTGGCGGTGGCAATGTGACCATCGATGCTGGCGGCAGTGTCAACACTACGGGGGACCTCGGGGCTGGCGTCGTGGCGCAATCGATCGGTGGTGGTGGCGGAAAGGCCAGCGATGTGACCTCCTATTCCGGCATTGTCAGCCTGACGATCGGCGGCAGCGGCGGCAGCGGCGGAGCGGGTGGTGCAGCCACGGTAAACGGCAATAGCCTGTCCGAACAAACATCCGGCGGGAATTCGACCGGTGTCGCGGCCGAATCGGCCGGTGGCGGCGGTGGTGTCGGCGGGGCGGCCTATTCGGTTAGCGTCAGCGCTGGTCTTGGCGTTTCGCTTGCCGTCGGCGGCAAAGGCGGAGATGGCGGCAATGGCGGAAATGCCACCGTCAATCTCGGTCAGACCCGCATCGTCACCGCGAGCAGCGTGCAGAACGCGATTGACCCGACAACGCTATCTGACAATAGCGTGATGGTGCCGCTTGCGACCGATTCCTATGGTGTCTTGGCGCTCAGTGTCGGCGGCGGCGGCGGCATAGGCGGCTCGTCCCTGGCCAAGGCTTTCGTCCAGGATCTCACCCTTCCCACGACCGAATCTCTGGTCGGCTTCGCGGTCTCGGGTACCTGGTCGCAAGGTGGCAGCGGCGGGGCCGGCGGCAATGGGGGGAGCGCAGCAGTCAACTTATCCAGTGGCGACAGCATCCTGACCTATGGCAACGGCGCCCATGCAGTGATGGCGCAGTCCATTGGCGGCGGTGGCGGCGATGGTGGGGATTCTTCCGCGCAATCGACCGCCTTTGGCTTCAAGACAGCTTCCAAGGTGACCGGCGTGACCAATTATAACCTAGATTTAGAGGTTTCGCTCGGTGGTAGTGGCGGCGCCAGCGGCAATGGCGGGTCGGCCCTAGTGAATCTGGGTGGCAATATGAGCGGTGTCGATCCGAATTCCCAGAACGCGCCGGCGCAGATCGTGACACTTGGCGACAATGCCGACGGCGTACTCCTGCAATCGATTGGTGGTGGCGGCGGCAATGCGGGGGAAGGCAGCGGGTCGACGCAGAATGGCACCAGTTCCTCCACCGCACTGACGCTGGGGGTAACACTTGGCGCGGCAGGTAGCAGCGGTGGTAATGGCGGCTATGCTGGCTTGTCCTCCTATGCGGGAACCGCTATCGAAACATTCGGCGATTCCGCCTATGGCATCGAGGGACAGTCCATTGGCGGTGGCGGCGGCACGTCCTCGGGCAGTTCGTACCAGCTTGGCCTGCCGTCGCTCAGCGCAGTAAACCAGGTCCTCAACGGTCAGGATGTCGGTGGAGTAGGTCAGCTCACCTCAGGCGCCACGCTCACGCTGGGTACCAGCGGTACTGGCGGGGGAAGTGGCGGACAGGTCGTCCTCATCTTGGATGGCACTACCATCATCACCAATGGCCAGGCCGCAGATGGTATTGTCGCGCAAAGTGTCGGCGGCGGCGGCGGTATTGGCGGCTCTGCTGGTTCCACGGGCTCGTCCGACGATCCAAATATCGTTGAGTCGTCGTGTTGCGGCATTTCACAGCTGAAAGCAGGCAAGAAATTCGCTAACGCACTCGGCGGCTACCTTAGCGATGTTGTCAAGGCGGTGCAGGGTGGCAGCGGCTGGACCAGCGCGGCGGTCAGCGCGTTGAACAATTTCTACCCCTCGCTTAATCTCAACATCTCGGTCGGCGGCAGTGGCGGCAGCGGCGGCGTGGGCGGTTCGGTGAGTACGACGTTCACGGGCAGTTCGGTTACGACCAAGGGCGACTATGCGGACGCGATTCTGGCGCAATCGATCGGCGGCGGCGGCGGTATTGGCGGCGGTGCGGTCGCGGGCGGTTCGTCCGGTCTTGGCAGCTTCATGAAGATCAACGCTAATTTCGCTCTCGGTGCCAGCGGGGGCGATGGCGGCGCCGGCGGCGCCGTCAGCCTCTTCCTCGGAAATTCGAGTCTGACCACACAGGGCTATGCCGCCTATGGCGTGTTCGCGCAGAGCGTGGGCCGCGGGGGCGGCACGGCGGGCTCCGCGGAGACAGATGCCAGCGGCTATTTTTCGCTCGGCGCTTCCGGATCGGCGGGCGGCTCCGCCGGTGGCAATGGTGGCAGCGTCATGCTGACAATATCACCGCCGACGAGCGGGCAGCCCAGTTCTAGCCCCAGCACGATCGCAACGGCGGGCGACGTCGCGCATGCAGTGTTCCTGCAATCAGTCGGCGGCGGCGGTGGTGAAGCCGGGGATGGCTTTACTCTGACCCCAGGCATTCTGCCGATTTCGACGAACATTAAGCTGCGTGACGGCGGCACGGGCACGGCCGGCGATGGCGGTGCGGTCAGCTTTGTCTCGACCGGCGCCTATGCGACTATCAGCACCGGCGGCGCCAGCGCTTATGGCATTCTGGCGCAAAGTATTGGCGGCGGCGGCGGGGTCGCGTTTACTCAACTCGGTGCGCGCAGCGTCTATCAACTCGGCGGAGGGAACGGGACAGTCGCGAATGGCGGCGCCGTCAGCATCCAGGTCGGCGATGGTATTATTAAGACCACCGGCGATGGCAGCCACGCGATCTTCGCCCAGTCGGTGGGTGGCGGTGGCGGTATCGCGGGCTTCGCTTCTGGCTCAACGCTGCTTTATGAGGCGAGTGCGGCAAATGGGAGCGGCTACGTCACGACCGGCAACGGCGGTGATGTAACTGTTAATACCGGCGGCACCTCGGTTATCACCACGGGCGCCAGCGCTTATGGCATCTTCGCACAAAGCGTTGGGGCGGGTGGCGGCTTGGAATCCGGCAATGACGGCGTTTCGGAAATCGCCGGCACCACCGGTGCCACTGGGTCGAGCGGCACTGGCGGTCTGGTAACGGTGTTCGATAATGGCACGATTAATGCGTCAGGGGTCAATGCCGTCGGCATATTTGCGCAATCAATCGGGCAAAACGGCAGCGGGCTTGGCAATAGTGCCGGCGTTGCCATTACGGTTAACGGCAGCCTTTCGGGCGGATCCGGCACGCAGGGGCGCGGAATATGGGTGGATAGTGATTATTCGACCAATAATGTCACCATCGGTTCGTCGGGCTTGGTTAGATCGGCTTCCAAACAAGCCATTGTGTCTACAGGGTATGGTATCACTAATGTACAGAATTACGGGACAGTCATCGGGACGGTAACGTTAAAGGACAAGAACTCTACACTGGGCACTTTCACTAACGAAGCGGGTGGTCTTTGGATTTCGAGCGGCTCGCTTAGCGGCAACTTTGTTAATGCTGGGCGGATCGCCCCGCTGCTGGCGAATAATTATGAAGCTGTCTCGGTTGCGGGTGATTTCCAGCAGACGGCAAGTGGTGTCTATGCGCCGAATGTGCAATTCGATACTAGAAAGGCGGATATGCTCCTGGTGACGGGCAATGCCCAACTCGCTGGGATTGTTGAACCAGTAGCGCAGAGTGTGCTCCCCTGGGTGAGTGTGCCGATCATGACTGTAGATGGAACGGTAAGTGGCCGACTGAGCGCAGGCTCTTCGCCTTTGTTTGGGTATGAAATCACCAAGACCGCGGCTTCGTCGGATGCTTCGATAGGGGGCAATGAAACGCAATACCTGCTGACCAATGTTTCAGCTGATTTCGATCCTTCTGGGGTTAAGCTCAGCGCGCTTCAAAGCTCCATCGCGCGCGCCTTGTTCTCGAGTTGGGAGGCTGGGGGAAATGCGTCCTTTGGTACATTATATGGTGCTCTCGACAATCTGGCGCAGGGTAGTATTGGGAGTTATACAGGCGCACTCGCGAACCTCGCCCCGGAGGCCGCAGTAGATTATGCCTCACGCGAGGTAAGCAATTTAGAAGATTTCGCTGGCGATTTGGATGGCTGCGATCGAAATGGGGGCGACTATCTCGCCTTATCAAATGGACGGTGCGCTTGGTTTACGCTGAGCGGCAACTTAACGAGCCAATCGAGCAGCTATGGTGCCGCCCGGTTCGCGCTGAATCAGAGTACTTATGCGATCGGTGGAGAGACGCGTCTCTCGCACAATCTATACCTGGATGCGGCACTCGCTTACCAAAACAGCTGGTTGAGTGCGCAGGGCAACACACTAAAAGGCTCTGGCCAAGCAGGTTACGGTGGCGTTGGCTTGCGCGATGAGGTGGGGGACTGGTCGTTTATGGGTGGCCTGTTCGGTTCAGGGGGCGCCTATACCACATCGCGTGTCATTAATTTGCCTGGGGAGCAGTCGATAGTTAAAGGCTCTCCAGCGATTGATGCCGTTGGTGTGCGGACTGGTGCGGCGTATATGTTTGGCTTTGGTAGTGCCTATATTCGACCGCGGCTGACGTTGGATGGACTTTATATCAACATGCCGGGTTATACTGAAAGCGGCTCTTCCGTTGATGTAACAAAATCTAATGGCAGCAGTCAGGGCATTTTCGTTGCAACCCCATCTGTAGAGTTTGGAAAGAGCTTTACGCTGCGTCATGGGATGGAATTGCGTTTGAGCTTCCTTACGGGGGTAAGTTTGCAATCCAGCGATAGTTGGACGCAGTCCTATGGCTTTATCGCCGCGCCAGCAGGGACTCCCGATTTTAATACAACTGTGGCGATGGACACTGCCACAGCGCGGATTGGGGTGGGACTGCAGCTTGTGAAAATGGGGCGCTACAGTTTGCGCGCTGAATATAATGGAGCTTTCTCCAAGCATACAAGCGTCAATGCAGGAGACATTGCATTGCACGCCACTTTCTAAGCATAACACGGAGATGGACGTTGTCTGTCGGCGGCTGAAGTAGAGCTTGTGGTTACGGCCATAGCCGCGTAGAAATCTAACAAGACCGCGCTGGGAGATCTGGCGCGGTTCAGCATCCGTCATGCTCTGCCGTAGACCGGCAGCAAACAGCTATAAAGATTGAAGCCTTTGTCTGATGAGCCCTTTTATATCATGCCCACACTACGCCAGTCCGTGTCTCCACGGGGTCTTATGCGGTTAGCTAGAGAGATATTCTCTAAGGGAGATATATTAAAGTTGTGCTAGCTGCCGGCGTAACATGGCGGTCGCGTTACGCCCAAGCTGTAGGGTTTGGCTGTGCCCGCGCAGGGCTATGTAGGTGGTATCACGGGAGATTGTGCGGATTCCGTACAAGCTTTCGAGATTTAGGATAAGTGAACGGCCGAGGCGCTGGAATGGCGGGCTTGGCAGGCTACCAGAGAACGCGCCGATTGGCCGTCGCGCGCGTAGTTCTGCATTACCCGTCAGGAGCAACCGGCTATCGTCGCCATCGGCCAGCACCGCGAGTATATCATTGGCTGGCAGCAGTCTCTGGCCACCGGTAACCGGGATCGGGACTAGTTCTGTATGCCGCGCTATTGGTGGCCGTTCAGCGGTGCTTGGCACGAGCAGTTTTTGCAGCCGCCGTACCGTACGCATGAAACGTTGTGGCTCAACCGGTTTTAACAGGAAATCCACTGCTTCCACGTCAAAGGCTTGGGCGGCATAGTTCGCATGTGCGGTAACGAAAACGAGTTTCGGCGGTCGAGCCATGTCTGCAACGACACTGAAGCCATTACCGCCGGTCATTTCGATATCGAGGAAAGCGACATCGGGTTGACAACATTCGATCAGTCTGATCGCGGCCGCCGCGGAGGCCGCTTCTCCAGAAAGTTTTAGATTAGAGTTTCGTGAAATGAGCCGGGTCAAGGCTAGTCTACCGGCTGGCTCGTCGTCAGCGACGATGACATTTAGCATGGTTCACCGCGCAGCATGAGTTGTGCCACTACAAGTTCGCCTTGCTGCTCAAGCAAGAAATTGTGCCGTTCCGGATAATGTAGCGCGAGGCGGCGACCAATATTGCGCAGTCCCGTTCCGGTGCCTGGTAGCTCAGATGGTGTTTCAAGATCACCACAATTACTAACCTGGACGCTCACTATTCCCGGTTTCGTAACGATGTGGATATGCACATCGATGGTTCCATTGGCGCTGATCATACTATGTTTTATTGCATTTTCAACGATCGGTTGCAGAAGAAAGGTTGGCATGCAATGCCCTTGTGGCGATCCCTCTACCTTGATGGTCAGTCTTAGTGATTCACCGTAACGCATCTGCTGGAGCCGTACGAATGAGCGTAAACCTGCGATTTCCTGTGTTGCAGGCAACAAGCTTCGCTCAGCATTATCCAGTGTGTAACGTAGATAATGATTCAGTTCGCGCAGCACGAGCAAGGCACGGCGGGAATGTTCGGGAATCTCCACGGCGAGCATATTGAGGGTGTTGAAGAGGAAGTGAGGGCTGAGCTGAAGCCGTAGCCGCTGCATTTCTGACTGCACCATCGCATTATGAGCTGCGAGGGCATCGATGCGTTCGTTGTTATAACGTGCACGTTCGTCAAGCCAACGTCCAGCGACAGCCCAAGCGCTGAACAAATATGTGAAATAGACAAATTGTGCATTTGGCAATCGTGTCCAAGGAGAGGCGAGGAGCGGCAGTATAGTGCCGAGAAAACGCGTGAAGAGAATAATAACTCCGGCGGACAGAGCGGCGCTTGTGAGGATATAACCGGCCAAAGCATAGCCGTTACGAAGATGTTTTTGTACGGCATGCAGCAGGTGTCGGTTCACCAGTACAAGCAACAATGCAGTGGTATCGACAATGAGCGTGCATTGCACTCCGCGCCAGAGGCTATGAAAGGCGGTAACACGAGCCGTGATGCCGATAAGATAAACAAGTAACGCGCCGAAGAAGAAGGCGATTCGGTCCTGCCCTGCATGCGGCGTATCATTTTGTGGAGAAAGTTTTTTTTGTTTCAAATTTTTTGACATAATTTTGTATATTTGCAGGTGGACGAAAAGCTGGACCGGCCGCGATTACCGATCATGGTGAGAATACGAGATTGTCCCGCTACTACGCAATTCAGAGCGCGTCCTTCTTATGAGGCGGCCTAATGGGCGGTTGGCGCTGACCATGTACAACCAATCTGGCGTTGGGTCGTGCGTGAGATCGGTGGCCGTGGTGATGATGCGCGGAGGCATTCTGCAAGATACTCCCAATGAAGCGGCCAAAGCATATCCCCCAAATAACAGCAAGATGATGATGTGGAATGGCCCGTCGAAATGGCATGGGAGATACCTAACGTGGTTGCGTTGAATGCTACAAAGAGGAAGGACCATTCTATGAAGCGGATTGCCATAGTTGGCCTGGAAATGACCAATTTGGCTTTCCAGCTTCATTGCATTGAGGATAATGGCAAGGCGCTGGCTCTTTGGGCGTTCCGGCGAAAGCTGGTCGACCCCGGATAAGTGTTTGCAACTGATCATGCAGTGCTGTTCAAGTTCTACTTGCAAAGGGAGAGCCGTCCATAGGTATAGATTGAGGTGGTGCTCAACCCGTGTTCACGGCACAATTTCTCCTACAGGCATATTGCTCTCGACCTCGCACAAAATAGCAAGAATCTTCGTTTCTGTATTTTGGCTGTTGCATCCAAATCTCCTCAAGCACTCTGCGGAGAAAGTTCTACTTAACAATCCACATAATTTCTGGGGGAAATACTGGCTAAGAGGCACTGTTCCAACATAAAATGGCAGAAGTTTTTTTAAATTATATATTTTTCGTAAAGTCTTGGCCGTTGTTAAGCTTGGCTCCTGTCAAAGCACGTATTGTAGGGTGGAAGTGTGGTGCCAAGTGGAACATAAGCTATGCTCAGAGCAGCAGTTGGCTTTGCCGATCCGGCGTGGTGACGGCAAACCCTGCTGGGCCGAGCCGGTGGAAAAATGCCCTCATTGTATCGATGAAAACGCGCAGAAACATTGGTTTCATACCGCCATACATATCCGCGACCAGCAGCGTGGGTGGCGGCAAATCGTCCAAAAGGGGGCGGCGCACGATGCCTGGCCCATCCATCGTGGCTCGGCCCATTGGGCGCATATTGAGAACCGATATACCAAGCCCGGCCCCCACCGCCGCGCGGACGGTTTCGTAAGAGCGCGTGCGGAATTTCACCACGGGCCGGTGCGCCAGCACATCGAACAATGCCAACAGGTAAGTGGAGGTCTGCGGTGTGTCGAGCAGGACCAGCGGCCGGGTCGCAAGCTCAGAAAGGCTAAGCGCGGCTTTGCTTCCCAGAGGGTCATCTGCGCAAAGCAACGCATGGGCAGGCACTTTGCAAATGCGGGTGGTAGACCCGGGGATTTCAGGCCCTACATCGTAAAGCACGGCCAGATCCACGCGACCTTGCTCCAGCCAGTTTCGTACTTCGAGTTGGTCGCCTTCTTGCAGAAATACCTCTATCTGCCCTCCGATTTCATCAAGATAGGCGCGCAGGAAATCCGCCATAAAAATCGCGCCGAGAGGTTCGAAACAGCCGATACGGAGCACAGGTGGGACGCGGCTGGAGAGTGTTCCGATGGTCCGGTCAAACTCCTTCTCAGCCTCCAACAGATAGTGTCCGGCATTAATGTATCTCTCCCCAGCCGGGGTCAGTTTCACACCGCGCGCGGGTTTGCGATCGAACAGCCGTGCGCCAATCTCGGCTTCTGCGACGGAAATGGCCGCCAGGATCGAGGATTGCGAGATGTTCAGCGCACGCGACGCGGCCTGCACGCTACCCAGAAGCGCTACCTCATGCACATAGCGCAACTGGCGGATGGTCAGCTTCAATGCGTGGTATCCTTTAATAAATGTGCGAAGTCAGGAAAGTTTATCTATTTCCTGTCCGGCGGCAACAGATCTGCGACCTTAAGCAATCTTTTTACAAACGAGGTGTTGCGATGATTGAGACGGTTTCCAGCCCCGAGGCACTTTGCCGCCTGGATGCGGCATCATTGGCGGAGGCTTACAAAGCCGGCCGGCTCTCTCCAGTTGAGGTCACCCAAGCCTGCCTGGCGCGGGCAGAAGAGATCAATCCCCGCCTCAACGCCTTTACTTTCATTGATCATGAGGGCGCTTTAGCGGCGGCCAAGGCGTCAGAAGCGCGCTGGGGAAGAGGAGAGCCGCATTCCGATGCTGATGGCATCCCCACAACGCTGAAAGACATTGTCTGGGTCAAAGACTGGCATGTCCGGTATGGCAGTCTGACGACATCCGACGCGCTGTATGAGGACGATGCTCCCGCCGTGCGTTTGTTGCGTGAGCACGGGGTGGTGTTTATCGGCCAAACGACAATGCCTGAATTTGGTTGGAAGGCCGTGACGGATAGTCCAGCTTTTGGCATCACACGCAACCCGCATGATCTTTCCAAAACACCAGGTGGTTCTTCCGGTGGCGCGGCGGCAGCAGCGGCGGCTGGGGCGGGCGTGTTCCATCTGGGCACGGATGGAGGTGGCTCCATCCGTATTCCCGCCGCGTTTTGCGGCATTAGCGGGCTCAAACCCACATTCGGGCGTGTACCAGCTTACCCTGCCAGCGCTTTTGGCACGGTGGCGCATATTGGCCCCATGGCTCGCAGCACAGCCGATGTGATGGCGATGCTGAAAATCATGTCTGGTCGCGATCTGCGGGACTGGCACCAGTGCGCCGGCATCTTGCCGCCTCTGCAACTGACGTCCATGGCGCTAAATGGGCTGAAAATCGGCTATTGGCGCCAACCGCCCGTCGGACAGGTGGATACGGAGGTGGCATCTATAATTGATTCCAGGATAGCGCAACTGGCCGCTGCGGGGGCTGAGATCACGCCCTTTGAACTACCCGGTGATGACCTGCTGGCGCTGTTTCACGCTCATTGGTTTACCGGCGCGGCAGCGCGTTTAGCGGCTTTGCCAGAAGACCGGCTGGAGCGCATCGATCCCGGCCTGTTGGAGATTGCGCGTGAGGGCGCGGCTATGAATGCCATTCAACTGGTTCAGGCGCAGGTCCGCCGCGCGGATTTCGGCGCCGCGATGGATGCGGCGTTGGTGAAGCATGACTTCATCCTCTCTCCCGGCACCACCATTCCCGCTTTTGAGGCAGGGGCGGAGCAGCCGGCCGAGTCCGGGCTGAAACGCTGGACGGAGTGGGCAGGCTTCAGCTTTCCCATCAATTTGTCCCAGCAGCCCGCCGCCGTGACACCTTGCGGTACCACAAAGGCGGGCTTGCCGGTGGCGATGCAGGTGATTGGCGCGCGCGGCGCGGATTCCCGCGTTTTGTCCCTGGCCGCGGCTCTGGAAGATATGTTTGCTGGCTAGACCGCGATGGTCTGAGGCAGACGCAAGCCTTAGCGGGCTTGCGTCTTAGTCTGAAACTGCATCCGGGGCACCAGCCCGATGGCCTCACGCAACGCCGCCCCCGTGGCCACGGCCAGAGGCGGCAGCGTGAACCATTCCAGCGTCCAGGCCGCGCCGGAACGCTCGTTCTCATGCACCAAAGCTTGGTTTAGAGTGCCGGAAAGTCCCGCCGCGTAGCGCGCCAGTGCCACGAGCAACTCTGCTGTTACAGGATTGGCCTTATGGGCCATGGCGGAGGATGATCCGCCCCCGGCAATTTTCAACGCGCCATTTTCAGTCTGTGCCAGCAACGCCGTATCCTGGCCGATTTTACCCACAGCGCCCGCGACCAGCGCCAGCGTTGCGCCAAACTCCACAATATTGTCCCGGGAGGTATGCCAGCAGGGGGCGTTGCCCAGCCCCAGCCTTACGGCCAGCCCAGCAGCCACGGCATCGGCCTTGTCGCCCAGCTCCGTCCGCGCGCCCACCGGGCCGCCAAACTGAATCACCAGCAGGCGTGGCGCCAGGGCCGCCAGTCGCTCCTGGTGTCGCCGTAAAGGCCGCAGCCAAGCTTCAAGCTTGTCGTACACTGTAATGGGCAGCGCTGCCTGCATGCGCGTTTGCGCCATCAATGTCAGGCTGCCTTGTTCCCGGGCCAACGCTTCCAACCCATCAATCAACAAAGCCAGCCGAGCGTCCAGCGCCATGAGCACCGGCTTCAGTCGCAAGGTCAAAGCCGTGTCGGTGATGTCCTGGCTGGTGGCTCCGAAATGCAGATGCGGCCGCGCAGCCTCCGGCAGGCTCTGGCGCAGCGCTTTCACGAAGCCTGGCCCCAGCACGCCGTCTTTAAACAATCCGGAGGTCAGCGCGGCCTCGTTCGCTTCAAACGCCGCGCAACCCCGCGCAATCGCCGCCGCTGCTTCGGCCGGGATTAACCCGGCCTCGGCCTGGGCATCCGCCAAGGCGGTTTCGAAGGCCAGCATGGCTTCCAGCTCCGCTTTGGGGGCCAGGCAGTTCTCGATCTCGGCATCCGCGCAGAGCGCGGCGGTGAAGGGTAGTGTCATGATGTGTTCAGATATCCAGGAAAATGGTTTCCTTGTCGCCCTGCAGATGAATATCGAACTTATAGCAAGGCACGCCATTATCCTCACGGCGCTCGGCGATCAGCGTCGGCACGCGTACCTTCAGCTCCACGCGGCCGAGCAGCGGGTCTGCTTCGTTGGCGGCTGGCTCATCACCGAAATACATCCGAGTGTGCAAACCGACATTGATGCCGCGCGCCACGATCCAGAAGGTGATGTGCGGCGCCATTTTCCGCCCGTCCGGATACGGCACTTGGCCGGGCTTGATGGTCTCGAAACGGTACACGCCGGTGCTGCCGTCCACGGGCTGGCGGAACCAGCCGGGGAAGTTCGGGTCCGCCGCCCCGCGATGCTCGCCGCGCCCCGGATAGAGCCCGTCCGCATCCGCCTGCCAGATCTCGATCAGCGCATCGCGCAGCACGGAGCCGGAACCATCGAAGATCTGCCCCGTGACGATAATGCGCTCGCCCTTGGCTTCGGCCGGGCAGGGGCGCAAGCCCAGATCTTCAGGATAGACGGAGTTGATGCCGATGAAATTTGGCGTTGTGCCGATATGCACATACGGGCCAGCGGTCTGCGAGGGGCTTTCCTGCAGCCGGTTAAGAGATTGCACCATGGCTCAGTTTCCTTCCATCCGGTTTTCGAACATCGTCGAACGGCGGCCGCGCAGTATGATATCGAACTTATATGCCAGCGTATCCATCGGGATTGTCGCGGCTCGGTCCAGGGCAGCGACGAGTGTTTCTACAGCTTCCTTACTGGGAATTCCCATCACGATCGGGCATTGCCAGATCATCGGATCGCCTTCGAAATACATCTGCGTGATCAGGCGCTGCGCGAAGGCGTGGCCGAAGATCGAGAAATGAATATGCGCAGGACGCCAGTCATTCACGCCGTTCGGCCATGGGTAGGCGCCGGGCTTGATGGTGCGGAACCAATAGCGGCCTTCCTCATCGGTGATGCTGCGCCCGCAGCCGCCGAAATTCGGGTCGATGGCGGCCAGGTAGCTTTCCTTCTTGTGGCGGTAGCGCCCGCCCGCATTGGCTTGCCAATATTCAACCAGCGCACCGGGCACTGGGCGGCCATCCTCATCCAGCACCTGCCCATGCACGATAATGCGCGGGCCGATCGCATCGCCGGTGGTGGCGAAATTGCGGATCAGGTCGTTATCCAGCGGTCCCAGCATGGAATGGCCGAATACCGGGCCGGTCATTTCCGAGAGCGTGTTGGTGAGGGATAGCAGCGCGTGCTTGGGGCTGCGCAGCACGGAGGTCTTGTAATCTGGCGTGAAGGCCGGGGGGTGCCAGGACCTGTCACGCTGATAGAAAGCGCCGTTATGGTTGGGCGCTGGCTCGTTACGCATGGTCTTCCTCCTTTTCTGCCGCTTCAATCTCGGCATAAGCCTTGGCGGCAATCTTGAATGCATGGTTGGCGGCGGGCACCCCGGCATAAATCGCCACGTGCAGCAGCGCCTCTTTAATGTCTTCTAGGCTGGCCCCCGTATTCCGGGTGGCACGCACATGCATCGCCACCTCGTCATAATGGCCAAGGGCGGCCAGCAGCGCGATAGTGAGCATGGAGCGCTCGCGCAGTGGAATGGTGTTGCGGGACCAAACATTCCCCCAGGCGGTCTCGGTGATCAGTTCCTGGAAATCTTCGGTAAAGGGCGAGGTATTGGTCACCGCTGCGTCCACATATTTTTCACCCAGTACCTTGCGGCGGGTCTTCATCCCCTGAATGTAGCGGGGCGAAGGGTTAGACATGGATATGCTCCTCAAAATGCTTGGTCAGAAGCGTCAGCAGCGCCTCGGGCTGTTCGGCGGGCGGGATATGGCCGCAGCCTTTGATGATTTCGAATTTTGCGCCGGGGATTAGATCCGCTGTTTGCTTTACCAGTTCCGGCGGGGTGGATTGGTCGCCGTCACCGCAGATTACCAGCGTCGGTGTTTTAATGTTGGTAACGACCCTAGTTAGATCCGCCTCGCGCAATGCCGCGCAGGTAGCGGCATAGCCGTCATTCGGCGTGCCGAGCAGCATCTGAATCCATCCTGCCAGCTCCATCTGCTTCTCAGCGTGGTAGGCGGGGGTGAACCAGCGCTCCATCACCGGGCCCGTAATGCTCGCTAGCCCGTTGGTTATGACCGCCTCAATGCGCGCATTCCAGCTTTCGTCATTGCCGATTTTCGCGGCGCTGTCGCAGATTACCAGTGCTGAGAGCCGCTCAGGCGCCTTCACAGCAAGCTGCTGTGCGATCAACCCGCCAACGGAGAGCCCGACAAATGCGAATTGGGCCAGCTCCAGATGGTCCGCAAGCGCCAGCACGTCATCCGCCAGCATGTCGATGCTGTAGGGACCCGGTGCGTTTTCTGAAAGGCCGTGGCCGCGCTTGTCGTACAGCACTACACGGTATTTGGCGGAGAGTGCTGCCGCCACCTCGTCCCATAACCGGCAATCTGTGCCCAGCGAGTTGGCGAAGATGACCGCCGGCGCATCCTTACGTCCGGTCTCACGCCAGTGCAGCCGCACATTATTCAGCTTGGTGAATGCCATGGTCTGTGTTCCTCCTGGGCGCTTGGCCCCGTTGCTGTGAATAAAATACTTTCAGAGTTTCATGTAAAATGAGATATTACGCATAAATCATAACCTGGAGGTTATATGCCAACGCTGCGCGGTGAAGGTTTGGATCCACGCATCAAGCTTCGCCATCTTAGCGCCTTTCTGGAGGTGGTGCGTCTCTCCGGCGTGGTCCACGCGGCAGAAAGCCTGGGCCTCACCCAGCCGGCCTTGTCCAAAACCATTGCGGAGTTGGAGGAGATTCTCGGGGTTAAATTGTTCGACCGTTCTGGTCGTACGTTGAAGCTCACCAGCTTTGGCGAGGTGTTTCACCGCTATGCCGGGGCCAGCCTCACGGCGTTGAAGCAGGGCATGCGCTCCATGGCGCAGGTGAGGCAGGATGAGGCGGCGGCTTTCGCCATTGGTGCGTTGCCGACTGTCTCGGCGCGTATATTGCCCCGCGCGGCAGCGCATTTCACGGCGCAAAATCTTGGTCTCAAGCCGCGTATTGTCACCGGGCCGAATGCCTATTTGTTGTCTCAGCTTCGGCTCGGGGAGGTGGATCTCGTGCTTGGCCGCATGGCTGAGCAGGAAATGATGCGCGGGTTTGCGTTCGAGCATTTGTATGAGGAAGCTATTGCTTTGGTGGTGCGGCCGGGTCACCCGATGCTGCACGCCAAGCGCTTCGATCTCGCACAAATCGCGCATTATCAGCTTCTCATGCCTCCGCCCGGCTCCATCATTCGCCCTACTGTGCAGCGTTATCTCACAGCTCATGCACTGGGGCCGTTTGCCGCAGAGATCGAGACCATCTCCGATAATTTCGCCCGTGCCTATGTGCGTGGATCTGACGCCGTCTGGATTATCTCGGAAGGCGTCGTGGCGGAGGAACTGGCCCATGGCTTCCTGGCCCGTTTACCGGCCGATACCAGCGCCACGCTGGGCCCGGTGGGGCTGACCACCCGTACGGATATTCAGCCCTCCATGCCTGCCCAGCTTTTCGCGCAATCCGTCCGCGCCGCCGTGGCGGCGCTGGCGGTTCATTCCCCGTCTGACCAATTCGGCGCGAAAGCCGGGTTCACCAAACGCTGATCCTTTGGCAAAGCGGCGATCTTTGCGCGGTCTTCGTCATCCAGGCGGATGTTCAGGGCGTTGAGGTTGGAAAGCTGGTTCGTCCGTCCCGCCGCCTTGGGCACGGCGGCCACGCCTTGCTGGTCCAGTAGCCAAGCCAGTGCCACCTGCGTGGGCAGCATGCCATGTTTGTCCGCGATGGCGATGAGCTCCGGTACCTCGGAGACCTTGTTGCGCGCTAGCGGGCTGTAGGCCGTCAGGGCTATGTCGTGCGCAAGGCAGTAATCCAGCAGCTTCGCTTGGCCGAGCAGCACATGAAATTCAACCTGCAACGCCGCCAGTGGGGCGCCAAGTCCTTCCACCACCTCACGCAGCAACGGCAGAGGGAAATTCGCAACGCCGATGGCTTTCGCTTTGCCGCTCTCCTTCAGCGCCACCAAAGCCTTGATGGTTCGCGGTAAGTCCCAGTCCTTCGTGGGCCAATGGATCAGGAACAGATCCACATAATCGCTGCTCAGCGCCTTTAAGGAGCGCTCGAACGAGGCGTGTAGCTTTTGAGGTTCAAGCTGGTCCCACCAGACCTTTGTGGTGACGTGAATCTCCTCACGCGGCACGGAGGTGGCGGTCAGGGCCGCTCCCACCGCTTCCTCATTGTCATAGGCGGCGGCGGTGTCGATATGGCGGTAGCCAAGCTCAAGCGCCTGCATCACGGCCTTGGTGCAATCCTCGCCCAGCATCGGCCAGGTACCGAGGCCGAGCTTGGGCATATTCAGCCGGTTGGCGTTGGTGAGGCGCTGCATCACACGCGCTCAACAGCCAGAGCCAGCCCCTGGCCAACGCCGATGCACATTGTCACCAGCGCCCGCTTGCCGCCGCGCTTTTCCAGCCCGTGCACTGCCGTCATTGCCAGGCGCGCACCAGAGCAGCCCAACGGATGCCCCAGCGCAATCGCTCCGCCATGCGGGTTCAGATAATCCGCAGTTGGGTCCACTCCGAGTTCACGCATCGACGCGATCACCTGCGAGGCAAAAGCTTCATTCAGCTCGATCAGGTCAAAGTCTCCAATGCTCAGCCCCAGCTTGGCCATCAGCTTGCGGCTGGCCGGAACGGGGCCAATGCCCATCACGTCCGGCTCAACGCCTGCCGTGGCCATGCCCAGAATCCGAGCGCGCGGGGTGAGGCCGTGTTTCTTCGCCGCTGCTTCAGAGGCCACGAACATTGCCGCCGCGCCGTCATTCACACCGGAGGCATTGCCAGCCGTCACCGTGCCATCCGCCCGCACGATCGGTTTCAGCTTGGCCAGCGCTTCCAGGGTTGTGCCCGGGCGGGGATGCTCGTCGGCGGAGATGACGGTCTCGCTTTTCTTGCCCACGATGGTCACGGGCACGATTTCCTCAGCGAAATAGCCAGATGCCACGGCAGCCGCCGTACGTTGCTGGGAGCGCAGGGCAAACCCATCCTGGTCCTCGCGGCTTACACTATAACGCTGCGCCACATTCTCACCCGTTTCCGGCATAGAGGCGGTGCCGTATAGCTTGTGCATCTTCGGGTTCACCAGCCGCCAACCGACCACCGTGTCCTCGATCTTCATGTCCCGCGCGAAGGGCGTGCCAGACTTTGCCATCACATAAGGCGCGCGGCTCATGCTCTCCACGCCGCCCGCGATGGCGAGGTCGATCTGCCCGGTCATCACCGCCCGCGCGGCGGTGCCCACCGCATCCGCACCGCTGGCGCAGAGCCGGTTCATGGTGGTGCCCGGAATGGAAACTGGCAGCCCCGCCAACAGAGCGGCCATGCGTGCCACGTTACGGTTATCCTCGCCCGCCTGGTTGGCGCAGCCGAACACGACTTCTTCGATCGCCTCGCGGTCCAAATTCGGGTTGCGCGCCAGCAGGGCGGCTATCGGCACGGCGGCCAGATCATCGCTGCGCATTGGAGAAAGACCGCCCGCGAAGCGGCCGATGGGCGTGCGCACGGCATCGCAGATGAAAGCTTCGGTCATGAAGGGTTCCTTTGAAGAAGCCGCTTTTTAGAAAAAGCGGTGCCAAAAACTGTTGGGCGCTAGGCCGCAATCTATGGCTCCATGGGGGCATTAAACCCCCATGGAGAGGCGCGGTCAGGCCCTTACGGGCGCCGCGGTTTTGGCGATCACGTCTTCCTTCGTTACGCCGGGGGCGAGCTCCAGCAGCGTCAGCCCACCTTTTTCCTTGTCGCATTCCAATACGCAAAGATCGGTGATAATCAGGTCCACCACGCCCGCACCGGTCAATGGCAGGTCACAGCTTTCCTTGATCTTCGGTGAGCCGTCCTTGGCGTTATGGTCCATCACCACCACCACGCGCTTCACGCCCGCCACGAGATCCATAGCCCCGCCCATGCCCTTTACCATCTTGCCGGGGATGGTCCAGTTGGCGATGTCGCCCTTGTCGGACACTTCCATGGCGCCCAGAATGGCCATGTCGATATGCCCGCCGCGAATCATCCCGAAACTGTCAGCAGAGGAGAAAAAGCTGGAGGTCGGCAGCGCCGTCACCGTCTGCTTGCCAGCGTTGATCAGATCCGGGTCCTCATCCCCACGAAACGGGAAGGGGCCGATGCCCAGCATGCCATTCTCGCTTTGCAGTGTCACATCCACGCCTTCGGGAATGTAATTGGCCACCAGCGTTGGAATGCCAATGCCGAGATTCACGTAATACCCGTCCTTCAACTCCTTGGCAGCGCGGGCGGCCATTTCATCGCGTGTCCAGGGCATCAGGCGGTCTCCTTCTCGCGCACAGTCAGCTTTTCAATGCGCTTCTCGTTGATGGTGCTCTTGATGATGCGGTCCACGAAAATCCCCGGCGTGTGGATGTTGTCCGGGTCCAGCGACCCGGCAGGCACGATCTCTTCAACCTCGGCGATCGTAATCTTTCCAGCTGTGGCCATGTTCGGATTGAAGTTGCGCGCCGTCTTGCGGTACACGAGGTTCCCGGCTTCATCCGCCTTCCACGCTTTCACGATGGAAAGATCGGACCGCAGCCAAGTCTCGCGCACATATTTATGACCCTCGAACTCCTCAACCGGCTTGCCTTCGGCCACCACGGTGCCAACGCCGGTGCGGGTGTAAAACGCCGGAATGCCAGCGCCACCGGCGCGGATACGCTCGGCCAGCGTGCCCTGCGGATTTAGCTCCAGCTCCAACTCGCCGGAAAGGTAAAGCTGCTCGAACAGCTTGTTCTCGCCCACATAAGAGGAGATCATTTTCTTGATCTGCCGGTTGTTCAGCAGCATCCACAACCCGAACCCGTCGGCGCCGCAATTGTTGGAGATCACGGTAAGGTTTTTCACGCCGGCATCGCGGATGGCCGGGATCAGGCTTTCCGGATTGCCGGAGAGGCCAAACCCGCCCGACATGATGGTCATGCCATCAAACAAAACGCCTTCCAGCGCCGCCTTCGGACTCGCGTAGATTTTTTGCATTTTCCCTCTTGCGTTCTAACCTGTAATGGTCGATTATCGGATAAAATATTCGTTAATCGGAGATATCGCGCCGATGGCAGGAGAAGTCAAGGAAAAATCGTCCATGGAAGACCCGCGTTTCATGACCTCCCTGGCCCGTGGGTTGGAGGTTTTGGCAGCTTTCGAGACGCAATCACGCCTCACGGTAACGCAGGCCGCCAAGGCCACCGGGATGTCCCGGTCGGCGGCCGGGCGTTGTTTGTTTACGTTGGAGCGCCTTGGTTATGTGGTTGCCGAAGGCACGAGCTATGCGTTGTGTCCGGCCCTGCTGCCCATGGCACGCGCTTTTTCCGTGGGGAATCCACTGGTCCGCGCAGGGCAGGCGGTGGTGGACGCCCTGCGTGACCGGCTGGGGGAATCCAGCTCGCTCGCCATGTTCGACACACGCAGCCAATATCACTGCGTTGTGTATGTCTGCCGTGCGGAAACGTCGCGCATTATTTCGGTGCCTTTATTCGCTGGCGCTACCTTGCCCAGCTATTGCGCCTCCATGGGGCGGGCCTTGCTGGCTGAGCTGCCGGAGGCTGAGTTGGAGCGGTTTCTCACACAGGCGCCGTTTCCCGCCCGCACCCCGCGAACGCTGACCCAGGCAGCAGCGTTGCGCACGGAGTTGGAGAAGGTTCGCGGCCAGGGGTTTGCTATGATTGATGGCGAGCTGGAAGCTGGGCTGCGGTCGATTGCCGTGCCGGTGCGTGGGGCTGAAGGGCAGGTTGTGGCGGCGCTTAACCTCGCCACCCAATCCGCGCACCGAAGCCAGGATTGGCTGTTACAGACGGCTCTGCCGGAACTGCAGGCGGCTGCGGCGCATCTGGCGCGCGTGGCGCTGGGTTGAACCGTGCTTATGCGGCAGCCAACGGCAGCCCGACATAATTCTCCGCCAGGGAACGCTGCGCAGCCTGCGAGCCTTTGATGTAATCCAACTCCGCCATTTGTAGCTTGCGGGAAAATCCATCCATATCCGGGAAACGATGGGTAATGGAGGTAAACCACCACGAAAACCGTTCCGCCTTCCACACACGTGACAAAGCGCGGGCAGAGTAGCGATCTATCCCCGTGATACAACTGGATTTGTAGAATTCGATCAACCCTTCGGCCAGTACAATCACGTCAGACGCGGCAAGATTCAGCCCCTTGGCGCCCGTGGGGGGCACAATATGCGCGGCATCGCCAGCCAGAAATAGCCGGCCCCAGCGCATCGGCTCCGCCACAAAGGAGCGCAGCGGCGCGATGGATTTCTCGAAAGACGCCCCCCGCACCACCTTGGCGCCGGTTTCAGGGCCAAGCCGCAGGCATAGCTCATCCCAGAAGCGTTCATCCGGCCAGTCCTCAATTTTCTCATCCAGCCCGCATTGCACATAATAGCGGCTGCGCGTGGCTGAACGCATGGAGGCCAGTGCGAAGCCGCGTTCATGGTTAGCGTAAATCAGCTCATGGGCGGCGGGTGGCACATCCGCCAGTACGCCCAGCCAACCAAATGGATAGACGCGCTCGAACACTTGCAGCACCGAAGCCGGAATGCTGGCGCGGCTGACGCCATGGAAGCCGTCGCAGCCAGCGATATAGTCGCAAGCCAGATGATGCTTTCCTTCGGCGTCTTGCCAAGTCACGCTGGGGCTACTGCCATCCAGCCCGTGCAGCGCGACGTTTTCGGCATTCCAGACAATCTTCACGCCGCGTGCCGGGGCGGCGTCGAACAAATCTTTCATGACCTCCTGTTGACCATAGACCGTTACCGTCGAGCCGTCAGTGAGTGCGGCCATATCGATGTGGAAAATCTGGCCATCCAGCGCGAGATTGGTGCCGCCATGCACCAGTCCTTCGCGGTCCAACCGTTCGCTCAACCCCAGCCTCCGGAGCAGGTCAACGCTTGTCTGTTCCAGCACCCCTGCGCGCACGCGGCCTTCCACATAATCACGGTCACGGCGTTCTAGCACCAGGGCATCAATGCCCGCCTGTGCCAGAAGATGAGCAAGCAGCATGCCGGCCGGACCGGCACCGATAATGGCAATTTGCGTTCTCATGGCGGTTTCCCCTTCGCTGCGGGCCCGCTTTATTGGCCCGGTTATAGGGGGGTACTGTAATGCCCGGGTTGTATCTTCCCATGGCGGCGAAGTTATAAAACTTGGATAATTCAACAGGTCAGCATTGCTGCATGAAAGCTATAGGGAGCTTGTCTGCTGTATTCTTGTTTTCGGTATGACATGGTGGGCTGCGTGAGTGCGATAACAGATAACATCCAGTACGATACTGGTGTGTGGAGAAGCATGTGAGCCGGTTCAACAAACAAACCGCGATCGCCCTGCTGGTGGCGGGGACGTTTTTTATGGAAAACCTGGACGCCACTGTGATCACCCCGGCAGTGCCGCAGATGGCGCATAGCTTCGCGGTCAGCCCCGTGGCATTGAATAGCGGTGTAAGTGCTTACATGCTGGCGCTGGGGGTTTTTATTCCCGCCAGCGGCTGGGTCGCGGACAGGTTCGGCGCGCGCCGGATTTTCGGCCTGGCGATTGCGTTGTTCACAGTGACTTCCTTGCTGTGCGGGCTTGCCCAGAGCCTGCCGGAATTCGTGATGTTGCGTATTCTGCAAGGGATAGGCGGGGCGATGATGGTGCCCGTGGGGCGGTTGGTGGTGTTGCGCGCTACCCCGAAGGAGAAACTCATAGACGCCATCGCCATTCTGACTTGGCCTGCCCTTGTCGCGCCTGTGCTGGGTCCGCCTCTGGGTGGCTGGATCGCGGATTATGCCAACTGGCGGTGGATCTTCTATCTTAACCTGCCCTTGGGCGTGGTGGCTTTTATACTGGCTTGGCTGGTTGTGCCGGATACGCGGCATGAGCGCGGGGCGGGGTTCGACTGGCTTGGATTTGCCTTATGCAGCGCCGGCTTGTTCTGCCTGCTTTATGTGGCGGAACTGGTGGGGGCGCCACGTCTGGCATGGTATTTGGTGTTGCTGTTGACCGCTGCGGGAATTGTTTTGCTGGTTATGGCCACCCTGCATTTGCGCAGGGTGACGCATCCGATGCTAGATTTGTCAGCCCTGAAATTGAAAAGCTTTGCAGTCACAATTTGGGGCGGATCACTATTCCGCATGGGGGTCAGCGCTGTGCCGTTTCTGTTGCCGGTGATGTTCCAGATTGGCTTTGGCTATAGCGCTTTCGCGGCGGGCTCTATGTTGATGGCGGTTTTTGCGGGGAATTTGGCGATGAAAACCATCACCACCCCCATCCTGCGTCGGTTTGGATTTCGCCCGGTGTTGATCGTAAACGGGCTTTTGAACGCGTTGGCAATCGCGGCTTGCGCGGTCATTGGCGGTGGCATGCCAGTGCCGGCTATTTGCGCGATCCTGTTCGTCAGCGGTGCGACTCGGTCGATGCAATTTACCGCTTTCAATACGCTGGCTTTCGCGGATGTCCCGCAAGCCGAAATGACTGCGGCGAATACGTTGTTTTCCACCTTGTTCCAACTTGCCATGGGACTGGGAATTGCGCTGGGTGCCATTTCCTGGAGATTGGGGGAGGTGATGGCACCGCCGGATGCGTCGGCCGCCCTGCCGTTTCGCATCGCATTCCTGCTGGTGGCGCTGGTATCTCTGCTGGGTGTTGCGGATTCTCTGACGTTATCGCGTGAGGCTGGCGCTAATGTGTCTCGCGGCAAGCCCGCGAAAGTTTAGGCGAATATTTGCAAATCAGCGCAACTCACTATAATAGAACTTAATTCTAAAAAAGAATTGTAGTCAATGGTGAGGAAGTATGTCCGGTCTTTCGATTGCGGTTTGCGGGGCGGGGGTTATCGGTCAGGCGCATATCAGGTTAATTCAGGCGCTTCCGGCTAGGCGAGGTTGGCTGAAGGGAATTATCGACCCAATGCCCCAGGCCCAGGCTCAGGCTGAGATGTTGGGGGTGAGGTATAGTGAACATCTTGTGCGGGCGCTGGATGAGTGGCGGCCGGATGCGGTCATTATTGCCTCACCAAATGCGCTGCATGTTGAGATGGCGGGAGCTTGCATCGCCCGTAATATCCCGCTGCTGGTGGAAAAGCCGCTGGCGGATAATGTCGCGGACGCATTTGCCCTGGCGCACTTGGCGGAGGAACGGGATGTGCCGCTGTTAGTGGGGCATTTCCGCCGGCATAATCCGGTTATGCGCGCGGCGCGGGATTTGCTGGCCAAGGGTGGACTGGGGCGGCTGGTTTCAGTGAATGCGGATGTGACCGTGTGCAAACCTGACGCTTATTTCAACGTGCCCTGGCGCACCCAGTCGGGCGGCGGGCCGGTATTGATCAATCTGGTGCATGATATTGATGCGCTGCGTTATCTATGCGGTGAAATTGAAAGCGTGCAGGCCGTGACCAGCAATGCGGCGCGGGGCTTTGAGGTGGAGGATACCGCGGCGGTGTTACTGCGCTTTACCTCCGGCGCGCTGGCGACGCTAACTTTGTCTGACGCGACCCCCTCGCCCTGGTGCTGGGACCAGACGTCCGGTGAGAATAAGGATTTCGCGCGGCACCAAGGCCAATGTTATCGGCTGTGCGGAACAGAGGCAGCGTTGGAACTGCCGGGGCTGATCCGTTGGCATTATGCAGGCCAGAAAGGCTGGACACAGCCGCTTTCCGCCCAGCCATTGGCTTATGAGCCGGGTGATCCGCTGGCGTTACAGCTTGACCATTTTCTGCGCGTCGCGCGGCGGGAGGAACAGCCCATGGTCTCCGGCAAGGATGGCGCGGCGACGTTGGCAGCCACCATGGCGGTGCTCGAGGCCGCGCGAACCGGCCGGACCGTAACCCCGGCACGCAATTGCCAGCCTGCCTAAAATTTGGAAAGGAACGGGATATGTCTTCCGTACTCGACCGTGCCCTGAATATTCTTGAATGCTTGGCCCATAGCCCTGGCGGCCTGCAGCTTTACGTGATTGCGGAGCGGCTGGATATACCGCGCAGCGCCGCGCACAGGCTGCTGGCTGATCTTAACCGGCTGGGGTATGTGGAGCAGGATCCGGTTTCAGAAATCTATCGGCTGACGCTGAAAATTTCGGCTCTGGGGCAGACCTTCCTGTCCCTTAACGGGATTCTCGATATTGCTCAGCCGATATTAGATGCGCTGGCGGAGAAGGCGGGCGAGCTTGTGCGGCTTTCTATTGTCAGCAATGAGCGGCTGACTTGGGTGGCGAAGGCGCAAGGGGCGCGGACAGGGTTCCGGTACGACCCTGATGCCGGCGCGGAGGCGCATCTGGCATCAACCTCTTCCGGTCATGCGTGGCTTTCCACCATGTCCGACGAGGAAGCAGTACGGCTGGTGAGCCGCCAGGGCTTTGGTGATCCGCGCCAGTTGGGGCCTAATGCGGTGGCGACCGTGCAGGCGCTGCTACAACGCATCGAGCTAGCCCGGCGGGATGGTTATGCGTTGGTGGTGGAAAATTCCGCACCAGGGCTGTCGGCCATTTCGACGCCGATACGTACAAAGGATGGTGCACGGACGATTGGGGTTTTGAGTATTGCTGGGCCTGCCATGCGGTTGCCGGAGGAGAGGCTGCGCGCGCTGGTGCCGGATCTGCTGGCCTCGGCGGCGGAGCTTTCGGCGGCAAGCCTGGGCTCGGTCTATTTCGGCGGAACTTGGCGGCTGGGCCGGGAGGCAGAGCTTTCCGCCGCGAAGTCCCTGGGTGATTCAGGCTGAGGCGGGCGCTGCAAAAGAATAAAGCCAAGTTGCTTGGTCCGGCCCCTATATGTTGGAAGTCCGCAAACTGGCCAAAGTTCGGGCGATGCCTTGCTCCAATGTTGTGACAGGTAGATCTGTCAGCCATGCAGGTAAGGGGCCGGAGGAAAGTTCAGGCGCGATGGGCATTGGTGGGCCGGCACAGTCTACCTTCGCCTCAGGCGCCAGCGTGGACAGCGTCGCGATGAAAGCCGAAACACTGGCGGTTTCGCCGCAGAGATTGAGGACCTCCGCGCTTTGGCGCTCCGCTTGGATGGCAGCAGCAAAGGTGTTAGCAACGTCCGGACATGGACGAAGCCGACGCGGCTGTTGAATTTGATTTCAAAATGCTGCCCCTGGAGTGCCGCGCGGTAGGCCGACCTAGTGCTGGCGCTCATGCCGGAGCCTTTGCCGGGGCCGTAGACGATGTAAGGCCGAATGCCACTGCCGCCAGTGACCAGCACTCGGCCCATCTCGCGCTGCAGGTTCCGCTGCTCTGATGGTCTTGCCCTGGCGTTTCCCTTTTTCTTGACTAGGCGTGGCCTCCTCCATGCCGTCTGATAAATGGGAGGAAGCCGGTGCATCCTTAAAGGCTGCCGGTTAAATGAGTAGCGGCGGCGTAAGCGAAGGCCAGGCCGGGGCCCACTGTTATGCCGGGGCCCGGATAGACGCCGCCCATGACGGACTGCATGTCATTCCCCACCGCATAGAGACTGGGAATGGGAGTACCGTCGCGTTTCATGACCTGGGCGTAGGCGTTAGTAACCATGCCGGTCGCGGCCCCGATATCGCCCGGCAGCAGCCGCACCGCGTAGAAGGGCGCTGCGGTGATGGGGCCGATATTAGGGTTTGGGCCGTGCGTGGCATCGCCATTCACGCGGTGATAATCTGTGCTGCCGCGTCCGAATTCCGTATCCACCCCGGTGCGGGCAAATTCGTTCATGCGCTTCACACTTTCCTCTAACCCCGCCGCATTGATGTCGAGCTTATCGGCAAGAGCGGAAAGAGTTGGGGCTTCCACCAGATAACCGTCATCTAGGAAGGGTTTTAGCCGACGTCCGCCGGGGCGGACCATGCCGAGCCCGTATTTACGCAGCGCCTCGGCATCCGCGATCAGGAAAGCGGGGATGGTGGGCACGGTTTTGTTGGACTCATACATGGCGCGGGTGAAGAGATGATAGGAGGTAGACTCGTTGACGAAACGCCGTCCCGCCGCGTTTACCGATATAGTGCCAGGCTTGCCGCGGTCCAGCACGAAGTGCGGGAACACGGCGGTAGTGCCGTCCGCCCGGCGACGGATGGAGACCGGCGCCCAAAAGGCATTGTCCATGGCACCTTCGCCGTAATGCGCGCCGAGGGACAAGGCTAGATCGTGGATCTCGCCCGTATGGCCTGGTGCGCTGGGGGAATAAGCGGCGGTGGGTTGGAGCAGCATCTCCGCGCGACGGGTGGGATGGCGATTGAAGCCGCCCGTGGCCATCACCACGCCGCGCTGGGCTATGATGTCCAACACACGGCTATTCTGGCGCAGGCGGACGCCAGTGATGCGGCCGTTTTCGTTAAGCAGCGTTTCGGTTTCCGTCTGGGTGACGATGTCTGCACCTGTTGCGTCCAGCGAGGAGAGCAGACGGCCAATGAGGGCGTTGCCCATTACTAACCTCGTGCCGCGCTTATGGGTGAGGCGGTCGATCCCGTAGCGGCCGATGAGTTTGGCGGCGTAGAGAAAGCTTTCAGAGGTCTTCGTCATCTTCAGAAGATGGGCAATGTCGTCCCGGTCGATCATCAGTCCGCCGAGAATAGTGAATTCGGGGATGGGCGGGCGAATGAGATCCAGCCGTTTGCCGAGCTTGCGGCCATCGAAGGGAAGAGGCTCCAGGGCGCGGCCGCGTAATGTAGCGCCAGGGGCGTCCTGGATATAGTCCGGGTGCAAGGGGCGGGCGCGGAATTGTACTTGGGTTTCGCCTTGCAGTCGGGCAATAGCCTGCGGGCCCCAGTGCAAAAAGGCATCACGCATGGTCGCGTTCGAATGGTTACCAACGGTTTCGTTCAGGAAGGTTCGGGCTTGCGTAATATCGTCTGGCGGGGCGCCGACGCTGGCGGCAAGCAGGGAGCCCGGTACCCAGGCAGTTGCTGCGGAAAAGGCGGTGGTGCCACCGAGATATTCCGTACGTTCAACTAGCAAGGTGGAAAGACCGTTGAGCCGGGCGAAGAGGCAAGCAGCCATGCCTGCCCCTCCAGAGCCCAGCACGATGACGTCATAGGCGGATTTCATGGTGTGGCCTTCTCGGCAATTTTGCGGGCGGCGGCGAGGCATTCCTTCGCCCAGTTTAGCGGGCCGCGCGCGGGGGCGAGTTTGAAGTTGGGAAGTTCGACGCTAAGCGGCAGTTCCGGCGGCAAAGCGCCGAGCATACCGAGAATGTCGATACCGCCAGTGCCAGGGAGCAGACGCTCCTGCCGGGCGGTTTGGATAAGACCTTCGACGGTGGTGGGGATTTCCGCCGGGGCGTCGCAGATTTGGCCATAATGCAGCAAATTGCGTGGAATGGCGGCGACGGCCTCCGGCCCGCCGGAACTGCGGCCGTAATGCAGAGCGTCCACAAGGATGCCAGCATTGGCGGGGGTACCGGCGGCTTTCACCAAGCGGCGTGCGGCGGCGATGTCGGGCACCTCGGTCCACGGCATGAACTCGATGTCGCCAGTTAGGTTGCGTGGCGCGGCGGCCTCGCAAAAGGCGGCGTAGCTGGCGGCAAGGCGAGATTGGTCAGGGTCGTCCCCTGCCACAAGCACGGCGCGCGCACCGAGGGTGGCGGCGTTGTCCAGGAAGGGGAAGGTGGATTCAACCCGGAAATCCGGACCGAGACGGACGATTTCGACATCGAAGATTTCGATGCCGGTGTCCTTCAGCCGGGACTGGGTTTCGCGCAGCAGCGGGGCGTTATTGGCGAGGTCGTAGAACACCCCGCCGGGGGAGGCGGGGAGCAGGCGCAGCCCTGCATGGGTATAGCCCGCAGCGTGGGCGGTTTCGATGACCGCCGGCGGCGGCAAGTTGAGAACTGTTAGATGGGCGAGGGAGTAAGGGCGCATCTTAGGCGGCCTGAGTGTTGCTGGCGGACGGGGTGTAGAAATCCAGCATCAGTTCACAAACGCTGTTAAACATCTGAATGCCTGTACGGGTGCCGCAGCCGAGCGATTTGGCGGCTTGCAGGAAGGGCGTTTCCATCGGGGCGGTGATCACGTCCGCCGCGAAGGCGGTGGGAGACAGGCGGGAGACATCAACCGGCAAAGGATCGCTCGAGCGCATGCCGGACGGGGTGGCGTTGACCACGATGTCGAACCCCGATGGGTCCGCGCTACCTTGGGTGAGGCGGCCATCGGCGACAGGGGCAAGTTGGGTAAGAAGAGTGTTGCGGCGTTCCGCATTGCCATCGTGAATGGCGAGTTCTGTCACGCCGGCGTCGAGAAGTGCCATGGCGATAGCGGTGCCGGCTCCGCCTGCCCCCACTAGCAGAACGCGCTTGCCCTGGGGCGCGCCGCCGCCACGGATGAGTGAGACGACGAAGCCCTCGCCATCGAAAATATCCCCATACCAGCTACCATCCTCGTTTCGGCGTAGCACGTTGACGGTGCGCATGAGCTTGGAGCGGGCAGAACTGGTGGCACAGAGGTCGTAGAAGGCGAATTTATGCGGCACGGTGACGATAAGGCCGGTAAGGTTCTTGGCCAGCGAAACGCCGGTAGCGAAAGTCGTGAGATTATCGGGCGTGACATGGAAAGGCACGACGATGGAATTGAGCCCGCGCGCGGTTAGGCCAGCTGTCATGCCCGCAGGGGATTTTACCTGAGCGATAGGGTCACCGACGATGCCAATGACAGACGTGGCGCCGTTGAGGGAGGTTGTTAGGTTCATTTGAACGTTTCCTTGGGGCTTTTGGCTTCAGCGCAGCGGGGAAATGGTTGTGGGCACGTAAAGACCAGAGACCATTTCAGGCGTAAGCCACACGGCGCTGCGCGGTGGCCAAGCACCGGCGGCCACGGATTCAGCTCGCTTGGCAAAGCGGGCATTGGCATCCGCGTAAGGCCAGATATGGGTGATACGGGGCGTGCCATCCAGCCCGTAAAGCGCGATGGTTAGCGGGGAGATAGCGGTGCGTTCGGCCAGTTTCTCTGCCCAGCCTTCGAAGGTGGGCAACAGGCCCCCGGTTTTTAAGACATAGCTTCGGATTTCATAAAGACTGCCCAAGCTACCGGGTTCCACGGGCGGAAGGTCGGGGAAGGGGGCGTAGCTTTCCATCTCCAGCCTGGTGAGGAATTCCGCGGCGCCGAAAGGGTTTGAAGCGGTGAGGCCGCGCTGACGTTCCTGCTGCAATTCCGCGTCATTCTCGAATTCACGGAGGAGGACGAGTTTGTTCAGGTTGCCGACATCAGAGACCCAGGCGCCGAGCAGGCGGCCTTTGCCTTCCTTTACATAAGCTTCGGCACCCTGGATGAATTTCGGAGCGCTGCCCATCTGAATGGAGAGGGTGGCGAGCTCATAGCGTTTGGTCATTTTCTAACTTTCCTGTTGATTTGCGATGAAATTGGCGGCGAGCCAGCCGAAGGTCATGGCCGGACCGAGTGTGATGCCGCCGCTGGGGTAGTGGCCGCCCATGATGCTCGACATGTCGTTGCCGACGGCGAAGAGGCCGGGGATGGGCTGGCTGTTTTCGTCCAGCACGCGGGCGTGTTCGTCCGTATCCAGTCCAGCGAAGGTGCCGAGGCTGCCGGGGACTATTCTCACAGCGTAGAATGGCGCTTTGGCGATGGGTGCGAGGCAGGGATTAGGGCCGATATCCGGGTCGCCGCTGACACGCTGGAATAGCGTAGAGCCACGGCCGAATTCAATGTCCTCACCGCGTGTCACGCCTGCATTATGGGTGGCGATGGTCTGGGTCAGAACTGTTGGATTAATGCCGCAGGCGGTGGCCAGGTCCGTGATGGTTTTGCCACGCTTCAGATACCCTTTGCGCAGATAAAAACCTTTCGGAACTGGGAAGGGCTTGACCGCGCCGAGACCGTAGCGATGGAGGAAGATTGTGTCGCAGATGAGCCAAGCTTGCACAGGCTCGCCTGGTGGTAAGGCGGCGAAAAGAGCGCGCATGAAATCATGATACGGGCCCGATTCGTTCGCGAAGCGCTTGCCGTCGGCGGTGACGGCGATGAGACCGGGCTTGGCGCGGTCAACAAGATGAGGAAATCGGCCGGTTGTGAGGTCACGGCGCGGGGGTAAGGAGACAGGTGACCATGCGCCGGAATCGGCAAGGTCTTCCCGCACATGGCCGCCTGCTTGCTCACCCAGGCGCAGGCCCCCACCGTTATTTTCTTGCGGCGCGGCGGAGGCGTGAGGCGTACCGGTGCTTGTGTGCGGAAAGTGACTTTGCTGGCGCAGTGTGTCGTGTGGGAAGCCTCCGGTGGCGAGAATCACCGCCTGGGCTTTGATAGGACAAGTGCCTTGTGGGCCAGATAGAATGGCGCCGGTGACACGACCATTTTCAATAGTCAAGCGTGTGGCCTCTAGATTTTCATGCAATGCCACCCCCTTATCAGCCGCCGAGCGAAGTAGTCGGGCGGCGAGGGCGTTGCCGTTAACGAGTTGCGTGGATCGTCGGTGGATGACGAGATCCTTCAAATGCCTAGTCACGCGTCTTGAAACATGTAGAAAAGATAATGTCTTTCTGGTGGCGTGCAGGAAATGGTAAAGATCCGCTCCGGAGGCGATACCCATGCCGAGGAAGGTCGTTTCGGGAATCGGCTGGCGTAGCCTAGAGAGAAGCGGGCCGAGCACATTGCCGTCATAAGGCGCAGCGACCATGGAGCGTCCACCCTTGGCCGCAGCCGGCAACTGGCCATGAAAATCTGGTGCCGCGGAACCCGGCAAGAATTTGACTTCTGTATTGCGGATGAAAAAGTCGGCCATTTGCGGGCCGGCTTTTAAATAGGTGTCGATTTTGCGGTCGTCATATCGTTTGCCCAGGATATTGCGCAGATACTGGCGCGGCTCTTCCTCCGATTCCTCAATGCCGGCGGCGCGGACATCCGGATTGTGGGGCACCCAGAGCCAGCCGCCAGAAAAGGCGGTGGTACCGCCGAACTGTGGAGCCTTTTCCGCGACCAGCACGGATAGCCCGCGCACGGCGGCTGTAACGGCGGCGGCAAGCCCTGCGGCGCCGGAACCAATGACGAGCACGTCCACCCGGCGGACTGGTGGCAAGTTGGTGGCGTTTTCGACCATTTCCCCTCTTTTTGCAGCTATAACGCGGCGGTTATCAGTTAATAGCCCAGTATCAAGCTAATTAATGGAATTCAATTCCATAAAATAATCATGACAGATATTTTTAGCAAATGAAATAACATTCCATATTGTGCTTGTGTTTCTTTCTGTGATAGTGGAGGAAGTGCATAATGCTGCATGCCAGAAGGCTAATAATGAGAGCCGTAGCATAAAATTGCACCGGGAGGGTTTTAAAGCGAACTAAACAGGTGTTACATAAATTGGGGACTCGAAGTGTCAGAGATGCTTTGGGCCGCTGACCGCTTGGGGCGGAAGAAAACGACAAAAACATCAAGACGAGGGAACCATGAATCACGATAAGACTCAGCCGTTTCTCATGACTGGCCGCCGCCGTCTGTTGGGGGTGGCTGCAGGAGCGGCAACGGCCTCGACGTTGGCGATGCCGCATATCGCACGTGCGGCGGAGCCGATTCGTATTGGCCTGTTGCAAGCGAAGGAAGGCTCCATTGCAGTGCAGGCGCAGTATCTCCAACAAGGGACTTTTTTGGCGCTGGAGCAGTTGAATAATGAGCTGCTGGGGCGGCCGGCAGAGATTGTGTGGGATGACGAACCCTCCGCACAGGGGGCAGGGCAGAATGCACTGCAATTGATTCAGCAGAATAAGGTTGTCGCGCTGCTGGGCGGGTCGCTCAGCTCCGACGCGTTGGCCGAAGAAGCCGTTGCTGGACAGCATAAGATTCCGTTCGTGATCAATAATGCTGCGGCGGAGGAAATCACGGGGGCGAAGTGCAATCCGTACACCTTCCGGCTGCAGCCGCCTGTACCGGTGCAGGCAGCGGCGATGCTGCCTTATCTGCAAAGCATTGGTAAGCGCTGGTACTTTATTACTTCGTCTTATGCGTTTGGCCAAGACATTGCGTCCTCGTTCAAAAAGCTTCTGGCCGGGATTGGGGGAACAGTTGTAGGGGATGACTCCGTACCTTTGGGTAGCTCAGATTTCAGCTCTTACATCCTCAAAATTCGTGAAGCTAAGCCGGATTTAATCATCGGTGGTCTGACCTCCGCGGATCTGTCGAACTTCTTGAAGCAATGGAAGCAGTTTGGGATGAGCGATAAGATTCCCTTCACTGAAATTGCGGTGGGGGATACGGATCTTTGGGCTGTGGGCAAGGATAATGTCGCTGGTACATATACGACGTTGTGGTATTACAAAGACCCAAATAACTCACCTTCCGACAAGGCTTTTGCCGCAGCCTATCAGGCTAAATATAACCGTCCGGCCGCAGATAAAGCTTGGATGGGCTGGTATTCAGCAAAAATTTTATTCCAGGCGATAAATGCAGCGGGGTCAACCAAACCTGATGCCATTGTTGAAGCACTGCAGAATTGGCATGAGGAGGATGGCGGTATTACCGTGCATTTTGATAAGTGGAATAACCAGCTTGTGCATCGCTTCCTGGTTGTGGGTGTGAAAAAGCATATTCCAGATAATTGGAACTATTTCGATGTCCTCCGCTCAATTCCTGAAAATAATGAAGCAGCCGAAAAGGCTTTTGGCACGGCGGCGGACAGTGCCTGCCATATGACGCCGCTGTAACGGGGAGAGAGGAGTCTCCGCCATGCTCGATATGATGATCATGCAGGCTGGAAACGGTCTTGCATTGGGGTTTCTATATGTTTTGATCGCCCTGGGGCTGTCTATTATTTTTGGCCTGCTTGGCATCGTTAATTTCGCACATGGCGTGTTCTTTGCGCTGGGAGCTTATTTTTCACTGACCTTGTTCAATCTAATGGGGTGGTGGGGGATACCGCTGGCCTTGGTCATTGTCTGCGTGATCGGCATGATAACTGAAGTTCTGCTGATCCGCAGACTATATGATAAAGAACCATTAATAAGTTTGGTTGTGACATTTGGATTGGCATTGCTGGCGGAAGCAGTGATCCGCGCCATTTGGGGCCCGCAGGGACAACCATTTAGTGCGCCAGCCTGGTTGAATGGCGTTATCATAATGGGGCCGTTCATTATTGCCAGCTATCGTGTTGCGATCATGGTGTGCGCCATCGTGATTTTGTTCGGGTTCTGGATGTTTATGAACTTCACGCCTTTTGGGCGGGTTTTGCGCGCCGGGTCACGTGATCCGCAGATGGTTCAACTGCTTGGAATTAATTTGCCGCATGTTTTGACGGGCACGTTTGGGCTGGGCTGTTTGCTGGCGGCTATCGCTGGTTTCCTCGCGGCGCCGATTTGGACAGTGGCGCCGACAATGGGAACAAACGCGATTATGCCCGCCTTTGTCGTGGTCACCATTGGTGGGCTTGGCTCTTATGCGGGAGCCATCGTGGCCGGGCTGGCGGTTGGTCTTGTACAATCACTAACGATTCAATTTCTGCCTGAAGCCTCCACGGCTGCGATGTATATGCTGATGGCTGTTGTGCTGCTGCTGCGTCCGCGGGGATTGTTTGGCGAGCAATGGGAGCGCTTCGAATGAACGCCGTTCTGAAAAATCCCGTCCTGATCTTGGGGGCGGTTCTGGTGCTTCTTGGGTTCATTGGCCCCGCGGTCGGTATGCCGTTAAGTAAACTGACCGAAATCGCAATTTACGTGTTGTATGGTTTCGGCGTGAATATGCTGGTTGGCTATACCGGGCTGGTGCCTTTTGGGGCTTCTGTGTTCTTTGGCTGCGCCACCTATTTTGTTGCGGTATTCATGATAAACACGGGAGATAATGAATTTCTGGCACTAGGATTTGCGGTGTTGGCATCTCTGGTGTTGGCGTTCCTGCTTGGCCTGCTTATTCTGCGACGCCGTGGTTTGTATTTTTCATTGCTGACTCTCGCAGCTTCACAGATTGCATTTGAGGTTGCTTTTAAATGGACGGCTGTTACCGGCGGTGAGAATGGCTTACAGAATGTCCCGCTTTCCGTGCTGACAACGCCTTTACGGCTTTACATTTTTACAGTTTGTCTTGCTGTGGCTGTGGTTGGTCTGTTGTGGCGTCTAGCACATGCGCCGTTCGGCAGGGCCTTACAGGCGTTGCGGGATAATGAACAGCGTATGTCCTGCCTGGGTTATAACACCGGGCACCTCAAGCTGGTTGCGTTTTGCTTGTGCGGTGTAGTGGTGGGGATTGCCGGGGGGTTGCTGGCGCTGTTGCTGCAAGGAGCGTATGCGGACAATCTGGGCTGGGAGCACGCAGGTGATGCTCTGCTGATGACGGTCCTAGGAGGCGTACACCAGTTTTTGGGGCCACTTTGGGGTGCTATCGTCTTCATTACACTTCAGGACAGGCTCTCCTTGCTGACCGCGAATTGGTGGCTGATCTTTGCGCCGATTATCATGGGGTTTGCTCTTGCTTCACCTGAAGGCATTCAAGGAATGGTGCAGCGTTTGATTGGAAAGTCACGATGGACGCTGACTCGTAATGAAATTCCAAACCGTCCGGAGGTGATTGCTCCTTATCAGCCGAGCTTTAAAGGTGTGGACATGAATGTACCTGTTTTGACAGTACGTAACCTTACCAACCGATTTGGTTCGCTTTATACAGCTCGCAATATAGATCTTGATGTAATGCCGTGCCAACTGCACAGCTTTATTGGTCCGAATGGCGCAGGAAAGACCACTTTTTTTAATCTTCTAACGGGGTTGCTTAAGCCAACTGAAGGACAGATCAACTTTGCCGGAAAGGAAATTACGGCACTGAAGCCGTACCAGCGGGTAAGGATGGGGCTGAGTCGTTCATTTCAGATTGTAAGTGTATTCAAGAATCTAACGGCGTTTGAAAATGTCCGTATTGCCGTGCAGCGCAGGCATAAGTTGAGTCCAATTCAGTATTTTCACGATGCATACAAGATCGATCAGATCAATGCACGGACCTGGACCTTGCTGGCAGCCGTTGGGCTTGATCAAAGGGCAGCGGAAATATGTTCAAATCTGTCGCATGGCGAGCAAAGACTTCTTGAGATTGCAATTTCCCTAGCGACAGATGCGAAGCTGTTGCTGCTGGACGAGCCGCTGGCCGGGCTTGCGCAGGCGGACCGGCAGGTAGTCGGTGCTTTGATCCGCCGCTTGGCCGACGCGCATGCGGTACTTTTGATAGAGCATGATATGGATCGCGTGTTGACGCTGTCTGACCGAATTACTGTGTTGCATCAAGGGGCCCTGATTGCGGATGGAAAGCCGGCTGAAGTTGCTGCAAATCCTGCTGTGATCGATGCGTATCTGGGGGCCGAGAAGGAAGCTGCGCATGAAATTCACCCAATGGAGCAGGCCAAAATCGGCAAACCGGTCCTGGAAGTAAAAAACCTCACGGCGGGCTATGCAGGCAGCGTGATTATTGATGGCGTCAGTTTCACGGTACGCGAAGGCGAGGCAGTCGCCATTCTGGGTCGTAACGGTGTGGGTAAGACCACGACGCTGAACAGCCTGATGGGCAGTGTAGATATCAGCGGCGGTGAGATTCTACTCGACGGCAAGGACATTACAGGCCGTAAGCCGTTTGAGATCAACCGGCGCGGGCTTTCCCTGGTGCCTGAAGGGCGGCGTTTGTTCCCGAACCTCACGGTTCTGGAGAATCTACGTTTGGCCATGCGTCCAGGGGGAGCATCTTTGGAAGACGTGTATGAGCTGTTTCCAAAATTAAAAGTGCTGTCACGGTCTCGAGCTTCGGCTTTGTCCGGAGGGGAGCGGCAGATGGTGGCAGTGGCCAGGGCGCTGATGGTTCCAAGCCGTATCATTCTTCTCGACGAACCATTTGAAGGCTTGGCCCCCTCAGTGGTGAAGGAAGTGATGGAAGCGGTTGTAAAGCTGCGCAGCAAGGCGAGCTTGATTATCGTAGAGCATCACGCGGAATCGGTCTTGTCGATTGTAGACCGTGCCGTAGTGCTGGTTAATGGTCAGGTTGCCTATGAAGGATCTTCAGAGGCGTTGGCCGCAGACGAAGCGCTACAGGCGAAGCTTCTTGGCGTAGTGCATGCTGACGCTGCGTAGCTGAAGCGACTAATTTTCTGAATGAGATGCGCCGGGTGCCAGGCTTGGCACCCGGACAGGAGAGGCGTGACCTCAAAATATCGGCACAATGGGAGGAAATCTTATGAATAATAAAAGACTACAGCAATTACTTCTAAGTGGCATAACAGCTTTGGGTTTTGCGTCAGTTGCCCACGCGCAGAGTTCTTTTATTGACAGTTTTCTGACACGTCCGACGATGACGGGGAACTGGAATGGCGGTCGGACGAAGCTTGAAGATGCCGGTTTGACCTTCAAAGGGTTCTATGACGGCAATTTTGCGGACGCCTTTTCCGGCGGCAAGCGGCAGGGCAATGGCTATGCGCAGCAGCTTGGCTTTGGCGTGAACCTTGATATGGGTAAACTGTTTGGGCTGCAGGGGGGAACGCTGCATATTGCCTTCAACCAGCGTCAGGGTCGCTCTGTCTCGTCGGACTTCATCGGCAACCGTCTAGCGGTGCAGGAAGTTTACGGCGCGGGTGAAACGCTACGCCTCACCGAGCTCTCTTATGAGCAGAATTTCGACCATGGCGTGGTCAACACCAAGGTGGGATTCGCGCCGATGGGTAACGACTTTGGCGAGATCGAGGATGGCTGCGACTTCCAGAACGTTGGCTTCTGCGCGCATGCGCAGAACCTGCCAGCGTCTTCCGGCTGGTCGGATTACCCCACAGGAAAATGGGGCGGGCGGATCAAGATTACGCCAGTGCCATCTCTCTATCTCGAAACCGGCGTGTATGATGTGAACCCCGGCTATTACGAGAAGAATAATGGCCTGAAGATCAGTATGTCCGGCTCCACCGGCGCGCTGATCCCCGTTGAGGCCGGGTACAAGATGACGCTGGGCGGCTTGCCTGGCGAGTACAAGGTTGGCGCTTATTACGATACCAGCGATGCGGCTTCCGTCACCAACAGCTCTGACATGCAGAGCGGGCGCTATGGCTTTTATGCCATCGGCCATCAGATGCTGGTGAATTTCGGTACACCGAAGAGGGGGTTGGTTGCCATTGCCATGGTCTCTTATTCCGATCCGACCACAGCATTGTTCCAAGGTTCCGTGCTGGGCGGGTTGATCGCGCAAGGCCCCTTCGCCTCACGGCCGAATGACTTTATCGATCTAGGCTATGTCCGCGCCATTCTCAACAAGCGTGCCGTGGACGCGAAGGAAGCAGCGTCAAACGGGACTTTAACCAACCTGTCCACAGGCGAAGGCGTTCTTGAATTTGGCTATGGCTTCCGCGCCACGCCCTGGCTGACTATCCATCCGAATATGCAATATGTGATGGATCCAGGCACGTTCTCCTACACCCATATCCCCAATGCATGGGTCTTCGGCTTGCAGGTGAAAGCTGTACTGTAA
>NZ_FQVJ01000084.1 GCF_900129125.1 Acidocella aminolytica 101 = DSM 11237 | reverse complement strand
TCTTCGGCCGCATCCTCGGTTGCCGCGCGCACCAGCCACGCGTCCACCTCGCGGGTGAGTTCAGCCTCGGCCTCGACCACGCGGGCGTAGCTCATCGCCTTGTGCTTGTTGGAGGCGTTGGCTTTGATCTTGCTGCCGTCGACAGCGACATGCTCCAACCGAGCCAGGCCCGTCTTGCGGCACAACGCCAGCACCTGCACGAACAGGCCAGCCAACGCAGCAAGGTGGCGGAGGCGGAATTCGCTGATGGTCCGGAAGTCCGGCTGGTTGAGTGCCGTCACCGCCTGGAAATCCAGACGCTCCTCGCAACCGAGCGCAATCCGGCGCGACGAATAAACACCGCTGCGATAGACGTACAGCAGCAGCGCGACCATCATCGCCGGATGATAAGGCGGATAGCCCTTCACCTCCGTGTAGGCTCCCATGATCGCGGAAAGATCAGGCTTGTCGCTAACCAGATCGCGGATCAGATGGGCCGGATGACCCGCAGGGACGAAGTCCGCTACCGAAGGCGGAAACAGCCAAACCTCTTCAGTCTTCCAGGGACGAAACACTTTGCTCATGAAACCAGAAAACCATCCAGAACCGCGTCGCGTCGAGCCTAATTTAGGGCATCTCTGAATAAGGTTTGATTTTGGATCTGGGACATTTCTTCGTTTAGCGGGACGTCATTGGCGACGTTTTGGCTGACGGCCTTTTTTTATGTTTCCTTCTGAGGGCATTGAACCGCCGCATTTTTGCGGCTTGGCCAATCAGGCGGGCATCAACCGTCTTCGGATCATGAACAAGTTGGCCAACGAGCAGGCCACAAACAAGCGCTGGGCGTTCTTCTCCAGCCCTCGATAACGCAGCTTGGTGAACCCAAACACGCCCTTGATCACCGCGAAACAGTGCTCGACCTTGGCCCGCACCCGAGACTTGGTGCGGTTTCGTGCCTTTTGTGCCTCGTCCACCATGCCGCGATGCCGGTAGCGCCGGTTGGTGAAGTCCTTGGCGCGCGGCGCATGTTCGCGAATGACGTCGCGCTGGCCGCGGTAAGCTTGATCGCCCCAGACGCGGGTTTCCTCGCCATGCAGCAGATCGCCCAGAACCGCGCTGTCATGCACGTTCGCCGCCGTCGCCACCACCGCGTGAATGATCTTGGTTTTGCTGTCCACGCCCACATGCGCCTTCATGCCGAAATACCATTGCTGTCCTTTGCGGGTCTGGTGCATCTCCGGATCGCGCCGGCCGGGCGCATTCTTGGTCGAAGACGGTGCCGCAATAATCGTCGCGTCTACGATCGTGCCCGTGGATATCCTGATCCCGCGCGCTTCAAGGTGAGTATGAACCTGCTCAAACAGCACCCGCCCGAAATCGTGCGCCTCCAGCAAGTGGCGGAATTTGCAGACCGTCGTCTCGTCGGGGACAGGCTCCTGACCCAGGTCAATACCAACAAAACGGCGCATCGAGGCCGTTTCGTAAAGCGCTTCTTCAACCGCGGGGTCAGACAGGTTGAACCAGTGCTGGAGAAAGTGAATGCGCAACATCCGCTCAAGCCCAACAGGCCGGCGGCCCTTCCCGGCCTTCGGGTACACAGGCTCAATCAACGCGTAGAGATCGCCCCAGGGGATGACCTGCTCCATCTCCGCCAAAAATGCCGCACGCCGCGTCGTCTTGCCGTAACGCTCAAAGCCAACTCCGGCAAAGCTCGACTGACGCATGCCCCCCTGTACCGCAAAAAACAGAGTTTAGGGAATGCCGCAATTGCCCTTCAAGGCGATTTATTCAGAGATGCCTTAGCTGTTACAGGGACAAACTCCTAGTCGTAAAAATAGGCATTAGTCCCCATCCTTGGCGCGGTTTATGGTGATAAGTCGCCGGTCTCTTGCCAATAGCAATGAAATCGCCTTTTATTACGTTAATGACCAATACGCTCTCCCTCGTCGTCCCGTTTTATAACGAAGCTGCGGCGATCCAGCCATTCGCCGATGCCATTCTACCGGTACTGGAGGCAGTACCGGATTCGCGCTGGGAAATCGTTTGCGTTGATGATGGTAGCAAAGACAGCACACTGCTCAAGCTCGTAGCCTTAGCCCAGACTGATATACGCTTTCGAGTGCTAGAGTTTTCGCGGAATTTTGGCAAGGAGGCGGCACTAACTGCTGGCATCGACGCTGCCAAGGGTGAAGCAGTTATACCTATAGACGCAGATCTGCAGGATCCCCCCGAACTGATCGTCGACATGGTGCATGCTTGGCGAATGGGCGCCGAAGTGGTACTAGCGCGGCGCGTCAATCGTTCTTCTGACGGAATATTAAAACGCAGGACAGCATCTTGGTTTTATAGCCTCCACAACAAGCTTTCGAAGACTAAGATCCCCGAAAATGTCGGCGACTTTAGGCTTATGGATCGCACAGTTGTGGACGCATTGAAAGCTCTCCCGGAGCGTCAGCGCTTCATGAAGGGGCTATTCGCCTGGGTGGGCTTCCGCACCATAACGCTAGACTATACGCGCGCCCCACGCTCCGCCGGGGAGACAAAATTCTCTGGCTTCTCACTATGGAACTTCGCCCTAGTGTCCTGATCGGAAAGTAGTCTACATTCTGGCTAAACCTTAAACTTGGGGAGGCTAGGATGTCGAAGGGTCGTGCGGTTGCTGTCATGTT
>NZ_FQVJ01000072.1:2500-5888 GCF_900129125.1 Acidocella aminolytica 101 = DSM 11237 | reverse complement strand
CCTTCAGGTTATGAGCCTGACGAGCTACCGGGCTGCTCCACCCCGCGTCATTGATTTTACCGCCCTTACTTTGCCTATTTGGCATTTTGGGGCGGTTATTATGTTTTATTGATAGGCTGGAAGACCTGGCGGCGACCTACTCTCCCGTGCCTTAAGACACAGTACCATGGGCGCTGGGGATTTTCACGTCCGAGTTCGGGATGGGATCGGGTGTAGGCTCCCCGCCAAAGCCACCAGGTCATCCAGCCTATCAATATGATTTATCTGGGTGAATGGTTTTGGTGCGTTTTATGTGTGTGATTTCAGCAATTTTTTGGATGGATGATTGCTGCTTATGGGGTTGGTGAGGAGATTTTGAACTCTATCGGGTGATTAGTACCGGTTAGCTTCGCAAGTTACCTTGCTTCCACACCCGGCCTATCGACGTGATGGTCTTTCACGACCCTCAGGGAGGCCTAGTTTTGAGGTAAGTTTCCCGCTTAGATGCTTTCAGCGGTTATCTTTTCCGTACTTAGCTACCCGGCTGTGCCGCTGGCGCGACAACCGGTACACCAGAGGTACGTCCATCCCGGTCCTCTCGTACTAGGGACAGATCCTCTCAAGCCTCCAACACCCACGGCAGATAGGGACCGAACTGTCTCACGACGTTCTAAACCCAGCTCACGTACCACTTTAATCGGCGAACAGCCGAACCCTTGGGACCTGCTCCAGCCCCAGGATGTGATGAGCCGACATCGAGGTGCCAAACCTCCCCGTCGATGTGGACTCTTGGGGGAGATCAGCCTGTTATCCCTAGAGTACCTTTTATCCGTTGAGCGATGGCCCTTCCATGCGGAACCACCGGATCACTATGGCCGACTTTCGTCTCTGCTCGAGCTGTCACTCTCGCAGTCAGGCGGGCTTATGCCATTGCACTCAACAGCCGATGTCCGACCGGCTTGAGCCCACCATCGCGCGCCTCCGTTACTTTTTGGGAGGCGACCGCCCCAGTCAAACTGCCCACCATGCAGGGTCCCGATCCCGGATAACGGGATTCGGTTAGACATCAGAAGAATTCAGGGCGGTATTTCAAGGTTGGCTCCACCGGAGCTAGCGCCCCGGGTTCGATGCCTCCCGCCTATCCTACACAGCATTCTCCTAATGCCACTGCAAAGTTGCAGTAAAGGTTCATAGGGTCTTTCCGTCTGACCGCGGGTACCCCGCATCTTCACGGGGAATTCAATTTCGCTGAGCCTACGCTGGAGACAGTGGGGAAGTCGTTACGCCATTCGTGCAGGTCGGAACTTACCCGACAAGGAATTTCGCTACCTTAGGACCGTTATAGTTACGGCCGCCGTTTACCGGGGCTTCAATTCAGTGCTTGCACACCTCCTCTTAACCTTCCGGCACCGGGCAGGCGTCAGACCGTATACGTCGTCTCTCGACTTCGCACAGCCCTGTGTTTTTACTAAACAGTCGCTACCCCCTCTTTTGTGCCACCCAACCATGGTTGCCCACGATTGGGTCTCGCTTATCCCGAAGTTACGCGAGTAATTTGCCTAGTTCCTTCAGCATAGTTCTCTCAAGCGCCTTGGTATACTCTACCAGTCCACCTGTGTCGGTTTCGGGTACGGTCTATATGCTAGAGCTATTTCCTGGAATGCTCAAAAAGCCAGATCAATCCAATAAGACCTGACAACATCTTGCATTCGTCACTTCTAGCAGGCTCAGGAATATTCACCTGATTCCCATCGACTACGGCTTTCGCCCTCGCCTTAGGGGCCGGCTCACCCTGCGCGGATTAACCTTGCGCAGGAACCCTTGGACTTTCGGCGACAGAGTTTCTCACTCTGTTTGTCGCTACTCATGTCAGCATTCGCACTTCTGATACCTCCAGGACCGCTCACGCGTATCCCTTCGCAGGCCTACAGAACGCTCCGCTACCGCGTGCAAAGCACGCCCACAGCTTCGGTATATGGCTTGAGCCCCGTTACATTTTCGGCGCAGGATTTCTATTAGACCAGTGAGCTATTACGCTTTCTTTAAAGGATGGCTGCTTCTAAGCCAACCTCCTGGTTGTTTTGGAATTCCCACATCCTTTCCCACTTAGCCATAATTTGGGGACCTTAGCTGGTGGTCTGGGCTGTTTCCCTCTCGACGATGGACCTTAGCACCCACCGTCTGTCTGCCGTACAAAGCTCCTGGGTATTCGGAGTTTGGTTAGGTTTGGTAAGTCTTTGGGACCCCCTAGCCCATCCAGTGCTCTACCCCCCAGGGTATACATACGACGATCTACCTCAATAGATTTCGCGGAGAACCAGCTATCTCCAAGTTTGATTGGCCTTTCACCCCTAGCCACAGCTCATCCCCGACTTTTTCAACAGGCGTGGGTTCGGCCCTCCAGTGGGTGTTACCCCACCTTCAGCCTGGCCATGGCTAGATCACTTGGTTTCGGGTCTTCTGCCCGCGACTGAATGCCCTATTCAGACTCGCTTTCGCTGCGCCTACGCCTACCGGCTTAAGCTTGCCGCGAACAGAAACTCGCTGACCCATTATACAAAAGGTACGCCGTCACACCAAAAGGTGCTCCGACTGCTTGTAGGCATCCGGTTTCAGGTCTCTTTCACTCCCCTTGTCGGGGTGCTTTTCACCTTTCCCTCACGGTACTTGTTCACTATCGGTCACCAGGGAGTATTTAGGCTTGGAGGATGGTCCCCCCATGTTCAGACAGGGTTTCACGTGCCCCGCCTTACTCAAGTCCTCAAATGTTGCCTTCGCATACGGGGCTATCACCCATATTGCCGGACTTTCCAGACCGTTCTGCTAACGTCACTTGAGGCACTGGCCTGCTCCGCGTTCGCTCGCCACTACTAGCGGAATCTCAATTGATGTCTTTTCCTCCAGGTACTGAGATGTTTCAGTTCCCCGGGTTCGCCTCCGCAACCTATGTATTCAGTTACAGATCCTCTTACGAGGGGGTTTCCCCATTCGGATGTCCATGGATCAAAGCCTGCTCGCGGCTCCCCATGGCTTTTCGCAGCGTGCCACGTCCTTCATCGCCTCCTGGTGCCAAGGCATCCACCGAATGCCCTTTTGTCGTTCAATTCTCCTCACCACACAACAAGAGTATTGAACAAACTCTTGCGTGCTACCCACCATAAACAGGAACCATCCATCAGATTTCCGATCCTTTCTCCATCAAGCTTACCAACCGCTAGGAACAGCCAGTAAACCAAACTTCAACGAATGAACCGATCCTCCAACAGCGTTTGACTGATTTGGCAGATGAGATCACACACATGCACTGAACACTCAAACCATCTCGTGTTTCGCTTCAAGCTCACGCTCTCCACGGGTCAGACAACCCAACACAAGAGGCTCGGAATGACCTTACGATCAATACGCGCAT
>NZ_FQVJ01000083.1 GCF_900129125.1 Acidocella aminolytica 101 = DSM 11237 | reverse complement strand
ACCCATTAAAGATGACAGAGTTTAGCGCGTAACGTTGTTAATGGGAATCACTATAGGTAAAATCAGCCAGCCATTTCTGGTTTGGCCGGGCGGCGGAAAACTCCCGATCAAGGATATTATCGGCGATCACAGCACGTTCGCCCTCGTCCTTCGGCTTGGCCCGCCGCTTCGGGCGGGCCCGGAAGCCGTTCTCGCGCATCAGCCGTTCAACCCGGTGCAGGCCACAGGCCAAGCCCACCTCGAGTACATCACGCCACACGCGGCGCGCGCCATAGGTCCGGTCACTGGCCTTGAAGCTCGTGCCAATTGCCGACGCCAGTTTCTCATCGTGCACAGCCCGTTCACAGGCTGGTCGGTTGAGCCAAGCATGGAAGCCGGAACGCGATACCTCAAGAGCATTGCACATCCAGCTCACCGGCCAGATATGCCGGTGCTTCGCGATGAAGGCGAACTTCATGTCGACTCCCTCGCGAAGAATGCTGCAGCCTTTTTTAGGATATCACGCTCCGCCTTGAGCTTGGCGACCTCCTTTTTGAGAGCCGCGATCTCAGCCAGATCGGCCCGTTGCTGGCCATGGCCTGGGAAGGCCGTCGCAGGCGCCGCCGCCAATTCACGCATCCAGCGGCGCAACACGCTCTCCGCCAAATCCAGGTCACGGGCCGCCTGCGCCACTGATACGCCCCGCTCCGTAACCAGCTTTACAGCTTCAGTTTTGAACTCAGCTCCAAATTTTCGTTTCGCCATTTTCGCCCTCCGGTTCATTGGTCACGATCTTATCCTCGTGTCCACCAAACCGGCAGCAGCTCAGACCAGGATGGGAGAATACGCTGCTTATCATCACCTATGACGAACATGGCGGTTGCTATGACCATGTCTTCCCAGGGCCGGCGGTGTCACCCGGCGGCCCTTTTCCGGACGGATATCAGTTTGATGGCTATGGGGTCCGTGTGCCTGCCGTTATCGTCTCGCCCTATGTCTCTGTTGGCCAAATCATTCGGCCAGATGGTTTAATACCCTTTGACCACACGAGCATTTTTAGAACATTGCAGGATGTTTTCGGGCTGCATAACGGGCCTTTGACCCCGCGGACGGCCTCCGCCCCTTCACTCGTGGATTACCTCTCTGACGTTCCGGTAAATCCTGGTCCAGTATCCATTTCCGTCACCCCGCCCATACCGGGCAACGACGAACTGGCGAATGCGGCGCAGCTGCCGCCAAACGGGCTGCAGGCGGCGCTGGGCAAGGCCGCGTCGAGATTGCCGACATCCGGTGCGGACCCGGCGACGCACATCAAGCGCCTCCAGCAGGCGATATCAGCGCTGCCAGAGCATAAGACAGCCGGTGATGCAGGTTCGGATGCGGCAATCCACATGAGAGCCTTCCTGGGGCGTTGATTGCGAGGCGATCGGCGGCCATTCCACCGCCCTCAAAGCGGTGCTCCTGCCATGCGGCAGATCTAAACGCGCGTCAGCCAGTATGATCCTCCAATAGCGTCTTGCTGTATGCGTTCGCGACACACTGTGTGGGCTTGGTTTAACTGGCCCGGCAGGCTGGCCGCAAGCCCGACCCACCAGAGTTCAGGTGATTGAGAAGTCACGGCATATTTCTGTCGTTCTTTACGTCATGCCCGAGTTGGACAGTGGGTAGAGAACGGACGGGGAGTGTGGATGTGCTGTTCTTCCGGCAGCGTTTCTGGGAGCGGTTGATGGTGAATGTCGGCATCGCTCTTCTGTTTGCTGCATTTTACTTGAGATTTTCGAAGAGTCCGTGAATTTCATCTCACGCTGAGCATCAGCCCAAGGCTTCCCCCGGGGCCAAGCCCCTGATTGCGCACCCGCAAGGGGTGCGCTTCTTGGCGATCCGCCAAGCGGATCGCTATTTTGCCGGGCCTGCACCCGACTTTCCGTCAGTTCCGCCCAGTTCTAATCCGCCCCATCCAATTTCGCACTGCTCTCTCCCGCCTTCCTTGCGCCCTTCCCCGCACTGGCTTTTGGCTTCGCTTTCCCGGCCCGCTTGCGCATGACATTGATGGCGGTGGCGTCAAGCGTGTTCTTCAGATGGATCGCATAATGCTTTTCGATCATCTCGACGGAGGTACGGCAGTTCTTGGCAACCTGATAGATATCCGCCCCTTCCATCAGCCGCATGCAGATATAGGTATGGCGCAAACTATACGCGGTCCGGGCCTTGCCATCCCGGTCCAGCTTCAATCCGGTGCGCGCCAGCAGATTGTTGAACAGCTTGATGTGATTGCCCGGGAAGACCAGATCAGTCGCCCCCGGATATTCGAGCGCGGACGAGACAGGTGCGTCCCCGCCAGTCCTGCGCCGGTGCTGCCGCTCCCGGCGGGATTCAGCCTGCACCGGCTTGGCCCGCGCCAGCAGCCGCTGATAAACCCGCACCGCCCCCGGCATGCTCTTGCAATGCCCGACACCGCGCTTGCCGCGAACCTCGATCTCCAGAAGCTCCTGGGTAATCCCCCCTGATATTAAGGGGATTGATAAGTAGAATTTTCTCGGCATTTTGCTTGAGGAGATTTGGATGAAACAGTCGAAATACAGCGAAGCGCAGATTCTTTCGATTTTGCGTCAGGCGGAGGGCGGTGTGCCTGTGGCCGAATTGTGCCGTGAACACGGCATGAGCGACGCGTCATTTTATATCTATGGACGGCTCTCCCGTTGCAA
>NZ_FQVJ01000081.1 GCF_900129125.1 Acidocella aminolytica 101 = DSM 11237 | reverse complement strand
GCAAGAATATGTTGCTTAGCGTGTTATGTTGCGGAATTCCGGACCATGCCTTTTGGCCTGACATGACCTCAGATCGCCGCAACATAATCTCCTGCGTCACAAGGATTTGAGGAAGGCCATGAGGTCTTTATCGTTTTTCCATGACCGGCCGAGTTGAGGCTGCCCCACCTCGCAGAGTGCCACAGCTTGGGCTTTGAGTGTTATGTCGATCTCTGCATAGATATTGGTGGTGCTGATCGAGACATGGCCGAGCCAGGCGCGGACGGTATTGATGTCGACGCCGGCAAGGACGAGGTGGCAGGCTGTCGTATGCCGGATCACATGCGGGGTTATCGTTCTACCAGCTAACGCCGGCACCCGGGCGGCACAACGTTCGATCAGCCGATAGACGCCAAAGCGCGTGAAAGGCGTTCCAAGCCTGCTCACGAAGACCGCATTTTCGGCCGCGCGGCCGAGCACTCGTTGGGCCAGCACGGCTTTTGTCTCCGGCCAAAGCGGGCACTGGCGTGTCTTGCCACCTTTTCCATGCAAGGTGACCAGATCATGCCCCCTGTTGCCGTGCTCAAGCTGTAGATCACGCACCTTCAATTGCGTGGCCTCGGAGACGCGCGCCCCGGTATTGTAAAGAAAGAGCAGCAGCGCATATTCGTCACGCCCCCTCGGCGTCTTCCGGTCAGGCACGGCGAGCATGGCCTCCATTTCTGGCCTAGCCAACCAGCCGACCGGCTGCTGCATGGATTTTTTGGATGCGATGGCCCGGATATGGCCGCACCATTCGATATGGGCTGGGTCCCGGCTGCCGATGAAACGGGCAAACGCCCTGATGGCGGCAAGGCGCTGGTTACGGGTCCGGGCGGAACATCCCCGGTCCTCCTCCAGATGTGCCAGGAACTGCAGCACATGCTGGGTTGAGAGATCGCGCACAGCCAGCCGGTCCACGGGCTTGCGCAATTTGCGGCTGATGAACGGCAGCAGCAAAGAGAATGTATCCCGATAGCTGGAGCGCGTGTTCCGCGCCAGGTTGCGCTCGGTGACGATATGTTCGGACAGGAAGCGCCGCAGCCATGGGCCGAGGGTTACGAGATCATGCATCCTGGCCTCCATGCGCATAGCATGCAAATCGCAATGATGCCTGCTGCAGCAGCTCCGGCGTCATCGTCAGGTAGATTTTGGTGCCTTCTAGATCGGCATGGCCGAGATAGGTGGACAGTACGGGCAGCAATCTCTGCACATCCGCGCCCTGTCGATACCATGCTGTGAGGCTGTGGACCGCGAAACTGTGCCGGAAATCATGCAGCCTGGGGAACAGCCGGCCACCCGCTCTGCCATGGACACCGGTGATGCGCCGTAAGGCATCGAATGCCGCCTGAACGGTGCTGCTTGCAAGCCGCGTTCCGTCCCGATTTGCGAGCAGGAAGGATTCCTCATCTGACGCTGCCACGCCAGGGCGGCGCAGAGACATATAATCCGCCAATATTGACGCCAGGTGTGGTCCGAGCGGAACCAGCCGGCTTTTATAAAACTTGGTGGCACGTATTGTCAGGACGGCTGCTGGCAGTTCGACATCCGCCAGCGTGAGACTCATCGCTTCGCCGGCGCGCAACCCGGCGCCATACAACAGCAGCAAAAGCATCCGGAATGTATCGGCATCCAGCTGCACTGCACCCGCGCGGCTGGCTTCTATGGTGTCGCGGTCGAACAGCCTCCGCAGTTCGTCACGCGCATAAATATGCGGCGGCGTCCGGGTTGGCGGCCTCGGCTCGTTGTCCGGCATTGGTGAGGCGCTTGCATGGCCGCGGCCGATCGCATGACGCCAAAATCCGGCCAGCGCGTGATATTTGTTCTCACGCAGCCGCGTCAGCTGCCCATTGCCAGTTAAAAAAGAAAGGATATGCGCCGTGGTGACGGCATCGCATGCGGCATCGCCGTCGGCATATCTCAGAAAGCGACGCAGGATGCTTGCGCTGCCGATGAACTTCGCACCATGCGCCTGCCGGAGGGCAATGTATTGTTCGATGGCTTCTCGCAGTGTCATGCCAACCCCTCCAAATCGAGAGCCGCCACCTCGCGTAGCGCAGCGAGGTTGACCTTGGCGTAAATTGCCGTGGAGGATGGATCCCGGTGCCCCAGAAAATCCCCGATTACCTTCATCGATATGCCCTGGTCTAGGAGATGCTGGGCTGCGGCGTGCCGCAGCGCATGGGGGCCTCGCCGCCCGGCGATAATGCCAATATTTGCGAGGCGACTGGCGACGATCCCGCTCAGGGATTTTCTGTCGAGCGGCCGTATCGGCGCACATGATGTGAAGAAGAGGCTGCGCCCGAAGCCGGTTGGCCGGGCATTCCGCACGTAGCTCAGAATGGCCTGGCCGACGCTTTGCGTCAGCGGCCACAAATGGGTCCGGCCAGGCTTCGGGCAGCGCACACGGAGCCGCTCATTCTCCCAATCCAGATCGTCCAGTTGCAGGCCGGCGACTTCTCCCGCCCTCAGTCCGTAAGCGATAAACAGCATCAGAACCGCGCGGTCGCGTTTGTCGACCGGACGGTCGCCCTGGACCGAAGCCAGCAGACGCAAGACATCCTCGCGCGGCAAACCCTTCGGTATCGTCTCATCGGCCATGAACCCCGGTACCATGATGCCCGCGGCTAATCCCGACCGACACCAGCCGCGCGCTTCGGCAAATATAAAGAATGCCTTCAGACGCTGGGCGTAATCATGTATCGTCCGGCGGCTCCAACATCCGCGTTTGCGCTCCGCCATAATGGCGGCATCTACGTCCACCATCCGAAGGATGCTCAGCGTGATGCCGCGCTCCGCCAGCCAGATAAAGAAATGATCGGCGGCCCGGCGGTAGCTTTGAATTGTTGCCTCGGACAAACCGCGTTCTGCGCGCAGCCACCCTTCAAAAATGGTAGCTTCGGCATGGTGCGGGTGGCAGGAGGTCACGGGTTCATCGAGCCATCCCAGGAAACGGAGCCACTGTATCCCGAAGCTTACGAACCGCTCGTACACTTTGAGCGAGGCCGCCCGCTTACATCTACGTTCCTTCGGCCGTGCCCAGATTGCGGCTGCAGCCTCGACTTGCAGAACGGTCACCGTGCTGCCTTCCTGCAGATCCAACAGCCGGATCAGGCTCAGTTGAGCATTGGCAGCCCTGCGCAAGGTGCTCCGGCGAGCCCCGAGCCTTTGGAGACATCGCAGATAATGGGCTCGCTGCTCGGCGAGCGGCGCCGTCTGATATTTTTTGACGAATGCCGGAATGACAAAGAGTTCTTCAAACATGGTCGTGTCTCCTTGATGGTGGAGACGCAATCATGCCGATCTGGCGCCGTTGGGAAATTATGTTGACTGCCGGTTAGCCAGTTGGCGGGCCGGCTACCAATGACGGGCACTCCGCAACATAATACGCTAAGCAACATATTCCTGCCAGCGCCCCGCTGCGCCCTTGCCCGTGCCACCGCCGGTCAGGCGGACAAACAAGGACCGCCCCGGCGTGTTATGAACGTCTCCCACCAGCCAATAACGCCCCTCACGCCGCCCGGCGGGCAGATA
>NZ_FQVJ01000079.1 GCF_900129125.1 Acidocella aminolytica 101 = DSM 11237 | reverse complement strand
CGAATACGAACCTGAATTGATGGGCAATCTGTAGCGATGGAGGGGCAACGATGCCCAAGCCTGATTTTTCCATGCCGGCGGCCGAGCTGGCACAGATGCTGGCACGGCAAGCCGAGGCAGTGTGCCGGTATTATCTGCCCGCCGGGCGGCGTGAGGGGCGTTATTGGCTGGTGGGAGACGTTCATAACACGCCGGGGCGGTCCTTGTTTGTCCGCCTGACCGGCGGTGGCACGGGCAAGGGCGCAGCGGGGCGCTGGCAGGAATATGTTGCTTAGCGTATTATGTTGCGGAGTGCCCGTCATTGGTAGCCGGCCCGCCAACTGGCTAACCGGCAGTCAACATAATTTCCCAACGGCGCCAGATCGGCATGATTGCGTCTCCACCATCAAGGAGACACGACCATGTTTGAAGAACTCTTTGTCATTCCGGCATTCGTCAAAAAATATCAGACGGCGCCGCTCGCCGAGCAGCGAGCCCATTATCTGCGATGTCTCCAAAGGCTCGGGGCTCGCCGGAGCACCTTGCGCAGGGCTGCCAATGCTCAACTGAGCCTGATCCGGCTGTTGGATCTGCAGGAAGGCAGCACGGTGACCGTTCTGCAAGTCGAGGCTGCAGCCGCAATCTGGGCACGGCCGAAGGAACGTAGATGTAAGCGGGCGGCCTCGCTCAAAGTGTACGAGCGGTTCGTAAGCTTCGGGATACAGTGGCTCCGTTTCCTGGGATGGCTCGATGAACCCGTGACCTCCTGCCACCCGCACCATGCCGAAGCTACCATTTTTGAAGGGTGGCTGCGCGCAGAACGCGGTTTGTCCGAGGCAACAATTCAAAGCTACCGCCGGGCCGCCGATCATTTCTTTATCTGGCTGGCGGAGCGCGGCATCACGCTGAGCATCCTTCGGATGGTGGACGTAGATGCCGCCATTATGGCGGAGCGCAAACGCGGATGTTGGAGCCGCCGGACGATACATGATTACGCCCAGCGTCTGAAGGCATTCTTTATATTTGCCGAAGCGCGCGGCTGGTGTCGGTCGGGATTAGCCGCGGGCATCATGGTACCGGGGTTCATGGCCGATGAGACGATACCGAAGGGTTTGCCGCGCGAGGATGTCTTGCGTCTGCTGGCTTCGGTCCAGGGCGACCGTCCGGTCGACAAACGCGACCGCGCGGTTCTGATGCTGTTTATCGCTTACGGACTGAGGGCGGGAGAAGTCGCCGGCCTGCAACTGGACGATCTGGATTGGGAGAATGAGCGGCTCCGTGTGCGCTGCCCGAAGCCTGGCCGGACCCATTTGTGGCCGCTGACGCAAAGCGTCGGCCAGGCCATTCTGAGCTACGTGCGGAATGCCCGGCCAACCGGCTTCGGGCGCAGCCTCTTCTTCACATCATGTGCGCCGATACGGCCGCTCGACAGAAAATCCCTGAGCGGGATCGTCGCCAGTCGCCTCGCAAATATTGGCATTATCGCCGGGCGGCGAGGCCCCCATGCGCTGCGGCACGCCGCAGCCCAGCATCTCCTAGACCAGGGCATATCGATGAAGGTAATCGGGGATTTTCTGGGGCACCGGGATCCATCCTCCACGGCAATTTACGCCAAGGTCAACCTCGCTGCGCTACGCGAGGTGGCGGCTCTCGATTTGGAGGGGTTGGCATGACACTGCGAGAAGCCATCGAACAATACATTGCCCTCCGGCAGGCGCATGGTGCGAAGTTCATCGGCAGCGCAAGCATCCTGCGTCGCTTTCTGAGATATGCCGACGGCGATGCCGCATGCGATGCCGTCACCACGGCGCATATCCTTTCTTTTTTAACTGGCAATGGGCAGCTGACGCGGCTGCGTGAGAACAAATATCACGCGCTGGCCGGATTTTGGCGTCATGCGATCGGCCGCGGCCATGCAAGCGCCTCACCAATGCCGGACAACGAGCCGAGGCCGCCAACCCGGACGCCGCCGCATATTTATGCGCGTGACGAACTGCGGAGGCTGTTCGACCGCGACACCATAGAAGCCAGCCGCGCGGGTGCAGTGCAGCTGGATGCCGATACATTCCGGATGCTTTTGCTGCTGTTGTATGGCGCCGGGTTGCGCGCCGGCGAAGCGATGAGTCTCACGCTGGCGGATGTCGAACTGCCAGCAGCCGTCCTGACAATACGTGCCACCAAGTTTTATAAAAGCCGGCTGGTTCCGCTCGGACCACACCTGGCGTCAATATTGGCGGATTATATGTCTCTGCGCCGCCCTGGCGTGGCAGCGTCAGATGAGGAATCCTTCCTGCTCGCAAATCGGGACGGAACGCGGCTTGCAAGCAGCACCGTTCAGGCGGCATTCGATGCCTTACGGCGCATCACCGGTGTCCATGGCAGAGCGGGTGGCCGGCTGTTCCCCAGGCTGCATGATTTCCGGCACAGTTTCGCGGTCCACAGCCTCACAGCATGGTATCGACAGGGCGCGGATGTGCAGAGATTGCTGCCCGTACTGTCCACCTATCTCGGCCATGCCGATCTAGAAGGCACCAAAATCTACCTGACGATGACGCCGGAGCTGCTGCAGCAGGCATCATTGCGATTTGCATGCTATGCGCATGGAGGCCAGGATGCATGATCTCGTAACCCTCGGCCCATGGCTGCGGCGCTTCCTGTCCGAACATATCGTCACCGAGCGCAACCTGGCGCGGAACACGCGCTCCAGCTATCGGGATACATTCTCTTTGCTGCTGCCGTTCATCAGCCGCAAATTGCGCAAGCCCGTGGACCGGCTGGCTGTGCGCGATCTCTCAACCCAGCATGTGCTGCAGTTCCTGGCACATCTGGAGGAGGACCGGGGATGTTCCGCCCGGACCCGTAACCAGCGCCTTGCCGCCATCAGGGCGTTTGCCCGTTTCATCGGCAGCCGGGACCCAGCCCATATCGAATGGTGCGGCCATATCCGGGCCATCGCATCCAAAAAATCCATGCAGCAGCCGGTCGGCTGGTTGGCTAGGCCAGAAATGGAGGCCATGCTCGCCGTGCCTGACCGGAAGACGCCGAGGGGGCGTGACGAATATGCGCTGCTGCTCTTTCTTTACAATACCGGGGCGCGCGTCTCCGAGGCCACGCAATTGAAGGTGCGTGATCTACAGCTTGAGCACGGCAACAGGGGGCATGATCTGGTCACCTTGCATGGAAAAGGTGGCAAGACACGCCAGTGCCCGCTTTGGCCGGAGACAAAAGCCGTGCTGGCCCAACGAGTGCTCGGCCGCGCGGCCGAAAATGCGGTCTTCGTGAGCAGGCTTGGAACGCCTTTCACGCGCTTTGGCGTCTATCGGCTGATCGAACGTTGTGCCGCCCGGGTGCCGGCGTTAGCTGGTAGAACGATAACCCCGCATGTGATCCGGCATACGACAGCCTGCCACCTCGTCCTTGCCGGCGTCGACATCAATACCGTCCGCGCCTGGCTCGGCCATGTCTCGATCAGCACCACCAATATCTATGCAGAGATCGACATAACACTCAAAGCCCAAGCTGTGGCACTCTGCGAGGTGGGGCAGCCTCAACTCGGCCGGTCATGGAAAAACGATAAAGACCTCATGGCCTTCCTCAAATCCTTGTGACGCAGGAGATTATGTTGCGGCGATCTGAGGTCATGTCAGGCCAAAAGGCATGGTCCGGAATTCCGCAACATAACACGCTAAGCAACATATTCTTGCCAGCGCCCAGCAGCCCCCTTGCCCGTGACGCCGCCGGTCAGGCGGACAAACAAGGACCGCCCCGGCGTGTTATGAACGTCTCCCACCAGCCAATAACGCCCCTCACGCCGCCCGGCGGGCAGATA
>NZ_FQVJ01000078.1 GCF_900129125.1 Acidocella aminolytica 101 = DSM 11237 | reverse complement strand
CCGACCACCAGCTTTTTCGATTCCGCGCAGAGTTTTGCAATGATCCGTGGCGGGCATATCGATATTTCGATTCTTGGCGCCTTGCAGGTGGCGGAGAGCGGTGACCTCGCCAACTGGATGGTGCCCGGCAAGATGGTGAAGGGCATGGGTGGGGCGATGGATCTGGTGGCCGGTGTGCCGCGCGTGGTGATTCTGATGGAACACACGGCCAAGGGGGAGCCGAAGATCTTGAAGGAATGCACCTTGCCGCTGACGGGTAAGGAGGTGGTGAGTAAGATCATCACTGATCTTGGCGTGTTTGAGGTGAAAAAGGGCGAGGGGCTGGTGCTGATTGAGCACGCGCCGGATGTGACGGTGGATGAGATAAGGCAGAAAACCGAGGCGGAATTTACCGTCGCGCTCGGTTAAGACTGTTTGGAATTTTGCGCCTGACGCGTTTTGTTAGGCCCTTGGGAAGCGATCTTCGAACATGATTGCTAGCTGGCTTCTGATAGCATGCCATTCGCGCACCGAGTGCTTCCACTCAGTGGATGCAACATTCAAGGCCAGGTAGATCAATTTCGCTGCTGCCTCGTCACTTGGGAAGTGGCTGCGAATTCGGACAAGCACGGCGGACCTTCGCGTTCAGCGCCTCAATAGAATTCGTGGTATAAATCACCCTGCGCACCTCCGGCGGATAGTCGAGGAACGGGATGACCTCATTCCTGGTACGGCGCCAACTCTGTGCGATTGTCGGGTATCGCTTGGCCAGATCACTTTTTTCGAACGTCGCCAGGGCAGGCTCGGCCTCATCAGCGTCCACCGCCGTTTAGATCGCCTTGAGCGCAGCGGCAACAGCCTTGCGGTCCTTGTAGCCGGAAAAATTCATGGAATGGCGCAGCAAATGAACGATGCAGGTTTGAATCAGGGTCTGGGGAATGGCTGCCTCAGTGGCCTGTTGGAAACCTTTCAATCCATCGACGGCGGCGATCAGGATGTCCTGGGCACCCCGGTTGCGTAAATCGTTCGGGACCTTGCCCCGAAACATCACTCACTCATTAGCCTGGAACCACTGCCCCAGAACATCCCGCGTGCCGTCCGGCAGGACCGCAAGGGTCACGAAAGACCGCCTTGTTCGCAACGGCTCCGTTGGTACGGATGTTGACCCGGATCGGGTCCATGAAGACGATCAGATATCAGGGGGGCCAGGGGGCGGTTCCGCCAGGCGGTGACCTCCTCCATCACCGCGTCGGTAATCGCGGAAATCAGGCGGAACGAGGCTTCGACGCCATAAATTTCTTCGATTTGCCCCGGGATTTCCCGGGTTGTCATGCCCAGGGCGTACATGCTGATGATCTTGCGGTCGAACCCAGGGAAGCGGCGCTGATACTTGGCAATTAACATCGGGTCGAACGGGCCGTTCCGATCCCTTGGAATATCCAGCACAACCTAGCCGCTATCCGTGGTCACGGTCTTCTCGCTGCTGCCGTTTCGCTGATTAGGCGGTTGGTTGTGCCCCTCAGGAGCCTTCCCGGCCCGCTCATCATCAAGATGGATATCCGCTCCGTGCTCAGCGCCTGTTCCGCCAGCGCCTTTGTCAGCTCCGCCAAGATGCCGGTCTTGCCAAACCGATCACCCGGCGAACGCCCAGCCATCAGCTGATCCAAGAGGTCTTTGTCGATGCTCATACGTGGATCTCCTATTCAAGTAGCTACCACGTCAGCGCACAAAATTCAGGTTAGTCCCCCATCCGTCCTTCTCGCAAAAAGGGGTGAGGGCGGAAATCAGCCCGGCCAAGCAGCCTGAAATCAGTCGCACAGCCCTAATTGGACAAGGTGTCATTGAACCGGCAGCTTGTTCAGAGGCATCCTTAATGCGCTCGTTTTTTCGCATCTTGGCCCAGGGTGCGGGCCAAGATCACGCTGAGTCTACTTTACCTATTTGCTCAGCGTTTCGCCGGTACAGCCACTCTTGCCCGCAATCGAGCGATCGCAGACCACGGTGTCCAATAATCCTCCCTGGGTTTCGGCAACCATCCTGACAGCGCAGTTCACACCCCCATAGCCGAGAATCTTGTTACTGGCTTATCGACGCTGACAAGGCGGCTCTGTCAGAAGCGGTTCTAGACCAGTTGGCTGCACTTGATCTTCTGGCGAAGATTGGCGGCGTGCATCTCCATGCGATGGAAGCTCAGTTAATCAAGGAAGCGCACCATCTCAAACAGATTGCGTCCCAGGAAACCCGGAACCTCTCAATGCAACACTCCACGCCACAATAGGGCGCCACACTGTGGTGTTGCCTTGAGTAATCTCGCAAGGATTTAGGCCAATTCGAGGCTGGCACGACGCTTGCATCTGATTGTCTCGCAGCGACCAGACGAATAGGAGGAAACAATTGAAGGCTTACCACGGCCATACTATGCTTATGTTCGACTTGATGTCGAAACGTATCTGCTCCAGCGCCTCTCCTTACCGGGGCGACATGCGGCCTTGTCGATACCGCACCAGTCTCGACAGTCCACGAGAGATTTGACCTACAAAAACAACAGCTAATAACGCGAATGCTTGCAATCACTTAGTACCCAACAACCAAACTCAGAACATAGGGAGGAGTACAAATGAGCGCTAACGTAATGGGACCAGAGGTCATAAAATACGGACCATCCGAGGCGCTTCGGAACATCTTTATTATTTACAGTTTAACAATCCTATCCTGTTATATCATAAATCTTATCGTGCTTCGGTGGCCAATTGGTCCATGGGTTGGCACACAAATCCAGGATAATTTCTGGTTAGACAATGTTACTTGGCAGGTTCTTTCGCTCTGGTGGGCGATATTATTCGTTGTTTCAGATGGTTTCCCGTTCAACACAATAAATAACACAACAAATAGACAAGTCATAACCCTTGCTTCATCATGGGTACTGGGCCTCCTTTCTGCAAAAGCAATCTATTGGTTTGGACTTGGGGCCAATTGGATTTTTCCTATCGTTGGCAACATATTTTTTCTTCTCGCCTTTTTCAGCTTTGCTGGCGAAAACTGGATTGTAGCAACGCTAAATCCGTCGCGAAAATTCTTCGTTTTGTTGGTCTTAATCTTAGGTCTTACTTATGTCATCTGCTCAACCAGCATGAGATGGGTTCCGGCTTGGTGGTTTCCATTTCTGGAAGTTGGTTCCGCAACAACATTGTTGCCCTACCTTACACGCGGCATGGAACAACCAGGAAAAGCGGTGACACAAATGGCCATTCTGTTCTCAATTGTTCTCTTCTGTATCTCTACTTCGAGTGCGCTCGGCTTTTGGGATATAAAGCACGCTGGCGTCTCTGCCTTCTGGCATATGGGATATTTCACATCGAACAATCAGTGGCTTTTATTTTTCATGGTTGGTTGTGGCATTAATTATGGATTGCCGATCTTAACTCAAAACTGGCCATTCCGACTAATCAAAATGCCGTACGGAGGCATTATCGCCTGTCTGTTTTATGTATCACTCAGCATTGTCATCGCTTCACTAATGGTGAAGCTGATTGGCAGTCTGTTTCCAAACATGAATTATGCTCTGACATATGCCTATATGGGGGTGAATTGGTCGATAACGATACCACTCATTTTTGGGCTGGGTACATCCAAGTCGTATTTATGGAATGGACAAGTTACGCCGGGTTCTTGGGATGATGTGCCATAGCAATATAGGGTTATCTCGGAGCTTAATCCTACAACCTCGCGATAGTGTAAGGATTTACCGAAACAGCGAACTAGATGTGCCATTTGTATAAAATGCTATGATCGACGTGAATTCACAAAATTGCGTTAGCTAGAATATCTATGTGGCGGCAAAGTTAAGCTTTCGTCGAAAAAATACCTTACCACCAGTTCAAGATGTGTGACGAATATGTAGCCCGATAAAAAGTGATCAAAAAATGGGAGGTTTACGAATGCTAATCGATTTTTTTTCGGCTAAATCAAAGAGAGTTTTCCGTACGGTTGGAGTTATAGGTACCGGCATGCTGCCGCTTGCGGGCCTTGCCACCCCGGCGCACGCGCAAAGCCTGCAGGACGCGCTGAAGCAGACCACCATCACCGGCAATGCTGGCGTTTATGACTTCACCTATGCCAATCAAGCGCATACAGGTGACACCAAGAACGCCTTTGCCGTAGGCGGTGACCTTATTATCCACAGCGGTGCGTTTGAAGG
>NZ_FQVJ01000075.1 GCF_900129125.1 Acidocella aminolytica 101 = DSM 11237 | reverse complement strand
CGGCGCCTCGCTGAAAAGGCCAATCAAAGTGGATTTGCACGCACACCCTCCGCCAAGGTCATTGCCCGCCTGATGACCTCGGCACGGGATGGGCTTGCTAAATCCGAAGCGATCCTGGTGGCAGTCATCGAGGCAAGCGTCCCTGAATTGGTCGCGGCGCGCAAAGCGATTGGGGACTTCCAATCCATGATCCGCTCAAGATCAGCGGCAAAGCTCGCTGACTGGCTGGCGATTGCCAAAGGCAGCCTCATCGGGTCATTCGCCAGTGGCGTCGAAAAGGACCAGACGGCTGTCAGAAACGCGATCGTCTCACCATGGTCGAACGGACAGACTGAGGGGCAAATCACGCGCCTCAAACTTATCAAGCGACAGATGTATGGGCGCGCGAAACTTGACCTGCTTCAGGCGCGCGTAGTCGGCGCATGAGCATCGCCTGCAGCAAAAGTGAGTCAGAGCCCAAAAAGGACCCCTCAGCGGCATGGTGTTGCTTGTCCAGGTAGCGAACAGGAGGGCCCCGCGCGCCCGCGTAGCGCGTTTCACGAGCGCTGGCTGGTGATTCCGGAGCAAGGCGCCCATTGATTCCGGGATGATGTCGCCCCCCTATTCCGAGAAATTGTCGCCCATTGGTTCCGACAAATCCTCGCCCCCCGATTCCGGGATATTCTCGCCCGGGTAGACGGGGGTGAGGTCATCCTCGCTGGCTGAGTTTAGGTTCGCCTCTTTGGTTGTTGCCGAGGAGGGGATTGATGCCGGCGGGGAAGGTTTGCATGCGCCATGTGCGCGAGATTTTGCGTTTGGTTCACGAGGGGGCGTCGAAGCACCAGGTTGCCCGGCTGACGGGCGTAGTGCCCTCGACGGTGCGCGAGACATTGAGGCGGTTTACCGCTTCGGGGCTGGCGTGGCCGCTGGGTGATGATGTCACCGACAGCGTCCTTGAAGCCCGGCTGTACAAGAATGCCGGGAAGAAGCAGGGGCATCGGCAGCGTGCCGAACCGGACTGGGCGTGGATGCACCGTGAACTCAAGCGCAAGCACGTCACGCTTGCGATTTTGTGGGACGAATACATCGCCGCGGTGCCGGACGGCTATCGCTATTCCCGGTTCTGCGAGCTGTACCGGGCTTGGGAAGGCAAGCTCTCGGTCACCATGCGGCAAAGCCACGCCGGTGGTGAAAAACTCTTCGTCGATTATGCCGGCGTCAGCCCGCTAATGACAGAAACTCAATCAGGATCTGTCTGGCGTACGGGCGATTACGATCATCTCGACCCGCATCCCCTTGCGCGCAAGATTGACGCTACCAGTTGCACGGGCGGGTGGATGAACACGACGGAACCAATCGTCCCAAACCGCATTCATGCCCTCGAAATCCGTTATGTCCGCCAACCATATCTGTACCGAGGCGATATCGGCTCTACTGCCGCCGATGCGCGCCAGCGCCGCATCCACCTTCGCTAGAACCTGTTGAGTCTGGGTGGTGATATCAGCGGTCAAGTCGTCTGGAACCTGCCCGGCAAAAAAGACGATATCGCCGACGATGACGGCCTCGCTCATGCGCGGGCCCGGATTAATGTGCGTCAATGTCATGTGTTCTTCCTTTGAATTCAGTCGTTGTCGGTGACGGAGGCGCCTGCATCGCGCCGCGATTGCTCGGATGCGGGGACGGTTGTTCGCATTGCCAAGGCATTCAAACCAGCAAGCGTGTGCGACGTGAGAGGACAGATGTCCGCCGGAGTGAAGCTGCTTGCCTTTATGGCTTGCATCATCGGATCGCAAGGACGCACAATGAGCCGGGTCATTGGAACTTGGATGAGCGCAAGCAGCTCGGTACGATCGACCTCACCAGTTGCTGAAATCTGCATAGCACCACGGTCCCAGTTAAGGACAAGCGCGGTCTTCAAGGCGCGGGCCAGACGTGCAACATGGGGCGTGACAAGGCCTGGATAACGTAAGGTCATGATCGTGACCGGACCTGATCCGACACCTTCTTCAAGCCCGGCGTGATCGTCCAGTGCTACCCCAACAATTATAGGGCAAAGCCCGCCGCCGGACTGCGACGACCAAACACGGCCCTCAATAGAAATTGCATCGCTGCTTTCGGCTCGCGTGGTCAAATGCGCCAAGAGAACGGATGCGCCGTGCACACCACGCGCGGCCAGCCAACCCGCGGCAAGGCCCGCCTCCTCCGCCAGGCCCCAGGGCATGCCGGCACCACGCGCGGCTTTCAGGCACAGCATTTCCACTTCGTTGCGCGATAGCCGCGTCTGCTGCCCGGGGCATTCTACATAGCGGGTAGCCGACATGGTGGGGGCGTGAGCATCGATTACAGTCATGCCGAATTTCTTCCCAAGAATTCGTCGGGATAAGGCGTATCCTGAAACAGGCTGATACGAACCCATTTGTCCGAACGTGGATCAAAACGGCTTGCACCGAAGAAAGCCAACTTACAGCGCATCAGGTCGATCGGCAGCATGTCCGCCTTAATAAGATTGTCATGCACTTCGGCGAAGGGATGATCGATAGAGATCTGAACTCGACGGACCGCATAGCGATGTTCGGGACAGCGCATCAGAAAGGCCGCCACATGGATGCCGTCATCAACCTTTTGCAGTGCCTCGTGTAAGTCCTTGACCAACCGGGCAATACAGAGGGGTTGCTCCAGCGCGGCGCCCTCCTCGCAATGGCGGTCGCCGAGCCTGGGCTCAAGCTTTTCTTCGGAGACATACCAGAAGCGTGCTGTATTTTCTGGATCGGCAAAGTCAATCTCTAGTGCCCATTGAAATTGGTCGCAAATAGCACGCCTTAAGTTACCGATTGTCATCGCACCATCTATGCGCATGGCTATGGACTCCTCGGCAGACATGGTGTTACCCAGATTGTCGATCAGCTCGCCGTGAGGCTCGAGCATCAGCGCCAGAAGTGCCTCTTGTCCCTCGAGCGTTAGCGACGATTCACCCCATCGCCAGAGATCATCCCAGGGATTTGCCCCCCGCTGGGGCCAAGAGTTTAATTTTTCCGCGATCTGAGTCAGATCGGCGCGAAGATCAGAAAGCCTGGAGATCTGGATTGGATGTTCAGATCTCCACAACGTTACGTTCCGCTGCGCTTCCGCCAAGGCATCATGAAGCCCCCGAACACATTCTTCCTTCGCATTCGTCTGGGCGCGGACCCTGGCAAGAGCCTCCTCGCGAGCCAGCATCCAGTTGTTCAACAGCACGGGATGACGGACAAGAAAGGGGGCCATGCCCAGACCAGTTGAATTACCCACCCCCAGGGTACGACGGATAGCCCTATCCAGCCTCACGGCCTTGGCCCCCCCCTTTGCGGCAGCCAGATGCTCGACAAGATCGGCGCAAAAGCTTCGGATCAGCCATACGCTCAGCATTTCGGCCTGGAACGGGCCACGCAACTCCTCACGGTCGGCAATCACCGAGCGGTCTGCGGCACCGAATTTGCCCGCACCATAAACGGCTGTTGTACGCATGAGGTAGCCAACAGCATCTATCTTTGCTTGATCTGGCTGTATGCCCTGCGATAATCGCTCGACCACATGGGCAAAAAGCCGGACCGAGCGGTTTGCCCGGCTGAGTGACAATTCGCGCTGCGTGATTCGTCCAGCCTCCTGCAATGGGACGTTTGCCTCTAAACGGGTAATATCTTCCGGGCTGGGATCACCATCAAACAGCACGAAGGTTGCGTCCCAGGCGGTTGCAATGACACGATCAGATCGCATTTCGTCAGGCAGATGCTGTGGGAAGGCAACCAGGCTGTAGGTACGCACCGGGCCGATCGCCCGATAGATGGCGCGACCGACACCTTTGTCATCTATATCCCAAAGGGGATTGTCGAAGCGCCAGCCTTCGGCCTCAATCCTACGGAGTAGCTGACGCAGGAAGGACAAACGCGTAGGATGAGCGGCTCCCATGCGATCGAGCTTCAGCACCTGATCGGGTAAACGGCGGAACGGGAGCACATCAACAGTTGGAGTGAAGACAGGACTATTCATTTCTATGTCCTCCATATTCTATGCGACGAGGTCTAGGCGGCAGGCCCATCGGCTCTGGCTTACTGAGGGACGATTGAAAGGAAAAGCGATGGCATTTCAATACAAACCGATACGTTTCCATCATTCTTAATCACCGTTATGCGCGTCTGTACCTCTGATTACATTAACCGCACCCTTCGAAGGCTCCGAAAGATATCGTCATGTTTCGTTAGTATATAAGTGCGTAGACACAATGGGACCTTATAATCCTGCAGCCTCTTCGAGGGCTTTTCCATTCGTTTCCGGTGCCATGAAGTAGCTCGCTGTTGCCCCGACCAGCGCCACTCCCGTGGCAATCCACATAGTATTAGAAAGACCCAGATTGGTTAACGCCAAGGGGGTTGCGAAAGTGCCGATGGCTGCACCGATGCGGCTTGTTCCTGTGCACAGGCCAACGGCAGTTGCACGAACTTTGGTAGGGAACAACTCGTTAGTGTCCTGATCGGAAAGTAGTCTACATTCTGGCTAAACCTTAAACTTGGGGAGGCTAGGATGTCGAAGGGTCGTGCGGTTGCTGTCATGTTGGATGATGCTGAGGAAGCTGCCCTGACGGCTCTGATCCGCAAGCATGGAGCGCCACAGTCGCTGGCATTACGTGCCCGCATCGTGCTTGCCGCGGCGGACGGTCTAACCAACAAGGATATTGCGACGAAGCTGAATGTCTGCGCCCATACCGCTGGCGTGTGGCGCAATCGGTTTGCTCGCGATGGTCTGGATGGGCTGTACGATGAGCCCCGCCCCGGGGCACCGCGCCAGATTGGTGACGA
>NZ_FQVJ01000061.1 GCF_900129125.1 Acidocella aminolytica 101 = DSM 11237 | reverse complement strand
CCGACCACCAGCTTTTTCGATTCCGCGCAGAGTTTTGCAATGATCCGTGGCGGGCATATCGATATTTCGATTCTTGGCGCCTTGCAGGTGGCGGAGAGCGGTGACCTCGCCAACTGGATGGTGCCCGGCAAGATGGTGAAGGGCATGGGTGGGGCGATGGATCTGGTGGCCGGTGTGCCGCGCGTGGTGATTCTGATGGAACACACGGCCAAGGGGGAGCCGAAGATCTTGAAGGAATGCACCTTGCCGCTGACGGGTAAGGAGGTGGTGAGTAAGATCATCACTGATCTTGGCGTGTTTGAGGTGAAAAAGGGCGAGGGGCTGGTGCTGATTGAGCACGCGCCGGATGTGACGGTGGATGAGATAAGGCAGAAAACCGAGGCGGAATTTACCGTCGCGCTCGGTTAAGCCCTAGGGCCGTGCGCCAGATCCAACCCATGACCGCCAGATTCAGACAGGCGGCGATGAGCAGGACGGTGCCGGGGCTGGTGCCCTTGGCGTAGGCCACGGCCTCTATGCCGCCCGCGGCCAATGTGGCGGCGGCGTTAAGCACGTTATTGGCGCTGACCATCCGCGCGCGCTCCGCCGTGGCGGCGCGGCCTTGCAGCAGCACATAAAAGGGCACGGAGAACAGCCCGCCGCAAATGGCGGTTAAAGCGAGGTCGATCAGCGCATGCCAGCCCGCGAGGCGGGCGAGCAAGGTTGGCACATCCGGCACGGTGAGATGCGCGGCGGTGATGGCGAAATCCGCGATGAACAGGCTCATGCCCAGCCCGGCGGGCAGGGTCATGCGGAGCAAATGCCGACCATGCACCACGCGCCCGGCCACCAGCGCCCCGATGCCAACCCCCACTGCGAAAACACCCAGCAACAGCGTGACCACATGGCCGTCCGCATGGAGCCGGGCCTTGGCCAGAACAGGAAAAGCCGCCAGCACGGTGGCGCCCAGCGCCCAGAACCATGAGATGCTCCAGCAGGCGAACCAGACCGGCCGGTTGGCGGCGGCGATCCGCAGCAGCTGGATGTTGGCGCGCCATAAATTCCAGTCCGGTTTGAGTCCTGGCGCCGCGGGGGGTGTGGCGGGGATGTTCCGGGCGCTGAGAATTCCCGCCAGGGCGAGCAGAATGGCTGCCAGCGGGGCCAGAAATCGCCCGTGCGGCAGCAGGATCAACACGCCGCCCACCACGGTTCCGAGCACGATGCCCGCGAAGGTTCCGGCTTCAATGGCGCCATTGCCGCAGACCAGCCTGTCGCCCGAGAAAAGTTCGGGCAGGATACCGTATTTCAAAGGTGAGAAAAACGCGGCTTGCAGTCCCAGCCCGGCCAGTACCGCCAGCAGAAAGCCGAAATGGCCGGTGAGAAAGCCGATGAGCGCCAGGAGCATCAGCCCCAGCTCCCAATATTTGGTCCATAGCATCAGCCTAGCTTTGTCGTGCGCGTCGGCCAGTTGTCCGGCGGGGGCGGAAACCAGGATGTAAGGCAGCAGGAACAGCCCGCCGGACAAGGCCGAGAGGGCGGCGGCCTGACGGGTGGAGAGGTTGAACAAGGCCAACACCACTAGCGCGTTCTTGAACAGATTATCATTCAGCGCGCCGAGTGCCTGGGTGATGAAAAGCGGAATGAAATGGCGGCTGGTCAGGCGGGGTTCAGCCACAATGTTGCTCCATCAAGGCCAGAGTGCCCCAGGCGCAAAAACCGCCGGTGAGCAGCCCGGCCGGAACATCGCTGAGGAAATGGTAGTCCGCGCAGACCTGGCCGGGCATGACTAGCAGCAAGCCCGCCCAGAGCGGGCGCCAGCGGGGTCGCAAGGCCCAGAGCACGCCAAGCGGCGCGGCGGAGTAGCCGGTGTGGCCCGAGGGGAAGGATCCGTAACGGATGCTCTGCGCGAAGGGATGGAAGCTGTAGAGGCTGTATTTCAGCCAGCTCCAGGGCCAGGGGCGGCCGATCATCCATTTCAGCTCGTCCTTGGCGGCCGTGGCCACCGGCGTCGCCAAGGCGAGCCAGAGCCAATCCAGTGCCGGTTGGCCGCGCAGATGGCGCGACAGGGCCCAGAGCAGGATGAGCCCCGTACCGGGCAAAGTCAGCAGAGACCGCGCGGCGCAGGCTTGAAACAAAGGCCGTAGCGTTTGGTGATGCACCCAGGACAAAGTCACGGGCTGGTCGATGAAGAGGATGGTGAGCGGGCGGAGAACCGCTAGTCCCACCGCCGCTGCGCCATAGAGCGGCAGCCCGTTTGCCATGCGCCGCCGCATGGGCCTCAGGGGATCAGAACGGTGCTGCCGGTGGTTTTCCGGGCTTCCAGCGCGGTGTGGGCGGTGGCGGCGTCCTCCAGCGGGAAACTTTGATTCACGCTGATATGAAGCGCGCCGGACAACACCGCGCTAAATAATGCAGTGGAGCCGGTGGAGATGTCCTGCGCGGTAGACATATAGGTGGAGAAACCAGGGCGGGTGAGGAAAAGGCTGCCTTTGGTGGACAAGGTGGCGATGTCAAAGGGCGGGATTGGGCCGGAGGCGTTGCCGAAGCTGACCATCAGCCCGAGCGGGGCGAGGCTGTCGAGGCTAGCGTTGAAGGTATCTTTGCCAACGCTATCATACACCACGGGCACCATGGCGCCGCTGGTAATCTGTTTGACCTCGGCGGCTAGATTAGTGTGGCCGACAATCACATGCGCCGCCCCGTTGCCCCTGGCGATTTCGGCCTTGGCTTCGGAGGAGACGACGCCGATGACATTCGCCCCCAGATGTTTGGCCCATTGGCAGAGAATAAGCCCCACCCCGCCAGCCGCCGCGTGGACCAGGATGGTCTGGCCCGCCTGCACTTTGAAGGTGCGGTGGAGCAGGAAATAGGCGGTGAGGCCCTGAAGCATCATCGCGCCCGCGGTTTTGGTGTCTATGCCCTCTGGCAGTTTCACCAGCTTCTCGGCATTGATGACGCGTTCCGTGCTGTAGGCGCCAAGCGGGCCTCCGGCATAGGCCACGCGGTCGCCAGGGGCGACGTTCTGCACATTCTCGCCCACAGCCAGTACCACGCCAGCGCCTTCCATGCCCAGCGTGGAGGGCAGGTTGGCTTTGTAGAGGCCGGTGCGGAAATAAATATCGATGAAGTTCAACCCCACCGCCTCATGCCGGATCAGAGCCTCGTTCGGGCCGGGTTGGGGCGTGGGGACTTGTTCCCATTTCAGCACCTCGGGCCCGCCATGGGCATGAATGCGGATGGCTTTGCTCATATGCAGTTGGCCTTGGTTCGGGTCTCCAGCGCGAGCAGGAGACGTTTGGTTTCCAGCCCCTCGCCGCCGGAATAGCCACCAAGCCCGGTGGTGGCGAGGACGCGGTGGCAGGGGATGAGAATGGGGATGGGGTTGGCAGCATTGGCGCCGCCGATGGACCGGGCGGACCCGCCTGCAATGGCCGCGATTGCGGCATAGGACCGGGTTTCCCCATGCGGGATTGCGCGCAGCGCGGCCCAGACCTTGCGGCGATAGGCGGTGCCGCCGGGGTTCAGGGGCAGGTCGGTGGGGATGGGAGCTTCGCCATCGAAATAAGCGTCCAGCGCAGCTTTGACCTGGCGCAGTAGGGCGGAGGGCTCCTGCAGGCTGCCCCAGCCCCATTCAAGGGCGACAATAGCGTCTTCCTCGGCGAACAAGGTGAGATCACCGACGGGCGAATGCATTGAGAGTGCGGCCATGGGCGGACGCTAGACGCAGCGCCCCGCAGGATCAAGCGGGCTTGCGGCGCGGCCGTGCGATCCGGCAGAGTGAGAGGCGTGATGAAACAGGCAAGTCACTGGATTCATTTGCGCTCATGCGCGCGCGGCGCGGCCTTGCTGTTGACGCTGGCTTTGGGGGCCTGTGCGGGCGGACCAAGGCTGGAATCGCCGTCTCACTTCGGCACACCCACCCGGTTGTCCTGCGTGCCATATGCGCGGGATGTGTCTGGTATCAGGCTGAGCGGCGATGCTTATGAGTGGTGGCGCGAGGCGGATGGGATTTATCCGCGCACGCACCGGCCCAGAGTGGGGGCGGTACTGGTGCTGAAGCGCCATGGCGACATGGTGGACGGGCATGTCGCCGTGGTGACCGCCGTGCGCTCCCGCCGGGAGGTGTTGGTCACGCAGGCCAACTGGCTGCCGGGGCGGATTGAGCATCATTTGCCGGTGATTGATGTCTCCCGGAATAATAACTGGTCGATGGTGCGGGTGTGGTACGAGCCTGCCCATGGGCTCGGCATCACGCGCTATCCGGCCTATGGCTTCATTCTCCCGAACTGAGTAAGAGCGCCTGCATGATACGCGGCGCCTTTACTGTTGGAGCATGGACGATGGCGAGCCGTGTGCTCGGCTTCGCGCGGGATATTCTGATTGCCGCCGTGCTTGGCACAGGGCCGGTGGCGGATGCGTTTTTTGTAGCACTGCGGTTGCCGAATTTGTTCAGGCGGCTGTTTGGCGAGGGCGCGTTCAATGCCTCCTTCGTACCCTCAATCTCCACGATTCTGCACAAAGATGGGATGCGTGCCGCCACCGAATTCGCCGAGGAGGCGACGGCAGTGATGGCGGTGTGGCTTGGCGCGCTGACCATTTTGGGCGAGCTGTTCATGCCCTGGTTGCTTTATGTTCTGGCGCCGGGCTTTAACGGGCAGGGCGGGCGATTTGATCTTGCGGTGGCGATGTCGCGGATCATGTTCCCGTATCTGTTCTTTATTTGCCTGACCGCCTTGTTCTCGGGCGTGCTGAATGCGCTGGGGCGGTTTGCGGCGGCGGCGGCGGCGCCAATGCTTTTTAACATCTTCATGATCGCGGCGATGCTCTGGCTGGCGCCGCACATGGCCAACCCTGGCTATGCGCTGTCCTGGGGTGTGATGGTCTCTGGCATTGCGCAGATGGCGCTGGTGCTGTGGGCTATCCGCCGGGCGGGGATGCGCTTTGCCAAGCCGAAGCTGCGATTCTCCCCCTGGATTAAAAAGATGTTCAAGCGCATGGCCCCGGCGCTGGTGGGAGCGGGGGTGACACAGCTGAATGTGTCCATTGACATTATTATCGGCACGTTGCTGCCCGCCGGGTCGGTTTCGATTTTGTATTACGCGGACCGGGTGAACCAGTTGCCTCTGGGGGTGATTGCCACGGCGGCGGGTACGGCGTTGCTGCCCGCCGTGACCAAGAATATCGCTTTGGGTGAGGAGGTGGAGGCGAATACCGCGCTCAACCGCGCGTTTGAATCTGTGCTGATGCTGACCTTGCCCGCGGCGATCGGGCTTTCAGTGGCGGGGAAGGCGGTGATGGACGTGGCTTTTGTACGCGGGGCCTTCACTGCCCATAACGCCGTGCTGGCGGGGAACTCCCTTGCAGCTTTCGCGCTCGGGCTGCCGGCGTTCGCGCTGATTAAAATTTTGACGCCAGGTTTTTACGCGCGGGGAGACACGGTGACGCCGTTGAAGATTGGCATGGCGGCGGTGGCGTTGAATCTGGGGCTGAATCTGTTGTTCATGCACCCGTTGAAGGCGGTAGGACCGGCGTTGGCGACTTCGCTGTCTTCCGCCTTCAATGCGGCCTGGCTGTTTGCGTTGCTCTATAGGCGCGGGCATTTCCACTTTGATACGCTGAGCCGCCGGCGGATACCGCGAATTCTGCTCGCAGGGGCGGTGATGGCTGTCGCCTTGTGGGGCGTGCAGCGCTTTCTGCCGCAGGGGGTGACGAGCATTCCGCAATTCCTGCTTTTAGTGCTGGTGGGGGGCGTGTTTTATTTCGGGCCGGGTGCCGTGCTGCGGGCGTTTGATCTGCGGGAATTTCTGGGCCTCCTGCGCCGCAGAAGGCGCAAGGCTTAGGTGGATTAGCCCAGAATCTCCTTCACCTTTCCGGCCAAAGCCTGCCCGAGTGCGGCATTGTTGGCGGCGGTTAGATGGATGCCGTCTATTCCGCCTGTTTGGGTCACGCGGCCCGCATCGAAGAATTCGGCTTTCATGAAGGCCGCCATATCCTTATATAATTGGGCCAGCGCGGCGGATTTTTCTTGCCCGCCATCCATCATGTGCGTGAACCAGGGCACGCACGAGGGAACGAGCGGCGGCGGTGCCACGACCAGCACTTTCGGTGCCGGATAGGCGGTGCCCACCCCGCCCGCCGAGCCGCGCACCTGGAGGACAAGCTTCTGCATCCCCACAGCGATCTCGTAAGCGCTGCGGTTATAGAGGCGCTTGGCGTCGTTAGTACCGAGCATGATGATGGTGAGGTCCAGCGGCATATGGCTGGCCAGGGCGCTGGGCAGATAGGCTGAACCGTCCAGCCGGGGGTCCACAGGGTCCGCGACGGCGGTGGTGCGGCCGTTCAGTCCTTCCTCAATGATCTCATAGTCAGCCCCCAGTGCAGCGGCCATGGCGCCAGTCCAACGCTGGGCGTATGGGTAGCGGGTGGACGGCACGCCGTCTGGTACCGGCACCCAGCCCCAGGTGAGGGAGTCGCCGAAGCAGAGGATGCGTTTTGCGGTGTCTGTCATGGAAATCCTCTTAGTTGGGAAGAGCCTAGCCAAGAGGCAGGGGGGCGGCAACTTGCCAGAGGCGGCGTCGGTGCTTAATCTTTCGCACATGATGAACAGCCCCTGCCCTGCCCAGCAGCCTTGGTGGCGCTCCGTTTAGGAGCGGCATGGGATTTTCCATTCCAGCAGTGCCGCCGCGGGTGACGGGCCAGTGCTGTTTCTTATTCCTGGTTGTCTGTTTCCCGTTTGGCGGCTAACCCCACACCCGTAACGGAGACAGACGACACATGGCCCGCATTTTCTCAGGTATTCAGCCCACCGGCATTGCGACTCTTGGCAATTATCTCGGCGCGCTGCGCAACTGGGTGGCGCTGCAGGACGGGGAGGATGAGTGCATTTATTGCCTCGTGGATCTGCACGCCATCACAACCTTCCAGGACCCTGTCGCCTTGCGGGAACAGACCTACACCATGGCCGCCTTGCTGCTGGCCTGCGGGATTAACCCTGAGCGCTCTGTGCTATTCCATCAATCTGCGGTCTCTGCCCATGCGCGGCTGGCATGGATTTTTAACTGTGTAGCCCGCATGGGCTGGCTGAAGCGCATGACGCAGTTCAAGGACAAGGCTGGCAAGAACCAGGAAGAGGTTTCCACTGGGTTGTTTGTGTACCCCAACCTCATGGCCGCGGATATTCATGCCTACCACGCCACCAAGGTGCCGGTGGGGGATGATCAACTGCAGCATATTGAGCTGGCGAACGACATTGCCGAGAAATTCAACCATGATTTCGGGGTGAGCTTCTTCCCACGTATAGAGCCGTTTGTGCTGAAGGAGACGGCGCGGGTGATGAGCCTGAGGGACGGGACGAAGAAAATGTCGAAATCCGACCCGTCCGACCAGTCCCGTATCAACATGACGGACGATGCGGACGCGATTGCGCAGAAAATCCGCAAGGCCAAGACGGATCCCGAGCCGCTACCGGATAATCTGGGGGCGCTGGCGGAACGGCCGGAGGCGCGCAACCTGCTCGGTATCTTCGCCGCTGTGTCCGGTGAGAGCCAGGAGGCGATTCTGGCGCGGTTCGCGGGTGCGGGCTTTGGGCCGTTCAAGACCGCGCTGGCCGAGGCGCTGGTGGCGCATGTAGAGCCGATTGCTATGCGCACACGCGAGTATCTGGCCGATAAGGCGGAGCTGGACCGGATTCTGCAAGTCGGGGCGCGTAAGGCGGCAGCCATCGCCGGGCCGATTACCGATGAGGCGGAACGGATTGTGGGCTTCCTGCCGCGGTAAGGCTTTCCCGGCGCGAGGCGGAGGGTTTATGGTGTGGGCATGGTTTGGAAAACCGTTGCCCAGCATCTGCTCTCCCGTGCCGCACCGGCCATCGCTCCGAATGCGGACCTCGCCAACACCCTGCGCGCCCGGCTGGAGGCGGCGGGGCAGCGCAAGCTAGGGCGGGCTTTAAGCATCCGCCATGTGGCGGCAGGCAGCTGCAATGGTTGCGAGCTGGAGCTGCGTGCCACCCAGAACCTTGTTTATGATCTCACGCAATATGGGCTGAGCTTTACGCCCAGCCCGCGCCATGCGGATATTCTGCTGATTACCGGCGTGGCCGGAGTGAATATGCGCGAGGCGGTGATGCAGGCCCGCGCGGCCATGCCCGATCCGGTATTTGTAGTGGCGGTGGGAGATTGTGCGGTGGATGGTGGTGTTTTCAAAGGCTCCCCCGCCGTGGCCGGTGGTGCGGATGCGTTTCTGACGGTGGATTTGGTGATAGCCGGCTGCGCGCCGACGCCGATGCAGATTATCCAAGGGCTGTTGGCGCTGGTGGAGGCGCATGGGGAGCGTGAGCGCGAAGTTGTGGAGTAAGGGATAACAGTTGGTCCGGTTCTAGATCAGGATTTTGAATACCTGACTTTAGGTTCAAGGCCGAAGCGGGCCGATGCCACGGCTCGCACCGGTAAGCAGCAGAACGGGTTTTGCCTCAGCCGTGGTCGGTCTCCTTGGTTTGCGCGGCGCTGACGGAGGCCAGAATGCCTTGCCCACCTTTGGTTATATCATCCTGTATAGCCCGCTCGGCTGCTTTCGGGTTATGCGCGCGCAAGGCGTCCAGCACTGGGTAATGATGCTCGATCATCGCCCGCTCGCCTTCAAGATAAGTCTGCGCGATCAACGGACCCATGCGTAGCCAGAGCCGCCTGAGCTGCGCCGCCAGAATGGGCATACGGGCAATGGCGGCGAGGCGGAAATGGAATTCCTGGTTGGCGCGCAGCCCCTCCCGCCAGTCTAGCGCCTTCATCGCGGTTTCGTGGCGGGCGAGCAGTGCTTCAAGCCCGGCAATATCCGTGCTGCGCGCGCGCCTAGCCGCCTCCGCCGCCGCAAGCCCCTCCAGTGCTAAGCGAATGGCGCGGATTTCCAAATATTCGGGCAGCGTCATGCCGGGGATGCGGATATCCCGGGCGGAGCGGAAGCTGAGCGCCTCATCTTGCACCAGCCGCAGAATCGCATCGCGCACTGGGGTGACGCTGGTGCCGAGCTGGGCGGCTAGGTCGCGGATTTTTAAGCGCTGGCCGGGTTGGAAGCGGCCTTGAATGAGCGCCTCGGCCAGCGTGGAATAGGCGGTTTCGCTCAGCGTTTCATGGGTGAGGGGGGAGAGTTCATCCATCCGCCAGGGCGCCGTCCAAAGCGGAGAACAGGATATCAGCATGGGCAGGCGTGAACACCAGAGGCGGGCGGATTTTCAGCACATTCCCGGCGGGGCCGGAGGCGCTAATGAGTACGCCATGCGCGCGCATGTGATTCACCACGCGGCTGGCCAAGGCGCCATCCGCAAGCTCCGCGCCGATGAAGAGGCCATCGCCGCGCACGGCCTGCACCTGATGGCGGGCTTTCAGCCCCGCCATCAGGTAGGCGCCGGTGGTGGCGGCATTTTCCATGAGCTTTTCCTCTTGGATCACGCGCAATGTTTCCAGTGCCGCCGCCATGGCCACCGGGTTGCCACCGAACGTATTGAAATAACGGATGTTCTGGCCGAACGCATCGATGACATGGCTTTGCGCCACTAGCCCCGCCGCCGGGTAGCCATTGCCCATGGGCTTGCCGAGCGAAACCATGTCCGGCATCAGCTCGTGCCGGGCGAAACCCCACATGGCGCTGCCGGTGCGCCCAAAGCCCGGCTGCACTTCATCGGCCAGAAACAGCCCGCCCGCCTCGTGGATGGCTTCCGCCGCCGTGGCCAGAAAGCCCGGCGGATCGGCAAACACGCCGTCCGATGAGAAGATGGTGTCCACCACCAGCAGAGCGGGTTTGATGCCGTGGCGTTGCAGATCCTTGATGGCGGCTCGCACGGCGGCGGAGAAATCCATGCCCTCCGCCGGGGCGGGCACGGTACGCACATGCGCTCCCAAAGGCATCTTCGCCCCCAGCGAGGGAGAGATCTCCGCCGTGGCCAGAGTAACGCCATGATAGGCGTTTTCCGTAACGATGATGCCGGTGCCGCCAGTGACGTGACGGGCGACGCGGATGGCGAGATCATTGGCCTCGCTGCCCGTGCAGGTGAACGTGGCGCGGTTCAGCGCGGCTGGAAAAGTTGCAAGCAGCGCCTCGGCATAATCCAGGATCGTCTGATGCAGATAGCGCGTGTGGGTATTGAGCTGCGCCGTCTGCGCCGCCACAGCCGCCACGATGCGCGGGTGGCAATGCCCAGCGGGGACGACATTGTTGTATGCATCCAGGCAGGCTGTTCCATCTTCCTCATACAGCCACACGCCCTTGCCGCGTACCGGGCGCAAAGGCTCGTCATAAAACAGCCGATAGGATGGGCTGAGCGATTCGCGGCGGCGAGCAAGCAAGGTTTCAGACATGGTTGGTCCGTTTGAAAAGATCATTGAAAAAACCTTCGCCTGCGGCAAGGCAGTGTTCCGCCCCGTCGCGATAGCGCAGAATGTAGGCAGCATTTTCCGGCGTGCGCCGTGCCCGCCAGGAAGCGATGGTGATGGTCATAGCCATGCGGGCGCGGATGAGGCGCGGCAGCAAATCCTGCTCCGCATCGGATAGTGGGGAAATGCTCTCATACCCGGCCAACCAGTCAGGGATGGTGGCGCGCAGAGAAGCGTGCGGCAGGCGGTAGGAGAGGGCGACGGCGAGGTCGTTCACGCGCGGGGCCACGGTAATGTCCCCGAAATCGATCACGCCGGTTACGTGCGCTGGGTTGCTCTTATCCACGAAGAGATTATGCGGGTTGAAGTCGTTGTGGATTAGCTGAGCGGGCAGGCGGTCCAGGCCAGGTTTGGTGATGGTGGCGAATTCCTCCAGCACCGGCTCAACCAGGGCACTGTGATGAGGTTCAGCGCCCTCCAGTTTCGGGATAATTTCCAGGGCGCGGTAAATATCCCAGAGCTGTTCTGGCGCTTTCGCGGGCGGTTTCAGGCTGGCGAGGGCTTGCGCCATCCCCGCCATCATTTGCCCTAGTGCGAAAGCCTGCGCCGTGCCGCCGGGATGATCATGCAGCGGCATGCCGGGCAGCCAGCTGAGAATATAGGTTTCGCGCGCCTGCCTGTCAGCAAACTCCAACCGGGCCGCTCCTGCTACGCGTGGCACAGGCAAGGCGGGGACGGTGGCTTCAAGATGGCGCAGTACGCGAAGCTGCAGGGCGATCATCTGCGCATCCTCATCCGGATGGCAGATTTTCAGCACATAATCACACGCCTGCGTCCGCAGTCTGAAGGTCAGGTCGCGTTCACTGGCCAGCAACGTGGCGCTGCCGGGCAGGCCGAGGCGTTGGGCGGCCGTGGCGGCCTCATATTCATTCAGGATGGTCATTGGTCTGAATATGATGCATCATATATCTTAATCGTGCAATGCGCCGCGATCAGCGCCGCATCCTCAGCCGTGGCGGGGTTATAGACCCGCATCATCAAATCCGGCTGGCCATCCACGGCGAAGGCGGAATATTCCAGGGGCAACGGGCTATGGCTGGGTGGCGCAATTGCTTGGTGTTTTAATTTTCACTGAGAAGTGTTGGGGCGGAACGGCTCGCAGCATCGAATGTGCCAAGGCCCCTCTACAAACTGTGCCACAAAATTGAGAACATGCTCGCTAAACTCAAAGATTGGCGGCACATCGGAACGCGCTACGACCGATGCGCTCACACATTCCTGACCACCATCAGAATTGCAGCTACCGCCGTCGTCTATCTCAAAGAATGTATCCCGACTGTAGTGTCCTGTTTCTGAAATTCTGCTGATTATGCTGGTTCTTGCACTAAAGCGCCGGGTGACCGAGAGGGTGTTATTGGCGGATTTGATCTATCGGAAGGGTTTTGAATTGGCATTGTAGGTTTCGATAAAGGTGCCAATATTTATCTCGAGTTGCCAGGAGGATCGATGCACACCGCGCCTGATCTGCTCGTCGCTGGTCATGGCGCACGCGAGATGCAAGAATCCCGTGAAGGCTGCTATAGGTGCAGACAGGACCTAGTGTACGGTTTGGCAATGGGTGGCGGACTAAAACAGACCTGTGCCCGTCAAGCCGCCATAAACGCCTAGCCCTGCCGTGATGACGGAAAGAATAATGGTAAGTACCGCATACCATCCGCGCAGGCGTATGTGGGCGGGCAGAGCTTTCAGGCCGAGCATGACCAGAAAGCCAAGAACCAACGGCAGGAGGAGGGCGTTCATGACCTCGACGGCAATGTTCAGGATGACGAGGTTTGGCACAACGCCAACCAGTATTGCACCGCAGATGAGGCAAGCGGCATATATGCCGTAAAACCATTTGGCTTTGAACGGATGATCCTCTAGCGAACGGCGATAGCCTGCAACCTCTCCAAGTCCCCAGGCGAAAGCCAGAGATGCAACGATTGAGGCAACTAGCCCTGCGCCGAGTACACCGACACCGAAAATTAATTTGCCCATGGTGACGCCCAGATAAGGCGTAAGAGCGGCCGTTATATCACCAACCGAATTAAGGGTGGCATTGGGATTTTTAAGCCCAATGGTGGCCGCGGTTGAAATTAAAACAGCAGCCATCACAAGCTGAGTGGCGACTGAGCCAATGGCCGTATCCAGTTTGGCGTAACGAAAATCTGCCGGGCTTAGCTTTTTGTCTGCAATGGCGGATTGCTGGTAAAAAATCATCCACGGCATAATTACCGCGCCAATATTGGCGGCTACGAGATAAAGGTAATTGGGGTCGGCCAGGGCGGGGCGCAGCATTTGAGCCGCGATCTGATGAGGGTTTGGCTTGGAAACAAAGGCAATAGCGAAAAAGACAAGCTCAAATAAACCCAGCGCGATCGCGACCCGCTCTACCCGGCGGTAAGAACCGGTGAGGGCGACCACAAGCAGGAATGACACGGCCAGGAACAATGTTACAGCGCGTGGTACGCCATAAAGCTCTCCCACACCAGCCACACCAGAAAACTCTGATAGCAAAGCCCCTATGGTTGCCACGGCAAGGCCGGTGGCGGAAAGCCAAGCCCATCCTTTGCCGAAGGTGTCGCGGATCAGCTCACCATGCCCTTTGCCGGTGAAAAGGCCGAGGCGGACTGTTAGCTCCTGCACGACATATAAGATTGGAATGAGCAGAAATTGCAGTAGCAATAACCTGTAGCCCCATGCCACGCCGGATTGCGACGCTGTGATGATGCTGCCGACCTCAGTATCGGCAAGCATCACAACAAGGCCAGGCCCGAAGACGGCTATAAAAGGCAAAGAGGAGCGGCGGATGGTGGAGGTTGGCTGAGGCAAGATAGATCCTGACACGAAAATGAGAATGAAACTCATTAAAGCTGTCAGCCCGATATTTTACCCAGGCATTCTTGTCAAATTTGAATATACGCAAGCGCGCCTTTGGGGTTGTTTATAGCCTTATGGGTTCGCCTTTTTTTCGAATGTGCTGATGCGGCCTTGCCTGAGGGGGCCGACGCTTAGCTGTTGCCAAATGCTGTACCTGACCAGGCGCCATTAATCTTATTTTGAGGGGAGGTGATCCGTTTGCTTGTCTCCTTCCAAGCTATGCGTTGATTGCATATCTCTATTTTTTAGTGAGAGATTTGGCATTTTTTTTGGATATTATGTTTTTTGGTGGCTTTTTTGCTGGTT
>NZ_FQVJ01000071.1 GCF_900129125.1 Acidocella aminolytica 101 = DSM 11237 | reverse complement strand
ACACCCACCTCAGCGTCTTGGATCAATCAGGTCGAACGTTTCTTCGCTTTGTTGACAGATCGAGCCATCAGACGCGGCGTGTTCCGCTCCGTCGCAGAACTCGAGCGCGCCATCACAGCCTATATCGATACCAACAATGCCAATCCAAAGCCGTTCAGATGGACCAAGAGCGCCGACGATATCCTCGCCTCAATTCAACGCTTCTGCCTGCGGTCCCTCACAAAAATGCCCAAAATGAAGACAAATTCCGAATCAGGACACTAGGTCGAATCGACATTCAGCACATCCAAATCATGCTTGAAGCGAGTTGAACGGTTGCTAGGAAATGCACGGCCCTTCGGTCGTAACGGGTTGCTACCCTGCGGAAATGTTTGAGCTTATTGAAGAACCTTTCGATGCGATTTCTCATCTTATAGGCTTTGACATCGTGTGGGATTTGGATTTTCTATTTTGCTTTGAGGGGATGACAACCTCTATATTGGCCTCCTCGATCATTTCGTGGAGTTCGTTGCTATCATAAGCCTCATCTGCGAAGATACCACCGGCAGTTTGGCTGTCCAAGAGATCAGCGGCGGCTGGGATGTAATGTGCTTCTCCGCCGGCAAGAATATAGCGCAATGGCCTGCCTTCTGTATCGGAGAGGGTATGGATTTTGTTAGTCAATCCTCCTCTGGAACGCCCCAGAGCCTGGTTCTTGCCTCCCTTTTCCGTTGATGGGCGCGGACCACGGTGCTGTCGAGCATTAGGTACTGGTTCTCAGGATCACTTGTTAGGTCATCAAAAATCCGTTCCCAGACGCCAGCTTTGGCCCATCGGGTGAAGCGTTTATGTACGGTTTTGTATTTTCCGTACCGCTCCGGCAGGTCATGCCAATGCGCGCCGGAGCGAATTACCCAAAGAACCACGTTCACAAACAATCGATTATCAGCCCCGGTCCGACCGGGGTCAGAGGCTTTCCCAGCAATCAACGAGCTAATCCGACGTCACTGCTTCTCAGATAACTCATAACGCTTCGTCGCCATCAAAAACTCAAGACCGTGAATCTGGAACTCTATGAATCACAAAAGCTGCTCGTACCGGAAGAGCTGAATGTCGATTGGTTCTAATTGAAAATGCCAGCCTGCCACGGCACAAATTCACTTTCCCCCAAACCTAGTACTTCACTCTTGGATGGCTCGCCTGAAGCAATTTTCAGAAAAGCTTCGAAAATTTTCCTTCCCATCGTTTCAATGGTTTCCTCGCCGTCCAGAATTTCACCGCAATTAATGTCCATATCGTCCCGCATGCGGCGATACATGGGAGTGTTGGTGGCAAGCTTCACCGTGGGTGCGGGAATGGAGCCAAAGCACGATCCGCGCCCGGTAGTGAAGGCAATGAGGTTGGCCCCGCCTGCAACCTGGCCGGTCGCAGAGATGGGGTCGAAGCTAGGTGTATCCATAAAAACCAGCCCACTCTGCTTTATGGTTTCTGCGTAGCGGTAGACAGCCATGAGTCCGCTGGTACCGCCCTTCATCGAGGAGCCCAGGGATTTTTCAAGAATATTGGTAAGCCCGCCCGCGTTATTACCCTGTGTGACCTTGCCGTTGATTTGCGTATCTCGCCCAGGGGAATATTCGTCCTTCCACCAGCGCAGGCGCTCGATGAGTTTTTCTCCCACATCACGGCTGGCAGCGCGACGGGTAAGCGTGTGCTCCACACCGTAGATCTCCGCAGTTTCAGAAAGAATGCCGGTACCGCCATGGCGGACAAGAAGATCAATGGCCGCCCCCAGGGACGGATTGGCGGTGATGGAAGAGAACCCATCCGATCCGCCGCATTGCAGCCCCACGGTAAGATGGCTGGCCGGCACGGGCGTACGCGTAATGGCGTTGACGAGAGGCAGCATCTCTTTCACCGCCGCAATACCGGCATCGATAGTTTTCGCTGTACCGCCGGTTTCCTGCATCACGAAGGTACGCAGGATCGGGCCCGCCGTGAGATTTTCATCAATGAATAGCTCGGAGATCGGGTTGCGCTCGCAGCCCAACCCGATGACCACGGCCCCGCCCATGTTAGCGTGGCGAATATAACCGCCCAGCGTGCGACGTAGAATGGCCATGGGCTCACCTGTCATTTCCATGGAGCAGCCCAGCCCGTGAGTGATGGCTACGACACCGTCGATATGATGATAATCCGCAAGGCGTTCAGAGGTAAACCAATTTGCCACCTTCTTGGCTACAGTGGCAGAGCAATTCACTGTGGAGACGATGCCGATATAGTTCCGGGTTGCCACTCTGCCATCCGCGCGGATAATGCCTTGAAAGCTGGCACGCTGCGCGAGGGACAAAAGCTCCGTCGGACGGTAATCAACTCCATAGGCGTAATCGTGCCTCACATCCTCAAAGCGCATATTGTGGTTATGGACATAATCGCCCGCGGCGATGTCCTGCGATGCGAAACCTATAGTTACATCGTATTTCAACACTGGCTGATCCCGCAAGATAGGTTTCAGTGCCACCTTGTGCCCGGCGGGAATAACGGCACGGGTGGTGAAGCGTTCCGCAACTTCGGTGCCGGCTGGCACCTCGGCGCGGGCTACAGCAATATTGTCACCTGGATGGAGTTGCAGGAACGGCCCCAGCATGTGCTTCCGGGTGGTCTCAATCGCAGTCATCGCTTCAATCCTGTAACATGTTGCCGGAAACAAACCGCTTTGCCGGGGTGCGAGCCCATGCCGGTTCTCCCATTCTGTTCTTATCGGACGCCACGGAACATGAAATCCGCCCGTGTTCGCTTAGACAATGGAACCGCCCAAACCAAAATAAAACGCAGCTGATGCTATCTTCAGACTAAAAATTTTCTTCGGTGCGACAGTGCGACCCAACGGCCGAACAAAAGAAAAAGCGTTTTTTGATGATATATCTCATGAGGTTTTCTTGGCTCTTCCGGGTGATATGGTTCTTACGTGAATATGGTCGGACCAACCGGCCATGATTGGATCAACTGGCCGCGAGGGCGCAAGTGAGCCAGGACAACCTCGCCCCAGACCCCGACTAGGCGACGAATTCTACTTCATGGAGACCAATATATATGCCGCTCGACGCTCAAAAAATTGCCGTTCTTCAGTCCATCTCCACTGCCACGCTGACGACTGTGCTGCTGAAGAAAGGACTACGCAATGTATGGCTACGCGGCACGCAGCCACTGCGCCCTGGGCTGAAGCGGCTGGTCGGCCCGGCTTTCACGCTGCGCTTCGTGCCAGCGCGAGAGGATCTGGCGACACCGGAATCCTGGAGCTCTCCCACCTCAACCCGCGCTGCCATAGAGGCGATGCCGGAAGGCAGCATTGCTGTGGTGGATGCGATGGGCGTGAAGGATGCCGGAATTTTCGGCGATATTCTGTGCAAGCGCATGAAGGTTCGCGGCGTGGCAGCACTGGTAACCGATGGCGTGGTACGTGATGTGGCGGGGGTTCTGGCGACGGATCTACCTGTTTGGTGTTCCGGTGCGGCGGCACCGCCCTCCGTAGCGGGGCTTACCTTCGTAGCCTGGCAGCAACCTGTCGGGTGCGGCGGCGTGGCAGTGTTCCCAGACGATATAATCGTAACCGATACCGACGGCGCCGTGGTGATTCCGCAGACGCTGGTAGATGAGGTGGTGGAAACCGCCATCGAACAGGAACGGCTGGAAAGCTGGATCTACGAACAGGTGGAAGGCGGTGCCACGCTGCCCGGTTTGTACCCACCCAACGCCGAAAATAAGGCGCGTTATGAGGCCCATAAAGCTGGCCTGGGCAAGGCTGCGGAATAACGGTCGGCAAATGAACCTCGCCTCCACGCCATCCCCAATGCCGCAGTTTGCGGGTGAGTGCGCGCTTTACGCCTTCACCGGAAGCTTCACGACCAAAAAGCGCAAGGCGCGCGGCACTGGGATCGGGATCTATCGGCTGAAGGAAGATATGTGGCAAGAGGCTGGAGGGATAACCGGCCTAATCAATCCCTCCTTCCTGATGAGTGACTTGGCGCGCGGAGTGATTTACGCCGCGCATGGCGATTCCGATTTTGCAAGTTCATTTCGCCTTGATCAGGAAACTGGGGAGTTGCGGCTTCTCGGCCAAGCGGCAACGGGCGGGATGAACGGGGTGCATCTGGCGCTTACCTCATCCGGGCGTTTTCTGCTGGTAGCAAATTATGCCAGCGGTTCCGTGGCGACCCTACCGGTGGAACCGGATGGCACTCTGCGTTCCTTCATCGACCAGCTGGAATTACCCGGCGAGCCGGGACCGCACCGGCAGGAACAGCATGGCTCGCACCCACACCATATCGTGCCGGACCCATCCGGCCGGTTTTTCGTGGTGCCGGACAAGGGGCTGGATTGTGTGTTCACTCTGGCCTTCGATGAAGTCTCGGCACGGCTGCGCATTGTCAATCGTGCCATGCTACGACCGGGGGCCGGGCCGCGCCATATCGCCTTTCATCCGCACGAGGATGTGGCTTTTTTGGTGAATGAGCTTGAGTCCTCGCTGGTTCTCTGCGCTTGGAATTCGGTGGCTGGGAACCTGACGCCGTTGCAGCAGGTAAGCACTTTACCGGAGCATTTCTTTGGCGCTAACTCTGCCGCCGCGATTGCCATCACACAATGCGGACGGTTCGTCTATGTCTCCAACCGCGGACAGGATGGCATTGCCTGTTTCGAGTACGATAGCGAGGCACAGCGCATTGCCCCGCTGAATCACACAACTTCCGGCGGACGCGACCCGCGTTTCATCATCCTCTCACCGAATGGGCGGCAGATTATTGCAGCGAATGAGCAAGGCGATAATCTAGTGTTTTTCGATATCGACGAAGCAGACGGCACACTGATTCCGCGCCGCGCCACGCTGCACAGCTACAGCCCCTGCACAATCGCCTTTCTACCCACCTAAGGCTTCTCGGTCCGGCAGAGCCGGCGCCGTTTCAAAAATCATAATCCGCAAACAATCGCGGTCATTTGGAGGACCAAGACATGAATCCGGGACGATATCGTTTCGTAATTGCATTTCTACTCTTCATCGCTGGCATCATCAATTACATGGACCGAGCGGCGCTAGGCGTAGCGGCTCCATTTGTGAAAAAGGATCTCGGGCTTTCACCGTCTGAGCTGGGGGTCATCTTCAGTGTTTTCTTCTTCGGATACGCGGCCTTCGCCTTTGTCGGTGGAGCTTTGGCCGACCGTTACGGCCCACGCGCGGTTTATAGCTGGTCGGCGGCGCTCTGGTCTGTGCTGTGCGGGCTCACCGGCGCGGTGGGCGGCTTCATCTCCATGCTGGTTGTACGCATCCTGTTCGGTTTCGCAGAAGGCCCGATGAACTCCACGACCAATCGTACCATCACCACCTGGTTCCCGCGTGAGGAAACCTCACGCACCATCGGGTTTACCTTCTCGGGTCAGACAGTGGGCAGCGCCATCGCCGCACCAGTGGTCGGACTGTTAGCCATCGCCTATGGCTGGCGGATTTCCTTCTTCGCGATCGGAGCTCTCGGGCTTGTATGGGTTATTGCCTGGCGATGGCTGATGACGGACAAACCCGCCGACAATCCGCGTGCGGGACGCGACGAGATCGATATGATCGCGCAAAGCCGGGTTGTTGATGTGGCGTCTCAGAACGAGGCAAAGCCGCTGCGCCATTACTTGGCGCTGCCGAGCACGCTTTCGCTCGGACTCGGCATGTTTGCAGTAAATTACACGCTTTACATCTTCCTCTCCTGGCTGCCAAGTTATCTAACCAATGCGCTGCACCTGCCGGTGAAGCAGATGGCCTTCGTGGCAGCCATTCCCTGGGCGTGCGGGTTTGTGGGTTATGCTGGCGGCGGCATGGTGGCGGATTTCATGTATAAGCACATGGAAAACCGAGTGACTGCCCGCAAGGTAGCGACCATCATTCCGCTGGCTCTGGCCGCTATAGCACTGCTGGCGGTGAACATGGCATCGGGCGCGACTATGGCGGTTTCCCTGATAGCCTTCGCTGTGATGATGCTGACGGCCTCCGTGCAAGCTTGCTGGGCGACAATCCATGAGTTGGTGCCGCAGGGGCGCGTCGGCGGGGTAAGCGGCTTCATTCATCTGCTCAGCAATATTTCCGGCATCATCGGGCCAACTGCCACGGGCCTCGCCGTGCAATATCTTGGCGGATACAGCAGCGCCTTTGCCGTGGCTTCGGCCATTGCCGTGGCAGGCGTGGTGGCCATGGCCATCTTTGTGAAGCGCCCGGCCTCGAATAACATGATGGTGGAACAGCCCGCCGAATAAGGCGGGCCAATCACGCAGGAGACAACACAAGAATGACTATTCCCAAGAAACCAGTGCTGCTGACAGGCGCCTCCGGCGTGTTGGGCCGTGTTCTTGCCCACGCTCTGGCAGCCCAGGGCTGGAGTTTGCGACTCACGGATATCGCCCCTTTTCCCGATCCCGTGCCGGAAGGGGCGATTTTCACAAGGGCGGATTTGAACGACGGCGCGGCCATTCGGCGTGTTGCCGAAGGGTGTGGCACCATCCTACATTTCGGCGGCATTTCCGTTGAGCAGCCATTTGAAACGGTGATCGGCCCCAATATACGAGGGCTGTACCACGCCTACGAGGCTGCGAGGTGGGAGGGGGCGCGGATGGTCTTCGCCTCCTCTAATCATACAATCGGCTTTCACGAGCGCGATGAGGCGATCGATGATTCCGCCTATCTTTTGCCGGATGGCTATTATGGCCTCTCTAAGGCTTATGGTGAACTGATGGGCCGGCTTTATTGGGCCAAGCACGGAACACAAAGCGTGTTCCTGCGCATCGGCTCCTGCACCCCCGCCCCACTGGATGACCGGATGCTCAGCACCTGGTTCTCATACGGCGACCTCACGCGACTGGTAGAACGCAGCACGCTGGCGCCCAGCCTAGGGCCGACGGGCTGCTTGGTTATCTGGGGCGCATCACGGAACAGCCGTATGACATGGTGGTGCAAAGACGGGCGCGAAATCATAGGCTGGTCGCCGCAGGATAGTGTGGACAGCTTCATTCCGGAGCTGGACGGCAAAACCAGTAACAGCCCAGCAGCGGAGCGCTACCAGGGCGGCGGTTATTGCGCGATGGGGTTTTCGCGGGAGGATTTCGCGCCAAGGATGCTGTTTCCCACAGACGAGTAACCCCAAAAGAGGCCGCCATTCGTGAAAATGGTGGCCTCTTTTTGTTAAACGATTTTGGTGTACAGCGTGCCGATCCCAGCGATTTCGCCGACCAGCTTATCCCCCTTCACGATCGCAGCGACGCCTTCCGGCGTACCGGTGAAAATGAGATCACCCGGCGCTAGGGCCACGAAGCGCGACAACGTGGCGATGATATCCGGCACCGGCCAGATCTGGTCCGCGAGATCCCCTTCCTGCCGGATCTGCCCGTTCACGCTAAGCGCAATGCGCCCGGCGGCCGGGTGGCCAACCGCACTGGCCGGGGCAATGGCGCCAATGGGGGCGGATGCGTCGAACCCCTTGCTTAAATCCCACGGGCGGCGGAGCCCCTTGGCTTCATCCTGCAAATCCCGCCGGGTCAGATCGATGCCGATGGAATAGCCGAATACATGGGACAACGCCTGTGCTGGGCTGATCTCCTGACCTCCCGTACCGATGGCGACCACAAGCTCGATCTCATGATGCAGGTTTTTCGTCTGGCTGGGATAAGGCGTGTCCTGCCCGGCGGGCACCAACGCATCCGCGGGTTTAGTGAAGAAGAAAGGCGGCTCGCGGGTCGGGTCATTACCCATCTCGCGCGCATGGGCGGCGTAATTGCGGCCTACACAGAAGATTCGACGTACGGGAAACAGGCGACCATCGGTAACCGGCACGGTCACGGGTGGCGGCGGCGCGAATACGAAATCAGGCATCTTCA
>NZ_FQVJ01000092.1 GCF_900129125.1 Acidocella aminolytica 101 = DSM 11237 | reverse complement strand
GAAGCTGGCACCGCCGGGGCGGAATTGTTCCAGGCGGCTTTGGCGAAAGTGATGGCGTCCCCGGCGCTGGCCGTGCTGCAGGCCGAGCAGGTTGACGCGGCTGGGCGTGTGATCGCGCAGTCGCGGTATTCGACGCGGGAGCTGGTGGCGGTCGAGCGGGCCATGGCGGAGAGTGCCGATCGCATGGCGGAGGGCCGCAGCTTTGGCGTGTCCGGGCGGCATGTGGCGGCGGCGCTGGCGCGGCACGACGCGGCAATCCGGCGCGCTGGCGGGCAGGGGTTGAGCGAGGAACAGCGCCAGGCCGTGGCGCATATTACCGGGCGCGAACGCATCGCGGCGGTGGTGGGTCTGGCGGGTGCGGGCAAGAGCACGATGCTGGCGGCGGCGCGTGAGGCGTGGGCGGCGCAAGGCTACCGGGTGCATGGCGCGGCGCTGGCGGGCAAGGCGGCGGAGGGGCTGGAAGAGAGTGCCGGGATTGCGTCGCGCACGCTGGCGAGCTGGGAGCGGGGCTGGGCGCGCGGGTTCGATCAGCTTGGCCCCAAGGACGTGCTGGTGATTGACGAGGCGGGGATGGTGGGATCGCGGCAATTGTCGCGCTTCATCCAGGCGGCGGATGCGGCGGGGGCGAAAATCGTGCTGGTAGGCGATCCCGAGCAGCTGCAACCGATCGGGCCGGGGGCGGCGTTCCGTGCCGTGGCCGAGCGCGCCGGGTTTGTGGAGCTGGAGGAGATTCGCCGGCAGCGGGACGGCTGGCAGCGCGCGGCCTCGGTGGATTTTGGGCGGCACCGCACGGCGGAGGGGCTGGCCGCCTATGCGGAACGCGGGGCGATCCGCTTCGAGGACACGGGGGAGGCGGCGCGTGCGGCGATCGTGCGGGATGTGACGGCCGACATGGCGGCGCGGCCAGAAGGCACGCGGCTGGTGCTGGCGCACCGCAACGCGGATGTGCGGGGGCTTAACGAGGCGATCCGCGCCGTGCGGCAGGACCGGGGCGAGCTGGCCGGCGAGTTTGTGTACCAGACCAGCGAAGGGGCGCGGGCCTTCGCGGCGGGGGACCGGGTGCTGTTCCGGGAGAATAACCGCGTGCTTGGTGTGAAGAACGGCATGCTGGGGACCGTCGAGCAGGTCCGGGACGGGCATCTGACGATCCGGCTGGATTCCGCCGCTGGGCCGGGGCAGGGGCGGGCCGTGGCGGTGTCCATGGCGGATTACGCGGCGGTGGATCATGGTTACGCCACCACCATCCACAAGGCGCAGGGGGCGACGGTGGACCGGGCCTATGTGCTGGCGTCGGGCACGATGGACCGGCACCTGACCTATGTGGCGATGACCAGGCACCGGGACGGGGTGCTGCTTTATGCCGGGCGTGATGAGTTCAGCGATTTGGCGGCGCTGTCCGGGCGGCTGTCGCGCAGCCAGGCCAAGGAAACGACGTTGGATTACGACCAGGCCGCCTATGCCGAGCGGCGCGGCATCGATGCGCGCGGGATGCGGAGCGAGATCGTGGTGCCGGAGGCGGCGCGCGTGGCGCGACAGCGCGGCATGTTCGATGGGCTGAAGCTGGGCGGTGGCGCGGTGCGGGGGGCTGTGCCCGTTCCTGTGCCAGT
>NZ_FQVJ01000049.1 GCF_900129125.1 Acidocella aminolytica 101 = DSM 11237 | reverse complement strand
AGGCAGGTCAAAGCAGGCTTACGGCGTCATCCGGCAGGGGCGTCGAGGTTCTATAGGTCTGTCGAACGTGCGTGCCAGTCATCCCGTTCACTCATTGCCGTCAGAGCAGTCCAAGCGCTGGCTTGAGGCCGCACCGCAGACCCAACCTTCCCATAGCGCCGAACCAACACCAGCCAATGTCGTGGAACCAACACCTGCCAATGTCGAGGAGCCAACACCAGCCTCTGTTGTGGAACCAACACCAGCCTCTGTCCCACAACCAGAGCCGTACAATATCGTTGGTATGCCCATGGTGTTCGGGGTGGGATAAGCCCGCGGGGCTTGCCAGAGGGGCCAAAATATATCCGAAAAGTCCGCAGACACCTCGGTTAAAACAACATGCGCTATTTAGCGTTCCGACGTTAACGTCGCACGATATGGGCGATTTTATCGGCTCGCTGAATTCTCAAAGGCGAGCGGCAAAGATATCGGGGCTGCATCTGGACGGGTTGATTGGCTACAAACCGCACGGATGAGCGTATAAATTTTTATCCAGCGGGTGGTAGTTTCTTCCCGTGCTCTCAAAATACGTACACCAAAAAATTAGAGCCACAACTGAAAATCGAGAACGCCCCATTGCCTCGCAAGGCGTTGCTGGCCAGGACCAAAACCAAGCTATCTGACACACGACAGCGAGTTTAATGTAAACGTTTTCTTTTTGCCGCGAAACTGTCATGGGCTGGGCGCTAAGGGAACCCCATGAATGTTTTACAGCGCCCCACTTTGCACGACGTTGCCGCCCGTGCGGGAGTTTCCATCGCCACGGTCTCGCGTGTACTGAACGGCACTGGCATCATCCGCCCGGCAACCGAGGCCAAGGTGCGCGAAGCCATTCGACAACTCGGCTTCCGCCCCAACCGTATGGGGCGAGATTTGCGCATGGGGCAAAGCAGAAGCATCGGTGTGCTGCTACCGACCCTCGCCAACCCCATCTTTGCGGACAGCGTGGCGGGCATCCAAGAGGCCGCACGCAATGCGGGGTGGACCGTACTCATTACTTCCAGCGATTATGACACCGGTCACGAGCAAACCGCCGTAGAAGGGCTGCTCTCTGAGCGCGTGGCCGGCTTAATCATTACCGTGACAAATGCCGACACAAGTCAGGTTCTGAATAGTCTGGATAATGAACTTGTCCCCTATGTGTTGTTCCATAATGAAACTGGAAATCCAGCGCGCTCCTGTGTGGCAGTGGATAATGCGCGTGCCGGGTATGATGCCGCTCAAACGTTAATTTCCCATGGGCATCAGAGGCTTGGCATGGTAGCCGGTCAGTTCGCCGCTTCCGACCGTTCACGCTCCCGTCATGCGGGCTTTACGGTTGCAGTACGTGCCGCAGGATTGCCCCAACCAGACTTAATCGAGATCGATTTCAATAGCGACATCGCTTGTGGCGCATTGCGCGCCGCATTCTTAACCCCTTTACGGCCCACGGGCATTTTTTGCTCCAACGATCTGTTGGCGCTACGCACCATCGCTGGATTACGAGAATTGGGCTTGGCAGTGCCGTACGACGTGTCTGTAATCGGCATGGACGGCATTAACGTCGGCCAACTCATAGCACCCAGCCTAGCCTCCATCGTCCAGCCATCGCGCGAGATGGGACGGCAGGCATTCGCGCATCTACTGGCGCGCATCGCCGGAGATGCCGAGCCTGAGCAAATCCGCGTTCCCCATAGCTACCGGCCCGGACAGTCTCTTTCGGCCGCCAAACTGCAGGAGTGATCCCCTCATGTTCAGACGTACTATGCTGACACTTTCCAGCGCGGCTGCGGCTTATGCCGCCGCCACGAGCGATGCTTTCGCTGAAGAATTCGCCATCTGCTATAATTGCCCTCCAGAATGGGCCGATTGGGCGGGGCAGTTGAGGGCTTTCAAGAAGGCAACGGGTATCACCGTGCCATATGACGACAAAAATAGCGGTCAGGCGCTGGCAGCTGCACTGGCCGAACGCGCTAACCCGGTGGCGGATGCGATGTATCTGGGCGGACAGGTCGGCATCCAGGCAAAGCATCTTGGCCTGACGCAGCCCTATAAACCCGCCGGATTCGATGAGGTTCCGGCTGGCCAGAAGGATCCAGAAGGCTATTGGTTCGCCATCCACAGCGGTACATTAGGCTTTTTTGTGAACACAGACGCTCTAGGCAGCAAGCCCGTTCCACAAAGCTGGAAAGACCTTCTGAACCCGACCTATCGCGGCATGATCGGCTATCTCGACCCATCAAGCGCTGCTGTAGGCTATGTGGGCGCTGTAGCTGTGAACCTCGCATTCGGCGGCAGCTATGATAATTTCACCCCTGCCATCAACTACTTCAAGAAACTGCAGGCAAACCAACCGATCGTACCAAAGCAAACTGCCTATGCGCGGGTCCTCTCTGGCGAGATTCCCATTCTGCTGGACTATGATTTCGATGCCTACCGCGCCAAGTATACCGACAAGGCACCGGCCGAGTTCGTGATCCCGCAGGAAGGCACGGTGAGCTTCCCTTACGTGATGACCTTACTAAAGGGCGCGCCGCATCTCGCCAATGGTAAGAAACTGTTAGACTTCACGCTCTCCGATGAGGGCCAAAAACTTTGGGCAGCCGCATATCTCCGTCCTGCACGTCCTATCCAACTGCCCGCCGAAATCGAGGCACGCTTTCTACCCGCCAAAGATTATAGCCGCGCCAAGCCGGTTGATCTGACGGCCCTTGCGGCAGCGCAGAAGGGATTCTCCGCGCGCTACCTGGCTGAAGTATCCTAAATGAATAATCGCTGTCCTAGCGAAGCGGCACGGCAGGCAGGAATGATTCTACCTGCCGTGCTGGTCTTTTCCGCCTTTTTTATCATTCCGTTTGGCGTGCTGCTACGCGTGGGCGCGCAAGGAGCCTATGGCATTGCCGGCTACTGGCTTGCACTGATGAACCCAGAGCATCTTGAAAGCCTGGTCGCCACGTTGGTCTTATCCACCGTTGTCACCGTAGCGACATTATGTCTCGGAGGAGTATGCGGAGTATTTTTAGGTCGGAATCGTTTTCCCGGCCATGGGCTGATGGTGTCCATTCTCACCTTGCCGCTCGCCTTTCCCGGCGTGGTGGTAGGTTTCATGATTATCATGCTCGCCGGACGACAGGGGCTAGTGAGCGATATCAGTCTCGCATTGCATGGTGGTCGGATCGTATTCGCCTACTCTGCCTGGGGCTTGTTTCTGGGATATCTCTACTTCTCGATTCCCCGCGTGTTGCTGACGGTGATGGCTTCCGCCGAAATACTCGATGCCAGCCTAGAGGAAGCCGCTCGCAGCCTGGGAGCAAAGCCGGCGCGCGTATTTCTGGACGTAACTTTGCCAGCTCTAAAACCAGCCCTAATCTCGGCGGGCGCTCTCACGTTCGCCACTTCTATGGGGGCATTCGGCACCGCGTTCACATTGGCCACACGCATCAACGTGCTGCCTATGATGATCTATACCGATTTCACGCTCAGCACGGACCTGTCCTCCATCGCCGCTCTTAGCCTCTTGCTTGGGCTAATAAGCTGGGTCGTGCTGAGCTTAGCCCGCAGCGTGGCAGGCAGCGGCGTAGCAGCGGCCGGGTAGTATGATGAAACATTCCGGCTTCTGGCTGCAGCTTGGCCTCACGCTGCTCGTTTCCGCATTCATCGCTGTACCCATGGCCTATTCAGTGCTGGCTGGGCTTATGCGTAACGCCTTCTTCGGATTGAAAAGCGGGCTTACCCTCAAATGGATTACGCAGGTCCTCTCACTATATTGGCCCACCATCCTTCTCTCCGTGGAAATCGCCCTCCTGTGCCTGGTGGTGACACTGCTCATCGGTATTCCCGCTGCCTATGTTCTAGCTCGCGCCCCCGGACGGCTGGCACGGCTGGCAGAGGAAGCGCTTATCCTTCCAATTGCCGTACCGGGGTTGGCCACGGGTCTAGCCCTCGTAATGACCTATGACCGATGGGGGGCGTTCCGGCAGAGCATGTGGTTCATCCTAGCCGGACATGTGCTGTTCACCCTGCCCTTTATGCTGCGAGCGGTACTAGCGGTTATGTCCAGTGCGGATTTAAAAAGCCTCGAAGAAGGAGCAGCTAGCCTCGGCGCCAATTTCACATGTCGGTTCTTCGATGTGGTGCTGCCCAATTGCCGTACCGGCATTCTCGCGGGAGCGCTCACCGTCGTTACCCTTTCTATGGGCGAATTCAATCTTACCTGGATTCTCCATACACCTCTGACCAAGACATTGCCTGTGGCTTTGGCGGATGCCTATTCCTCCATGAGGCTTGAAGTTGGCAGCGCATATACGCTGGTGTTCTTTGTTCTCATTGTACCACTACTTCTCTGTCTGCAGCGCTTCACCCGCCCGCAGGCCGCCAGGAAAACCCAATGACTACCTCCATCACCCTCGAAAATTGCGGCAAAAGCTTCGCACAGGCTCGCATACTCGCCCCTGCCAATCTCACAATAAATGCCGGTGAGACATTGGTGTTTCTGGGGCCTTCCGGCTGTGGCAAGACAACCTTGCTACGGATGATCGCCGGATTGGAGTTCCCCGATCCAGGAGGACGAGTTCTGTTTGGAGCACGGGACGTAACGAAAGTACCCATCGAAAACCGCAATGTCGGTATGGTGTTTCAGAGCTACGCGCTATTCCCGAATATGAATGTCGCGGAAAACATAGGTTACGGTCTAAAGCTTCGCGGGATGGCGAAGCCCGCGCGCCACGCTCGCGTGGAACAAATGCTGGAGATGATGCGCATTCAAGATTTGCGTAACCGCAACATCAGCCAACTTTCCGGGGGGCAACGCCAGCGCGTGGCCCTCGCCCGCGCCGTTGCGGCACAGCCAGATGTGTTGCTGCTCGACGAGCCTCTGACGGCACTCGACGCCAAACTGCGGGAAACGCTACGCGTGGAGATTGACACGCTGCTGCGCCAGCTTGGCATCACGACTGTTTATGTCACCCACGACCAAGCGGAGGCCATGGCCTTGGCGGACCGGCTGGTGGTGATGCAAAAAGGCCGCATCAAGCAGATCGGCACACCTCGCGAGATATGGTTCAACCCAGCGGACCATTTTGTCGCCGAGTTCATCGGTGCAACCTGTTCATTGCCCGGATTTATCGAGAATGGCGTACTCTCTGTTTCCGGATTGCGCGCCCTCTGGAACGCCCCTGACGGGCCGGTACGGGTGATGCTACGCCCACATGCATTGCGCTTGGCCGGTCCAGCCGATGGACTGGCCGTGCTCGTGCAGGCTGCACAGTTCGTCGGTGACCGCACACGCGTCACGATCGCCTTACCTGATGGGTCACAGGTCTCCCTCGATACTGAGCCTGACACACGCACACTACCTGGCGACATCCTGCACATCGCCGCTGATCCAGCCGCGCTCATCGTTATGCCTGAAGGCACTCCCGTATGATTCTCGCTCAGTTGACTGATATGCATATCAAGGACAAGGGCCTGCTAGCCTATCAAAAGGTGGATACATCGGCAGCGCTAGAAGCTGCCCTGGCCCATCTTGAGCGTCAGAGTTGCAAAATTGACGTGGTATTGTTTACCGGCGATCTGGTTGATAGTGGCCGTGCCTCCGAATATGCACGGCTACGCGTCCATCTGGAAGCATTAAATACCCCTTTTTTTCTTATGCCCGGCAACCATGACGACCGCACCGCTCTACGCGCTGCCTTCCCAGACCATACCTATCTAGGGCATGAAGACGAGCCCGTTTATTATACCATCGAGCAATATCCGTTACGCATTATCGCGCTGGATAGCCTCATGCCAGGCCGGGGGGAAGGACAGCTTGGGACGCTGCAGTTGAACTGGCTGGCTGAACGCTTGGCGGAGCAGCCGAACCGGCCAACCCTGGTGGCCGTTCATCACCCCCCCTTCCCTACCTTCATCGGCCATATGGACCGCCTCGGCCTTACCGACAGCGCCACCTTTGAGGACATCATAACCCGCCATAAGCAAGTGGAGCGCGTAATCTCGGGCCATATTCACCGCCCGATCTTCACGCGTTGGGCAGGCGGTATTGCCTCCACCGCTCCATCCACTGCGCATCAGGTTGCGCTGGATCTACGGGCAGACGCATCTTCGGCCTTCATGCTGGAGCCGGCTGGCTACCAGCTTCACCATTTCACTCGGGCCACCGGCGTAACCACCCACACCGCTCTGGTCGGCAACTGGCCAGGTCCCTTCCCGTTCTTCGACTCTGAAGGACGGCTAATCGAATGAAATCTACCTGCGCACGTCGCCGAAGAGCAGGCTACGCTTCATAGTTAGGCTCCAAGCCGCTCTCGAGCGAGCCCCCCAGCCCCCCAATGCCAAGCTGCATCGCGAAAGCCACGGTCAGATTTCGTGGCTTTGCGACTTGGGGTACTCTCAAAGCCGTAGCTTCAAGTTCTCAACGTAGAAGGCAACGCCAAACAAGAATTGAGAACGGCACAGGCTCCGGACATGCCAGGTTCAACTGGCATTTCCGGAGCTATTAATTCAATCAAAAATCCGCGTTCATGTCTAGTTTAGTGGTGTCAGGCGTCATCAGGATAGCGACGATCGCAGCCAACGCATAAAGCATCACGATCCCACCAATATAAAGATAGGCGTGATGGATACCAAAATCCTTCAGAATTTGCCCTGCAATAATTGGAAGCAGGCCCCCGCCATAAACCTGGCTGAGCTGGTAACCGGCACTTGCTCCGGATGCGCGGTAGCGAGTGGGAAAATTCTCGGTGTAAAACGTCGGAATAGCGCCATAGCCAAAGCCGAACACGAAGCCGAAGCCGACAATCTCCGCGACCGCCGCTAAATAGATGTCATGCGTGTTGATAAGATAGAAATACGGAATGATGAAGATCAGAAACACCACAGCCGAAGTAAGGAGCACAGTGCGACGGCTGACTTTATCAGCTAATAGCGCGCCACAATACATAAATACCAGCATGAAGGCTGCTGCAATAAGCCCTATAACTTCTGCCTGTGTACCGCTGAAACCCACCGCCTTCATGTAGCTTGTGCCAAAAACAAAGGAGAGGAAAAAGGCACCGGAAAACATCGCGTTCACGAAGGAAGTACGGATGATGCGCAACGGCATTTCCCGCCATACCTTCGCGGCTGGGAAATCGAGTACATGGTGCTTATCGCGCAACTTATCGAACAAATAGCTATCTTCGGTACGGAATCGAATAAAGATGCCAACGATGGCGACGAGGAAACCGATGAAGAAGAATATCCGCCATCCCCAAGCAATGAAATCGGCCGAGCTCATCAGTGACTTCACCAGCAACACAGAGGTAAAGCCAAGGATCAGCCCAATCGGAATCGCAAAACCAACCCAAGCGCCCCAAAAGGCGCGGTTCTTGGTATTGGCGGCCTGCTCCACGACCCACGTTGAAGCGGTACCGAATTCCGCACCGAAGCTTATACCCTGAAAGAGACGGAAAATCACGAGCAGCACCGGTGCCGCGACACCGATAGACGCGTATGTCGGCGTCAGGCCGATGGCCAGCGTCGAAGCGCCCATCAATACCAAAGCCCAAACAAGTGCGTCTTTGCGCCCGACCTTGTCTGCAATATTCCCGAAGATGAAGGCACCAACCGGACGGATAATAATGCCTAGGCCATAGACACCAATCGCCGCGGCAACCGCAGCCAAACCAGGTAGTTTAAAAAAAAGCCCGCCCCAGATCGTGGCGGCGATAATCCCGGTCACCAGAAAATCATATTGCTCGATAACGGATCCGATTAGACTCGCTATTGCCACCTTGCGAATCTGCGCAGTGCTCGGAACGACGAGGCTCTCGCTCATACTCCCCCCCTTAAAATATATTCGACACGCCCTGGATAGCGCCGGATCGCCGCACGCGCCAGAGACCTGTCCATTACCTGCATGACAAATTGGGCTAACTGGCCATGAACTAAAGCCACTCTCTCGGTGGTTTACTCAGACGGCTCGGCGCTGCTCCGCAGCATGGCGCAAAAGTGCGACAAATCTGTAGATTCCGTGGACGAATTTGCTGTAGGGCATAGTCAAAAAGAACGCCAGCACAAGCCCGAGATGTACGCAGAGCGCAACACCCTGCGCCTCAGTGCCCCGCAGCCCCAGCAGCAGAAGCCCGCTTGCCGCAATCAGTAACAACAACAGCAGCAACCCAACATCTGCGCTCAGCAATTCCCGCGCACTCGGTTCCTGATCCGCCTGCAATTTCATCCAGAGCAACCCAGTGCAGCCCAAGATAATACCAAAGCCGCCAAATAAGCCTAGTAGCACCGGTAAGCTCATAAGCGGATAGGGCGCCGACCAGCCGAGAATCAGGTCCTCGAATGCGCCTGCGCAGGTGGCGGCAAAACAAAGAAGAAATCCGTAAGCCATCAGATGATGCAGGCGCCGACGGGCAGTGGAAAAACTCCCATCCTTGTCGTTGCAACCGTGACCATTACCACCAAGGTAACGCAGGCTGGCGGCATCCTTCAGCGCCTGGTAGAAATCCTTGAGCGTCCAGCCGCGTGGACCGGAAGCCTTCCAGTAGGAGGCCAGCCCCATGCACATGGCCAGCAGCGCGAATAACCCCGAGGCAAACCCAGTCAGCGTCATCACTGCCTTGGGTATGATCAGATAAAACCCATCCGCTGGCTGTACCGGCAGTTTTCCAAAGACCGCGTTGGGAGATTGCAAGACCAACGTAAGCAGAAAGACTATTGCGATCCCTCCTGCCATTGCCATCGAAGTGACTAGGCCGTTGCGCGCGAAAGCTTTGCTCAGAAAAGCTGGCCAAGCGTGCGTGGCATAACTCTCTTGACGCAATTGCGCAAAACTCTGCGCAACGTTAATGCCAAATTCATGCGGTGGCGCATATTGGCAGGCGTAGTAACAGCCCTTGCAATTATGACAGAGATTAGCAAGGTAAGAGAGGTCCGCTGCCGCAAAATCGCGGCGCAGTTCCATTGCAGGGAATACCGCGCAGAAGCCTTCGCAATAGCGACAGGCATTGCAGACCTCCATTGCCCGACGCGCATCCGCCATCGCCGCCGTTTCAAATTGTTCAATACCGGACATTGCGCGCCGCCTCCTTGCCTGCGATCCGGCCAAATACAGTTCCAATCGCCATACCGAATCCCGCGAGATAGCCCTTGCCAAGTATACTACCAGCCATGATTTCCCCCGAAGCGTAGAGATTTTCCACCACGCGCTCGTCCCGCATGATGACCTCTGCACGTTCATTCACTTTCACGCCTAAATAGGTGAAGGTGATACCCGGACGCAGCGGATAGCCAATGAAGGGGGGCTGCAAAATGGGCCTCGCCCAGTTTGACTTTGGCGGGCTCAACCCCTCAGTGTGAACGCCATCCAGCGTGGAACTGTCAAAATCCCCAGGTACACAGGCCGCGTTATAGCGCGACACTGTTTCCTCTAAAGCTGTTGGTTCCAGGCCAAGTTTTTCCGCAAGAGCGGCGATACTTTCCGCTTTAATTGCTGGAAATACCGAGGGCATAAAAAGCTTCTCAGCACGGGCATCGATGATGCTGTAAGCCACTTGGTCCGGCTGTTGTGCTACCAACCGTCCCCAGATCGCATAGCGCTTCGGCCAAACATCCTCCCCTTCATCATAGAAGCGCTGGCCGTGCTTATTGACGACAATAGAGAACGGCACACAATCAAGGCGCGTTGCGATGCCGCCATCGAATTTCGGCGCTCGTCCGTCAATCGCGACGGCATGACACTGGGTAGGATCACCAACCGAAGCAACCCCCTGATCCAGCAGATTCCGTAGTACTCCACCTTGTGCGTAGGGTGTCCCACGTATTAAAAAATTTGCTGCCGATGGTCCCCACGCTTCCTTTAGCCACTCGATATTTGCCTGAAACCCCCCAGAAGCCGCGATCACGATCTTACACGCCAATTCCAATGGGAACCCCTTGGATACGGCTTTCAGCCGGCGGACGCGGTGACCTTCCAACGTCACCTCTGTAATCTGAGTGTCGTAAAGCACCTCCACGCCTAGCGCCTCAGCCGTGGCATAATAGGCATTCAAAAGCGCCTTACCGCCGCCCAGGAAAAATGCGTTGGTACGAGAAAGACTCAGGGTGCCGCTGAGTGAAGGCTGAAACTTCACGCCGCAGCGGGCCATGAAGGGTAGTGCGTCTTGCGTTGAGCGAATCGTTAGCTTGGCTAACTCACCATCAGTCTGACCTCCGGTAACGCGCTGCAGATCGTCCCAGTACTCGTCTTCCAGGTAAGCTTCGGTTAGCACCGAGGTCGGCGCAGCGTGCATGGCGCGGATATTGCGGGTGTGGCGTGAATTACCACCACGCATTGCCTTGGGTGCGTGTTCGAGCACCAGCACACTCGCCCCACCCAGGCGCGCCTCTACCGCCGCTGTAAGCGCGGCATTGCCACCACCGATCACCACGATGTCGAAATTCAGATGCTTCTGGTCCATCTCACCCCGCAATGTATACAGCTGCATACAATTATCGGCGGCGCGCGCCCCTGTCAAATACCCACGGCGTAGTTCACCTCAGTCTGTGAACTGCCGCTGCAAAAGCTGGATACGGGTCTTGAAGGCGTTTCGTATATGCTGGCGGGCGGCTTCTTCCGCCCCACCCGGATCACGCGCCGCGATTCGCGCTACGATTAGCGCATGGTCTTCGACTGAGGCTGCGCCCCTCCCCGGTGCACCAAGCGTAGTGCCCGGCAGCAGCGCCAGCGAAAGTCTAAGATTCTCAAGAGCCTGGGCAAGATAGTGATTGCGTCCTGCATCGCGCAACTGCTGATGGAAAGCTCGGTTTGTGCGCGCCAACGTCGTAACATCGTCAATGCGCACGCGGTCCGCAGCAACCATCTCTTCGAGGACATTGATTTCAGTCGCCGAGGCGTGCTGCGCTGCCAATTGCGCCGCCATTCCCTCCAGCATCTCTCGCAGCGCGTAGAGCTCGGCGATCTGGTTGTAATCCAGCGAAGTAACTGCCATGCCCTGATGGGGCTGATGAGTGATCAACCCCTGCTGTTCAAGACGCTTCAGCGCCTCCCTGATCGGGGTACGACTGAGCGAAAAACGTTGTGCCAGCTCCGTCTCGCGGAGCCGGGTACCGGCAGGCAACGTGCCATTTTCAATGCCTTCCAGTAGCAGCTCATAGGCGTCTCGCCCACTGGAACGGGCGGTCTTTCGAGGGAGGCTAGGTTTCTGGACTGTCATCGATACGCCTTTGTATTGCGGCCCGCTTATGCCGTCTTGAGGTCGGGCTTTCAAATTGGTCGCATTCGCTATTGGCGTTAAAGTAAGAAATTTCTTCAAGGTAAATTCGACATATCGGCCAGGAATATCTACTCCAAGCCCATCTGTTTGAAACCTGAGAAGTAGCCCCACTAGTTGGTTGAGCTCCAGTCAAGGGCAACGCATAGCCGCTCACAATTTAGGACAAACAGGTCGACAGCTCTGGTTAGGGCTTAATCTTCGAAATAGATCGCGACTAGAGAAGGCATGCCCGAACGGCCTTGGCTACCTTAACAATGCCCGAGCCACACTCCTTTCCTAACCCAATGCGAGATCAATCCTCCGCGAGGGACAACTTATGTGACGCTATACAGACACCACCGTGGCTTTTCAGATCTACTCCATAAATTGTTCGACCATCTGCAATTCTTCGCAAATGGATAAATCCCCCCAAATGTCGGGTTATACCAACACAGAAGCAGGCAATTCGGTCATTTATCAGAAACCGCAGGACGCCAAAAATAGAAGCCAAGAGAGGAGACGGAGGCAATATATTGGCCTCTCTCAGCACGGCTTAACGGTCCACGTGGGATACGATCGCGAACTTCAAATCCCCCGAGGCAAACCGCTTGCTGCTCATACCCCCACGACAGGTAACATATATTTGATTTATACCTTTTACGCTTTAGCAATTGCACTCCATAAGATTACAGATAATACACTTTTTGTTTAATAAACAGTGGAAACGCGTGGGCAGATGGCTGTTCGAGACGGATACATTGAATGGAGGGGGCTTCTGAAGCTTGGAAGGTCGGAGGAATTTGAGTTTAGCGGAAAAATCAATGCCAATGCCGCGTATCGCCAGATTGAGCCAAGATCAACAACGAAAACTTCGCCAGCATCAAAGACTAGCACTTCCATCGACTAACAATAAATTTAAATGCCCATGGCTATCTTGATGATCCAATTTTGTGGGAACTCGATACTTCCATATCGCGAACCCAGTTTCGAAGGCATCAAATCTCGAAATTCCGAGTTCAATCTACTTACAACTAGGTAACTTTGATTCGGTAGATTGAAACCCGGCAATTGGTCCAATACCCGTCGATTTAAAGGCTATTTACATGCCAAATAACAAGGTTGAACAAACACGCCAAGACACCACGGCGCGTTACAAGATCTTTGACATGCAATCAGACGAGTTCTTGAGAAGGATTACACGTGTTGCCGCAAGAGCTTTTGGGTTGCCAATAGCTCTGGTAACGTTTGCTGACTCTAAACGCGTGTGGACTTATGAAAACCATGGCATAGACCTCCAATGGACAGCGCATGAAGATGCTTTTTCCGATTACACAATTCAAACAGAAACTGTGCTTATCGTCTCCGATGCATTGCGGGACAAGCGCTTTTCAGATAGCCCGCTTGTTATTGGACCACCCTACATTCGATTTTATGCTGGCGCTCCGATCATTACCGGCGATGGTTACCCTGTAGGGACACTAAGTGTTCTCACGCCTGAACCATATGAAGGTTTTTCTTCCGAAAAAGAAGATCTTCTCAGAGAATTGGCACAAGCAGTCTTGACGGAACTGGAGCTGCAACAAGCAAAAAAAACTCAGCTTAAAATTTCCACAGACCTTGCGTTTTGGAATAGGTTTTCTAAGGCAGTTGCACTGGCGCCAGATTTTGACAAAGCTATTTATCAGACGCTTTCCTGCTGTGCCGAACGTACAAAAGCGGTAATTTGCTTTCTTGCATCTTATAACGCTGACTATGAGACGATCGAATATATCAAAATCTATCTTACCCCTACCGCCGAACAATATGGCCTAGATATCTCGAAACGTTCCGGAAACCACCCTAAAGAAGACGTTAGTTTTGGGAAACCTCTTTCAAAAGGCGAGATATCAGATACATCAGATTATATAGAAACAGAAAAGCTTGAACAATTTCCACTCTTACAAGAAATGGTTCAAGCTGGTATACGCCGCCAATTTGTTTATCCGTTTGATCTTGGCAAGCGTCGTTTCGGACTTGGTCTTGCGTTCGATTTTGATAGTTCAGATCTTCGCCAGAAATCGCAAATTTTGGCGCAGGATTTTATAACTCGTGTTGTGCCACTTCTAATGGGCCGCCTACGTGAATATGCTTTAGACCGGGCGAATCAGACTTTACGAATGATCAATGCCTCAAAGGAAACATTTGCGCGAGCCACAACGCCAGACGCTCTATTTGAAGCCGCTTGCCAACTTGCCGTTGATGTCGGTGGTTATGATTCCTCCTGGATTGGCATAGCTCAAAATGATCGAGACAAGTCTGTTCAGATCGCGGCTAGTGCTGGACGACACTTTCCAGCTCTCTCCAAAATAAGGTTCACTTGGCGTGGTGATCAGGATGGTAGAGGGCCTACCTGCACCGCCATTCGTGAAAAAAAAATCGTCCTATTACGTGATATTTCAAAAGAATACGGACCATTAAGTTGGCGAGAGGAAGCGCTTGCGAGCGGCTTTCGTACTAGCATTTGTCTCCCGTTTGGTTCTTATGAAGATCGGGCGATAGGTGCTATCACACTATACTCAAAGAATCACGTTTCTTTTGAACAAGATGAACAAAATCTATTGATCGAACTAACAGATATTTTGGCCAAAGCACTACAAAATATCACAAATAGGCGAGACTATGATGCTGCATTAGTTGCTTGCTCAATGAGTGAACAGCGAATTCAGCAGGTCCTCTTAGCAAGCGGTACTGTTCTGTATACGCTGAAATTTGTTAAAGGTTGCGCATTTCCTGACGAGGTCAGCAGAAATGTCCTCAATTTGGTAGGTTATGCTCCCGAAGACATGCAAGGCCCCGAGTGGTGGCGTGAACATGTCCACCCTGAAGATCTTCCTCAAGCTGAACTTGGTATAGCGCATGTCCAAGAGGCTGGACATTACATCCATCGTTATCGAATCAGACATCGAAATGGCTGTTTTCGCTGGATACGTGATGAATTGACGCTGCAACGTGATGCTAATGGAAACGCATCTGGTGTTATTGGGGTCTGGATCGATATCACAGAACATCATGAGGCTCAGGAAGAGATATACCGTCTTGCCCATATTGACCCATTGACCAGCCTTCCCAATAGACGTCTATTAAACGAACGTTTGGGAGAAGTGCTCACCGAAGCACGGCGCAGCGGGTCCCATGGCGCCCTCTTATTCATCGATCTTGATCGGTTCAAAAATATCAATGATTTACTCGGCCATAATGCGGGAGACACTGCACTGGCAGAGGTCGCTGGTCGCTTAAGGCAGATTATACGTGCGACGGACACGATCGCACGTATTGGTGGCGACGAATTCGTGGTTCTCCTCGCCAAGGCCGGCAGCACAAGCGGGGATGCATCAGCCCACGCAACAAAAATTGGAGAAAAGCTAATTGACTCGATAGCAGGCAGGCCGATTTTGCTAGGCGGCCAAGAGTACTATGTTGGTGCAAGTATCGGATTTACATTGTTTCCAAAACCAGCTGATACAATAGAGACGCTGGTTCGTGAAGCTGATACAGCGATGTATCAGGCTAAATCTGGAACTGACAATGTTGTGATGTTCAATCCCACGATGCACCAGTCACTCGTGATCCGCCACGCTATCGAAGATGATATACGTAACGCACTGAAAGACAAACGTTTTGAAATCTGGCTCCAGAACCAAATGGATAATACCGGAACGGCTGTCAGTGCGGAGGCTTTGGTCCGATTGCGAAAACGCGATGGTGGTATAACTGCTCCGTCCGAGTTCATCAGTATAGCGGAAGCTTCCGGGCTAATTGTTCCACTCGGCCGGTGGATACTCCAAGAGGCATGTTCTATCCTGAGGCAGATTGGTTCGAACAGGCCCGACTATGGCATTTCGGTCAATGTCAGCCCGCAGCAATTCTACGCCCCCAATTTTGCCTCGGATGTTCTCACCACTCTCGATCACTTTGGTGTAACACCAGGGAACCTGACACTGGAGATTACCGAGAATCTACTGGTCCAAGAGATAACAGAGACTTCCAAGATCATGGGGCGCCTTGCCGATCGTGGCGTGAGGTTTTCTGTTGATGACTTTGGAACTGGCTATTCGAACCTGCACTATCTAAGCCAATTGCCAATCAAAGAGCTCAAAATCGACCGCGGTTTCATATCTCAGATACCCGAAGACACCTCATCCATAGCAATCGTTGAAACCATCTTCGCGATGGCACGCAGGCTTGATCTTGATGTTGTTGCAGAAGGCGTCGAAAAAAACGTACAGTTCTCTTTCCTTAAAAATTTCGGGCAGATGCGAATGCAGGGATTTTATTTCGCAAAACCCATGGAGACTAAAACCTGGTTAGAATATCACCTTGAAACACATTCGACCTCAGCATTCGGTGAAATAGATTACTGATGCAAGTAATCAGATTTAACCTATATGCCCGCGGCTGGTAATGCAGAGCACCAGGCCGGTCCCGCATCGTCATGACCAGGCAGGATTGATGCGTGCGAGCGTGCCGTCACGGCTGATGCCGTAGAAATATGCTTGCGCCGCTGGGAAGGGCGCGAACTTGCTAAGGGCGCTGCCACCTGCATCGCAGATGGAACCTTGAGCCGCCTCCGCCACAGACAACTGGTGGACAGCACGTAGAGTATCGCTTCAAAGATCACTCGCAGAGATACCCCGCAGGCCGTGCGCATGACAATAAAAGCCGGCATAAAAGGTGCGATCAGCCCCCCATTCGAGCCGTTTCGGTTCAGGCTATTGTGATTCCGTCTGTTGCCACAAACCCAAAGCCACATCCAACTAAAAATACTCAATTATTTTTTCGTTGTGGCACTCAGGTAGCGTAAAAAGTGAGTTGCCTGATGAAAGCGGTGAATGCCCGAAATAGCCATGACGATAAAGGCTTGTTTCTAATAATTCCTTCTATTTTGACGCTCTCGGATTTGATGTTCGTCAATGCCACGTCAGGCGTGTTATGTATTTATTAGGCACATGTTTAAGCGTCATTTCATCAATACACACACTCTCTCTACTATTTTTGCCTTACTCTTTGCCGGCACGGCTTTTGCTCAGCCAGCGCCCGGCTGGGGACCGGGATATGGCATGGGTTCCGGGATGATAGGTGGTGGTATGATGGGAGGCGGAATGGGAAATTATCCGGTGTCGCCTGGCTGGGGCGGCAAGGTGCTCAGCTTTGATGACGCCCAAAATTACATTCAATACGGCAATACGCACGGCACGGCGGACGTCAAAGCCAATAGTGTGACCTTCACAGGCAATGACGTTGTCATCAACCTTGTCGCCGTACAGCCGGGCTATAAAGATCAGACCTTTGAACTCCACGGCCTCACCAACCCCACCATAATTGTGCCGCGCGGCGCGACCGTGCAGCTCAACCAGCTCAATATGGATTACGGCAATAACATGGAACACACGGTGGTGATCACCACCGTGCCGCCGCCTTATCCGTATATGGCCATGATGTATTTGGGCCAGCCACAAGTGCCACCCATGCCCGAACTGCCCTGGCGCAGCAGTGATGACTTGAAAACGGCGCAATATGCCGCCCTGGGTGAGAGTTTCGTGGCCAGCGCACCGGGCGAATACTGGTATGTGTGCCCGGCTCCGGAACATGCTGAGGAAGGCATGTACGGTAAATTCATCGTGCAATGAAATTCTTTCGCCCTCACTGAGACAGAACCGACCGGCATCGCCATCGCGCCGAGAATCAGGTTGAGCGTCATGCCGAACCTTGGATACGCCAGAAGCGACGGATATGCCGTCCATGCTGTGTGGCTTACACCACGATTGCCACAACGAGTTTGTGGTCAGATTTCCGAAATCGTTTGACGCAGCATCTCCCGTACTGTTCCAGCCAAGCGGGCGAGCTCTTGATTTTCTACGCCCTGCATGGACGCAACCGGATCCACCGCCGAGACTTCAACCTTGCCATCCTCGTGTTGCTGCACAATCACGTTGCACGGGAGCATGGTGCCGATCTTGTCCTCGATCCCGAGCGCCTGATAGGCCATTTTTGGATTGCAGGCGCCGAGGAGGCGGTACGGGCGAAACGCGACGTCGAGCTTCTTCTTAAGCGTCGCTTGCACGTCGATCTCAGTGAGCACGCCGAACCCATGCTTCTGTAATGCAGCCACTGTTGCAGCAACTGCTTCCTCGAATGGCACTGCCAGTGTTTTCGAAATATGATAACTCATCTGGGAATCCCTCCTTCTATTTTTCCGCTATTCTCAGCGCATGGTGAACTTATCGTAAGCCACGTTCATGACACTCGGACAGCAACCTCCTCCAGCATCAGCCGCCGCAGCCGCAACGCATTGCTGATGACCGAGACAGAGCTCAGCGACATCGCAAGTGCCGCAATCATCGGGCTAAGCAACACGCCGAACACCGGGTAGAGCACGCCAGCCGCGACCGGCACGCCAATGCCATTGTAAATAAAGGCAAGAAACAGGTTCTGGCGAATGTTGCGCATCACGGCGTGGCTCAGCGTTCGCGCACGCGCAATGCCGGCGAGGTCCCCCTTTACCAACGTCACCCCCGCACTTTGCATCGCAACCTCGGTGCCGGTACCCATGGCGATGCCGATATCGGCTTCAGCGAGTGCTGGTGCATCGTTCACGCCGTCACCGGCCATGGCGACAATCCGGCCTTCCGTCCGCAACCGGCGTACGATTTCATGTTTGCGCTCCGGCAGCACATCGGCGTCCACTTCGGTGATGCCAAGCTGGTGCGCAATCGCCTCTGCCGTGCGCCGGTTGTCGCCGGTCAGCATGACGATACGCACCCCTTCAGCCTTGAGCGCATCAAGCGCCGTGCGCGTGGTCGACTTGATCGGATCGGCAATCGCTATCGCCCCGGCCAGCTTACCATCGACGGCGATAAACAACGCCGTCGCGCCGCTTACGCGTAACTCGTCGGCCTCGCCCGCAAGCGAACCCAATTCTGCCCCCTCCGCCGTCATCAAGATGGCATTGCCAAGGGCAATGCGCCTGCCCTCGATTTGCCCGCGTACTCCTTGGCCGGTGAGCGATTCAAAGCTAGCGGGATCGCCGAGCGTGACCTTGCGCTCACTCGCGGCATGCAGGATTGCCGCCGCCAGCGGATGTTCGCTCGCGCGTTCGAGGCTCGCTGCGAGGCGCAAAACCTCATCTTCCGCAAAGCCGTGCGCAGGCACGATAGCGGTGAGGCGTGGCTTGCCCTCCGTCAGCGTGCCTGTCTTGTCAACCACCAGCGTGTCGACCTTCTCCATCCGCTCCAGGGCCTCGGCCGAGCGGATCAGCACGCCAGCGGTGGCGCCCTTGCCAACCCCGACCTGAATCGACACCGGCGTGGCAAGCCCAAGCGCGCAGGGGCAGGCAATGAGGAGGACGGAGACGGCGGCGATCAGCCCGTAGGCAAGCGACGGCGCCGGCCCCCAGACCGCCCAGGCCACAAAGGCAAGTACCGCAACTGCGATAACGGCGGGAACAAACCAGCCGGAGACAAGATCGGCGAGGCGCTGGATCGGCGCGCGCGAGCGTTGGGCATCGGCGACCATGGCGACAATGCGCGCAAGCACGGTGCCCGCGCCCACCACATCGGCACGCATCACCAGCACGCCGGTGCCGTTCACGGTGCCGCCGATCACCGTGTCCCCCGCCTTCTTGGCAACCGGCATCGATTCCCCCGTGACCATAGACTCATCAACAGTGCTTTGGCCTTCGAGCACGGCGCCATCGACCGGCACCGCATCGCCAGGCCGCACGCGCAGCCGGTCACCAGCTTTAACTTGATCGAGCGTCACCTCCTCGTCAGTGCCGTCATCCCGGATGCGCCGCGTGGTTTTCGGTGCAAGATTGAGCAGCGCGCGGATCGCGCTCCCGGTCTGGTCGCGGGCTCTGAGTTCGAGCACCTGACCGAAGATGACCAGCACGGTGATCACGGCCGCGCTCTCAAAATAGGTCGCGACCGAACCATCGGCACCGCGGAAGCCGGGGGGGAAGATGCCGGGCGCGATAGTGGCAACCACGCTGTAGAGATAGGCCGCGCCAGTGCCGAGCGCGATCAGCGAGAACATATTGAGACTGCGATTCACCACCGAGCGCCAGCCTCGCGTGAAGAAGAAGGCCCCCGCCCACAGGACGGCGGGGGTGGCGAAAATCAGTTGGAGCCAGCTCGAGAGCCCTGGCGGCACAGCCCGCGCGAGCACCGCGCCAAGGCCCGGCACGTAGACGCCCATCGCCAGCACCACCACCGGCACAGCAAGAACGAGTGATGCCCAGAAGCGCCGGCGCATATCGCGCAGCTCCTCGTTTTCTCCAGCATCAGCCGTGGGTGCTGCTGGCTCAAGCGCCATGCCGCAGATCGGGCAGTTGCCCGGATGATCCTGCCGAACGTCGGGATGCATCGGGCAGGTATAGATCGTACCCGGCGCCGAGGGCGGCGCCGAGGGCGCGTCGGCCAGATAGCGGCCCGGATCGGCGATGAATTTCTCCCGGCAGCCATTGGAGCAGAAATGGAATGTCCGCCCCTCATACTCGGCTTGGTGCTCGGACTTGTTTGGATCGACGGTCATGCCGCAAACCGGATCTTTTACCCCGTCGGATGCCGGCATGGCATGATGATGGTATGCGTGATGCTGATGATCGTCCATGGGGTACTCCATGAGTCACTGGCGTTGTCCTCGGGCTGCTTGCCGAGAACTCTATCTTACCCTATATACCCCCTAAGGGTATGGTATCAAGGGTACAGTTTCATGCATGACGCGGCACGGCAGAAGGTAACCCAGCGGCTAACACTTCGCTGAAAAACTCCTATCCTCTGGGATTATGATGTGATTCAGTTGCTCTGGGCATATTGTGGGTTTTGTGATGCGGGGTTCTTTTCGCGACCAGGGCGGGATGTTTTCGTATGTTTCTCCTGAGAGCCGGGTTCCTGCACAGCATCCGTTGCGCGCGATCCGTGCCTTGGTGCGGGATGTGCTGCATGAGATGAGCCGCAGCTTTGCCTGGCTGTATTCCAAGGAGGGCCGTCCCTCGGTACCGCCTGAACAATTGCTGAGCGCGTTGCTAATCCAGGTTCTGTACGGGATTCGCTCGGAACGGCAGTTGATGGAGCAACTGAATTACAACCTGCTTTACCGGTGGTTTGTGGGGTTGTCGCCGGATGATCCGGTGTGGAATCCGACGACGTTTACAAAAAACCGCGAGCGCCTGCAGAATGGTGATGTGTTCCACAAATTTATGAACCGGCTTCTGCACCACCCCCAGGTCATGCCGTTGTTGTCGGATGAGCATTTTTCGGTGGACGGCACATTGATTGAAGCCTGGGCTTCGCAGAAGAGTTTTCGGCCCAAGGACGGCAGCGATGATGACGGCTCGGATTTTCATGGCCAGAAGCGCAAGAATGACACCCATTCAAGCACCACTGACCCTGAAAGCCGGCTGTACCGCAAGGCCGCCGGGCGTGAGGCGAAGCTTTCATACATGGGGCACGCGCTGATGGAGAACCGGCACGGCCTGGCCGTGGCGGGCCGCGTGACCCAGGCTACCGGCACGGCGGAGCGTGAAGCCTCGGAAGCGATGTTGAAAGCCAGGGCCAAGTCAGCCGGCGGGCGCATCACCGTGGGCGAGGACAAGGCTTACGATACCGCCGATCATGTTGCCAATCTGCGCGACGCCGGTGTGACACCACATGTTACGCAAAACAACGGTGAGACCAAAACCGGCAGGCGCCGCCGCAGCGCCATCGACGGACGCACCACGCGCCACCCCGGTTATGCGATGTCGCAGACCCGCCGGGCGATGATCGAGTGCATATTCGGCTGGGGCAAGCAACATGGCACGATGCGCAAGACCAAGTTACGCGGAATTGCCCGCGTGACCGGTACGTTCATGCTCAACCTGATCGCTTATAATCTGGTGCGCATTCCAAAACTGGCCGGAGCATGAGGGACGAGTCTGTCCCGTACATGAAAAAAGACCGTAAAATTCACTCCTGTTTCAAAAAATTCGCCAGAAAGTCAAACCATCAAGCCATGCCAGACAACGTGATGATCAAATGTTCAGGTTTTTCAGCGAAGTG
>NZ_FQVJ01000009.1 GCF_900129125.1 Acidocella aminolytica 101 = DSM 11237 | reverse complement strand
GGCATCACCGGCACCATCATGGCGCTGAACAACAAGCTGACCATTACGCCTACCTATGTTGAGTATAATGCCGATTACGGCTTTGGCGGCAGCACCTATAACTATGACGGTGCGTATGGGTTCCCGTCCGGTGTGACGCCAATCCATAACGAAGCGATCCACGTCATCGACGCCGGTTTCAGCTACAGCCTTGCCGATGTGCTCAAGGGCCTCTCCGTTGCCTGGGATACCGATGCCGCGTTTGCCCAGAACAGCTCTGAGTCCAATGTTCACTACAACAACCCGTACCTCAGCAGCCGTTTCTATCTGAAGTACGCGTTCTAATCTGTTCTAAACACTGTCGCCTTTGGGCGGAGCTTGCACAAAGGCGGCCTCTTACACCTTTAAAGCCATGTGCAAAAGCACCCACTCTCCGGTGGCATTTTCATGCTAAACATGGACGCGCCAAGCTCGCCTATTCCGCCATTTCCCATTCAATCCTTGCCAAAAAAAGGAACTGCCTAATGAAAAACATCTGTCTCATTGGCCATGGTATGATGGGCATTTGGCATTCCGAAGCGTTGCAAGGCCATCCCGACGTCAGGCTGCACACAGTTGTTGGCAAAGACCTGCAATCCGTTTCCGCCTTCGCTGAAAAATACGGCTTCGCCAATGCCAGCAACAACCTGCTTGAGGCCGTCAACCAACCAGACATTGACGCGGTGATTATCGCCGGACCGAGCGAGAGCCATGCAGCCATGTCAATGGCGGTCATCAAGGCCCGAAAACATCTGCTCGTGGAAATCCCCCTGAGCATGACTGTCGAATCTGCCGAGACGGTTGTTGAAGCCGCGGAGCGCGCCAACCTCGCCCTGGCCGTTTCCCACCCGATGCGCTTCCGTCCCGAACGTGCGGCCCTGTTACAGCGCATCCAAAGAGGCGAAGAAACGCCGCGCCACATACATGGCCGCTTTTTCATCCATCGCCTCGTGAATATCGGCGCCACCGGTATCAAGCGTACATGGATCGACAATATTCTGTGGCATCACAGCACGCATCTGGTTGATCTGGGGCTCTGGCTAGTTGGCGGCGGCGATCCTGAAAAAGCCGAAAAGCGCATTCGTAATGTTAAAAGCTTCATGTCAGCGCTAGACCCGCATACCGGCACACCGATGGAAATCGTTATTCTGATTGAAACGCATGACGACCAAACTCTCCTCGCCACCGGCTCCTATTACGGTAAGGAGCGTATTTACGACACGCATGTCGTCACCGAAAAAGACAGCTACCGACTGGATGAACTCACAGCCAAGCTTACCACGGGCGCCGGAACGGAAGAAACCATCACCGAACAGGAAAACGCCTGGGCCATCAGCCGTGATTTCGTGAATGCGTTGAACGAAAGCCGCGCTCCTCTGGTCACCGGGCGCTCCGTACTGCCCGTGCTCAGGGTTCTTCACAAAGTTCAGGCTGAATGGGATTCCCAGCACGGTACCCAGGATATTCCCGGCCGCCCGCTGGTCCAGCTGCAACAGCCCGTAATGTAAGCCTCTGATCACCGGGACAACGCCCATGACTCAAAAAACCTATTCCAACTTACGCAGCTACCGCTGGTACGGCGTGGAAAATCTGCGCGCTTTCGGGCACCGCTCCCGCACCAAACAGATGGGCTTTTCTCGTAAAGATTTCGAAGGAAAGCCCGTCATTGGCATTCTGAACACATGGTCCGACATGAACAGTTGCCACAGCCACTTTCCCCAACGTGTGGAGGAAGTGAAGCGCGGCATCTGGCAGGCCGGCGGATTTCCGGTTGTTCTTCCGGCCATGAGTGTCGGCGAACCCTTCGTCAAACCCACAACGATGCTGTACCGGAATTTCCTGGCCATGGAAGCTGAAGAACTGATTCGTAGCCACCCAATTGATGGCGTCGTTCTCATGGGCGGGTGCGACAAAACAACACCTGCTTTGCTCATGGGCGCCATCTCCATGAACCTGCCCGCCATCTACTTCCCCGCTGGCGCCATGCTGCGGGGCAACTGGCGCGGAAAGGTTCTCGGCTCTGGATCGGATGTTTGGAAATATTGGGCTGAAAAGCGAGCGGGAAACCTCTCTGACGAAGTCTGGGCAGAGCTGGAAGACGGCATCGCCCGCTCTGCCGGCACTTGCATGACCATGGGCACCGCGACAACCATGATGACGCTGGCGGAATCGCTCGGCTTTGTTCTGCCAGGCGGCTCCTCAATCCCTGCCCCGGATTCGAACCATTCCCGCCTCGCCTCTGACACAGGCAGGCGAATTGTTGATATGGTCTGGGATAATTTAAAGCCGTCGGATATTCTGTCGCCTGAATCGTTCGAAAACGCCATTGTCACGGCACTGGCCCTGTCCGGCTCTACCAATGCCATCGTGCATATCATCGCGATGGCCCGCCGTGCCAATATCGACCTCAAACTCGAAGCCTTCGACCGTCTGAGCCGCAATATTCCCGTCCTGGCGGATATCCGCCCAACTGGACGCTTCCTGATGGAGGATTTCTATTATGCTGGCGGCATCAAAGGTTTGTTAAGTAGGCTGCGCGCGCATCTGCACCTTGATTGTCTCACCGTTAACGGCGCCACGCTTGGCGCTAATATTGAAGGTGCGGAAGTCTATCATGACGAAGTCATCCGCACGTGGGACAACCCCGTTTGGGCGAGCGGCGGCCTGGCCGTGCTTACCGGCAACCTCGCCCCGCGTGGCGCTGTCATCAAGCCCGGGGCGGCGGAACCACATCTTCTGAGACATCGAGGTCATGCCATCGTTTTCAAGAACTATAACGACATGGAACGCCGGATAGACGATCCTAACCTTCCCGTCACACCAGACTCCGTGCTTGTCCTCCAAGATGCCGGGCCGATCGGCGCCCCCGGTATGCCGGAATGGGGTCAGCTTCCCATCCCAAAAAAAATCCTGGCCCAGGGCATCAGGGACATGGTGCGTATCTCTGACGCCCGCATGTCCGGCACCTCATATGGCGCCTGCATTTTGCATGTCTGCCCGGAAAGCCGCGTTGGCGGGCCCTTGGCCTTTGTTCAGGACGGTGATATCATCGAAATCAATGTCGATGAACGCAAGCTAGAGCTTCTGGTTAATGATGAAGAACTAGACCAGCGCCGCGCCGCATGGACCCCGCCGCCCCCGCATTATGAGCGCGGCTACGGCGCTATATTCTCACAGCACGTGCGCCAAGCTGATGAAGGATGTGACTTCGACTTCCTTGAGACCTCGGCTGGCGAATCTGTTTCCGAGCCTGAAATCCACTAAGTATGAGACCTGTTGGGGTTGTCTAATCGCGACGGTGGGGTCAAGTCTTTTTTAAGAGACGCGTTTGCCGGATACAAGGTTGTCTTCGCGGTCGACAGAAGCCGCCGCATGATGGGCTTTCGCTGGAAGAGCCTTCAATGTGGATCACGCACTCAGCTGGGTCAGCGGTGCAGTCCCAACAACGGAATGGCTCAGCCCACGTCCCGGCAGGGACGTCTCAAGCGTTCAAATGTTGAACGCTATCCGCCAGATTTCACGCCGTTGCTCCTGCGTTCGGATTGAAAAACTCACCTGTCTTGAGCATCGCGTGCATGATCACCGCCAGTTTGCGAGCGACAGCGACGGCCGCTCGCTTGAAGCCGAGCCTCTCCCGGAGTTTAAGCCCCCATGTTCGTAGCGCGCTTTCTTTTTTGCTCCGTGTCAGGATTACAGACGCTGCTTCATAGAGAAGACCTCGCAAATGATCGTCGCCACGCCGAGATATATGTCCATCGTAATCGACCTCTCCGGATTGATATCGACGGGTCGTTAACCCGATCCATGCTCCGACATTCCGAGATTTCTTGAAATTGCATGGCTCCTCAATGGCAGCGGCAAAGGAGGTTGCGGTGATCGCACCGATACCTGGGATAGACATGAGTAAACGGCATGCCTGACTCTCGCGTGCTTCCCTGATGAGTTGACGGCCAAGGTCGGAGGACTGATAGCGAACGCTGCGCCAAGCATCCAGAAGTGGTAATATAATTGTGGCAAGCGGCGTGTGAGTAGCAAGAAGGTTTCGCACGTTTTGCTCGAAAACACTTCCCGTTCCGGCAGGAACGACAAGACCAAAGGTCTTCATGACACCACGGATCTGGTTGGAAAGTTCAACGGAAATGCGAACCAGCCGAGTGCGGGCTGCGACGAGTGTACGCGCCAGCATGCTATCAAAACCCTTGACGCGCACTTCACGAAAAAAGCTGACCTCGGCCAAGTGTGCCAAGCCGTCCGCATCATTCGCGTCAGTTTTGTTGGGCGCCATGTCGAGGGCTGCTTTGGCATGACGCGCATCAATACAAACCGCAGGCTGCCCTTCAGCGCGCAATGCATGATAGAACCATGCTGAAAGCGGGCCAGTTTCAAACACCACACGTTTCACGTGGGGTGCGCGCTTGCGAACAAGGTCGGCAATGACGCTCGGATCGGAGGCACATTTTCCCCTCCATATCCGTTTGCCTTCACGACGGATCGACACCGCAGTCTCTTTCATAGAGACATCAAGGCCGACATACTCTTCCATGGCTGTTCTCCATTCGATGCCGGGGCCCGGCGACCAGTCGTGAGCCCGTATTTCCATCCTATCGGGGAACAGTCACTTCCAAAAACTGGATTGTTTTCAGGGTGGTCGCTCCCGCGATTACCCCATGTGGAACGGCCACGGCATCGACTGTGCCATAATGAGGCTGTCTAAGACTATCGTGATGATCGCGATCGATCCCTTTATGCATCATCACATCAACCCTGAGAAACTCCCCTTCAAAGCTAAAGAACCTGGGCTTAACTGGATTGAACTCTCTCCGTGCGAAGACTTTCTGGAATGGTTCAAAGCTCCTCCATCTTCCATAACCGCATCAAAGCCTTCAGGCGTTTGCTAAACGAAGCCGGTATGGGCGTTGCCTCGCTCATACCCATGTATCGCTGTGCCTCAAGTGACGAATATGCTAGAAGAACACCGTATCCTCGTCGAACCTGACGATACGCTGAACAACCTCGACCAGCTGCGAATCATGAAAGATAAAGGTTATATCTCCCCGAGATGCAGCTTTTCATTTCCCGATACAAAAACCGGAAAACACGGCATCAAGAATCTCCTCAACCCCGATGCCCCCCACCAGCCGTGCCAAAGCCTGCCCCGCCGCGCGCAATTCCTCGCCGCGCAATTCCGGCTCCTCAAGCGTCAAGGCCATATCAAGCGCCATAACTGTGTCGCGCACACACGCCACCTGACGCGGGCGAGATAAAGATGCCGCCCCCCGCCGGTCCGTCAGGCTTCTGGCTTCCTCCACCAGCCGCCCGCGCAACCCCGCCATGCCCTGCCCCGTCTTGGCAGAAACTGAAAATCCACCGCTTTCAATAGCAAGATCAGCTTTCGTCCGCACCCGCAACACACCCGTTTGGCGTGGCGGTGGCGGAAAACTTTCCCCCGGCCCCGCCACAAGAATCACAAAATCCGCTTTTTCAGCCTTCACTTTGGCTCTACGCACACCTTCCGCTTCAATCACATCCTCGGTCTCGCGCAGGCCCGCCGTGTCGCTCAGATGCACTGGCACACCGCCCAGATCCAGCCTCACCCCCACCGCATCGCGCGTGGTTCCCGGAATATCAGAGACAATGGCAATCTCCTCCCCTGCCAACGCATTCATAAGCGTGGATTTCCCGGCATTGGGCGCGCCCAGAATCACAAATTCCAACCCCTCCCGCAGCCGCTCCGCTGCCGGTGCCGCCAGCAGCGTAGCCTGCATCTCATCCCGCAGTTCACGAATCTCGCCTAGAAGTTTTTCCTCCACTTCAGGTGGCAGATCTTCATCAGGAAAATCAATCAGCGCCTCTTGCCGTGCCATAATCTGCCGCAGCGTCTCCCGCCACGCAGCGCACACTTCATGCAATGCCCCTTCCAGCGCCTGCACACGCTGCCCTTCCGTCTCTGCCGCAATCAGATCCGCCATCGCCTCTGCTTGCAACAAATCCATCCGTCCCGTCTCGAACGCACGGCGGGAGAATTCGCCCGGCTCAGCAGGCCGCGCCCCCAACGCCACCATCGCCGCGCTCACCGCCGCCAGCACGGCCCGTCCGCCATGAATGGAAATCTCCGCGGCGTCTTCTCCCGTGAAACTGCGCGGCCCCGGAAACACTATCACCAAGGCGTCGTCCAACACCTTGCCGGCATGGCGCAGGCGGCGCAGCCCGGCATGGCGCGGCGGCGGCAATGCCCCTATCATATCGCGCGCAATCCTGAACGCCTCCGGGCCGGAAAGCCGCAACGTCGTCACCGCGCCCCCTAGCCCTGTAATCGGCGCAAAAATCGTACTCATGCCCGCATCACCAGCAAATTTGAAACCACAATCACCAGCACCAGCACCAGTGCCACCCCGCCGCCCATCACCAGCAACGTGCAATATGGCGACAAAACAGCAAGCAGCCCCACCCCCCCCAGCCCCCAAACATGCGAGGCAGGAAACCGAGGATGCAATAAGCGTCTGAACACCCCATTCCCGACCAAAAACGCCGCAGGCCCACCCAGCAGCAGCACACTCTGTCCTACCCGTGCAAATTCTGTTGGTTCATCCAGCAAAAATGCATCCCCCGCCGCCATCATGATAATCGCCGCAATCAGCAGCCCGTGGGCATAAGTATAGCCTGCACGGGCAATCTTGCCGACATCCCGAGCATGGGCAAAGGCATAGGCCGTGCGCTCCGCCGCATCATTAAAATAAATCCACCACAGACAAAACGCAGCAAACAACGCGCTCACCACGGCGGCAAATGTCGCATCGCCCCACCGCAACTCTGAAAAACTCGCCCCAATCACGGTAATGGACTCCCCCAGCGCAATCAGCACAAACGCCGCGCAACGCTCTGCCATGTGGCGCGCATCCACCCGCCAATCATTCGTCGTTGAACGCCCCAGACCCGGCACGTAAAATCCATTGGCTGGGCCTAAAAGATCAATCAGCAGCGCGACTAGCCACGCCCAAAGGCGCTGCTGCTCATCCACCACACTGCCCGCAAGCCACAACACCGAACCAGCCGCAAGCCACGCAAAAATTCTCTGAAAATTCCTGTAATTTCCGAAATCATGCTGCTTCAAAGCCCACAGCATAAACGCTGAACGTCCCAGGCTCATCACCGTCAGTCCGATGGCAAACCCAATTCCCCGCGTCCCGAATGCCTCAGGTATCGACGCCGCCAATAACAGCGCGCAGAACATCAACCCCAGCATCAGTAGCTTCACCGGCCTATGTTCGGGGTCAATCCAGTTCGTGACCCAACTCGTGTAAACCCAGCTCCACCACATGGAAGCAAACAGAATTGCCCCCTGGAAGCCCCCCAAAACACTCATATGCGCGCGCAGAAATTCAGAAACCTGCGTCACGGCGAACACAAAAATCAGGTCAAAAAATAACTCAACCTGCGTCACCTGTGCCCGCTCACCCTTGCGGCGCAGAAGGCTGAAAGCAGCGCCGCGCATCACCCCAAATAACGCGAGGTTAAATGCGCTTCAAAATAGGCCGGGTTCAACCCCTCCCCCGTCGCTGCCAGCAAAATATCGTTAAACCCCGCGGACGAGCCACGCCCATGCACATGCGCCGCCAACCAGCCGGTCAGCGGCGAGAGATTCCCCCGCGCCAACGCCTCATCCAAATCCGGCAACGCCTTACGGGCCGCAGCCATCAACTGCGCCGCCGCCATCGCACCCAGCGTATAGGACGGAAAATACCCAATCGCCCCATCGAACCAATGGATATCCTGCAAACAGCCCTGCGCGTCATCCGGCGGCACAATACCCAGCAACGCCTTGAAGCCTTCATTCCAGGCCCCCGGCAGGTCCTTCACCGCCAGGTCGTCCGAAAGCAGCGCCTGCTCCAGCCTGAAGCGCAACAGCACATGTGCCGGATAGGTCATCTCATCCGCTTCCACGCGGATAAAACTCCGCTCCACCCGCCGCAGCCTGTGCTTCAGCCCGGCAGGCGTAATCGCCTTGCCAAACGCCTCGGCGGCCAGCGACGCGAGATAAGATAGATACGCATCAGACCTCACAGCCTGCATTTCCACAATCAAGGATTGGCTTTCATGCACCGCCATTCCCGCCGCCGCGCCCACCGGCTGGCGCGCCCAGGCCGCTGGCAGATTTTGCTCATACAACGCATGGCCCGTCTCATGCAGCACCCCCATCAACGCAGCAGCGAAATCCCCCTCGTCATACCGCGTGGTAATCCGAATATCGCTCGGTGTCCCCCCGCAAAACGGATGAGCTGAAATATCCAGCCGCGCCGCGTTGAAATTCAGCCCCGCCGCCTCAGCTAAGCGCCGCGCCAGTACAGCCTGCACCGCCTCTGGGTATGGGCCAGCCGGCAACGCCTCATGCGTCTGCCTTGCCTGAAGCTCCTCGGCCCTGGGCAACACCTCCCACAAAAATGCCTCATAACGGGCAAAAATCGCCCCGGCCTGCGCCGCGCCAATCCCGCGCTGATACTGGCTCATCAGCGCATCATACGGCGTCATCCCCAGCGCCTCGCCCAGAATCACCGCCCCTTCACGGGTCAGCCGCACCACCTCGGCCAGCGCCTCCCGCACGGCGGAAAAATCCCCCGCCTTGCGCGCCGAGCGCCAGATCGTCTCGCAAACCTGGCCCGCGCGCACCTGTGCCTCGACTAACTCGCGCGGCAGCGCAATGGCGCGCACATGCGCCTCGCGCATCAACGCCAGATTTTGCTTATCCCAGCCGCTCTGCTCGCCCGCCTCGGCCAGCTTGTCACCAATCTCCGGCGCGCAGAGAAATTCATGCCTCAACCCCGCCAGCACCGCCAACTGCTCGCCCCGCGCCGCTGCCCCGCCATCCGGCATCATTGCCGCCGCGTCCCAGCCCAACATGGCACTGGCTTCGTCCAGGCAGGCAATACGGTGGAAGGAGGATTTCAGTGCCTCATATGCGCTCATGATTTCAGCAGCCTTTTCCGGGCAATAAAGATAAACTCGAACACCAGGACTCCGGCAAAGCCGAACCAAGTGAGCGCATATTCATAATGGTTGTTCGGCGGGGTCGGCAAATTCTGTGCGGGCTGCGGGAGCGAGCTGCCCGGCAGCGGCTTCGGCCCCATGGCAATCAGCATATAAGGGGCCACATCATGCAGCCCCATCCCCTTGCCAATCACCATGGGGTCCAGCGTGTAATAATGTCCCTTGGCCGGATTATCCGGCGGCGAGAACCACCCCCGGTCAATCGCCGCATGAATATATCCGGCGGGCAGCGCGGGCGGGTTGGCCAACGGCGTGGGCAAAGAGCCCGGCACCCAGCCCAGATCCACCAGCAAAATCTGCCCGCCCGGCCGCCGCAGCGGCATAATCAGCTCACCGCCTGAAACCGGGCCTTCCGGGCTGTTATGAACAATCTGCCCATAAAGCGCGGCCTTGCCGGGCACCCATGTGCCGGTCACAAACACTTTCTCAAATGGGCTAGGCTTGTCGGGCATCTTCACGGGCGGCGCCAACTGGGCGGCACGAATCTCCGCGATAATGCCTTCCTTCCATTTCAGCCTTTGAAGCTGCCAGGCCCCCAGGGCGATAAACAGGCAAAACGCGGCCAGCGCAGTCAGGCCCGGCGCAATCAAGCTGCGCAAAAAATCACCTTATCTCCTTCCGCTGCCATTCTGGCCCTCACCCCGCGGTAATAGCGCTGCGGCCGAGATAGTAGATGCACACAAACAGGAACAGCCACACAACATCCACGAAATGCCAGTACCAAGCCGCCGCCTCGAACCCAAAATGGCGCTGCGGCGTAAACTGCCCTGCCCTGGCACGGAAGAAGCACACGGTCAAAAACAGCGTCCCGATAATCACATGCGCCCCATGAAACCCGGTGGCGATGAAGAACGAGGACGGGTAAATCCCCCCATGATAAAACGGGAACGGCGAATGGGTATATTCCCACGCCTGACCGCACAAGAACGACAGCCCGAGCAGAATGGTCACCCCCAGCCCTCGCACCAGATTTTTCTGGTTGCCCTCCAGCAGGGAATGGTGCGCCCAGGTGATGGTAGTGCCGGACAGCAGTAGCACCATGGTGTTGAACAGCGGTACCGCGAACGGATCAACCGTGGTAATCCCCTGCGGCGGCCAAACCGGCGCAAACGCCGTCCCCATTTTGTCCGGGAAGAAGAAGTAATTGAAATAATTCCAGAAGAAGGAAACAAAGAACATCACTTCCGAGGCAATGAAAAGCGCCATGCCATAGCGTAACCCCACCTGAGTGATGATCTTATGCAGCCCCGGCGTGAGGGCCTCCTTAATCACATCCCGCCACCACAAGAACATCACGCTCAAATCCGCCACCACGCCGATGGTGAGCACAATAAATTCCCGGAAATGCGCTGCCAGAATAATTCCGGCAAAGGTCGTCATCGCCGAGGCGGCGCCAAGCAGCGGCCAAAGACTGGGGTTAACAAGATGGTATGGGTGGGGCACCGTACCCTTCACCTGGTCCGTGGCGGTATGGATTGTTCCGCTCATCTGTCTCTCCCTTTCTGGCGTTTCCTTAGATTATGGTCACCACATCCGTCCGTATTCGTGCAGCTTCACCATCGCGATGACATAGACAATCAAACAAAACCCACCCAACGCGGCGAGCAGCAGATAATTGCGTGCCCGCCTGCGCCGCAGAAACTCCGTCTTCTGTTCATCACTCCACTGCGCCTCGGTAATCTTGACACGCGGCATCCGGTCCTGAGCGTCCTTTTTTTCTGGCTTCATCGCCACGGCGCTCATACCAGCCGGTCCACCGCACAAGCGGCAAAGAGCAGGAATAAATACAGGATCGAGAATTTAAAGCAGGCTCGGGCGGGCTGATCCTTGGTCAGGCTCACGCCTTTGGCATCCTGCCGGTCGCGCAGCACACCCCAGGCATAATAGACAAACACCGTCCCCAGCACCAAGGCGGTGGCGCCATACACCCAGCCTGTCAGCCCCATGAACCAGGGTGACAGCGCCAACGGAAACAGAATCAACGTGTAAACAAATACATTCCACCGCGTATGCCGCGCGCCTTTCACCACCGGCAGCATAGGCACGCCCGCTTTCTCGTAATCAGTCGAGGCGTAAAGCGAAAGCGACCAAAAATGCGGCGGCGTCCAAAAAAACACGATGAAGAACAGCACCATCGGCAGCAGGCCGATATTGCCCGTCACCGCCGCCCAGCCAATCACCGCCGGAAACGCCCCAGCCCCGCCGCCAATCACGATATTCTGCGGCGTACGGCGCTTCAACCAAATCGTATAAATCACCGCATAATAGAAAATCGAGAACGCCAGCACGGCGGCGGCGCACAGATTTGTCGCCATCGCCAGCAAAAGCACCGAGATCACTGAGAGCACGACGCCAAACCCCAACGCCCCCGCCGCCTCAATCTTACCCGCCGGAATCGGCCGCGAGGTGGTGCGGCGCATGATTGCGTCAATATCGCGGTCATACCACATATTAATCGCCCCGGCCGCGCCAGCCCCCAGCGCAATACAGAAAATGGCGATCGCCCCGATCAGCGGGTTGATATGCCCCGGCGCGATAATCAGCCCGATGGCGCCAGTGAACACCACCAGCGAAACCACCCGGGGTTTCAGCAGCGCTAGCCAGTCGCCCGGCTCCGCCCCCAAAGACGGCGTCAGGCTGGCATCATGAAACAGCTCAGTAGTTTGACTGGACAAATCGGCTCCTTAACAACCTTTACCGGATAATCGGCACATCTTCGAACGTATGGTGCGGCGCAGGGCTGGGGATGGCCCATTCCAGCGTCGTCGCCCCCTCGCCCCAGTAATTATCGGCAAGCTTCTCCTTAGAGGTGAATACCCGCCAGATCACATAGAAGAACACCAGCGTCGAGACCCCGGAAATAATCGACCCGATGGACGATACATAGTTCCAGCCCGCGAAGGCATCCGCATAATCCGGATAACGGCGCGGCATACCCGCCAACCCCAAAAAATGCATCGGGAAGAAGGTCAGGTTCACCCCGATAAAGAAGGTCCAGAAATGCACCTTCCCCCAGAATTCCGGGTATTGGTGCCCGCTCATCTTACCGATCCAGAAATAGAAGCCGGCAAAAATAGCAAACGCCGCCCCCATTGAGAGCACATAATGGAAATGCGCGACCAGGAAGTAATCGTTATGCAACTCCTGGTCCAACCCCGCATTGGCCAGCACCACACCGGTCGCTCCGCCAATCACGAACAGGAAGATAAAGCCCAACGCCCAGAGCATCGGCGTCTTGAACTCAATAGACCCTCCCCACATCGTCGCGATCCAGGAGAACACCTTAATCCCCGTCGGCACCGCGATAATCAGCGTCGCCACCTCGAAATAGATCTTGGAATCCGTGGAAATGGCGGAAACGAACATATGGTGCGCCCACACCACAAACCCCACGAACCCGATAATCACCATGGCATAGGCCATGCCCAGATACCCAAAAATCGGCTTTTTGGAGAAGGTGGACACCACATGGGAGATAATGCCGAAGGCCGGCAAAATCATGATATACACTTCCGGGTGGCCAAAGAACCAGAACAGATGCTGGAACAGCACCGGATCCCCGCCGCCAGAGGGCTCAAAGAACGAGGTGCCGAAATTCCGGTCCATGATCAGCATGGTTACCGCCCCCGCCAGCACCGGAATCGCCAGCAGCAACAAAAAGGCCGTCACCAGAATCGCCCAGCAGAATAACGGCATCTTATGCATGGTCATGCCGGGGGCGCGCATATTTAGAATGGTGGCAATAAAGTTGATCGCCCCCAGCAGCGAGGAAATTCCCGCCAGATGCAGAGAGAACAGTGAAAAATCCGTTGCCACCCCTGGCGAATACTGAGCATTGTCCAAAGGTGGATAAAGTGTCCATCCCGCCCCAGTGCCTTTATCCAAAAACAGTCCCAGAAGTACGAAAATAAACCCCGCCACTAGGAACCAGAAGCTCATATTATTCAGCCGCGGGAACGCCATGTCCGGCGCGCCGATCATAATCGGCACAAACCAGTTACCCATCCCGCCAATCAGCGCCGGCATCACGAACCAGAAAATCATGATCAGCCCATGCGCGGTAATGATCGCGTTCCAAGTATTGCCGTTGGTGATGATGTCGTTATGCGGATACATCAACTGCTGGCGCATGATCATCGAAAGCACGCCGCCCACGCAGCCGCCAATAAACGCCATGCAGATATAAAGCGTCCCGATATCCTTATGGTTGGTGCTCATCAGCCAACGCGTGACGAAGCTTTGCTTATGGTGGCCTTGGGCGAGCAGGGCATGATCATTCGCGGTAATGGACATTCTCTAGCTCCTCAGGGCGTGGCGTCAGCCAACTGATTACGGGGCATGGGCGAAGACAGCGGCGGGCGGGCGTCGTTCTGCGTGTAATTGGCCAATGCCTGCTTCGTCCAGGCCAGATAATCCTTCATCGGCACTGCCTTGATCTCGATGGGCATGGAATCATGCCCTAACCCGCAAATCTGGTTGCACTGGCCATAATAGGTGCCGGGCTTGGTAATGGTGGTCCAGCTTGTCAGTTCGGTGCCAGGAATTGCATATTTCTGTACCCCCAGAGACGGCAGATAAAACCCGTGCAACACATCCGCGCTGGTAATCACAAACCGGATCTTCTTGCCCACCGGCAGCACCATCGGGTGATCCACCGAAAGCCGGCGGATCTCACCGGGCTTAATCTCATCATCGGGGATCATATAGCTGGTATAATCGAGCCCCGGCACAGAATTATACTTATATTCCCAATACCATTGATGCCCAGTGACCGTGACCGTCATATACGGGTTGCCGGTATCCGCCTCATAATAGATCAGATTGATAGAAGGTACGATAATCGCCACCAGAATCAGGCAGGGCACCACAATCCAGACAATCTCGATCAGCGTATTATGCGTGGTCTTGCTGGCCTTGGGGTTCCGCGAGGCCCGGAACCGGACCATCACATAGCCCATCAGCAGCGCCACAAACCCAACCACCCCGGCCATAATCCAGAGCACATATTTCATCAGCCAATCGATCCTGGCCTGCATCGGGCTACCCGCTGCGGGAAACCACATCTGCCAATCATGCGGCGCATCAACATATTGGTTCGCCGCCGCCGTCGGATTCGGCGCTGAGGATTGCGCCCAGGCCCCATGCGCCTGCACCAGAAAAATTGCCGTCAGCACGAGCAAGCCCGTCAGCCTTAGGGCTGATACATCTCTCCGCTTCATTATGCTGCGTCCCGCATTATTATTCATGGCCGTTTCCAAGCCTTCTTATGATCTCAGAAATAGAATCCGGACCGGCCAAGATCAAGCTAAATGCAAGGCTGCTCCATTGTGCGTCAGTTTCGGAGTAAAAATAACGAACCATCAGCGTTCAGGGTGCCTTGGCTCCCGAGTTCGCCAGGGTTTGCGCCACCCAGGCCTGATAATCCTTCAGCGGCACGGCTTTAATCTCAATCGGCATCTGCGGATGATTGGTGCCGCAGATCGAGCTACTATGCCCTTCATAAATCCCGGGTTTTTCAATGATCGTCCAGCCATTCAGCAGCGCGCCGGGCACGGCATAAATCTGCACCCCCAACTGCGGCACAAAAAACCCATGCAACACATCCCCGCTGCTCACCAGAAACCGCACCTTCTTACCCACTGGCAACATCAACGGATGATCCACACCTCCTGTCTTTTCAACCACATGGCTAGCAAAGCCCAGCCCGGCCTCAGAAACATAATCGTAATCCCAGTACCATTCATGGGCCGTAACACTCACCGTCACATAAGGCGGTTCATCATTATGGTAGATCAGCTCGATCGCGGGCACCACGAGAAAGACCAGCAGCACCAGCGGCAGCACAATCCAACTCAGGGCAGTCAAAGTCTCCGGGCGCATACGCCGCCCAGCAAGCCCTTTCCGCATCCCCCAACGCAACAGCAGATAAGCCAGGATAAACAGCCCCAGCCCCAGAACCCCCAACACCACCCACAGCACGCCATGCAGCAGCAAACCCAGCTCGGCGCTCATGAAGCTACTGGCGGAGGTCGGCGCCGCAATGTCCGTCGCCGCAACAGCGGGCCACGCCGCCGCCAGAGCCAAAACCACCCCGGCCCACATCCAAAATCCACGTTTTATCATGCTGCTCTTCCGGCCATACCGGAGCTGATAGCCGCTTCCGTCTCGGTCCGGCAGAGGGGGTACCGTCAAGTCTGAGGTGCGTCGCGCCCCTGCCGTAAACGCGCCGCATTGGCGCTGATCGTCTGCTCCATCATCAGGCTCAGCGCCTTGCGGTTGGCAAAACTGCCCGGCGGCAACGGCTCGCCGAACATAATCGTCGCGCGCACCCCGCGCCGGTGCAAAAGCGGCTTCAAATGCGGGGCCAGGTCCATATCCCCATACCAAGCCACCAGCGGCCGGTCGAAACGCCGCACCGGCTGCCCCTCCAGCTCGTCATAAACCACCGTCACCGACTGCACCCAGGGCTGCGCCTCACCAAAAGCCAGAGTAAAAAACGCCGAGGAAAACGGCAGCACACGGTTCCCGTCCGAGGTCGTCCCCTCAGGAAACAATATCACATTATCCCCGCCCCCCAGCCGCGCCGCCAACAAGCGCTGCTCCCGCGCCACGGTCTCACGGCTGCGCGAGACAAAAATCGTCCGCCCCAGCTTGGCGACAATACTAACCCCCGGCCACTGCCCAATCTCCGCCTTGGCCACAAAACAGCCTGGCAGCGTCGCCCCCAGGGCCACAATATCAAGCCAGGAGCAATGATTGGCGATAAACAAGGTCGGCCGATGGGGCGAGCATGGCCCAATCACCCGACGCCGCATCCCTATAATCCGCGCCACGCCCCGCCAATAAACCCGCGCGAACCACGCCTTGCCCCCCCCCGGCAGCAACAACAGCACCGCCTGCAAACAGGCCGCCGGTATCGTCCAGAGCAGAACGGCGACCAGACGCAAAGAAAACCGGTTCAGGGCGCCTTCCCCTTCAGCATCAACCGCAACTCCCGGCGAATCGGCTCCGGGTCAGCCCCCAACGTCTCCCGCACCAGTTCGGCCCAATCACCAACGTCCTGCACCCGGCTCGGATTATCCCGCAACAATTCCCGTTTGATAAACGGAAACCCCGCCAGGAGTAGTTGCCGCCAAAGGTCCGAGGTTGGGTTCAAAGCCACCCGTTCAGCCATCCTCTCGCGGATATGCAGTAATTGTTTTCGGCGCATCGCATACAGCGGGTCCACCTTACCCAGATCCGTCTCGTCTTCCTCAAGCAGGCGGCTCAACGCATCTCGCCCGGCCATGGCGGTCAAGGCCTCATAATTCCACAGCGCGGCACAACGCAGCCCCGCCCGCATCATCGCTTGCGTCACACCAACCTCATAACGTTTCACGATGTAGGTTTTCATCGGCACCGGGCGCACATTCGCCCAGAACGCCCGAAACCCCGCCGCTCGCAACGCCGCCGGGCCGAAGGCCAGAAAAAAAGACTGCAGGTGATACCGTACCTGCCAGCTCTCGGTCAGGCCCCAGACATCAGCCTTGTCGTAATCGATCTGGAGCAGCACATTTCCCAGCGGCAGCAACGGGCCAAACACGCTGTCATTCGCCAGAATCACCTCTTGCGTATCCGCACGCGGTAGCCCCAAATGCTGCAACGCATCCGCCCAGGCCCCAAAATCATACCCAACATTCCGGCGCACCAGCACCGCCGCGCAATGCGCCTGCAACTCGGCCAGCGCCTCGGGCCGCAGCTTGCCGGAATTGGTCACAAACACCACTTCCCGCCCATTGGCTTTGAATTCTTGGATGTAATGCAGCACCTGCGGCCGTACCGCACCGCCCCGGTCAAAATGAATAAACAGCACCAAACGCGGCCCGAGCTTAATCTCCCCTTGCGGCCACGCGCTGATAATCTGCTTCTGCGTACGTAACCGCCCCAGCCCCACCGCCACCGGCACCACCAGCAGCCATTTGACCTGAGACAGAAAAGTATAAATCCACGCCTTCAAACGCCGGTTCATGATGTCACTTGTGACCCAACAGCTCTTTCAAATCCTCCGGCGCCCCCGCATCCGCCAAAACATAAGTCTTTAACAGTCCGTGAACCTCATTATTCCGGCCAAGCCGCTGCAACGCCACCACCTCACCGCGCAAAGCTGGCCAGAAAAGCGGCGTTTCGACATCCTGCCTATGCCGGGCCAACGAATCACGCAACCGCGTAAAGCTGGCGGCACTGCGCGGCCATGTCTCCTGGTCCTGGAGAAACAGCACGCCCACCGCGAATAACGCGTCCCGCTCAGACTGCTCATAGGGCGGCCTCATGGCCAGCAGATAAGGCTCAACCTGAATCAGTAAACTCTTGGCCGCAGCAAAAGCCTGACCATTCACCAGCGTCACGAACGCCCCCAGAACCAAAGCCTTCGCCCGCGTCCTATCCACCCCAGCCTCCAAAACCAGCGCCAGCCGTTCAGGCACAGCTACCAGCCCTTCCGCTTGGTTCATGCTGAGATAAAGCGACGTCAACCGCACATCCTGCCGCAAGGCTTCGGGCAGATCCGCGTCCAGGGTCAAGCTCTCCAGCGAATCTCGCAACCGAGACGCCGCCTCATACGCCCCCGCATTCACTAACCCCACAAAACCGCGCCAGCCCGTAAGCCCATCTCCCAGCGCCAGCAACTCGGTCACCACCGCCTGCCGCCCAGCCTCGGCATCGCACAGCAGCAGTTCCTTGTGCAGCGCTTCCGCAATGCTGGAAGACAGCCAATCATCCCCCAAAGCCCGCTTGGCCAGCGCCGCCTGCAAAGCCGCCACCGCTTCCAGCGCCAGCACCATCAGCGACCGCACCGTTTGGCGCGACGCCCCCCGCGCCAATAATTGCATGGACCTGGCAAACAGCATCATACCAAGCCCGAACGGCATCTTGTTGCCCAGCTCCATCAAGGTCGCCGTGGCCGCTCCATCCGGCAGCGCGTCCAGCGCATCCAGCCTGTATCCAAACCGCGCCAAAGTCCCTTCATTCAACGACGCCCAGGCCGCCTCCGCCGCCGCATCGTCCCCATCATTCACGGCATCGAACAACGCCCGTCCGGCAAAACCAAACTGGATATCCCCCCCCAGCGGCGCCCGCGCGGCCCGCGCTTCCATATAACGCCGGTACAACTGCCAAGCCGTGCACTCATCCTCATCCAGCACCAACGGCGCGGGCGAAGCATAAGCCACCAGCGCTGAGCGTTTCTGGACTACCCGCACATGTGCGAACCCGGCCAGAACCAACGCCTGACGCAGACTTTGCGCACTATGCAGCATCACATGTCGGTTCGGCACAATCAGCCTGTCCAGCTCCAGCGCCGCCAGTTCAGGGCCAATATACTCCACCGCCGGAGTGGTCAGCATCAATACCCCGTCCTCGGCTACGGCCTGCCGCATTAGCTCCAAAAATCCGCGCGGCTCCTCCAGATGCTCAATCAGCTCCGTCGCGACAATCACATCCCACGGTCCGCCAGCGAGCGTCTCCGCCATGAACATGCCCTGGACAATTTCCAGCCCCAGCGTCTCCCGCCCCACGCGGGCCAAGGGCGACGGATCATACCCCACCCCTTGCCAACCCTTGCCATGCACGCAGAAATCCAACCCAAAGCCATAGGCCCCGCCAATTTCCAGAGCCCGGGTCCCGGGAGGCTTCATAATCGGGGCCAGAGCGGCCGCAATCGGCCACGTCCCCACGCCCATCTGCGCATAATAACCCGGCCAACCGATCTCGATCAGTTCGTCATCCCCGTAATCGACATGCGGCAACTCATCCGCAAACAGCACGGTGCAGCCGGGACAACGCTGCAAATGGTAAAACAGGCTCTCCCGGGGCGAGCGGTAATCAACCTCCAAAACCTGCTCCACCGTGCCCTGCACGCCGCAATTTGGGCAGGTCGCAGTCGCTTTGCGTCTATCCAGCCACTCAATAACCGTAAACGCGCTAATCCGGCATTTCCCCTTCGGCGCTGCTGGCATCATGCAAACAATTCCGGGACACGTTGCTTCAGCGCCTCATTCAACTCGGCCCGGCGTTCCCACAACGCCCGGTACCAGTCAGACCGCGCCTGGACCTGGTAAGCCATCATGCGGTTCTGCGCGACATAAGCGCGAGCCGCATCCGCGATCCGCCGCGTCGCCTCCGGATAGGCCAGCAACCGCAGCAGCGTCGCGCGTAACTCCGCCGGGCTACGGAACAGCACGCCGGTCGTTCCATCCTGGATCGAGCCTTCATAAACCACATGACTAGCCAGCGCGCAGACCCGCGCCGCACCGGCCTCAATGAATTTCAGATCCGACTTGGCACGGTTGAACGGGGTATCCCCAAGCGGCATGAAGCTGATATCCGCCGCCGACAACTCATTGAGATAGCTAGCATAATCCACCAACTCCGGCTCAAAGCTTTTATGCGGCGTCTCCAGCGCGTTAAAGAACGCTTCATCAAACACCACCCGGAATCGTAGCCTGTCCCCCACGGCCCTCGCCACCTCGTTCAGTACCGGCATCAGCGGCGCCCAGTCCTTCTGCCGGTTCAGCGCGCCAAAGAACATCGTCAGATGTTCGGTGTCCTGAAAATTCCGTACCCGGGGCAGCTCGAACACGGCATTCGGGAACACCGCCAGCTCGGCATTTTCCCGCAGCAGCGCCTCAGCCAGCGTGGGCGTGCTGGTCTGCACTGCATGCACCCCCCTAAATGTCAGCAAATCCTCCATCTTCACCCCGCGTTCTTCCATGAACATCGGGTGATCGTCGAACTCACTCACTACCACATAATCCTGCTTCAGCAGCGCGCGAACTCGTGCCAGCCCAGCCTCTCCTACCAGCAAAGGCCGGTGCAGAATGGCAATACGCGGCGCCTCCGCCAGACGCGGACGCAAATCCTGCTCGGCGATAATGCTGGTCAGCAGCGCGCTGTCCGTCCGCAAAGCGCGCAGCGGCTCCACCACTCGCACATCAGACACACCGCCCTGCGGGGCCAGCATGGTGGCATTCACCTCCAGCCTTTGCTGCACGACCTTGCGCGCCCGCCAGATCACCTGCAACGGCGCGCAGCGGTTGAGATATTCCTTGGGATCAACCCCCAAAGTCTCCAGCGCGGGGGCCATCGCGGCGGTGAATTTCTCTGCGGGCCCCAGCGCAATCGGCCGGGGCGCGGCGTCAGACAACTCCAGCCCGGCATCCGTCAGTGCCCGGGCCATAGTGCGCGGGGTGAACCAGCGCAGATGCGTGCGGTCGAACAACCCCTGCTCGTCATAATCGAAATTGCCAGTCAGAACCCTCGCCACAAAGCTCCAATGCTCAATATTCGGCATACAGACCAGCACGGTACCATGCGGGGAGAGATATTTGGCATGCTCCTTCAGCACCGCCCAAGGGTCGGTCAGATGCTCCAGCACATCGCCATAAATAATGCAGTCAATGCCGTCCGGCACCTCGAAGGGCATCTGGGTTTTTTCCACATCCCCGACAAACACTTCAGATAGGCGCGCCTGGGCATGGCTGGCGGCTTCCTTATCCATCTCAATGCCCAGAACCCGGCAGACCGGGTTTCGGCGCAGATAATCCGCCCCCAACGCCCCGTGCGCGCAGCCCACATCCAGAATGGTGCGGGCACTCAGGGGTATCTTCTCAAGCAGTTCAGGATTGGCAAAATCGGGGTAATGCGTGTGCGAAGCGTTCAAGCTGTCAATCCTCATACGGCTCGGGATTCAGGATGGAATACAGGCTTATGTCTCAGGCCGGCCGATGCTGGCATAGCTAAAGCCCGCCGCGCGCAAAGGCGCCGGGTCATAAACATTACGAAAATCGACCACGACGTTACCGCGCATCAATTCCTTCAGCCGAGCGGGCGCCAAAACACGGAATTCGTTCCATTCCGTGATCAGTACAAGCGCATCCGCCCCGGTCAAGGCTTCGGCCGAACTCTCCGTCAGCACCACACTCTCGGGCAGCAGGGGTCGGGCGGTCTGAATAGCTTCGGGGTCAAAGGCCTGAATCCGCGCCCCGCGCGAGACCAGCCCGCGAATCAGCGGCAAAGCGGGTGATTCACGCATGTCATCCGTCTCGGGCTTAAAAGCAAGGCCCAGCACCGCGATCACTTTATGCTGAACATCCCCGCCACAAGCCGCCACCACACGTGCGGCCAACCCTTCCTTGCGGGCATCATTCACCGCCACTACAGACTGCACCAGCCGGGACGGCGCGCCCGCCTCCTCGGCAATGCGCATCAGCGCCAACGTGTCCTTGGGGAAGCAGGAGCCGCCAAAGCCCGGCCCAGCGTGCAGGAATTTTTTCCCAATCCGCCCATCCAGCCCAATGCCGCGCGCTACGTCATTCACATCCGCGCCCACCTTCTCGCAAAGATCGGCCATTTCGTTGATGAAGGTGATCTTCATCGCCAAAAACCCGTTGGCGGCGTATTTAATCAGCTCCGCCGTCTCCAACCCGGTAAACACGATCGGGGTTTCCAGCAGGTAAAGCGGCCGGTAAAGCTGACGCAAAACCTCCCGCGCGCGGTCGCTCTCCGCCCCCACCACCACACGGTCCGGCCGCATGAAGTCGGTGATCGCGCTGCCCTCGCGCAGAAATTCGGGGTTGGAGGCCACCTCCACCGCCAAGTCAGGTCGCAATTCGCGCACCATCTCCAGAATTTTCCGCCCGGTGCCGACCGGCACGGTGGATTTGGTTACAATCACCGCCGGATGGTCGAGCACCTTCAGCACCTGTTCCACCGCCGCGAACACATAAGTCAGGTCCGCATGGCCATCGCCGCGCCGCGTGGGGGTGCCGACAGCAATAAAAATCGCCTCAGCCCTCTCGATCGCGTCTTGCAGCTTCACCGGAAATGTCAGCCGTCCAGCCGCGGCATTGCCCGCCACCAGCTTGTCTAGCCCCGGCTCATAAATGGGTATCTGCCCCTCGAGCAGCATCTGGCGCTTGGTGGGGTCAGCCTCGTAAACCGCCACCTCCACGCCGAATTCCGCGAAACAGGCGCCCGAGACAAGCCCGACATAGCCGCCCCCGATAATCGCGATTCTCACCCCAGCCACTCCGCTCCGGTATGGTTCCGTCTTGCTTCTGGCGCGGGGGCGCGGGGGCTGCAAGCCCTGTATTTCTGAAATCCCGGCATCTTCAAATTTCATGCCGTTTCAGCCATGGTCCGCGCCACATGATTCTCACGACCCTTACCGCTTTGTCATTGCCGCGTCATCTCGCCCTGATGGGCGGGCTCGCGATTTTTTCGGGCATTATTGTCCGGGTCATGATCACTATTGGCGTGCCGGACCACCCAGACGCCCGAAAAGCCCACAGCACCACCACCCCCAAATCCGGCGGGGTGGGAATCGTCTGCGCCTTCCTGCTTGGCGTGCTGCTGCTCTACCGCTACGCCCAGGTGTCACGAATCGCGGAGCCGTATTTCATCGGCGTGATCGCCGCGGCCGTGCTTATAGCGCTGGTGTCGCTGTTAGATGACATTAAGAACATGCCCTACAAGGTCAAACTTGGCGGGCAATTCGTCGCGGCCCTCACCGCCGTGGCCTCCGGCCTGTGGCTGCACAGCATCGCCCTGCCTTATTGGGGCTATGTCGATCTCGGTTGGGCTGGCCTGCCGCTGACAGTTGGGTTTCTGCTGTTCGTCACCAACTCGATGAATTTCATCGACGGGCTGAACGGCCTCGCCGCAGGGGTCACGCTCATCTCCTGCCTGTTTTTGGCGGGAATTGCCGGGGTGCTGGGCGGATTTTTCATATATACCGCCTCCTTGCTGCTGGCGGGTGGGGTGCTGGGATTTCTGCCTTTCAACTACCCCAAGGCGCGGATTTTCATGGGCGATGTCGGCAGCCAGTTCTGCGGCTTCATGCTGGCTTTGTTCGGCATCGCCGCCGCGCGGTTTGAGCAGGTTCAGCTCTCCTTCCTGCTGGTGCCGTTTCTGCTGTCAGGCGTGTTGTACGATGTCAGCTTCACGCTGGTCCGGCGCCTGCTGGCGGGTGAAAACATTGCCCGCGCGCATAATGGCCATCTGTACCAGGTGGTGCGCCGGGCGGGCATGAACGCCGAAACCGTCGCCATCATCCATTGGCTGTTCGCGGGGCTGGGCGGTCTTACCGCCATTGCCTTTATCAGCACCCCCTCCATGCCCCGACTCTGGATCGGGCTGGTGCCGTTGCTGGTGCAGGCGGTCTGGACCTTCTATGTCGCCGCCCGCGCCCGCCGCGCGGGGCTGGGGCGTTGGTCCAAATAAAAAAGGCCGGGGGATCACCCGGCCTCTCAGGCTTAAACCTGATCGAGCGCCTGGGTCAGATCCTCGATCAGATCCCGCGCATCCTCCAGCCCCACCGAGAGGCGGATCGTGCCATCGGTAATGCCGAGCTTGGCGCGTTCCCCTGGGCCGATCTTCATGTGGGTCGTGGTGGCCGGGTGCGTGGCGAGGGATTTGGTGTCGCCCAGGTTATTCGAAATCGTGATAATCCGGAACGCGTTCATCATGCGGAACGCCTCCGCCTTGCTCCCCTTCAGCTCAAACGCCACCAGCGTGCCGCCGCCGCTCATCTGGCTCATCGCCAGTTCACGCTGCTTGAAGGAGTCCAGGGTCGGATACAAGGCGCGCTGGATTTTCGGATGCCCCTCTAGGAACCGCGCCACGACCTCGGCGTTTTCGCTCTGTGCCTTCACGCGCAGTTGCATCGTCTCCAGCCCCTTGAGGATCACCCAGGCATTGAAGGGCGAGATAGACGGGCCGGTATTGCGGAAGAAGGGCTGGAACACTTCCTCGATCCATTTTTTGGAGGACAGCACCGCCCCGCCCAGCACGCGACCCTGGCCGTCCATGTGCTTGGTGGCGGAATACACCACCACATCCGCGCCCAGCTCCAGCGGCTTTTGCAGCAGCGGGGTGGCGAACACATTATCCACCACCACAATCGCCCCGGCCTCGTGCGCCAGCGCGGAGACGGCGCGCAGGTCCACAATGTCCAGCATCGGGTTGGAGGGGCTTTCAAGCAGAACTAGGGCGGCAGGCTGACTCAGCGCAGCTTTCCAGCCTTCCAGATCCCCGCCATCCACAAACACGCTCTCAATGCCGTATTGCGGCAGCAGGGTGGAGATGATCCAGTGACACGAGCCGAACAAAGCCCGCGAGGCCACAACACGGTCCCCGGCCTTGATCCCGCACATCACCGCCGCATGAACCGCCGCCATGCCGGTGGCCGTGGCGCGGCAGGCCTCGGCACCGTCAATCTTGGCCAGGCAGTCCTGGAGCATTGTCACGGTCGGGTTGGCGAAGCGGGAATATTGATAATGGTCGGCCTGGTTGGCGAACACAGACTCGGCCATCTCCGCGCTTTCATAGGTGAAGCCGGAGGTCAGGAAGAGGGCTTCGCCGTTCTCCTCCAGATTGGTACGGATACGCCCGGCATGGATCAGATCCGTGGCGAGGCGGGTTTTCAGCGGTTCGGACATTGTTCGTGGCCCAATCTTAAAAACAACGCGTTCATCCGGCCACAGGAGAACCCGGCACGCAACCGTGCCGCAAGCCTCTTTAGCGCGCTTATTTTGCCTCTCCCCCGCAAGGAAGCCTCGCCGCAATCCGGCCGGACAAATCGCGAGGTGCATTTGGCGTACGCCGCATGGCTTGCGCGGTCAATGCCATCGGATTATGAACGCCCTCGCAGGCGGGTATGATGTAATGGTAGCCTGTCAGCTTCCCAAGCTGAATGCGCGGGTTCGATTCCCGCTACCCGCTCCAATTTTCCCCTCAGTTGATTCCGCTGCCACTTCCCCCCTAAGTGCTGCCCGGCGAAAGAGGCAACCAAATAAGGCGGCACGAACAGATGGCGATAACGCAAACAGAGCCTGGTAAGGCAGCCAAAGAAAAGCTGTACACGCTGGAATTAGGCCGGTTTCTGGCAGCTTCCGTGGTGGTGCTCACCCATTGGCTGCCGGAGGTGAACAGCCACGCTAGGGCAGGGCAACAGATTTTTGGCGGATTCGCGGCCCCCGGTGCGCTGGGGGTGCAATATTTCTTTGTGCTCTCCGGGTTTGTGATGGCCAGCGCGCATCATCAGGATTTCGGCCGTCTGACCTCGCCGCTTAAATTCTGGTGGCGGCGCGCCTGCCGGATTTATCCGGTTTACTGGCTGGCGCTGTGCATTCCCGCTTACTACCTCTACGGCTTCATGACGCCGGATTTCAGTTTCCGGCTCTTCTCGCTGGTGCCATGGAGCAATGCCGAATTCATCGCCCCGGCCTGGACCTTGCGGTATGAGATGTCCTTTTACATTATGTTCGGCCTCGCCTTGCTGCCTTATATCGGCCGTCCGATTCTGGCCTTGTGGATTTTCGCCGTGTTCTGGCGCTGGGCGCCACATGGGCTGTTGGGCATATTGCATCTGCCCCCGCCTTATCTGATCAACAAACTCTCCAGCGGCTGGGCGGATAAATTCACGGCCTATCAGGATTTCTATTTCTTCGCCGGATTGCTGGCGGGTATTCTGGCCGTGAAATGGCGGCCAGGAGTAACATGGAGCGCGGTGCTGACCGCCTTTGGGTGTATCGCTGGGCTGCTTGCCCTGCCGTATATCAAATGGGGCGATGCGTATGGCCCCCCGGCTTTTGTGATGGTGTTCTGCCTCGTGCTGGCCGCTTTGCTGCTTGGCGTGGCCGGGCTGGAGCGCAATGGAAAGCTGCGCCTGCCGCGGCTCGCCGCAACTCTGGGCGCCCTCTCCTATCCGCTTTATATTTTGCACACACCGCTGATGCTGGTGTTCCACGCCAATGCCGCGCATCTCAGATTCGGCGGTTTCAGCATGTATTTTCTATTTTTAGCCGGGTTGGTGGTGATTTATGCCGCATCGCAGTTTGTAACCGTTTTCTACGACCAACCCATTCAGAAAGGGTTGCGGCGCTTCAGCCGGGCTGTGGTCCGGCGGCCCGCCACGGCCTGACAGGTTTGAGGGGAAAAGCCATGCACCCCTCAGGTTTTTTCAGAATCGAAAGAAAACCTTAACCCTTCCGCCGCAAAGTTCCGCTCCACGGGGACCAGACAATCCTGGTCCGCCTCACGCAACAGCGAAACAGTTGGAAGGAACCAAGGATGCTTTCGCAAATTAGTCCTGTCTCACCACCGCCCGGTGAACGGCGTTTGGCGCATCGCCAGGAGGTGGAAAATGGCAGCCACCTCGCCCAACGCAGTTTTTTACGCGTGCCTGGGCAAAAGCGCCAGTATAAATGCCGGATCACCAACAGCTCCGCCATTGGCTACCGGGCGGTGATCCTGTCCCCTTCGCCGGATGCCGGGCGGCATTTTGCCGTGGGTCAGGCGCTGATGCTGGAACATAGTGGCGGATGGGCCCGCACCGTGGGGTTGCGCTGGAGCCAGGGCAATATGCTGGGGCTGGAAATTCTCGACCCGGTGACAAGGCTGATTCTAACCGGCGAGCAAGGGGAAAAGATCGTCCATGACTGCCAGCTGCTCGGCACGCATGGGGAGCTGTACCGGGTCAGCCTGCCGGAGCCGCCCGTGCTGTTTGGAGTGTTCACGCTGGAATTGCCGAATGGGGAGAACCTGCCGGTGCGGGTGCGCTGGGCGCTGGCAGACGAAATCTGCTTGCAACTCGCCCAGCCACGCTATCGTCTTTAGTTTTTATTCCCAAGGGCGTTCCGGCCAGTCGTGTTTCGGGTAACGCCCGCGCATGTCCCGACGGGCATCCGCCCAGCCGCCGCGCCAGAACCTAGCCAGGTCGGCCGTGATAGCGATAGGGCGTTGCGCCGGGGAGAGCAGCGCCAGTTGAAGCGGAATTTTGCCGCCCGCCAGAATCGGCGTGGAATCCGTCCCATAAAACACATGCGCCCGGGCGGAGGCAACGGGCACGGGGCCTAAATAATCAATTTTCACCCGCCCGGCTTTGAGGTTCAGCTCCGCGGGCAGGTCTTTATCCAGCCGTACGGCTTGCTCGTGAGAAAGCTGGGCGCGGAGAATCTGGTAGAGGTCCAGGCTTTTTGCTTCTTTCAGGCTAGCCATGCCCGCGAGGTACGGGGCCAACCAATCCTGCACGCTGGCGGCCAGAGCGGGATGGGTCAGGTCGGGGTAGGCCGCATCCAGCCCGCGCATAACCGCCACGCGGGCGCAGAGATTTTCCGCCGCGTCGGTCCAGTCCAACTGGTCCAGGCGAGTGGAGAGCGCCTGGGCTAGGGCGGCCTGGATTTCCTCCGGCGCCGGGGCGGCGGAACGGTCCGCCAACACCAAATTGTCCAGCCGCACCCGCTCCCGAACCGAGACAGCGCCGCTCAACGGCTCAAAGCTCGTATCACGCGTGGTTTTACAGCGGGCGGTCAGGAACGCCGGCAGGTCGTTCACGTCCAGCACCGCGCCGAGGCGGATTTTGGCGCCACGCCCATCCAGCGCCGCCACGGCGATGAGCTTGTGACGGGCCAGCGGGTCCGAAGCCGGCAGATTGCCCGAGCCGCCGCCGGCGAGCCGGTAAGACCCCGGCTCGCCGCGCGCCTGGCCGATCCGGTCCGGGAATCCCGCCGCCACTATGGGCCCGGGAGAGCCAAAGCCGGGGATGCTCCCCACCCCTAAACGGTGGCGATAAATTTTAGCCGCCTGACGCACGCGGGAGAGAATGGCGCGGTCTCCTTCCCCACGCCCGGCCAGGGCCTCCAGCCGCAGGGCCAGGTCCGCCGAGACGGTTTGGAGGAGAAAATCGCGTTCCTCCAGAATCGCGGCAATGTCGGCGGCCAAGGCGCGAGTGGGTTTGTCCTGTGCCGCCAGCATCATCGCAGCGAGGCGCGGTTCAGCCCGCAGGCGGGCCATGTCACGGCCCTGCGGGGTGATCTTGCCAGTGTCGTCCAGCGCTCCCAGCTTGGTCAGCAGGGCTTGCGCGGCTTTCAGCGCGCCCTCAGGCGGGGCGTCCGGGAAGGGCAGATCCGCCGGGGATTCGCCCCAGGCGGCGCAGGCCAAGGCGAGGCCGGACAGTTCAGCAGCGAAAATCTCTGGGCGGTCAAATTGCGCCAGGCCACGATTCAGCGCCTCGCTCCAGAGCCGGATGGCGACACCCGGCCCCAACCGCCCCGCGCGCCCGGCACGCTGGGCGGCGGCAGCGCGGGAGATGCGCTGAGTGGTGAGGCGGGTGAGGCTAGAATTTGTGTCCAACACCGGGGCGCGGCGATATCCGCCGTCGATGACAATTCGCACGCCGGGCACGGTGAGCGAGGTTTCCGCGATGGAGGTGGAGAGCACCACTCGGCGCTCCTGATGCTCACGCAGGGCTTTGTCCTGCGCCTCGCGGGAGAGGTCGCCGTGCAAGGGCAGCACCAGAGCCGGGCAACGGGCAAGCGCCTGCTCCGTCCGGCGGATCTCGGCCATGCCGGGCAAAAAGACCAGAATATCACCCGGATGCTCAACCAGCGCCTCGCGCACCGCTTTGGCAGCGGCGTCCGGCAAGTCACGCAGGGACATCAGGTCCCGCTTGGCGTGAATATGTTCCACGGGGAACTGCTTGCCCTCGCTGGTGATAATGGGCGCTTCCAGCAGGGCGGAGAATTTCTCCGCCTCGGCGGTGGCAGACATGGCGAGGATTCGCAGCTCCGGCCTCAGGCCGCGTTGCAGGTCACGCACCAGGGCCAAGGCGAGATCGGCCTCCAGGCTGCGCTCATGCACCTCGTCAAAAATCACGAGATTCACGCCGGAGAGCCCGGGGTCGGAGAGCAGGCGGGAGGTGAGCAGACCCTCGGTGATGACCTCGATCTTGGTTTTGGGGCCGACGGCGCTGTCCAGACGGGTGCGGAATCCCACACGCTCCCCCGCCTCCTCACCCAGCAGTTCGGCCATGCGCATCGCCGCCGCGCGGGCGGCCAAGCGGCGCGGTTCCAGCAGCAAAATCTTGCCCAGCCCAGCCTCCAGCGCCCGCAGCGGCACCAAAGTGGTTTTGCCCGCACCGGGCGGGGCCACCAGCACGGCGTTGCCGCCTTCGGGCTTTAAGGCATGCAGCAGGTCCGGCAGGGCATCTGTAACGGGAAGGTAAATCATGCCGCGCCCTGGTATCAGAGGCTAGGCTTTTATGCGATGTTCAGGCTCATGCGTTTTCTGCTTCTGCTCGTTTTGCTACTGCTTCCACGCTTGGCCCTGGCGGCAAGCAGCACAGTCTACAGCTCACCCCGCGATGAGGTGCGGCTGATTTCGGCCAGTAATGACGCGCAGAACGGCACGGTGAAGCTGGCGCTGGATTTCACCCTCAAACCCGGCTGGCATATTTATTGGCGCGACCCGGGGGACGCCGGTTTTCCGCCCAGCGTGAGCGCTGAGGCGCCGGTGACGCTGGGGCCTATCGCCTTCCCGGCGCCGGAATTTTTCTCCCAGGCTGGGGTGGGGGCGTATGTGCTGTCCGGCCATGTGGTGCTGCCATTCACCTCCAGCCATGTCAGCGGGAATCAGGTCAGCGTACAGGCGCGCTGGCTGGTATGCTCCAACCAATGCGTGCCGGAACAGGCGCATTTCACCTTAAATTTAACGGGCGGCCCCGCCGCCGAAGCCGGGCTGTTTCCCGCCACGCCGTCCATCGTACCCTCACCCTATGCGGCGCATCTGGCCGCTGATGGCACGCTCAGTCTGACCGGCGTGACCGCCACGCAGGTGAAGGCGGCCCGGTTCTTCCCGGATTCCGCGACTGTTCTGGTGAATGACGCACCGCAGCCGCTCTCTTTCAGCGCGCAGGGGGTGCAGTTGCACCTGAAGCTGGCGGGGAAGCCCCCCGCCGCGCTCTCCGGCGTGCTGGAACTCACCGACCCGAGCGGCCAGACCCAGGCTTTGCGCCTCACCACCACCCCCGCGCCCCCAGCCGCGCATGCGCCCTGGTGGCTGTTGGCCTTGGCGGGCGGGCTAATTCTCAACCTCATGCCCTGCGTGTTTCCGGTGCTGGCGATGAAAGCCGTGGCCTTCGCGCGGATGGGCGGGGCGGCACATGGGCATATAAGGCGCGAGGCGCTGGGCTACACGGCGGGGGTTCTGGTTTCCATGGCAGCCCTGGGCGGAATGCTTTTGGGGCTGCGAGCTGCGGGGATTTCGGCCTTTTGGGGATTTCAGTTCCAGTCCCCGGTTTTTGTAGCGCTGGCGGCCTGGGTGATTTTGGCGGCGGGACTGAGTCTGGCGGGGCTGTTTCATCTGTCCATGCCAGGCTTTATCGGGCGGGTTCCGGCACAACATAGTTTCCTGACCGGGCTGCTGGCGGTGCTGGTGGCCACGCCCTGCACCGCGCCCTTTATGGGAGCTGCCATTGCCGCCGCGCTGGCTCTGCCGCCGCTGCCCGCCATGGGGCTGTTTCTCGCGCTGGGGCTGGGGCTGGCCTTGCCGATTCTGATGATCGCGGCAGTGCCGCATCTGGCCGCCGCCCTGCCCCGGCCGGGACGCTGGATGATGTTAGTGCAGAAGCTGCTGGCCGTCCCGATGTTCGCCACCTTTGTGTGGCTGGGCTGGGTGCTGTTCCAACAGGCGGGCGCACCCGCCTTGGCGCTGCTGGCACTAGGCGCGCTGACTTTGGGGCTGGCCTTGCCGCGCCGCCCGGTTTTCGTGCTGCTGGTGCTGGTGCTGCTGCCGTTTTTCCATGCTGTTCCGGCGCGCCCGGCGTTAACCTTGCCCGGCGCGCAGCCTTATAGCGCATCGGAGTTGGCCGCCTTGCGGGCGCAAGGACGGCCGGTTTTCATCGACCTCACCGCCGCCTGGTGCATCACCTGCCAAGTGAATGAGCGTTCCACCCTGGCCACGGCCCCGGTGCAGCGCTTGTTCAAGGATAAAAACGTGGCGGTTCTGGTGGGGGACTGGACAGACCGCAGCCCCGCCATCACCGCCTTGCTGGCGGCGAATCACCGTGCCGGGGTGCCGCTTTATCTATACTACCCGCCCGGCCAGGAAAGCGCGAAAGTGCTGCCGCAGATTTTAACCCCCGGCATTGTCGCAACGGCGATTTCAAGGTGAATCCGGGACCTAACCATTGCACCAGCCGCCGTTCCGCGCAAAGCTTTGTTACTCATCAATGACAGGCGCCAAGGATATCAGGATGCGAAATGTCTCCGGCGCGGCGCTGAGCGGCCCGCGCGCGAAACTGGATGCGGATACGATTCGCGCCACCTATTCCCGCTATGCCAAGTCTTACGATAGCTGGTTTGGGCTGATCTCACGCGCTGCCCGCAATGCCGCCGTGACGGCGGTAAATAACGCGCCCGGCCACCAGGTGCTGGAGGTTGGGGTGGGCACGGGGCTGGCCTTGCCGCTTTATAAATCGGCCAAGCGGATCACCGGCATTGATCTTTCGCGGGACATGCTAGCCATCGCCCGGGAGCGAGCCTCCAGGCTGGGGCTGCATCATGTTGAGTCCCTGCTGGAAATGGACGCGCAAGCCACCGAGTTCGAGGATGACAGCTTTGATGTGGCGGTGGCGATGTTCGTGGCCTCGGTGGTACCGGACCCGCACGCCTTGGTGAAGGAACTGCGCCGGGTGGTGAAACCCGGCGGCAAAATTTTGTTCGTAAATCATTTCGCCAGGGAAAGCGGGCCTGTGTGGTGGGTGGAACGCGCCATGGCGGGGGCGTCCGGCAAGCTGGGCTGGCACCCAGATTTCCGGCTCGGCCACATGTTCAGCCCCGCCGACCTTGCGACCGCCAAGGTGCGGGATATGCGGCCGCTGGGGCTGTTCCGGCTGGTGGAAATGCGGAACGATTAATGCAGGGTCAACAATTCCCTCGCCATCCAGCGTGGCGGGGTGACGAGGGCTACCTGCGCGACACGCACGGAATGTAATTTGCCATCCAGATTGCTGGCCCAGAAATCCAGGAACTTATGCAGCGCCGGGAATTTCGGGGCGAGGTCCAGCTCCTGCCAGATATAGCTCTGCAGCAGGCCCGGGTGGTCCGGCATGTGGTAGAGGATCTCAGCGGTGGTCAGGCGATAGTCGCGCATTTGTAAGGCGAGGGACATACTCCAATCACTCCATTGGCTTGATTGCGGCGGATCCCCGGGGTTTCATCAGTTTGCCATACACAACCCCCTGGTTTGCAACTAAATTCTTCAATGAAACCAAAAACTTAGCACTCACCCCCGAAGAGCGCTGCTGTTCCTTGACTTCTTCAATATCAAGGGCTACATCGGTGGCACTCTCATGGAGGGAGTGCTAACAGCCGCGGTGCCGCATTCTGGGCCGGGCAGGCTGGAAAGCTTTTAAGACATAACGTTTAGGAGCGATCAAATGGCGAATTTCCGCCCTCTGCATGACCGCGTTGTCGTCCGTCGTATTACGGCCGAGGAAAAGACCGCGGGTGGCATCATCATCCCCGATACCGCCAAGGAAAAGCCGCAGGAAGGTGAAATCGTTGCCGCTGGCCCGGGTGCCCGCAACGAGACTGGCGCACTGGTGGCCCTGGATGTGAAGGCTGGCGACCGTGTTCTGTTCGGCAAGTGGTCCGGCACCGAGGTTAAGATCGACGGGGAAGACCTGCTGATCATGAAAGAGTCTGACATTCTCGGCGTCATCGCCGCCTAATTCATAAAATTCTGAAGGAGTCACAACATGGCTGCCAAAGACGTCCGTTTTGGTTCCGACGCGCGCGACCGTATGCTGCGCGGCGTCGATACGCTTGCCAACGCTGTTAAGGTGACGCTGGGCCCGAAGGGCCGCAACGTTGTCATCGAGAAGTCCTTCGGCGCGCCGCGCATCACCAAGGATGGCGTGTCCGTCGCCAAGGAAATCGAACTGTCCGACAAGTTCGAAAACCTGGGCGCCCAGCTGATCCGCGAAGTCGCTTCCAAGACCAACGATCTGGCCGGTGACGGCACCACCACCGCGACCGTGCTGGCCCAGGCCATCGTGCGAGAGGGCGTGAAGGCCGTGGCCGCTGGCCTAAACCCGATGGATCTGCGCCGTGGTATCGACAAGGCCGTTGCCGCCGTGGTTGAGGAGCTGAAGAACCGTACCAAGAAGATCACCACCCCGGGCGAGACCGCTCAGGTTGGCACCATCTCCGCCAATGGCGAGTCCGAGATCGGCGACATGATCTCCAAGGCGATGCAGAAGGTTGGCAATGAGGGCGTGATTACGGTTGAGGAAGCCAAGGGCATCCAGACCGAGCTGGACGTGGTCGAGGGCATGCAGTTCGACCGGGGCTATGTCTCCCCGTACTTCATCACCAATCCGGAGAAGATGATTGCGGACCTCGACAATCCGTACATCCTGATTTTCGAGAAGAAGCTCTCCCAGCTTCAGCCTATGCTGCCGTTGCTCGAGTCCGTCGTGCAGTCTGGCAAGCCACTGCTGATTATCGCCGAGGACGTTGAGGGCGAAGCCCTGGCCACCCTGGTGGTGAACAAGCTGCGCGGCGGCCTGAAGATTGCCGCCGTGAAGGCTCCTGGCTTCGGCGACCGCCGCAAGGCCATGCTGGAAGACATCGCCATCCTGACCGGTGGCCAGGTGATCTCCGAGGATCTCGGTATCAAGCTTGAGACCGTGACCCTGAACATGCTGGGCAGCGCGAAGAAGGTGCTGATCGAGAAAGAGAACACCACCATTGTTGAGGGTGTGGGCTCCAAGGAAGACATCACCGGCCGCGTCAACCAGATCCGCGCGCAGATCGAGGAGACCACCTCCGACTACGACCGCGAGAAGCTGCAGGAGCGTCTGGCCAAGCTGGCTGGCGGTGTTGCCGTGATCCGCGTCGGCGGCGCCTCCGAGGTTGAGGTGAAGGAGCGTAAGGACCGCGTTGATGACGCGCTGCACGCCACCCGCGCCGCGGTTGAGGAAGGCATTGTCCCCGGTGGCGGTGTGGCCCTGGCCCGGGCCTCCAAGGTGCTAGACGGTCTGAAGGCCGACAATAACGACCAGATGACCGGTATCGAGATCATCCGCCGTGCCATCCAGGTGCCGCTGCGTCAGATCGCCGAGAACGCTGGTGAAGACGGCGCCGTGATCGCCGGCAAGGTGCTTGACAATGGCGAGTACACCCATGGTTACGACGCCCAGTCCGGCGCATTCAAGGACATGGTTGCCGCTGGCATCATCGACCCGACCAAGGTTGTTCGTACCGCTCTGCAGGACGCTGCTTCCGTGGCTTCCCTGATCATCACCACCGAAGCTGGTGTAACCGAGCGCCCTGAGAAGAAGGCGCCAGCTGCTCCTGATATGGGCGGCATGGGCGGCATGGGCGGCATGGATTTCTAATCCGGCCTCTCAGCCAGAAACAGGAAACCCCGGGGGCAGCCCCGGGGTTTTTTGTCGTACGGGACTCAGCCCAACTGCTTGACCTCGATCTTTTTAGGGGCAGGTTCGCTGAGCTCGGATTTCGGCAGCGTGACCGTGAGGATGCCTTTATCCGCCGAGGCGGTGATGGCGTTGCGCGCGATCCCTTCCGGCAATGAGAAGCGCCGCTGGAAGGCGCCGTAGCTGCGCTCGCTCAGATAATAGTTTTTCTCCTCGGTCTTGGTGTCGCTGCGCTTCTCACCTTTGATGACGAGCACGCCGTTGTCCAACGCAACATCCACATCCGCCGCCGCCATGCCGGGCAGTTCGGCGGTGATGATATAGGCTTTGTCTGTTTCCTCGATATCAACGGAGGGCCATTGCGGGCTGGAACCGCCAAACAGGCTCCAGGGCGCATTATCCAGGCTGAACCGCTCGAACATCCGGTCCAGCTCATCACGGAAACTGCGCCAGGGGGCTGGAACGGCGCCCACTTTGGGACTTAGATCTGATTTGGCCATGCGACTCTCCTTTGGCTGTCAACGCGGCGGGAAACACCATCCACCATGGGCTTGCCACACCATTCCGTACCCGCCATGCAAGCGCATCATTCTGTACCCGTGATGGCCGGGCCGGCTATGATTCTTGTCAAAGCCAGCGCTTTCATGCCCGCCAGCCGGCAAAGTCCGGCGGTGGATGAGGAGTATGTCCGGCTGCTGAGCGGGTTTAACGATATCTTTGTGAGCATCGCCATCGCGCTGGTGGCCATTGCAACTTATGTGCTCACGGCTTCAGCCCGCGAGCGCGGCGTGGCCATGGCGGCGGAAGCTTGGCTACTTGCCGAATATTTCACCCGCCGCCGCCACATGGCGCTGCCCAGCATTCTGTTACTGCTGCTTTACGCCAAGGGTGTGGCCGAAGTGCTTGTGCATGTTGTGGGGAGCTAGGTCGCAGGCCATCTGCTCGCTTTGCTGCCATTTGGGGAGATTGGCACCAAGACAGGGCTCTATCTGACGATCGGCTTTGCCGCCGGGCTGGAGGCACTGGCCATTTACGCCCATTGGCGGCGGTTTCATGTGCCGGTCACGGTGGCGGCAGGGACGGGCTCGCTGGTGCTGCTGGTGGTTTTCCTAGCGCTGGGGTTTGCACCGGGGCTGCTGCCTTATTGGCCCTGGCTGATGATTCTGGGCGGGCTGTGCGTGTTTGTCCTGGCGCTGCGCTGGGATATGTCAGACCACACCCGCCAGACCCGCCGTGTCGATGTGGCCTTCTGGCTGCATTTGCTGGCCGCGCCCATGCTGGTGCATCCGGCTTTTTATCTGCTGGGGCTATTGCGCGGGGGACATGCGGGCGATGCCGCCGTCGCGGTGGGGCTGTATGCACTGCTAGCAATCGTGGCGCTGCTGGTGGACCGGCGGGCCCTGCTGGTGTCAGCTTTGGGTTATGTGATCTATGCGCTGGCGCATGCCATGGGCACGGACAACAGCGGACTTGGCGGGCTGGCGGTTACGGCGTTGATTGCTGGCTGTGCGTTGCTGCTGCTCTCGGTTTTCTGGCATCGCGTGCGGATGGGCGTGCTGGCATGGCTGCCGGACCGGCTGACCGCCAAATTGCCTGCGTAACCGGTATGGGGGCTTTGAAGAAAGCCCCCATACGTGGATGATTAGAACCCGCCCTCAAGGGCAAGATCCGTCAACGGCTTGCGGGGGCTTGGGGCCTCGCGGGCCTGAAGGGCTTCCGGCAACAGGGTCTTGGGACCTGGGCGGCCGATGGCCACGGCTGCCTCAACCCGGAAACCGGGTGGCACGTTCAACTCTGTATAAGAGCGCTCCAAGTCAAACCCGACCATGCCATGCGCCTGCCAACCCATGAAAGCCGCCTGCAAGGCCAAATAGCCCCAGGCTGCTCCGGTATCGAAGGAGTGGCTGTAGGAAGGGGCAGGTGTGTCCTTGCCCGGCACCGCCATGGTCTCGGACGATACCATGAACACCAAAGCGGAGGCGGTCTTGGCCCAGCTCTGGTTAAACTCGTTCAACAGGCCCAGAAACTTGTCCCAATGGGCGTTGTCCCGCCGAGCATACACAAAGCGCCAGGGCTGCGAATTGTAAGAGGAGGGCGCCCAGCGCGCGGCCTCGAACATGGTGCGTAATGTGTGTTCCGAAATTTCCTCGCCGGTGAAGGCGCGGGGTGACCAGCGTTCAAGAAAAACCTGTTCGATCGGATGGTCAGCGGTACGGGAATTGGCCGTAAGAGACATGGCATCGCTCCTTGATAAAGTAACGCGATGCGAACTTAACCGAGCTTGGCTGGACAGGCAAAAACCTGATAAATGAAAGAAAATCCAGTTAGTGGCTTATTGCAGATTCCGATTTGGCGCCTCTGCGGCAACCGGGCGGGAGACGGGTGCCTCAGCGACTTCGTTACCGCTGCCGCCATTTCTGGCGATCACCGTTTCAATCGGCGCACTCTTATAAATAAAGCCGTAGGTGGGATAGATGGAGCCCAGCGCGCTGGAATTTCCAAGTTCAACCCGCACTTCGGTCCAGTTATTATCCGGGGAGACATCCTGCACCGTCACGTCGTTGGTGATGGTGCCTGGCACCCAGTTAGCCTGGGTCACGAGGATTGTGCGGGAGTCCAGCACTGCGGTGACCACCGCAACATGGCCCAGCGGCATACGGTGGATCGGGCGGAAATTCAGTACCGCACCCACATGTGGAGTATTGCCGCGCGCATAACGCCCGGCGGCCTTGGCCCACCAGAGAAACGCGTCGCCCGTAATGTCGATATGCGAAACCTCGCGCGCATAGGGTACGCATTGCAGGCGGGAGTGACGGAATTCAGCCTCGATCCTCTGATGCTCGGAATAACGTGTGTGGGAGACGTAATGCACGTCGTGCCTGAGCTTATGGTGGCTCTTCTCGTGATAGCGGATCGAATGTTCCAGCCGGTGGGTTGTGCGGTGGGTGGAATGATGGGGGGTGGAAGCGTGAGCGGAAACGGGGAGAACAATGGCTAATGCCGCCAGGGAGACACCTGTAACACATGCGCGCAAGACGCTGCGGAGGAATATGCCTGCCTTTTGTTCCACCATTTTCGTGCTTACCAAACCCGTTCGTGAAGCCGAGAAACTATGTCTAACGGCTACGTTTGGATTGCGTTAAACGCAACACAACGCTGCGACAAAATTACAACAGTAACAGAAAAACGTTCATCTACCCTTCATCTGCAAATGGCGTTTAAGACAGTTTTCCTAAACGCCGAAATCGTAACGACTTTCCTGTGCCGTGAGACGACGCCAGCCGAGTCGAAAAAAGGGGAGCTGTGGACGCTCCCCTTAAACATCTCATTATTAACAGAAAATAAATCGATTCCGGGCTTACCGACAGGCGGTGATCATGATCTCAACCAGGTAAGCTGGGTCCGCCAGTTTGGCTTCCACGCAGGCGCGCACGGGCGCCTGGCCTTCCGGCAGCCACTTCGTCCAGACTTCATTCATGGCGCCGCGATCTGAAATATTTTTAAGCCAGATCTGCGCTTGGAGCAGACGTGTATTATCCGTGCCATGCGTTTCAAGCAGGGCATCAATCTGCGCCAACACGTCTTGGGTCTGGGCGGTGATGTCACCGGACGGATCCTGCGCGACCACCCCCATAGTGTAAACAAACCCGTGATACTCGACCGCCTTAGACAAAACCGGGCTGGCCTCGGTGCGGATGATGCGGCTCATGAGAAACTCCGTTCAGTTAACGATATGGGGGGTCACAACCGGCACGCCGTTCACGGTGGGTGAGCCATTCTGGTTGCCGATCTGCTCGCAACGCTGAATCTGCAGGGCGCGGTCGTTCATCGCACCCATGCGCTCGGCATCAAATACCTGGTTCGGTCCGCCATAGCGCAGCCCGGTTTGGGCCGTACGGGCCTGCAGATTGACCGTGCTGTTCTGATACATGGCGTTGGCCTGCTGGGTGCAGGCGGCTTGGTTGGCGACCTCAGCCGGGGTTTGTTTCTGGCTGGCGCAGCCAGCCAGAAACAGGACCGCGGCCACGGCCGGAAGGCGAGCATTCATGCGTGGATTCCGTTTGTCTGCGCCAGCCATATTCTTTTTGCCAGAAAACTCAACCAGCTACGCGCAGCAAAATTTTGCCTATATGGGTGCTGGCTTCCATCAGCGCATGGGCCTGCGCCACCTGCTCCAGGTCGAACACCTTATCGATAACCGGGGTCACGGCGCCGCGTTCCAGCAATGGCCAAGCTTTCTGCTTCAAGGACGCCGCGATGGCCGCCTTTTCCGCCGCGGAGCGCGGGCGCAGGGTGGAGCCGGTGATGGTGAGACGCTTGAGCATGACCGGCAACAAATCCAGCTCCGCCTTCGCGCCCTGCTGAAAGGCCACCTGCACCAGCCGCCCGCGCGGGGCGAGGCTTTTAATATTGCGCTGGATGTAAGAGCCGCCGACCATGTCCAGAATCACATCCACCCCGCGCTTATCCGTGGCCTCGGCGATAACCTGCTGGAAATCCTTGGTTTTGTAATTGATCGCGGTGGCGCCGTAACGCGCGATGAAAGCGCATTTTTCGTCCGACCCGGCGGTGGCGAACACCGTAGAGCCATGGGCGCGGGCCAACTGCAGGGCTGTGAGGCCAATGCCGGAGGTGCCGCCATGCACCAGCAGGCTTTCCTCGGGCTTCAGGCCCGCCATGTCGAACACATTCGCCCAGACGGTGAAGAAATTTTCCGGCAGGGCGGCGGCTTTCAGCGCGTCATAGCCATCCGGCCAGGGCAGGCACTGGCCGCAAGGGACGGTGACATATTCCGCATACCCGCCGCCATTGCACAAAGCGGTGACTTTATGGCCGGGGTAAAACCCGCTGGCATTGGGGCCGAGTGCGGCGATCTCGCCCGCGACCTCCAGCCCTGGCACCGGGCTGGCGCCGGGCGGCGGCGGGTAGAGCCCCTTGCGCTGCATCACGTCCGGCCGATTCACCCCCGCCACCTGGACGCGGATCAGCACCTCGTCATCCTTGGGCACGGGCAGCTGACCTTTGGCCAAAACCATGGCTTCCGGGCCGCCGGGGGTGGGGATATCGATAAAATGCATTGTCTCGGGCAAAATCATGCGTCCATATCGACGCCTTCAACCCGCTTGCGTCAAGCCGAGGCCGGTGCAAGTTAGCAGCGCATGTCTTCACTCCCCCGCCGCTCCTTGCTTGGCGCCGCCGCGGCGCTCAGCTTTGCCGCACCAGGCCGCGCCGCCACCAAGGTAGGCGCGCCGCCCGCCAGCACGCCCCCTGCCCCACATTTTGGCGCTGTACTGCCGCTCACCGGCGCGTATGCGCTCTCTGGGGACGAAACGCTGCGCGGGATTCAGCTGGCGATGGACAAGGTGAACGCAGAAGGCGGGGTTGCGGGTCAGTCGCTCGCCGTAACGGCGACGGATATGCCTTCTCAGAGCAGCGCGGCCGCGGCGGTGAAGGGGCTTATCTCGCAGCAGCATGTGAATCTGCTGTTTGGCAGCGGCGCATCCGCTCTCTCGTACCCCGCCACGGCGGCGGCGGAGCTGGCGCAGGTGCCGTTTATCGAACTCACCGCCCCGGCGGACGGCATCATGACGCGCGGGTTTAAATTCCTGCTGCGCACGGGGCCCAATACCAGCATGACAGGGAATCTGGCGGCGAGTTGCATCCAGACCCGGTTCGCCAAACGCAGACTGGGGTTTTTGTTCAATACCGGCGCCACGGCCGGGGCCATCGCCGCCGCGGTTATCGCCGCGCTGAAAGCCGCCCAGTTGCCGATCACCCTCATGGCGGGCTACGCGGAGGACACGGCTGATCTGTATGTCCAGACCGAGCGGATGATGCGCGCCAGGGTGGAGGTGCTGCTGCATGCCGCCGGGCCAGATGACACGCTGGCCTTGTTCCAGGCCATGAAAAGCCTGGCGTGGCGGCCGGATGATCTGATTGGCTGTGGTGAAGGCTATGGGCTGCGCGACACGGCGGCGGCCTTGGGCGGGGCGCTGAACGGCACGCTGGTGATTGCCGCACCGTTTTATCCCGGCAAGGCGGAAAGCGTGGCGCAGGCTTATGAGGCCCGCTACGCCACCCCACCGCGTTCAGCCGAGTCCTGCACCGCTTATGTTGGCGCCAAGCTGACCTTTGATACGCTGAAGGCCGCCAGGGGCGACCCGGGGAAGCTGCTGGCCATGCTGAGCGCCGTGAATCTGCCCCAAGGAGCGTTGCTGAACGGCTTTGGGGCGGTGTTCGATATTACCGGCCAGAACACCGCCAGCTTCGTGACGCTGCAACGCTGGAAGGACGGGGTTTTAAACCCGGCCTAACGCGGCGTAAAACTCCGCCCATTCGCGCTTGGAAAGGCCCGAGGTTTCCTGCGTCACTGCCTCGCCCGCCAGCATTTTCTTCACGCAATCAAGCATCTTGGCGGAGAAGGTGACCGCCCCCAGCCGGTAGTCGCAGAACGCTTTGTAAGAAAGCGGAACCCAAGCCTCGGTGAGTTTCAGCATCGCCTCGGCATAGACGCGGATCTCGTACTGGGCGTGAGAATCGGCACGCAGGCGCAGAAAGTGGAAGAGGTTGTGCAGATCCGTCTTCCAGTACCATTGGGTATAGGTGTTGAGCGTGAGATTCATGCGCGCCAGCTCCCGCGCCAGCCCGACCTCGTCACCCAGCATGTCCTCGTAATGGCCATAGGTCTGCTCGGCGTCCTGACGCAGCAGACCCAGCACGCGGGCGGTGATTTCGGCATCCAGAACCTCCCCTCGGCCCTGGCGGTTATCGGTGCTTTGCTTGGCCATCTGCTCCGGCGCGGGGAGGTAGAAGTCCTTGTCCAGAATGGAATAGCGCGCGGAATATTCGTTCACATTGGCGGTGCGGTGACGAATCCACTGGCGCGCGACGAAGATCGGCAGCTTCACATGAAATTTGATCTCGCACATCTCGAACGGGGTGGAGTGATAATGGCGCATGAGGTAGCGGATCAGCCCTTCATCCTCCAGCGCCCGGCGGGTGCCGCGTCCGTAAGAGACACGGGCCGCCTGCACCACGGCGGAATCGTCACCCATATAATCCACCACGCGCACAAACCCGTGGTCCAGCACCGGGACGGCGTTGAAAAGCTGTTCTTCCAACTCCGCCACGGTGGGGCGGCGGGTGGTGTGGGAGGCGGCGCGCGCGGCCTCGATCTCGGTCTGCTGTTCGGATGAAAGGCTCATGGTACCTCTCTTTCATATTGCTGCGATTCGTCCCTATCACGAAGAGCAATCTTGCGGCAGAAGCACAGTCCGGCTCTTTCACATCTGCCGAACACGAACTATATAGGTGGCGTCAGCTTGCTGACTATGGTGATAAACGGTGCGTGAAATAAGCGTTGTGGACCCGGGGGCGGTACCCGGCGCCTCCACCATTTTCCGTGGGCCTGGGCGAATCGGCATGAGCCGGTTGCGGTTCAGATCCGGGGTTATGGGGGCGAAATAGACTCGACACGCGTGGTAAAGACCCACCTTTTGCCCGGCATTGTACCGCCGTTATCGGGCTAATTTTTAAATGCGAACGATAACAACGTAGCATTCGCTGTCGCCGCCTAATAAGCGGAGATAAGCGCGGCACGGGGGGCGCCGGGCAACAGAAGCCCCCCACTCTCTTTCCTGCTCCACTCTGGAACATTGGTTGCACTGGCGTGGCCATGAATTATCGTGCCCGGGCTGGTGACGTGCCGCACCCGCCTCACCGGCCATTAATGTCTTTGAGGAGGAGTATTCCATGCCGGACCAGAACAGCGTCTATGTTTTCGCCACCCTGACCGCCTCCGCGGGCAAAGAAGCCGAATTGCGCCAGATTCTCCGCAATCTGGTTGACGACACCCGGAAGGAGCCGGGCAATCTGAGCTATCACCTCTATGAAGGCACCGAAACGCCGGGCACTTTCCTGGTTTATGAGTGCTATCAGGACCAGTCGGCGGTGGAGACCCACATGGCCAGCCCGCATCTGCAGGCAGCCCTGGCAGCGGCCGGGCCGTTGCTTGGCGCGGCGCCGGTGATCACCTCCGCGAAGGAAGTCGCCTGAATTTAACGGCTTGACTCAAAATGATTTGGCCCGCTGACATGCGCGCATGAGCGGGCCAAATCCATGGGATAACTATTTTGCCAGCCTCGGTGCGCCTTTATGCGAGGAGGTTCAGGCATTTGAAAGCCTGGGGCAGAATTGTGAATTCGCGTTTGTGCAGCATGGCAATGGCTTTGGCGAGGGCAATTTGCTCTCATGGGCCTTGGTCGAGGGCGGCATTCCCAGCCTGGTGAAATTGCTGAAGCAGGATTTCGCTGGGCTGTTCGCGCAAGACGCATTGGAGCCGCTACATGAGGGGCTGCTGCTCAAGGACAAAAACTACCAAATTGCCTTTCACTCCCGCTGGATGGTCCGACAAGAAAATGGCGTTATTACGCCCAGGCCAACCCAGGAACGGGACGCCATTTATGCCGAAGAAGCCGCGAAACACGCTTATCTGATCGATAAAATGCGCCGTCAGTTGGCGGAGGGTAAGCGCATCTGGGTTTATAAAAGCCTCACACCTGTGAGCTGGCCGGATATTTTAGCGTTGCATGCCGCCTTGAACAGATTTGGCCGCAACCAGCTGCTGGTGGTGCAGAACCAGCCGGAGCGCGACGGGCAAGCTGAACCGCTCGATCAAGATATTTACCTGGGCTATCTGGAGCGTTACGCCTCCCCCGCGAAAACCTGGTATTTTGACCCCACGGGCTGGAGCAAGCTGTTGCCCGCCACGCTGCGCCTGGCGCGCTGAGCAAAAAAAAGGCGGTGCAAAATTGCACCGCCAAGTTTAGGGAGGAAACGTCCAAGAAATAGGAGAAGAAACTCATCCTATGGCTCAATGATATATCTGGGCGGCGCATGCGACGAAACATGAGATTTCGCAGCGCAGCAATACCAAAAAGCTGGCGGCATGAAGTTTTATTCACCGACTTCATGCGGCCGTATCCAGCCGCCTAGAAAAAATGCAGAATGATTCAGGAGGCGTTACCCCTCCGGCACCAGCACGATCACGGCGGCCTGCGCGGCAATACCCTCGCCGCGACCGGTGAAGCCCAAACGCTCAGTTGTGGTAGCTTTAACGGAGACCAGATCGACGGAGACGCCCATCAGCTCCGCCAGCCTCTCGCGCATGGCTTGGGCATGCGGGCCAATTTTTGGGCGCTCGCAGATAATCGTAACATCCGCGTTGGAAAGCCGGCCGCCGCGCGCGGCAATACGCTCCGCCGCATGGCGCAGAAAGCGGGCGCTGTCGGCGTCTTTCCATGTATTTTCGCTGGGCGGGAAGTGGCGGCCGATATCGCCCTCCGCCAGGGCGCCGTAAATGGCGTCGCACAGCGCATGGATACCGACATCGGCGTCTGAATGGCCCGCCAAGCCTTTTTCATGCGGAATTTTGACACCGCAAATGATCATGTCGCGGTTATCCGCCATGGCGTGAACGTCAAAACCTGTGCCGATGCGCGGGATCATGGTGTGTTTCTCCTGAGATTGCCGGGCGGGAATGCACGTGACGCAGCATTATCGTCAATAACCATCATTGCACGGCGGGGCATTGGCAACTAATTTGCCCAAATGATGAGCAATGACGTTTTCCCCATGATCAAGCCGCTGACGATCGGAACAGGCCCGCGTCAGGTCCGGCTGGATCACCCTGTCATCCTCGCCCCGCTCTCTGGCGTGACCGATCTGCCCTTCCGCACCTTGGTGAAGGAGCATGGCGCCGGGCTGGTGGTTTCGGAAATGATCGCCTCCTGGGCGATGGTGCGGGAAAACCGCGCCACGCTGCGCATGGCCGAGGTGGTGGCGGGCGGCGGGCCATCCTCTGTGCAGCTTGCCGGCTGCGACCCCAAGGCCATGGCCGAGGCCGCGAAGATTGCCGTGGGGCTGGGAGCGGATCTCATTGACATCAATTTTGGCTGCCCGGTGAAAAAGGTGGCGATCGGCCAGATGGCCGGGTCCTCCCTGATGCGTGACGAGGTGCTGGCTGGGCGCATTCTGGAAGCCACCGCGCGCGCCGTGGACGTGCCGGTGACGCTGAAAATGCGCATGGGCTGGGACCATAATAGCCTGAACGCCCCCACCCTCGCCCGGATTGCCGAACAGGCGGGCATTACGCTGCTCACCGTGCATGGCCGCACCCGCCAGCAATTTTATGAGGGCACCGCTAACTGGGACTTTATCGCCGAGGTGAAGGCCGCTACCTCCTTGCCGGTGATTGTAAACGGGGACATAACCACCGCGCATAAGGCCGCCGAGGCGCTTCGGCGCTCCAACGCGGACGGCGTGATGATCGGGCGCGGCTCTTATGGCCGCCCCTGGTTCCTGCGGCAGGTGATGCATTATTTGACCACCGGGGAGCTGGTGCCGGCACCGTCCCTGGCGGAGCAGAAGGAAATTCTGCTGCACCATTACCGCGCCATCCGCTCGCACTTTGGCGACCGGCCGGGCGTGCGTCTGGGGCGCAAGCATGTGGCTTGGTACAGCCAGGGGCTGCACAGTTCCGCCGGGTTCCGCGCCGAAGTGAACCGGCTGGATACCGGGGAGGCCGTGGAAGCGTTGATCCATCAATTTTACGACCCGCTGATTGAACAAGGGTTTGTCCGGCAGGATGAAATGGCGATTGCAGCATGAGCAGCTTCAGAAAGGCGTTCAAGCTGGTACGCCGAGCACCACGTGAAAAGCAGATCGACATCGACCCCGCGCAGATTATGGAGGCGCTGCCCATCGCCGTGATTGTGGTGGATGAGCAGGATGCGATCTCCGAGGTGAATTACGCCGCCGAGGAGTTTTTCGGCGCGTCTAAGAGCATTTTGCAGTCGTCCAATCTGGGCGAATTGCTGCCGGTGGATCATCCCGTGTTTCTGATGATGGAACGCGCCCGCAGCGCGGGGGTGACCATCGCGGAGCATGACCTGGTGATGGAAGGCCCGCGCATGACCCGGCGTGGCTGCGCGGTGCAGGCCGCCCCGGTACTGGATTATCCCGGCTATGTGTTGCTCACCTTCCAGGATGAATCCGCTGCCAAGGCGCTGGATCAGCAAATGTCCGCCCGCAATGCCGCGCGTTCCATCACCGGCATGGCCGCGATTCTGGCGCATGAGGTGAAAAACCCACTCTCCGGAATTCGCGGCGCGGCGCAGTTGCTGGAGCTTAACGCCACGCCGCAAGACAAGGAGCTTGCCGTGCTGATCCGCGATGAAGCCGACCGCATCCGCGCCATGGTGGAACGAATGGAGACATTCGGCGAGAAGAAGCTGGAACGCCAGGCGGTGAATATCCACCGCGTGCTGGAGCATGTACGCAAGCTGGCCGGGTCTGGCTTTGCGGAACGCATCAAATTCATCGAGGTCTATGATCCTTCTCTGCCGCATGTGTTGGGGGACCGAGACCAACTGATCCAGGTGCTGCTGAATCTGGTGAAAAACGCCGCCGAGGCGATCTCCGGCAGCGACAAGCATGATGGTGAAATCCACCTCACCACCGGCTTTCAGCATGGCGTGCGACTTTCCGCCGCCATTGGACGATCCCGCCCCAATCTGCCGCTTTTTGTCTCCGTGCGGGACAATGGCCCCGGCATCCCCGAGGATATCAGGCGGCATTTGTTTGAACCTTTTGTTTCCACCAAGGCAGCGGGGTCTGGTCTTGGTCTTGCCCTGGTCGCGAAAATCGTGGCCGACCATGGCGGGTTGATCGATGTCGATAGCCGCCCCGGACGCACCGAGTTCCGCATCCATCTGCCCGTTTACGAAGATCCCGAAGAAGGCGTGAATTAAGTATGACGCTTCCCACCGTTCTTGTCGCCGATGACGACCGCTCCATCCGTACCGTTCTGACTCAGGCGCTGGGCCGGGCCGGATATCAGGTGCGCGCCACCTCCTCCGCCGCGACGCTCTGGCGATGGGTGGAGGATGGCGAAGGAGATGTCGTGATTACTGACGTGATCATGCCGGATGAAAACGGGCTGGACCTGATTCCGCGCATCCGCCGGATCCGCCCGGAGCTGCCGGTGATCGTGATGAGCGCGCAAAGCACGCTGACCACCGCCGTCCAGGCCACCCAGCGTGGCGCGTTTGAATATCTGCCCAAGCCGTTTGACCTCACGGACCTGCTGGCGGTGGTGGACCGGGCGCTGAAACAGCCGCTAGTGATTGCCGCGCAGGCTGAAACGCCAAAAGCGGTGTCCGACGAGCCGATGCCACTGATCGGCCGTTCACCGGCGATGCAGGAGATTTACCGGATCATCGCGCGCCTCACCACCACGGACCTGACCGTGATGATCAACGGTGAATCCGGCGCGGGGAAAGAGCTGGTGGCCCGCGCTCTGCACGATTATGGCCGCCGCCGCACCGGGCCGTTCGTGGCGATCAATATGGCGGCGATCCCGCGCGAGCTCATTGAAAGCGAACTGTTCGGCCATGAACGCGGCGCCTTTACCGGGGCTACCAACCGGCATATCGGCCGGTTTGAGCAGGCGGCGGGTGGCACCTTGTTTCTGGACGAAATCGGCGATATGCCGCCAGAGGCCCAGACCCGCCTGCTGCGCGTGTTACAGGAGGGCGAGTTCACCACTGTGGGCGGGCGCCAGCCGATCCGCGCCAATGCGCGGATTGTCGCGGCCACCCACCGGGATTTGCGCGCGCTGATCCGCTCCGGCCAGTTCCGCGAGGATTTGTTCTACCGGCTCAACGTGGTGCCAATCCGGTTGCCGCCTCTGCGGGAACGGCCTGATGATATTCCCGTGCTGGCGCAGCATTTCCTCAACAAGGCGCAGTCCGAGGGGCTACCCGCCAAAACCGTTGAGCCGGCGGCCATGGCGCTGCTCTCGTCCTACCGCTGGCCAGGGAATGTGCGCGAGCTGGAAAATCTGATCCGCCGCCTCGCCGCACTGGTGCCTCAGCCGGTGATCTCCGAGGAAATTATCACCCAGGAGTTCACAGAATATGCTCCGCCTGAAGAACCCGTGGCCGCCAACCCCGGTGAGGACAGCGACAATATGTCCTCGGTGGTGGAACGCCATATTGCCCGGCTGCTGACCTCCTTGCGGGAATCCGGCGAGGAAGGCGTGCTGTATGAGCGAGCCTTGGCGGAGCTGGAACGCCCGCTGATCCGCATGACGCTGGCGGAAACGCGCGGCAACCAGATCCGCGCCGCGGCGCTACTGGGGCTGAACCGCAACACGCTGCGCAAGAAAATCCGTGAGCACGGGATTGGCGTGCAGCGCCGGGTGGGATGAGCGGCCAACTGCCACAATCTGAAAAGCCTCCCGCACGCTCCAGGCTTGCCTGGGCGGTGGATCTGATGCTCGGGCGCGTGGCGACGCTGCTGGTCGCCTCCGTGGCGCTGGTGCTGGGCATTGTCACCTTCGCGCTGCTGGCCGGGCGGGTGCATCTGTCCCTGCATTCGGGGACGGCGGTTGGACTAATCGTGGCGGATTTCGCGGCGCTGCTGCTGCTGATTCTGGTGCTGGCCGGGCGCGTGACTCGCGTCGTGCTGGAGCATCGGCGTGGCGCGGCGGGGGCCCGGCTGCATGTACGGCTAGTGCTGCTGTTTGGCGGCGTGGCGGCGGTGCCTGCGATTCTGGTAGCGGTGTTCGCTATCGTGTTCTTTAATTTCGGCGTGCAGGCCTGGTTTAATAACCGGGTGCAGACAGCCCTGGCTGAGAGCGACCAAGTCGCGCAAGGCTATCTCTCGGAACATGAGAACGATATCAGGCTGGACGCGCTGGCCATGGCCAACGATCTCTCCCAAGCGGGGTCGGTGTTTTTTGGCAACCCCAACGAATTCGCCTCTTATCTGGTCTCCCAGACCTCAACCCGCGGCCTGACCCAGGCGGTGATTTTTGACCCGCTGAGCGGGCAGGTGATTGCCTCAGCCGGGCTATTCGCGGGCATTGCCGCCAGTATTCCGAACCATAACGCCATCGCCCAGGCCAATAGCGGGCAGGTGCCGGTGATCAGCCCGCCCGGCAGCACAGTGGAGCAGGCGGTGATCAAGCTCGACATCACCCCGCCGCTGATGCTGATGGTGGAAAAGCCGATCGACCCAGCGATTCTGGACCATGTGAGCAAGACTAAGCAGGCGGTGGCGGAATATCAACGCCTTGCCCGCAACCGCTCGCAGCTTGAAATCTCCTTCGCGATGATCATTGCCGTGCTGACGCTGCTGGTGCTTTCGGCATTGATCGGCTTTGGGCTGGTTATCGCCAACCAGATCGCCAAGCCACTGGGGCATCTGATCCGTGCGGCGGAAACTGTGCGCGATGGCGACCTGGATGTGCAGGTGCCCGAGCGTAATACCGGCGATGAGATGGCCGGGCTCTCCCGCGCGTTCAACCGCATGACCGCGCAGCTCGCCGCCCAGCATAAAGCGCTGCTGGACATGAACGACCAACTCGATGAACGCCGCCGCTTTACAGAGACGGTTCTGGCGGGCGTGTCCGCCGGAGTGATCGGGCTGGATACCAAGGGGCGGATCGAGTTGCCGAACCGCGCGGCCTCCGAATTGCTGCGGCTCGACCTTTTGCCGCAGACTGGCCAGCCTCTTGCCGAAGTCGTGCCAGAATTCGCGCCTCTTATAGCAGCCGTGATGGCCGCCCCGGAACGCGCCGCCACGGCGCAGATCGAGCATGGCGCCGGGGCGAGTAAGCGCGTGCTGCTGGTACGGATTGGTGCGGAGATGAATGAAAATGTCGCGGACGGGTTCATCGTGACTTTCGATGACGTGACGGAGCTGATGTCCGCCCAACGCAAGGCCGCCTGGGCCGATGTGGCGCGGCGGATCGCGCATGAAATCAAGAACCCGCTTACCCCCATCCAGCTCTCGGCCGAGCGGCTGAAGCGGCGCTTCGCCAAGGAAATCACCTCCGACCCGGAGAGCTTCACCCAATGCGCCGAGACCATTGTGCGGCATGTGGGGGATATTGGACGGATGGTGGACGAATTCTCCACCTTCGCCCGGATGCCGCAGCCGGTAATGCGCCCCCAATCGCTGGAGCGACTGGCCCGCGAGGCGATGGTGCTGCAACGCGTTGCAAACCGGGACATTGAATGGAATGTGGTCATCGACAAGCCGCTGCGGGCCTCCTGCGACCGACGGCTGATTGGCCAGGCATTGACCAACCTGCTGCAAAACGCCGCCGATGCCGTGACCATGCGCCAGGGCGCGCGGCATGTTACGCTGCGCCTGCACCAGAAAGGCAGCATGGCGGTGCTGAGCGTGACCGATGACGGGATCGGGCTGCCGGAGACCGGACGTGACCGGCTGACCGAGCCTTATGTGACCCATAAACCGAAAGGCACGGGGCTGGGGCTTGCCATTGTCGCCAAGATCATGGAGGACCATGGTGGGCGGCTTGAACTGAAAACTGCGCCGGGCGGAACCGGCGCTGAAGTGTCTCTGATTTTACCGGCCTTGCCGGAGGATGCGATGGTGGAGGAAGCGAAGGAGTTGCCTGCCCGATGACCGAGATTCTGATCGTGGATGACGAGCCGGATATCCGTATGCTTGTCGAAGCGATTCTCAAGGATGAAGGCTATGAGGCGCGTTGTGCCGGCACATCGGACGAGGCGCTGACCGCCTATCGCGCCCGGCGCCCGAATCTCGTGATTCTCGATGTGTGGCTGCAAGGCTCCAAACTGGATGGAATCGGGATTCTGGACGTGCTGCACCAGGAGGTGCCGCGCGTGCCGGTGGTAATGATCTCCGGCCATGGCACCATTGAAACCGCAGTCGCCGCGATTCAGCGCGGGGCCTATGACTTCATCGAAAAACCCTTCAATTCCGACCGGCTGCTGCTGGTGGTTAAACGCGCGTTGGAGGCCGCCAAGCTGGAGCATGAAAATGCCGAGCTGCGCCTGCGCGTGGGCAACGACACCAAGCTGACCGGCGAGGGCCATGGCATTGCCAGCCTGCGCAACGCAGTGGAAAAAGTGGCCCCCACCGGCTCGCGCGTGCTGATTTCTGGCCCGCCAGGGGCTGGCAAGGAGATTGTGGCGCGGATGATCCACGCCAAATCCCGCCGGGCGGATGGGCCATTCGTGGTGATGAACAGTGCCATTCTGGCGCCGGAGAAGTTCGAGGCCGAGTTGTTCGGGGTTGAGGCCGGGCCGAACAGCCCTCGCAAGCTGGGCGTGCTGGAACGCGCCCATGGCGGCACGCTGCTGCTGGATGAAGTCTCTGAACTGCCGCCGGAAATGCAAAGCAAAATCGCCCGCGTGTTGCAGGACCAGAGCTTTGATCGCGTGGGCGGCACAACTCGAGTGAAGGTGGATATCCGCGTTCTGGCCACCACCGTGAAGGACCTGCAGACCGAGATCACCGAAGGACGGTTCCGGGAGGATCTTTATTACCGCCTCGCCGTGGTGCCTCTGCGCGTGCCCGCCTTGAAGGAGCGGCGCGAGGATATTCCGGCGCTGGCTAGCTATTTCCTGCACCATGCGGCTGAAATTTCCGGTCTGCCGCCGCGCAGCTTGGCCTCGGACGCGGTAGCGGCGCTACAGGCGCATGACTGGCCGGGCAATGTGCGCCAGCTGCGCAATGTAATGGACTGGCTGATGATCATGCGCTCTAATGAGCCGGGCGAGTTGTTCCATGCGGAGCATCTGCCCACCGAGCTCGCCGCCCACGCCCCACGGGCTTTGGCGATCGACCCGGCGGCGGATGTGATGTCTCTGCCGCTGCGCGAAGCGCGGGATGTGTTCGAGACACAATATCTGCAGGCCCAGCTTTTGCGGTTCGGCGGCAATATTTCCCGCACGGCGAATTTTGTGGGCATGGAGCGCAGCGCCCTGCACCGCAAGCTAAAGCAGCTTGGCATTGGCGCGGCGGAAGATAAGGTGGCCTGAAGCGCCGCCGCGCAGGAATCTTCCCTTTCCGGCGTAAACAGGTTAATTCCCTGCCTCATGAGCTGGCTCACCGAATATGTCCGCCCCAAAATCCGCACCTTGCTTGGCCGCAAGGAGGCACCGGATAATCTGTGGCATCAATGCCCCTCCTGCCAGCAGATGATTTTTCATACCGAGCTGGCGGCAGCCAAAAAGGTCTGTCCGCATTGCGGCCACCATATGCGCGCCACCGCGCAGGACCGGCTGGCCTGGACCTTCGATGATGGTTCCTTCACCAAGATCGAGCTGCCAAAAGCCGTGCCGGACCCGCTGAAATTCCGCGACCAGAAGCGCTATGCCGACCGGCTGAAGGATGCCCGCGACAGAACCAAGCAGGATGACGCAATTCTGGTGGCCCACGGCACGGTGGGCGGCGCCAATACGGTTGTGGCGGCAATGTCTTTTGAGTTCATGGGCGGCTCCATGGGCTCCGCCGTGGGTGAAGGGCTGGTGGCCGCCGCAAGGCTGGCCGTGCTACAGAACGCCCCGCTGATTGTCTACACCGCCTCCGGCGGTGCGCGGATGCAGGAAGGCGCCATCAGCCTCATGCAGATGCCGCGCTCCATCATCGCCAGCCAGATGGTGAAGGAAGCCGGGCTGCCTTACATCGTGGTGCTGACGGACCCGACCACCGGCGGCGTTACGGCCTCCTTCGCGATGCTGGGTGATATCCAGATCGCCGAACCGGGCACGTTAATCGGCTTCGCGGGGGCGCGTGTGATTGAGCAGACCGTGCGCGAAAAACTTCCCGAAGGCTTCCAGCGCGCTGAATATCTGCACCAGCATGGCATTATCGACATGGTGGTGAAACGCGGTGAACTGACCGAAACACTCGCGCGGCTCATCTCCCTGGCCACCGCCAACAAGAAAGCCGCTTGACCAACGAGTTGCACCGCGAGGCCGGAGCCACAGGCGCCCGGCTGAAAGTCAGCGCGGCGCTGGAGCGTCTGCACAAGCTCTACCCGCGCATGATCGACCTCAAAACCGACCGACTGGAACGGCTGCTGGCGGATCTCGGCGCGCCTGAAAAACATCTTCCGCCGGTGGTCCATGTGGCGGGCACCAACGGCAAGGGCTCCGTCTGCGCCCTGGCGCGCGCCGTGGCCGAGGCGGCGGGGCTGAAGGCCCATGTTTTCACCTCTCCGCATCTGGTGCGGTTCAATGAGCGGATCCGGCTTGCGGGCAAGCTGGCCACGGATACGCAACTGGCCGAGGCGCTGGATGCGATTGAGGCCGCGAACCAAGCTAACCAAATCACGGTGTTCGAGGCCATCACCGCCGCCGCGCTCTGGCTGTTCTCGCGGATACCGGCGGATTTGTGCATCATCGAGGTCGGTTTGGGCGGGCGGCTGGACGCCACCAATGTCGTCTCCCCCACCGCCTGCGCCATCACGTCCATCTCGCTCGACCATCAGGATTTTCTGGGCAACACGCTGGAGCTGATCGCGGGAGAGAAAGCCGGGATCATCAAGCCCGGCATCCCGGTTGTGACCGGTTACCAGCCCGCCGAAGTGCTGGCGCGCATTGCCGCCGAGGCCGCGCAGAAAGGAGCGCCGCACCTGCGCCGGGGGCTGGAATGGGCGGTGGACTCCATCGCCACGGGCATGATTTTCGACGGCATCGCTCTGCCTCGCCCGGCGTTGACCGGACCGCACCAGATTGAGAATGCGGGCATTGCCCTCACCGCATTGCGCGCGGCCGGGTTCAGCATCACGCCGCAAGCCATGGCGGCGGGCTTACGGGCGGCTGAATGGCCCGCCCGGCTGCAAAAGCTCCAGGGCAAGCTGGCGGCGATGCTGCCGCGAGGGTCGGACTTGTGGCTGGATGGCGCGCATAACCCCGGCGGTGCAGAAATTCTGGCCCAGCAGTTGCAGGCGTGGGGCACGCCCACCACCGTGATTCTGGGCATGAAGCAATCCAAGGACGTGGCGGAGTTCATCCGCATCATCGCCCCTCATGCTGCTTGCCTTTATGCAGTGGAGGAGCCGGAGCAGCATTTGGCCTTACCGGTGGCGCAGATCATTGAAGCATCAGGCGGGCATGCCGTGCCGGGGCCGGATTTGCGTGGCGCACTGGCACAGATTACCGCCCCCACCCGCGTGCTGATCTGTGGCAGCCTGTATCTGGCGGGCGAGGTTTTAAAGCTCGATGAAGCGGTTACGGCCTGAGCCTCGGCAAGGCTTTTCCGCTTGTCATGGAATTGTCTCACACACGGGTTCGTAGCGTTTGCTACAGGGCGCCGGTAGCATCAGGAGCCGTCATGAATCTGACACGCCGCCAATTCACCACCACCAGCGCCGTTCTGGGCGCCGGCGCCGCGCTGGCCCGCCCCGCCAATGCCGAGGACGCGTCCATCTCCTTCCTGCTAGTCGGGGATTGGGGGCGGCATGGCTATCATCACCAACGCGCCGTGGCCCGCCAGATGGGCCGCACGGCGCAGGAGATCGGCAGCCTGCACACTGTCTCGGTGGGAGATAATTTCTACGAGAACGGGGTGGAGTCAGTTTCCGACCCACAATGGAAAAGCTCGTTCGAGGATGTATACACCGCGTCCTCGCTGCAGACGCCATGGAAAGTGACGCTCGGCAACCATGATTACCGTGGCAATGTGCAAGCGCAGCTGGATTACACCAAGCACAGCCAGCGCTGGCAGTTGCCTGCCCGCTATTACATGGAAACCGCCACCCTACCCGGCAGCGCCACAGCGGCGTTTTACTACCTGGATACTTCACCCTTCATCAAAAAATATTACGGCACCCGCGTCGCGGTGGACGGGCAGAACAGCCAGGAACAGCTCGACTGGCTGGACGCGAAGCTCACCGCCTCGACGGCGGAGTGGAATATCGTGATCGGGCATCACCCGATCTATACCGCGCAGTCTGATGCTGATGGGTATGACCATGACCAGCCAGACATGATCGCGCGGGTGAATCCCATTCTGCAAAAACATCATGTGCCAATTTATGTTTGCGGGCATGACCATCTTTTACAGGCGGTGAAGATGGACGGCATTTCTTACGTCTGCACCGGCGCAGGGTCCGAGACCTACCAGCCGGAGCCCGCGATTCGCGGCGGCTTTGCCTCTGGCGCGCATGGCTTCATGGTGGCCCGGCTTTCAGGCCGGCGGTTGGACTATTCGCTGGTGGATGAGCATGGCAGCGCGCTTTATTCCCAGTCCATCGTGCGGGCGTAAGGCGCCTACAAATCCACGCCTGAGTAAGACCCGTTGATCGATTTATTGATCAACGGGAAATCCGCGAGAATGGCGGTGGTGGCTGCGTGTTCCAGAAGCGGCCAGTGCAAGGTGCTTGCATCCGCCACAAAGGCGTCCTGGATCTGCCCGTTATCAATTTTCAGCCAATGCCAGACGGGGCCGCGGAAGCTCTCCGCCACCCCCAACCCCATGCCACTGGCGGCATTAGGCGCCAGCGCCACCGTGCCTTCAGGCAGCGCCTCGAGAATGACGCGGATCAGCCGGATACTTTCCGGGATTTCCCGCAGCCTGATCTTGATACGGGCTGCCACGTCGCCATCCTGTTCCACCGGCACCGCCAAGCCGAGTTCCCCATAAGGCGGATAGCCCGGCATCACCCGAGCATCACGATTCTGGCCCGAGGCGCGCCCCACATAGCCGCCCGCGAAATATGAAGCCGCAAGTTCAGGTGGCACCAGTCCCGTGCCCACCACGCGGTCCTGCAGACTGGCGTAATCCTCAAATACGCGCGTCAGGCTGGGCAATTCCTGCTCAAGCGCGTGCAGCGCATCCTCCATCGCATCTGCCCCACCTTCGGCCAGATCCCCGGCCACGCCGCCCGGCACCACCACATCCATCATCAGCCGGTGGCCAAAGGCGACCTGCGCGGCAGCGCAAAGATATTCACGTATCAAGGCAAAGCGAGAATCCAGAAAAGCGAACCCGGCATCGCCCGCCATGGCGCCGATATCGCTGGTATGGTTGGCCAGACGCTCCATCTCCGCCATTAAGGCACGCAAGGAAACAGCGCGCTCGGGCACCTGCGTTCCCAGCGCCTCCTCTGCCGCGCGGGCGAAGGCGATGGAGTGCGCCACCGTGGAATCGCCCGAAATCCGGGCCGCATAACGCGCCGCCTGCCGGGCGGATTTTCCGCGCATCAGCCCCAGCGTGCCTTTATGCGCATATCCGAGCCGGGCCTCCAGCTTCAACACTTGGTCCCCCACCACAGAGAAACGGAAATGCCCCGGCTCGATGATCCCGGCATGTATTGGCCCCACCGCCACCTGATGCACACCCTCAACTTCCGGGGCCTTGAAGTCAGGCCAGGGGGCGCGACCATCCAGCTCGCGGAAATGCTCCACCGCCGTGCGGGTCTCGGTAAAGCCGGTGGCTTTGTGGCCGTTCAGATCCTTGGCCAAACGCTGGAACCAGTTGGCACCGGGGTAATGCAGGGTTGGGTAGGCGCCGTCTTGCAGCTCCACTGCCACCAGCTCATCCGGCTCATACAAGGCGTAAGCGTGGGAGGAGTCCGTCCAGAGCGCGATGAAATGCCCTTGATGCGCGGCCCAGGCCTCTGGGGAAAGCAGCTTCATTGTAATGTCTCCGCCGCGTGAGAGAGTAGGTTCACCAGCGGTCCCGGCATGGCGAAGGCCACCACAAACACCAGTACCAGATGCAGCCCCACCAGCCACGCGTCGCGCCCGGCCGGTTTGGGCTTTTCATACGACGCCGGGGCAAAGAGCAGCGGGCCGATATTCCGCGAGATCGCGACCGCGCAGAGCAGCAGCCCCAACCCCAGCGGCAGAGACATATAAGGATTCTTCTTGATGGTCTGGCTGATGATGATGAACTCGCTGGCGAACAAGCCGGACGGTGGCAGGCCGGTAAGCGCGAAGATACATGCCCCCAGCAGCCAGCCGACTTTTTTATTCGCCTGCAGCAGCCCACGCAGATGCGAGAACCCGTAATTCCCCGGACTAGCCGAGCCGCGCAGGCTGGCGGCGCGGATCAGCGCCAGAAACAGGCCCGATTTCAGCAGTGTATGCAGCACCATGTGCAGCAGTCCGCCAAAAATCGCCACCGGGCCCCCAATGCCGAACGCAAAAGCCGAGATGCCGGATTGCTCGATGGAGGAGAATCCGAAAAACCGCCGCGCATCCCGTCGGCGGGAGAAGGAAAACGCCGCCAGAAACAAAGAGGCCAGCCCCAGACTCAGCAGAAACGGCCCCGGCGGCATGGCCGAGCCACCCGCCGCCGCGTTGGCTTGCATCAGATGACGGAAGCGCAAAATGGCCAGTAGCGCCACGTTGATAAGCAGGCCGGAGAGGGCGGTGGTGAGCGGTGCCGGGCCTTCGGCATAAGCATCCGGCAGCCAGCCATGCAGCGGCACCAAGGCGGCCTTGGTGCCGTAGCCGAACAGGATAAACACAAACGCCAAGGTCAACAACGCGCCATCCATATGCGCGGCATGGGCGGAGAGGGCGGTAAAGCTCATCGCCGCAAAACCGGGCCCCAGGGCAGGCTGCGCAGCCAGATAAACCAGCATGGTGCCAAACAAAGCGAGTCCGATGCCTACACCGCCGAGGATGAAATATTTCCACGCAGCTTCCAGCCCTGTTGGGGTGCGGTAGAGGCTTACCCCCAGTGTCATGGCGATGGTGCCACCTTCCATCGCCGCCCAGAGCAGCCCGACATTATCCGCGTAAAGCCCCAGGAGCGTAGTGCCCAGCACAATCTGGAACAAGGCATGGTAAAGCCGCCAACGCTGTGCTGGCATACGCGCCGTATCCGCGCTGACATAGCCGATATTCACCAAGGCGGCCGTCAGCCCGACAAACCCCGAGACTGTGCCAAACAAGGCGGCCAGCGGGTCCACTGCGACCAGCCCGGCGCTATGGCCCCAGAACACCGCCAAGGTAAGGCCGAACAAGGCCAGGCTAGCAACGGCGTTGCCAATGGCCCCTTGGCGCGGCGTGCCCGCCAACCCCAGCAAGGCCGCCGCCACAAATGGCAATCCAATGGCGAAAAGCGCGAAATTCACCGGCCCCGCCTTTCAATTTCCTCAAGGCCGGAGAGGTCCAGCGTGTCGAAGTGCTCACGGATGCGCAGCAGGAACACCCCCACCACCAGAAACGCTAGCAGCACCAGGAGCGCGACGGAAAACTCCGCCACAAATGGCATACCCGGCATACCGACGGCCGCCAGCACCAGCCCGTTTTCCATGGACAGAAACCCAATGATCTGCGCCAGCGCATTGCGCCGCACGATCATCAGCAGCAGCCCCAGCAGCACCACGGAGAGCGCGATGGCCAGATCCTCCCGCGTGAGGGAGATGGAGCGCATCGTGGTCGGCAGCACCACCAGCACCGCGACGCCGATGAGCGCTAAGCCCAAAATCATCGACAGCGCCATGGGCATCGCGGTTTCAACGGCGCGGACCATGTTGAACCGCAGCACGATCTCCCGCAGACCCCAAGGCAGCAGCACCGCTTTCAGGGCAAAGGTGATCAGCCCGGTCAGATACAGCGCCATTTCATGCTGTGCATAGCCCTGCCAGAGCGCGGCAACGGAGAGGATCAGCGCCTCAAGCTGGTAGAGCGTGATCATCGCCGCCAGCCGCCTCTGAGAGAGTTGCAGGAAGGCGCAGAGCAGGATGATCCCGCCCATCAGATGCGCGAGAGAGAAGGTGAGGCTCATGCGCCGATCCTCGCCGCCACAAACAGGAACACGCTGGCCAGCATACCCAGCAGCAACGCGGCGCCCAGAAACTCCGGCACGCGGAACACGCGCATCTTGGCGCGCGAAACCTCGAACACCGAGAGGACCGCCGCCATCACCAGCAACTTGACCACCCACAGCGCCAGCCCGCCGGGCCAGGAGAGAATATCCGCCGCCCGCGCCATGCCGAAGGGTAGGAAGATGGTGCCGATGAGGTTCATCCAGGCCACCAGCCGCAGCATCCCGGCATAATCCAGCAACGCCAGAAGGCGGCCTGAATATTCGAGCACCATCGCCTCATGCACCATGGCGAGTTCCAGATGGCCGGAGGGGTTGTCCGTGGGGATGCGCCCGGTCTCGGTCAGGGCCACAGTGAGCATGGCCGCCAGCGCAAAACCGAGCGAGACGGAGATGCCGATATGCGCGGTGCGGAAGGTGGCGGCGATGCCATCCAGGCTGGTGCTGTGGGCCAGCAGCGCGAAGGCCAGCAGCAGCACCAGCAACGCACCCTCGGCGAACAGACCGAACAAAGCCTCCCGCGCAGCACCGGCCCCGCCAAAGCCAAAGCCGGTTTCCAGCCCACCAAGCATGGTCGCGGTGCGGGCCAGGGCGAACAGCCCGATGACGGTGATATAGTCTGCCGCCGGAGCGGTGAGCAGGCCGGTGGCAAAACCAGGAATCAGCATCGTTGCCACGGTCACGGCCAGAAACGCGCCTAGCGGCCAGAAGGTAAACAAATCCGTTGCCGTGTCCGGCACAAGCGTGCTTTTGCGCAACAGCTTGACCAAATGCCAGTAAGGCTGCGTCAGAGGCGGGCCGCGCCGCCCTAGCAGCCAAGCTCGCAGCTTGTTCACCAGCCCCAGCAACAGCGGCGCCCCGGCGAAACAAAGCCCGATATGCAGTGCTGTGGCCAGCACGGTGAGGGTGATAATCAACATCTCAGCCGCCCTCCCCCAGCCCTAGCACCAGCAGGAACACCACCAACACCGTGAACACAAAGGCCAGACGCTCCCGGATGGTGGCGCGGCGTACACGTTCAGCCAGGCGGACCAAACGCGTCTGGACCCTGAACAGCGGGACGAACAGAAAGCGTTCTGCCGGGTCGGTCTTGGACACCCCCAGCAGGCCCTTGCCCATCACGCGCATCACCGGCTCGGCAAAGCCGGTAGCGCTAACCTGGGTGTGCGGGTCGCCAAAAGGCAACCAGGCGGGCGGGCGGCCAAAGCCGCCATTCCAGGCCGGCGCTTCCTGCAGGCCGCGCACGCCCCAGCGTGTCTGCACAAACCCCGCCGCCAGGGCCGCGAACCCGGCCAGGATTAACAATGTCAGTGGTGCATAGGTCAGCGGTAAGGTGTGCGCCTGCGGGGCCAACAGTAGAATAACAGGACTCATCAGCTGCAAAAGCAACCCCGGCACCAGCGCCACGGGAACGTTCAGCGCGCCTAGCAGCACCATAGCCACAAGCGGGCCGCGCCGTAGATCTTCCGCCGCCGCCGCATGCAGGCTGCGCGGGCGGCCCAAAAACCCCAGTCCGATAATCCGCACCGCCGCCGCCAACGCCAGCGCCGCCCCTATGCCCAGCACCGCCAGCAGGGCAGAAAACCCGATCCGCGCCAGAATCCCGCCCGTTGCCGCCGCGCCGATAACCGCATGAAACAGCAGAAACTCCGGCGCGAAGCCGGGCCCCAGCGGCAGCGCCCCCATCCCCACCAGCCCCAGCAGCATCAACGCGCCAAGCCTTGGCATCCCACGCATCAGCCCGCCCAGCCAATTCAACGAGGTGGTGCCGGTGGCGTGCTTCACCTCTCCGGCACCGATAAACAGCAGCGGCTTGAACAGCCCATGCGCCACCGCGCAGAGCAGGGCCGCCTGCAACGCCACGCCGGCCAAGGCGGCATCGCCGCTGGCCTTGGCATAAAGGGCGAGCCCCAGCCCCACGGCGATGAGCCCCACATGCTCAACGGTGGAGCAGGCCAGAGCTGTTTTCAGTTCCACCTCCAGCACCGCCCGCAACGCGCCGATCAGGACAGAAAGCGCCCCCGCCGCCACCAGCGCCTCGCCCCACCATGGCTGTTGCGCCGAGGCCAGATTGATGAAAGCGTAGCGAATGAGCACATAAAGCGCGACCTTCACCATGCCGCCTGACATCAACGCCGAGACGCCCGCCGGAGGGGCAGGATGCGCGCGAGGCAACCAGCTATGCAACGGCGCCAGCCCCGCCTTAGCCCCCGCTCCCAGCGCGATCAACACAAACGCCAGCGAGGAGGCTGGTAAAAACAAAGCAGGGATCAGGCAGGCGCCTGAGAAAATCGCGATTCCGGCGTAAAGCGTGGCGGGTTTGCGGTCGCCTTGCAGCACCAGCAGCCAAGAGGCGGCACTCATCAGCTCGAACCCGAAGATCAGGGTAAACTGATCACCCGCCAGTAACGCCAGCGCCATGCCCAGCACAAACACCCAGAACGCCACCGAGGCCCGCATGCCCGCCACCGCCGCCGCCACCACCTGCGGCAGCAAAATGCAGCCAAACAGCAGGGATAAGGCATCAAGATGCAGATGCATCCCCTGCCCCGGCAAGCCAAACATCAGGCCGATGGAATTTCCCACATCTTCCCCCTACCAAACCCCTTGCCGCGCCGCCAACTGCCTTATGCAAAAAGAAAAAGGCCCTCCCGTGGTCGGGAGAGCCTTCTTATATCGACGTACCGGCCGAAACTTACTTCAGCAGGTCGGCCACGGCGGCCTGTTCTTCCAGCAACTCGTTCAGCGTGTGCTGAACGCGGCCCTTGGAGAACTCGTCCATCTCAATCCCCTTCACGCGGGTATATTTGCCGTTCTCGCAGGTGCAGGGCACGCCGAACATCACGTCCTCGGGCACGCCATAGTCACCATCGGAGGGGATGCCCATGGAAACCCAGCGGCCGTTGGAGCCCAACACCCAGTCGCGTACATGGTCGATGGCGGCATTGGCGGCAGAAGCGGCGGAGGACAAGCCACGTGCCTCGATGATGGCGGCACCGCGCTTGCCAACGGCGGAGAGGTACGTGTCCTTGTACCAAGCTTCGTCGTTGATGATCTCGGGCATCGGCTTACCGGCGCCAGTGGCGTTGCGGTAGTCGGCATACATGGTGGGGGAGTGGTTGCCCCACACGGCCACTTTCTCGATATCCTTCACCGCCACACCGGACTTCTCGGCCAGCATGGAAACCGCGCGGTTATGGTCGAGGCGCAGCATCGCGGTGAAGTTCTCCTTCGGCAGATCCGGGGCGGACTTCATGGCGATGTAAGCGTTGGTGTTGGCTGGGTTGCCGACCACAAGCACCTTCACGTCGCGCTTGGCGACATCGTTCAGCGCCTTACCCTGAACCTTGAATATCTCGGCATTGGCGGCCAGAAGGTCGCGGCGCTCCATGCCGGGGCCACGGGGGCGGGAGCCGATGAGGATGGCGATGTCCGCATCCTTGAACGCCACGCGCGGGTCGTCACTCGGGCTCACGCTTTGCAGTAGCGGGAAGGCGCAGTCATTGAGTTCCATGATGACACCGTTGAGCGCCTTCTGCGCCTGCGGCAGGTCCAGGAGATTCAGGATAACTGGCGTATCCTTACCGAGCAGATCGCCATTGGCGATACGGAACAGAATGGCATAGCCGATCTGGCCAGCGGCACCAGTCACGGCAACGCGCACGGGGGTTTTCATCTCTTTGGTCTCCTTCTTTGGGGGCTGGCTTCCCATAGAACTCTCGCCCGCCCCGTCAAGCCCTTTGGCCGCCTAACCCACAATCAGGGAAATTGGCGCTTCAGCACTGATAACGCCGCATGGCGTGGCAGATAACGCATCCCCGTCAGCCTGGGTCAAAATGCCCTCATTTGGGACAGCGAATTCCACATGGCTGCCGCTGACCACGCGCACCCCTGGGCAACGCGGCAACAACCCCAGAGGCAGCGCCGCGCCGGTGAGCAAGGCGGGCCAAGTGCCTGGCTTTTCAAACAGGACCACCTGAAAGCCCGGTGCCTCCGGGTGGGCTTCCGGCGCCAGCAGATAAGGCCCGCCATAAAGCCGCCCCTTGCTGACCACTACGCTCGCGGCCTGATGTGCCATCCCATCCACCGTTACGCGCACGAGCGGAAAGCCATAAGCCACGGACTCCCACAAGGATTGCCAGACATACGCCCCCTTGCCGATGGCCCGTTTGAGCAATGGCCGTACGCCCTTCACCACCGCGCCATCAAACCCCAGCCCCAGCATCTGTACGAACACATGCGGGGTTTGCCCCTGCAGCTGCGCCACCCCCGGCCACAGCCGCCTGCAACGCTTATAGGCCAACGTATTGGCGATACCGCGCGCGCTGGTGGACAAGCGATATTCCTTGGCCAGTACATTCGCCGTGCCCAGCGGAATGATACCCAACGCCGTCTCTGAGCCAAGCAGGCCATTCGCCACCTCCGCGATGGTGCCATCCCCGCCGGCGGCCACGACCATGAAAGCCCCGTCTCGCGCCGCCTCCCGCGCCAGCTCCGTCGCATGGCCAGCATATTGGGTTTCCGCCACTTCGATTTTCACCCCGTTTTCGACCAGCAGGTCCAGCACATGCCACAACGAGGCGGCACGACGCCGCCCGGCAACGGGATTGAAAATGACCAACAACTCAACAGGCTCCGGCGCGTTTCACAAACGCCCTTAATACCCCAAACAGATGGCGTTGGAATGACAACGAAATGACACAAACAAGACAAAGAAATTTTTAGATTTTGCAGCTCTCGTCATGGAAACTTCACTGTCTCCGGCGCGGAGTAACAGACTATTTCACCTGCCATGAACGCATTCAGCCAGCCCCATCCGGCACAGACGGCTTACCGCAGCGTCTTCATCTCCGACGTCCATTTGGGCACCCGGGGTTGCCGCGCAGAATTCCTCGCGGATTTTCTCAAACAGAATAAATGTGAAAATCTATTCCTGGTCGGCGACATTATCGATGGCTGGCGGCTGAAACGCTCCTGGTTCTGGGACAAGCACCATGACGAGGTGCTGCGCTTGGTGCTGAAGGCCGCCCGCGCGGGCACGAATGTTGTGTATGTGCCCGGCAATCATGACGAGATGCTGCGCAAATATATCAGCCTCGGCATCGAGATCTGCGGCATCAAGCTGCAAATGGAAGCCGAGCATACCACGGCAGATGGCAAGCGCCTGCTCATCACCCATGGCGATATGTTCGACAGCGTGGTTCGCCATGCCAAGCTGCTGGCGCTTCTGGGCGACTGGGCCTACACCGCCGCCCTAACGGTGAACCGATATTTCAATATTGTGCGGAGCCGGCTTGGCTACCCGTACTGGTCGCTCTCCGCCTGGCTGAAATTGCAAGTGAAGGAAGCGGTCAAAGCCATAGACCGGTTCGAAACCGCACTGGCCGACGACGCCAAGGCTCGCGGGTTCGACGGTGTGGTGTGCGGGCACATCCACCATGCCGAAATGCGCCCGGTGAACGGCGTAATGTACCTGAATGACGGCGATTGGGTGGAAAGCTGCACCGCCCTGGTCGAGCATTTCGACGGCCGGCTGGAACTGGTGGACTGGGTGGCGCGGCAAAAGCTCTCCATGCTGGCCCGTCCGGCGCCGAAACTCCCCCCCGCCGCCACGCCAGAGGGTGCCACAGCGCGTGCGCTATCAGCCTGAGCCTGAGACGTCACTCGCTTTCGCGGGCCTGAAACGCATCCTGATCATTTCCGACGCCTGGGAACCGCAGGTGAACGGGGTGGTGCGGACCATGCGAACCGTAACAGCGGAACTGCGGGCCATGGGCAAAATTGTGGAGGTGGTAGGGCCGGACCGGTTCAACACCATGCCCATGCCCTCTTACCCGGAAATCCGGCTGGCGCTGCTGCCGGGCAAAAAGCTGGCGAAGATCATCGCAGACTTCCAGCCCGACGCACTGCACGTAGCCACTGAAGGCCCACTGGGTATGGCGGCGCGCGCTTACGCAAAGAAAAAGGGGCTACGTTTCACCACCGCCTTTCACACGCGCTTTGCGGAATATCTTGAGGCACGCACGCTTATCCCGGCACGCCTTACCTACGCCTGGCTACGCCATTTTCATGGGGCGAGCGCGGGCGTGATGGTGGCCACACAATCGTTGCGGGAAGAGCTGGCGGGGCGCGGGTTCAGAAATCTTCGCCCTTGGTCGCGCGGTGTGGATTTGGAAGCGTTCAGCCCCAAACCGCGTGAGGACTGGCCCTTCCCGCACCCAATCTTTGCTTATGTCGGCCGAGTGGCGGTGGAGAAGAATTTGCGGGCCTTTTTGGCGCTAGACCTGCCCGGCTCAAAGCTGGTCGTGGGCGACGGGCCGCAGCGTAAGGCGCTGGAAGCTGAATTTCCTACGGCACATTTTGTGGGCGCCCGGCACGGCGCGGCCCTGGCGGCGGCTTATGCTGGGGCAGATGTATTCGTGTTCCCGTCCAAAACCGACACATTCGGGCTGGTGGTGCTGGAAGCCCTGGCCTCGGGCTTGACGGTGGCGGCTTATCCGGTGACCGGGCCGAAAGATATTTTGGGCGAAGCGCCGGTGCCAGTTGGCGCGCTAGATGATGATTTACGCACCGCTTGCCTTAAGGCTTTAGACATAGACCGGACCAATTGCCGCCCCTATGCGGAATGTTTCTCCTGGCGGGCCTGCGCGCAGCGTTTCATGGATAATCTGGTGCCGACGCGAGAGCTAGTGCACTGACTCATTCGGATGATTCAGTGATTTGACTGAGCTTTTCGAAGGTCGATGCCGCCGTTGCGGTCCAGACAAATGGGTTGGAATTCTTGTTGTACGCTTTGATGTAGCGCTTGATGGCGACTTCGAGATCCGCAACGGATTTGAAGACGCCTCGGCGGATTTTGCGGCGGGTAATGATCGAGAAAAATCCTTCGACGGCATTGAGCCGCGACGCTGAGGTTGGCGTGAAATGGAACGTCCATCGCGGGTGGTTCGTAAGCCGTTCGAGAACCTCGGGATGTTTGTGGGCGGCATAATTGTCGACGATGGCGTGGATGGCTTTGCCAGCCGGCACGTTCCGTTCGACGGCGTTGAGAAAGCGAATGAATTCTTGATGTCGATGCTGCTTCATGCAGCGTCCGATGATCGTCCCATCAAGAATATTCAACGCAGCAAAGAGCGTCGCCGTGCCATTGCGCTTGTAGTCATGGGTCATCGTTCCGCATTTTCCTTGCTTGAGCGGCAAGCCCGGCTGAGTGCGGTCGAGCGCTTGGATTTGGCTTTTCTCGTCGATGGAGACGACGACGGCGTGAGCCGGCGGATCCATGTAAAGGCCAACGACGTCCTCGACCTTCTCGGCGAATTTTGGATCGCTGGAGCGTTTGAATGTGCGCAAGCGGTGGGGTTGCAGACGATGGGCCGCCCATAGGCGCTGGACGGCTCGAAGCGAAATGTTGAACGCCCTGGCCATCGCGCGGCCGGTCCAATGGGTGGCTTCTCCGGGAGATTCCGAACAGGTCGGCTCCAGTACTTTCGCGATGGTCGTGGCGGACAGCGGCATCTTGCCGGGTTTGCGCGTCTTGTCATGCAGGAGCCCATCGACGCCTTGCTCGCCGTATCTTTGTTGCCAGCGCCATACGGCGGGACGCACTGAGCCAGCTTGCGTGTCACTTCAAGCGCCGGTAAGCGTTCAATCGAGAACAAAACGATCTTCGCCCGCTGGACATCCTTCAGCGGGCGGTTACGGTCGCCGATAATGGCGAGCAGTCGCTCGCGATCTTCCACAGGGACGATGACACTGACGGTTTAGGACATGTCACAAGATTCGCATGCCCGGCCAAAAATGTGAATCTTATGAAAGCGCCAATGCACTAGTATGTTAACGGAAGCTTGTGAGACGCCGTTTTTGTAACAAGCGTCCACAAAACTTTCCGCAATAAGAAAGACCCCTTACGGGACCTTTCTTCGTCTTAGATCGCCAGCAGCAGGCGACGAGGATCCTCAATGCTTTCCTTCACGCGGACCAGGAAGGAAACCGCCTCGCGGCCATCGACGATACGGTGATCGTAAGACAGCGCCAGATACATCATCGGGCGGATTTCGATTTTGCCGTCCACCACCACCGGGCGCTCCTGGATCTTGTGCATGCCAAGAATACCGGACTGCGGCGGGTTGATGATCGGCGTGCTCATCAGTGAGCCATACACACCACCATTGGTGATGGAGAAGGAGCCGCCGGACAGTTCCTCCAGCTTCAGCGTGCCTTCCTTGGCGCGCTTGGCGAAACCGGAGATCTCGGCTTCAATCTCGGCGATTGACTTGGTCTCCGCGTCGCGGATCACCGGCACCACGAGACCATTCGCACCGCCAACGGCAATACCCATGTTCACGAAGTTCTTATAGACGATCTCGTCACCGTCGATCTCGGCATTCACCGCCGGAAACTCAGCCAGCGCCGCGCATACCGCCTTCACAAAGAAGCCGTTAAAGCCCAGGCGGATGCCTTTGTGCTTCTTCTCGAAGGTGTCGCGGTAGGAGGCGCGCAGGCCCATCACCGCGCTCATATCCACCTCGTTGAAGGTGGTGAGCATGGCGGCGGTGTTCTGCGCTTCCTTCAGCCGGTTGGCGATGGTCTTACGCAGGCGGGTCATCTTCACCCGCTCCTCGCGCACATCGGCGGTGCGCGGCGCCTTGGCGGCGGGCGCGCCCTGGGCAGCAGCGGGCTTGTTCACGAAGGCCAGAACGTCACCCTTGGAGATGCGGCCATCTTTGGCGGTGCCAGACACATCGGCCGGGTTCACGTTCTTCTCGGCCATCATCTTGGCGGCGGCGGGCAGGGCGCCCACGCCAGGACGGGCCACCGGGCCGGGAGCTTCCTGCTGGGCGTTCACGCCGGTCTTGGGGGCGGAAACTTCAGCGGGCTCTTTCTTCGGCGCGGCGGCACCGTTTGCGTCCACACGGCCCAACAGATCGCCGGGCACAACCTCGGCCCCTTCCTCAGCGGCGATTTCGGAGATCACGCCAGCTTCCGGCGCGTTCACCTCAACGGTGACCTTATCCGTCTCCAACTCGACGATGGGCTCGTCCGCGGCAACGGCCTCGCCAACCTTCTTGATCCAGCGGGCGATGGTGGCGGAGGCGACACTCTCGCCAAGCGTGGGAACCTTTATATCGGCCGACATGGAAACTCCTGCTTTTTTGTCGTATGGGAGGGGTTAAACGGTAAGCGCCTCGTTGACCAGGGCAGCTTGCTCAGCGGCAAAAGCCTTAGCCAGACCAGCGGCGGGAGACGCCATGGGTACGCGGCCCACGTAGCGGGGGCGCGTCGCGGCGTTGCCCAGCGCGGTGAGCACTTTTTCGATACGGCGGTCAACGAAGAACCAGGCGCCATTATTCTCGGGCTCCTCCTGGCACCATACCACTTCCGCGTTCTTGTAGTCCGCGATCGCAGCTTTGAGCGCCTTCGCCGGAAAGGGGTAATATTGCTCCAGACGCACGATGGCGACATCCTTGATGCCCCGCTCGCGGCGCTCGGCCAGCAGGTCGTAATAGACCTTACCGGAGCAAATCACCACGCGCTTCACCTGGTCGGGCGCCACCAGCGTGTCGATCTCGGGGATCACGAACTTGAAGCTGGTGCCTTCCGCGAAATCCGTCAGCGGCGACACGCATAGCTTGTGGCGCAGCAGAGATTTCGGCGTCATTAGGATCAGCGGTTTGCGGTAGTTCCGCTTCATCTGGCGGCGCAGCGCGTGGAAATAGTTGGCCGGGGTGGAGATGTTGCCAACGATGATGTTGTTCTCAGCGCAAAGCTGCAGATAACGCTCAGGGCGGGCGGAGGAGTGCTCCGGCCCCTGACCTTCCTGCCCATGCGGCAGCAGCATCACCAAACCGGACATGCGCAACCACTTGGTTTCACCGGCGGCGATAAACTGGTCGATGATCACCTGCGCACCATTGGCGAAGTCGCCAAACTGCGCTTCCCACAGCACCAGTGTGGAGGGGTCGGCCACGGTGTAGCCATACTCGAAGCCCAGCACACCGACCTCAGAGAGCAGCGAGTTGAAGATCTCGATACGCGCCTGGTTTTCATCGATATTGTTCAGCGGCACATATTCATTCTGGTTGGTCTGGTCCACCAGCACCGCATGGCGCTGGGAGAAGGTGCCGCGCTGCACGTCCTCGCCCGAGAGGCGCACGCGGTGGCCATCCAGTTGCAAGGTGCCGAAGGCCAGGGCTTCACCGGTGGCCCAGTCCAGCCCTTCGCCGGTCTCGAACATCTGCTTCTTGGCGTCGAGTTGGCGGGCGATCTTCGGGTTCAGGTTGAAGTCCTGCGGCGGGGTGTAGAGCGCCTTGCCCACTTGCTGAAGCTGCTCCATCGGGGCGGCAGTGACACCGTCATGCTGCTCACCATCGTCACCGGCCTGCTTCAGCCCGGCCCAATGGCCTTCCAGCCAATCCGCCTTGTTGACCTTGTAGTCCTTGGCACCTTCGTAAGCGGCTTCCAGCTCCTTGGCGTAATCATCCAGGATCGCTTTCGCCTCATCGGCGGTCACGGAACCTTCCTGCTCCAACTTCTCGGCATAAAGGGCGCGGGTGGTCTTCAGTGCGCGGATCGCCTTATACATGATCGGCTGAGTAAATGCCGGCTCGTCATTCTCGTTATGGCCATGACGGCGATAGCAGACGAGGTCGATCACCACGTCGGTTGAGAACTCGCAGCGGAACTCAGCGGCGATCTGCGCGGCATAAACCACGGCTTCTGGGTTATCGCCATTCACATGGAAAATCGGCGCCTGGACGGACTTAGCAACGTCCGTGCAGTACATGCCGGAGAAGGCGTGGGCCGGAACCGTGGTGAAGCCAATCTGGTTGTTCACTACCAGATGCACGGACCCTCCGGTGCGGTAGCCGATGAGCTGGCTCATCGCCAATGTTTCATACACTAGCCCCTGGCCAGCGAAGGCAGCGTCGCCATGCATCTGAATCGCCACGGCGGATTTGCGGCTGGTATCGCCCGCCATATCCATGCGCGCGCGGATCTTACCGACCACCACCGGGTCCACTGCCTCAAGATGCGAGGGGTTGGGCTGCAAGGAGAGGTGAAGCTGGTTGCCGTTGATCACCAGATCAGTCGAGGTGCCGAGATGGTATTTCACGTCGCCGGAGCCTTGCACGTCATCCGGCTTGAAGGAATTGCCCCCGAATTCGGAAAACAAAGCCACCAGCGGCTTCTTGACGATATTCACAAGGGTATTCAGGCGACCGCGATGCGGCATGCCGATAGCCACCTCGCGCACGCCCTTGGCAGCGGCAGCCTCGATGATTGCGTGCAGCGCGGGAATGGTGCTCTCACCGCCCTCAAGCCCGAAGCGCTTAGTGCCGACAAAGCGCTTCTGGCAGAAGGTCTCGAAGGAGTCAGCTTCCGTGAGCTGCTTCAGGATCTTCGCCTTGGCCTTCTTGTCGTAAACGGAGAGCCAGGGCGCGCCTTCAATCTTGCGCTGGATCCAGCTTTTCTGCGCCGGGTCCTGGATGTGCATGAACTCAACGCCAATCTCGCCGCAATAGGATTTGCGCAGCGCGGCCATCACTTCCTTGAGAGTGGCGGTCTCAAAGCCCAGCACGCCGTCCAGGAAGATCGGGCGGTCGAAATCAGCGGCTTCGGTGAAGCCATACGAGGCGGGATCGAGCTCGGAATGATAGGCCTTGCCTTTAAGGTGCAGCGGGTCGAGCTGCGCTTCCAAGTGCCCTCGCACGCGGTAGGCGCGGATGAGCATGAGGGCGCGGATGGAATCCAGCGTCGCCGCGCGGGTCTCGGCCGGGGCGGCAGTGCTGGGCTTAGCCTGCTTTGGCGCGGCCTCGGCGCTCACGGTCTCGAACACGGAGGGGCGAGGCGCCCAGGAGGCACCGGACGCATCCGTGAAGATGGCACGAGTGTCGTCATCCAACGCCGCAAACAGGGCGGCGAAATCAGGGTCAATGGAACTGGGGGATTCGACCCATTTCGCATAAAGCTGCGCAATGAACTGAGCGTTCGCGCCATTCATCGCCGTCGCAATTACGTCCACACCGGCCATAAACCTATCCTCTCCTATCGAGCCCAATGCTCCGACAGCACAACGAACCTTCCAGCTGTGCGCCATTCAGTACCTTCTTGCGGGGCATATAAGGCACTGGCGTTATTGTACCGTTACCCGTAGCAATGGGGCTGGGTTGCTGAACGCGCATGGTTGCGCTGCAACTGCCCCAGGCTGGGCAACAGGCCGAAAAAAACCCCATGGCGTGACCGCCATGGGGCAAGAAAATCAGGCGCTCAGAGCCTTCAGCATGGTGCTGCCCAGCGAAGCCGGGCTGTCCGCAACGAAGATACCCGCTTCCTTCATGGCTGCGATCTTCGCCTGGGCGGTGTCCTTACCACCGGAGATCACGGCACCTGCATGGCCCATGCGGCGGCCCGGAGGTGCGGTGGCGCCAGCGATGAAGCCCACAACCGGCTTCTTGATCTTGTGCTTGGCCAGGAATTCCGCGCCGTCGATCTCGGAGGGACCACCAATTTCGCCGATCATGATAATCGCCTGGGTCTCATCGTCATGCAGGAACATATCCAGCACCTCGATGAAGTCAGTGCCCTTCACCGGGTCGCCGCCAATGCCCACGCAGGTGGACTGGCCAAGCCCGGCGGCGGTGGTCTGCGCCACGGCCTCATAAGTGAGGGTACCAGAGCGGGAGACGATGCCGATGGAGCCGCGCTTATGGATGTGGCCCGGCATAATACCGATCTTGCACTCATCCGGGGTGATCACACCGGGGCAGTTCGGGCCCACCAGACGGGACTTAGAACCGCACAGCGCGCGCTTAACTTTCACCATGTCCAGCACCGGAATACCCTCGGTGATGCAGACGATCAGCTCAACGCCCGCATCGATGGCTTCCAGGATGGAGTCAGCCGCGAACGGCGGAGGCACATAGATGGCGGAGGCATTGGCGCCGGTCTTGGCCACGGCTTCCTCAACCGTGTTGAACACCGGCAGGTCCAGATGCATCTGGCCGCCCTTGCCGGGGGTCACGCCGCCAACAACCTTGGTTCCGTAAGCCAGCGCCTGCTCGGAGTGGAAGGTACCTTGGGCGCCGGTGAAGCCCTGGGTGATGACCTTGGTTTCCTTATTGACGAGAACGGCCATTACGCAGCTTCCTTCACGGCTTTGACGATCTTTTCGGCCGCATCGGCCAAGTTGTCAGCAGGGATGATGGGCAGGCCGGACTTGGCCATGATGTCTTTGCCAAGCTGCACGTTGGTGCCCTCAAGGCGCACCACCAGCGGCACAGAGAGCGATACTTCGCGCGCCGCCGCGATTACACCTTCCGCGATCACGTCACAACGCATGATGCCGCCGAAGATGTTTACCAGAATGCCCTCGACGTTCGGGTCGGACAGAATGATCTTGAACGCCGCAGTCACACGCTCTTTGGTAGCACCGCCGCCAACGTCGAGGAAGTTCGCGGGCTCGGCGCCGTAGAGCTTGATGATGTCCATGGTCGCCATGGCCAGGCCCGCACCGTTCACCATGCAGCCGATATTACCATCAAGCGCCACGTAGGAGAGCGAGTACTTATTGGCTTCCAGCTCCTTCGGGTCTTCCTCACCTTCGTCGCGCAGCGCCTCGATCTCGGGGTGGCGGTACAAGGCGTTATCGTCGAAAGACACTTTGGCATCCAGCGCGTAGATCTCGCCGGAGCCGGTGACAACCAGCGGGTTGATCTCGATAATCGCCGCGTCCAGCGCCGTGTAGGCATTGTACATAGCAATCAGGAACTTGGTGAAGGTACCAACCTGCTTGCCCTCAAGGCCCAGGCCGAACGCCAGCTTGCGGGCATGGAAGCCGGAAATTCCGGAGGCCGGGTCAATCGGCGCGCGGAGGATTTTCTCCGGGTTGTGCTCGGCGACTTCCTCAATCTCCATGCCACCCTCGGTGGAGGCCATCACGACGATCTCGGAAACCGAACGGTCGATCAGCAGGGAGAGATACAGCTCGCGCTTGATGTCGCAGCCTGCTTCCACATAAACGCGACGGACTAGGCGGCCGGCAGCGCCGGTCTGCTTGGTGATCAGCGTGTTGCCGATCATCGCGGCGGCGGCCTCACGGACTTCGTCCAGGCTCTTGGCCAAGCGCACACCGCCCTTGCCGTTCGGGTCGTCCTTGAACTTGCCCGCACCGCGGCCACCTGCGTGGATCTGGGATTTCACGACATAGACGGGGCCGGGAAGCTTCTTGGCGGCGTCCACCGCTTCCTCGGGCGTCCAGGCCACGTAGCCGTCCAGAACCGCGACGCCATAGGCCTTCAGCAGTTCCTTGCCCTGGTATTCATGTATGTTCATGTGGAGTTTGCCTACCTGTCTTTAAGGTTACAAAGGGGGCGTTGCCGGGGGTGCTACTCCCATTCATCCAGCCCGGCAAGCAGCATTGTGCATCGCGAAAGGCCTAAAAGGCCAAAAAACGTCCTTTCATTGCATGTTATGTCAGATGCGGCAGAGCGAGATAGGTTTCGCTCTGCATCTCTTCGAGTCGGGACGCGGTCCGCTCAAAGATCGAAGCGCCCTCACCGGCCCGGTACAAATCATCCGGGTACGCGGCGGCTGAAGCGTAGAGCTTGCACCGATGCTCATAAAGCGCGTCGATCAGCGTGACGAAGCGCCGGGCCTCGTCAAAATTATCCGGCGACAGCCGGGGGATCCCGTCGATCAAAAGCGTGTGAAAATGGGTGGCGATAGCCAGATAATCCCCCGGCCCGAGCGCCACCTTGCACAGCGCCTCAAAATCGAACCGCGCCACCCCATTGGCGGCCAGCGGCACATTCAGCTTGCGGCCCTGGATCAGCAGGGTCTCGGATTTCGGGGTGTGCCCTTCGGTTAGATGCTCAAATACCCGGTCAATCGCCGCATCACCGCGGCTGTCGGCGGGCACCACCCAGGCCTTCAACCCATGTTCGCGACCGCGCCGGTAATCCTGCTCTGACTCCAGCACCAGCACATCCAGGCGTTTCTTGAGTAGGTCGATGAACGGCAGGAATGCATCGCGCCCCGGTTTCCCTTCATACAGATTATCCGGCAACGTGTTGGAGGTGGCCACCACCACCACCTGCCGGGCGAACAGCGCCTCGAACAGCCGCCCCAGGATCATCGCATCCACAATGTCATGCACCTGGAACTCATCGAAACACAGCAGCGCCGCCTCTCCCGCGATCAGGTCCGCCAGAGGAGGAATCGGGTCGTCGATGGCCGGGTTGCGTTTGATTTCATGGAAGCGCCGGTGCGCCTGCTGCATGAAGTCATGGAAATGGATGCGTTTCTTGCGCGGCACCTCCGCCGCTTCGAAAAACAGATCCATCAGCATGGATTTGCCGCGCCCGACCTCACCGACAATATAAAGCCCGTTCGGGTGGTCTTGCACCTCATCCACCGGCTTGCGGCGCAACATACGGGCAAACCAGCCATTGGGCGGCTGTTTCGGGTTCGGGTCATAGCCGCGCAGCTTGGCCCAGAGATCCTGCAAATGCTCGGCCGCCACGGCTTGCGCGGGGTCGTGTTTCAAAAGCCCGGCCGCGACGCGGGTGCGGTACGCCGCCATGACGCCGGGTTCAATTTTTTCCAACTTGGACATACGGGGCCGCATATTGCGCGCCCTGATGCGGCGCAGCAACCCGCCCGCTTGCATGGCGCCTTGCACGAGACGGGGGAAGCGCCTACCTCTGGCCCCAACGCTTTGCCCTTGCTGCACAAGGATACAACCCATGGATGTCGCGAATTTCCGCGCCCTTCGCGCGGCCGCGGTTTCAACCGAGCCTTTTTCCCATATCCTGCTGGAGCACTTTATTACGCCGGACGCATTGCCCGCTGTGGTTGCGGATTTACCGCCCATGAAAGGGCGCGGCAGTTTTCCTATCAGGGCGCTGAAACTGGGCCCGGCGGCGAAAGCGGCCATCGCGGCGCTGGAAGGCGAGGAGTTCCGTGTCATCGTGGCCGAAAAATTCGGACTGGATTTACAGGGCGCGCCGCTGATGACCACGCTGCGTGGCAATTCCGGCGCGCAGGACGGGCAAATCCATACTGACTCTTCGGCTAAGCGCGTCACCATTTTACTGTATCTTAACCCCGGCAATGGTGTGGCCTGGGCCCGGCATGAAGGCTGCCTACGGCTGCTGCGGGATGGGCAAAATCTGGATAATTACGCCAAGGAAGTGCCCCCCGTGGATGGCACGCTGCTGGTTTTTCCCAACGGCCCGTCCACTTGGCATGGTCACAAACAATTTATTGGCCAGCGCTATGTGGTACAGATGAACTACATGACCACCAGCACCAAGGCGAAGGCCGAGATGCGCCGCCACCATCTCTCTGCCTTCATCAAGCGCGTCACCCGCGCCGCCTGAGCCTCAGCCCAGCCGCACAGCGCCCGTCAGGCTGAGCCGGATTTGCGCGCCGGGCGGGTAATCCGCCGCCCGGCCCTGCGGCAACTCCACCGTCAGGCAGGGGTCCGGACCGCATATCAGGCGCAGCCCCGTGCCGGTCTCCCGCACGGCCCGCACCCGGAAATAAGCCCCCGCCGGGTCCAGACGGATGGCCCCGGCATGGGCAGCCCAGAGCGCGCCGCCGCGTTCAAAAATATTGTCATATCCCAGCAGTTCCGCCGCCACGCGGCTGGCCGGGGCGGAAAACACCGCCCGCGCCGGGCCGTGTTGGATAATGCGCCCCTCCGCGAGTAGCGCCACTTGGTCCGCCCGGGCAGCCACGTCATGGTCATGCGTGGCCGCCAGCACCGGAATCCCGCGGGTGGCGGCGATGTTCGCCAGCCAGTCCAGTGTGGCGTCACGGGTCATCGTGTCCAGCCCGGCGGAGGGTTCGTCCAGCAGCAATAATTTCGCCCCATGCGCCAGGGCCCTGGCCAGCGCCACACGCTTGGCCTGGCCGCCGGACAATTCATCCGGCCGGCGCGCGGCCAACGGGGCCAGCCCCAACCCATCCAGCAAGGCCCGCGCCTGGGTTAGTCGTTCCGGCCGTCTTAGGGCATAAGCGGTGTTTTCCAGCACCGAGAGATGCGGAAACAGCAAAGTGTGCTGCGGCAGATAGCCGATGGGCCGCCGCTCTGGCGCCAAGCCGCCCCAAGGCGTGCCCTGCCCCGGCAACAGCCCGGCCAAAGCCCGCAACAGAGATGTTTTGCCAACGCCCGAGCGCCCCAGCAACGTGGTAAAGCCGCGCACCGTAAAACACGCCCGCATACAAACCGGCGCGGGCAGCGTGTAGTCGATCTCGATGCTGTTCACGCCGCGCGAGCCTTGAGTCCCAGCCAAAGCGGCACCGGCAGCGTGACCAGCAGAAACACCACCACCAGCGGAAACACCGCCTGCAACCCGAGATCCTGCACATCCGTCCATAGCTGCACCGGCATCCCGGCCGGATAATAGGCGACGATCAAAATCACCCCGAATTCGCCCAGCGCCCGCACCCAGGCCAACGACAAAGCGGCGGAGAGTCCCCGGCCCGCCAACGGCAGGGTCACACGCAGCCGGGCCTTCCATAGCGGGTCACCCAGCGTGCGCGCCAGTTCCTCATAATCCTCGGGTACCTGGGCAATCGCCCCGCGCGCGGCGATCACGTAAGTCGGCAGCGCTGCATAAATGGTGGCCAGCAGAAACGCCGCCGGGGTGTTGGTCAGCACCACGCCCAGCGCCCCAAACGCCCGTCCCAGCGGCGCCGCCGGGCCGTACACCACCGACAGCAAAATCCCTAGCGCCAGAGTTGGCATCAGCATCGGCATCAGCACAATCGCCTCCGCCAGCATCACCCACCGCCCGCGATGCCGGGCCAGATAAAACGCCAGCGGCGTGCCCAACAGCAAAATCACCAGCATAGCCAGCGCGCCCCCCAACAGCGAGGTGGCGATGGACGCCCAGTCCTGCGCGCTCAGCCACGCGCCCTGCCACGCCACGCCACTGGCGAACAGGCCGGAGAGCGGCAAGGCCAGAAACATCAGCACAAACAGCAGGAAGGCGGCGCGCAGCACGTCAGATCGCGCGGCCCAATCCCAACCCATACCCGTAACGCTTGAAGATAGCCTGCCCATCCGACCCGGCCAGGAACGCGACATATTCCGCCGCCGCCTTCGGGTCAGACGCCGCCTTCAGCGCCATGGCGTAGAATACCAGCGGACTGGGATGGATGGTTCTAGTCTGGCCATTCTTCTCCTTCAGGGTCAGGCTGGCCTGGTCATACACGCTTTTGGCCAGAGCGGGGTTGGAGAGATTAACCGCGTCCGGCAGCTCAATAAACGGCAACTGCTGCGAAACCACGGCGCTCTTATACCCCAGCGTCGCGTCAATCTGCCCGGCCTCCAACCGCGCCAGCAAGGAAGGCTCTGCGAAAATCTGCGCGGGGTTGAGCACCGCCCCCGCCACCTTCGCCGCGAAACTCGGGATTTTGTAATAAATCCCGGCCAGTTGCAGGGCGAACAGCACATATCGCCCCTGCGGGTCGGCGGTGGGGTCGGTGCGACCCAGGCGGATGGCCGGATCCAGGAAGATCTTTGTCCAGTCCGCCCCCTTGGCGGCCTTGAACCGCGTTGCGAATTTGGAGAACGGCGAATAGGCCAGAACCATGGAGGTGCTGGCCACCGGCACCGCTTTGTCCGCCAGCCCAGCCGCGCGCACAATCTTCGCCGGACCGGCGGACACGGGCACAAAGACATCCGGCTTCATCGCCCCGCCGGAGATTAGATGCGCCAGCGCCACCGCGCCATGGCCAATGCCATGCACCGCTGTTCCGGTCGCGGCGGTAAAGGCGGGATTGAGCCCCTGATCCATCAATCTTCCCATCGATCCGGCGTAGGCAACGGTGATGCTCTCCCCTGCGAAAGCACGCGATGCGGCGGACAAGGCCAGTGAGGCGGCAAGCAGCAAACGGCGCGAAACAGGCATGGCGGACCTCCGATATGTTCATGAAAACATATCGTACAGCCCGGGTGACGGTCAAATCCGGCCCGTGCTTAAATGAAACCATGGCCGAAGACCAAACCCTCAAGCTGCGCCTGCGGCTAAATAGCGCCCAGGGCGTCGTGATGGGCCCAGGGCGGGCGGAGTTGCTGGCGTCGATCGCTGAAACCGGTTCCATAGCCGCAGCCGGGCGGCGCATGGGCATGAGCTATAAGCGCGCCTGGAACCTAGTTGAGTCCTTGAACAACAGCTTCACCGCCCCTCTGGTGGAAACCGCCAAGGGTGGCGCCAGCCATGGCGGCGCCCGGCTCACCGCATTGGGTGAGGAGCTACTGGCCGCCTACCACGCCCTGGAATCAGCCGCCCTGCACGCGGGGGCCGATGCTTTAAAGCGTTTCGACGCCGTTCTAGCGGTTCCGCCCACGCGAAATCCCCGCTAGGGTGTGTCCGCGATGCTGACCGACCTGCCCAATCTGCTGACCCTTTCGCGCATCTGCGCCATTCCCCTCCTGGTGCTGCTGGAGGCGATTGGCGCCCCTTGGGCGGATTTTGGTGCAGCCCTGCTGTTCACCCTAGCGGGCATCACCGATTATCTGGACGGCAAGCTGGCCCGTGAACGCGCCCAACTGTCGGATTTCGGGCGGATGCTGGACCCGATTGCCGACAAGCTGCTGATCGGCGCCACGCTGATGTGCCTGGTCGGCTTCAACCACATGCCTTCTTACGGTATTTATCCCGCCATCGTGATCATGCTGCGGGAGATTTTGGTCTCCGGCCTGCGGGAATATCTGGCGGGCATCCGCATCGGACTGCCGGTCACCAAGCTCGCGAAATGGAAAACCGGCGTGCAAATGGTAGCCCTTGGCCTACTGCTGCTGGGCGACCAGGGCGCGCGTTTCATGGGACTGGGCGGGCTGCCGGTGGGCGGCATCGGCTTTGTCATGCTCTGGCTCGCCGCCGTGCTCACGCTGATTACCGGCTGGGACTATCTCACCGCCGGGCTGCGCCATGCGGGCGTGAACCATCCCGCCCCCTGACGCAATTTGACCATTCTCGCCATCTCTGGCTGGTCTGGCGCGGGTAAAACCACGCTCATCACTGCCTTGATTCCGCTGTTCAAGGCGCGGGGGCTCAGCGTTTCCAGCCTCAAACACGCGCATCATAACGTGACGCTGGACAAGCCCGGCAAGGACAGTTTCCGCCATGCCGAGGCAGGCGCGCAGGAGGTTATTTTAACCACCGAAGGCGGCTTTGCGTTATTCTCCCGCACACCCGCGCAGCTGGAGACACTGCTGCGCCGGCTGCTGCCGGTTGATCTGGTGCTGGTGGAGGGATTCAAGCAAGAGCCCATCCCGCGCCTTGCGGTTTATCGGCCCAGCCTTGGTAAGCCCGCCCCCTGGCCGGACACTCATCTTCTGGCCATCGCCACGGACGAAACGCTGCCGGATTGTCCCGTCCCCGCTCTCCCGCTTGATCAACCGCGCGTAATCGCGGATTTCCTGATTCAACAGCTTGAGTTAAACAAGCCCTGCAATCGCTGAAGGAGCAGAGTCTTTGCGCATCCCCCTTGCCCTGTTGGCCGCTCTTTCCCTCACTAGTTGCGCCGGCGGGGGAACCTTCCTGGAGCATTCGGTCTGGCCCGGGGGCAACCCCAACGCCCCTGTCGCCAATAGCGAAACCGCCCAGCGCGCCCTGGGCGACAGCCCGGCCATCACGCCGCTGCAAGTCCAGGCCGGGGATGTCTGGCCCGGCCCGGTCAAGCCCTTCCCGACCCTCAGCCAAGTGGAACAAAACGCCTCGCTGCCGCTGGGCCAGGGATATATTCCCTCCCTGCCCTCGCCATATCCGCCTGGTCCGAAAGGCCATATCAACGGCGCTGAGAACGTGACCGTCGGGGGCGCGCTTTACCCCACGCAAGACGGTCAAACCGTGCCGATTCCCGCCACCCCTGGCGACGCGCGCTAGGCCGCCCATGCAAATCCTCTATTTTGCCTGGCTGCGCGAACGCATCGGCAAAACCGGCGAGGAGCTGACACCCCCCTCAACCATAACCACCGCCCGAGCCTTGGTTGGCTGGCTGCGTGGCCAGGGGGCCGGGTACGCGGCGGCCTTCGCGGATGAGAAATTGATCCGCTGTGCGATCAACCAGGAATTCTGCCCGCTCGACTCATCCCTAGAGGGCGTGCGAGAGATCGCGTTCTTCCCGCCCGTAACCGGAGGCTGACCCGTGCGGCTAGTGGCGGTTCAAGAGCAGGATTTCGACTCAGGCGCGCTACTTGCCTCATTAAACAATGGCGCGACCGGCGGCATTGCCAGCTTCACCGGTATCGTCCGGCAGAATGAGACAGGCACGCTGGCCGCCCTGCGACTGGAACATTATCCCGGCATGACCGAAGCCGCGCTGGAAAAACTGGCGGACGAGGCCGCAACGCGCTGGCCCCTGACCGGCTGCGTCATCATTCACCGCGTCGGGCTGCTGCTGCCGGGGCAAAATATCGTATTCACCGCCACCGCCAGCGCCCACCGCGCCGCCGCGCTGGCCGCCACCGCCTATCTGATCGACCAGCTGAAAACCCGCGCCCCCTTCTGGAAGGCCGAGGAAACCACCGGCGGCGAAACGCTCTGGGTGGCAGCGCGGCAGACAGATCATGACAGTGCCGCATCCTGGCACAATGAGGCCCAAAATTTGCCGCACGGCACGGGTCGTTTATAGGAACCTCATCATGGACCTCAAAGATCACATTCGCGGTATCCCGGATTTCCCGAAACCCGGGATTCTCTTTTACGATATTTCAACCCTGCTCCGGGACGCCGATGCCTGGCAGGTGGCGATGGGCCGTATGGCCAACCGCGTGCGGGCTTATCACCCCACCGTTTTGGCCGGTGTGGAAAGCCGTGGCTTCCTGCTGGCCGCGCCGCTGGCACTGAAGCTGGGCTGCGGGTTCGTGATGTTGCGCAAGCCCGGCAAACTGCCCGGCGCCACCGTGGGGCTGGATTACGCGCTGGAATACGGCACCGACCGTATCGAGATTCAGGCCGACGCAGTTGAGCCCGGCGCGCGCGTGGTGGTGGTGGATGATTTGTTGGCCACCGGCGGCACCATGGCGGCTGGCATCAAGCTGCTGCAAAATGTGGGCGCTGAAGTTGCCGCCGCCGCCGCCGTGATCGAACTTACCTTCCTACACGGGCGGGACAAGCTGGATGTCCCGGTCGAGACCTTGGTCCAGTACGACAATTGACGAAACCCTGGCCGTGCGTAATCTCCCAGACTTCGAGACAAGGCGGAGTCCGACCAAGATGAAACGCCGGCATTTGCTCGGTGCGCTGGGCGCGGCGGCCCTGCTACCAAACAACGCGCTGGCCCAGACCGCGCAGCGCCCGATTACCCTGCTGGTGGCGGGGCCAAAAGGCGGCCAGACCAGCCGCTGGGGTAGTGCCTTCGCCCTTGCCATGTCGGACACATTTCCCGGCACACCGAACGTCGTGGCTGAACCCATCGGCGGGCTGGATGGCGTTACCGGCGCCAACCGGCTGGATGCGCTGCTGGTACCAGATGGGCACAACGGCGCCATCCTGCCTGGCGTCACGCTAATTGCTTACCTCACCGGGGATTCACGGGTTCACTACGACCCCACCCATTGGACCCCGCTGCTGGCGGGCTGCAATTCCGGCGTGCTGATGCTGCGCGGCCCCAAGGGCACGGTGCCCACGCTCAACACGCTGCAAAAAATGGCCCCGCTGCGGATGGGCGCGGCGGGACTGCAAAGCAACGACATCGCCGCGCTGCTGGCACTGGCCCGGCTAGGCATCCCCACCGCGCCCATCTTTGGGCTACATGATAGCGCGGAGAAAATCCGCGCCTTTATCGCCGGTACGGTGGATGCCGTGTTTATCTGTGGCGAGGGCGTGCCGGAGGACATTACCCCGCTGCTCGCCTCCGGCGCGGTGCCTGCTTTCTGCATCGGCGCGCCTGGCCCTGGCGGCACGGCAGGGCCAGACCCGCTATTCCCTGGCCTGGCCTTGCCTACCGCACTGGGCCCCGCGGTCAGCCCGTTGCTGGATTCCACCTATGAGGCCGCTGCCGCCGCCGCGCGGCTGGATTTCATGCTGGTGCTGCCGCGCCTGACCGACCCCAACGCCGTGGCCCTCTGGCGCAGCGCCACCATGAACAGCGCGAAAACCCCAGCCGTTCACGCCGCCGCCGAGGCCAGCTCCATCACGCTGCAGCCTGCCCCGGTTCTGGCCAACGCGCTCACCGCTTTGTCGATCGTGCCGACGGAACAGCCGAAATTGCTGTCCTTCCTGGCCAAAACCTATGGCTGGCAGCCGGGCTGACCTTGGCCAAGCCGGTTAAAACCTATGCCTGTACCGCCTGTGGCGCGGTATTTCCAAAATGGGCCGGGCGTTGCGAGGCGTGCGGCGAATGGAACACGCTGGAAGAACAGACTGCCCCCAAAACCTTGCCCGGCGGTTTGAAAGACAATGCGCGCCGCACCGGCAGCAAGCTGGAATTTGTTGGGTTGGCGGGCATTACCCCGCCGCCGCCGCGCGTACCCACCACCATCACGGAGTTCGACCGTGTTCTCGGCGGTGGGCTTGTGCCCGCGTCCGTCGTGCTGGTGGGCGGAGACCCGGGCATCGGCAAATCCACCTTGCTGCTCCAGGCCAGCGCGGCCTTGGGCCGAGCCGGACAGGAGGTCGTATATATCTCCGGCGAGGAATCCATCGACCAGATCCGCATGCGCGCCTTGCGGCTGGGCCTAGCCAACGCCCCCCTGCATCTGGCCGCTGCCACCCAGCTTGGCGACATTCTCACCTCACTGCCGCATTTCCCCAAAGTCGCCTTGGTGGTGATTGATTCCATCCAGACCATGTGGGCGGAAGGGATTGATTCCGCCCCCGGCTCGGTCACGCAGGTCCGCGCCGCCGCGTTTGAGCTGATCCGCGCCGCCAAAACCCAGGGCTTCGCGCTGCTGCTGGTGGGTCACGTCACCAAGGAGGGCGCGCTGGCTGGCCCCCGCGTACTGGAGCATATGGTGGACGTGGTGCTGCATTTTGAAGGCGACCGGGGCCACCAGTTCCGCATTCTGCGCGGCATGAAAAACCGTTTTGGCGCCACGGATGAAATCGGCGTGTTCGAGATGACCAGCCAGGGGCTCTCGCAGGTAGCCAATCCCTCAGCGCTGTTTCTGGCGGAGCGGCGCGGCAATGTGGCGGGCAGCGCGGTGCTGGCGGGGTTGGAAGGCTCACGCCCCGTGCTGGTGGAAATTCAGTGCCTGCTGGCCTCCAACCCGGGCGGCTCGCCCCGGCGCTCTGTCATTGGCTGGGATTCCGGGCGGCTTTCGATGCTGCTGGCGGTGTTGGAAACACGCTGCGGGCTCAAGCTCGCCATGAATGATGTGTATCTCAACGTCGCGGGCGGTTTGCGGGTGAATGAGCCCGCGGCGGATCTGGCCGTGGCAGCTGCCCTCATCTCCGCCGCCTCGGACGTGCCCACCGACCCGGAAATGGTATTTTTCGGTGAAATCGGCCTCTCGGGCGAATTACGGCAGGTGGCGCAGACCGAGCTGAGGCTGAAAGAGGCCGCGAAACTCGGCTTCGCTCGTGCCGCCGGGCCAAAACGCGTGGCCGGCGGCACGAACAAGCTGAGCGTACCTAAAACACTCTCCATGATTGAGATTGGGCATTTGACAGATCTTGTGAGTATTATCGCCACCGGGCAAAAACCAGGCGCCAAGCGCGAGGAGGGCGAATGACCTGGGTTGATGGGGTAATACTGGGAATCGTGGCACTCTCCGCCGTGTTCTCGATGGTACGCGGCTTTGTGCGTGAGGTTTTGGGCGTTGCCGCCTGGATCGGCGCGCTGTTCGCGGCTTTAAAATTTTACGCCCCAGTACAGCCTTATGTCGCCTCTCTGCTGCCGCACGGCATGTCACATTTCGCCATTTACGGCGCCATGGCGGCGGTGTTTCTGATCACGCTGATCATCCTCAGCATCCTAAGCGCGCTGATCGGCGGGCTCGTGCGGGATTCCGCGTTGTCCGGGCTGGATCATTCACTGGGGCTGGTTTTTGGTATCGCGCGCGGGGCCGTGATTATCTTTCTTGGCTATATCGCGCTCGGCATGGCAGAACCGGCCACAAGTTGGCCCCAGCCCGTGGCACATGCCCGCTTTCTGCCGCTGGCGCAGGAAGGCGCCACTTGGCTCACCGGCTTTCTACCGCAGCAATATCAGCCAAAAATCCAGTCCTTGCCGGGAACGCTGGTGCCCGCCGCCACCACGTTGATGAAACAGCCCGTTGAAGGCAGCGCGCTTTAAATAAAATCCTGCAGCAACGGCCCAAACCCGCGCCGGTGATGCGGGCAGGGACCGTGTTCCAGAATTGCGGCGCGATGCACAGCCGCCGCGTACCCGGCATTCTTTGCCCAGCCATAATGCGGGTAACGCGCATCCAGCTGCCGCATCAGCCTGTCTCGGATTTCCTTGGCCACGATTGATGCCGCCGCGATTGAGAGGCTCAGTCCATCCCCGCCCACCAGCGTCGTGCAGGGAATGGCAATGCCGGGTGTCTTATTGCCGTCCACCAGCACATGGTCCGGCACCAAAGGCAGCGCCGCAACCGCGCGGCGCATCGCCAGAAACGAGGCATGCAGGATGTTCAGCCTGTAAATCTCCGCGACAGAGGCCGCGCCGACTCCAATCTCCGCCTTTGACTCCCGCAACGCCAACAGCGCCGCCGCGCGCTTTTTCGGTGTCAGCTTCTTGGAATCATCCAGCATCGCAGTTAGCTTTTCCGGCAGCACAGCAGGCAGAACCACCGCCGCCGCCAGCACCGGCCCGGCCAACGGCCCACGCCCGACTTCATCCACCCCAGCCACGCGCCCACCCAGCGCCGCTTCACGCGAAAAATCAGGCATCCCGTTTCGCCCCGAAAAACTCTTTCAACAACGCCGCGCACTCCTGCTCCCGCATCCCGCCGATCACCTCCGGCTTATGGTGCGTGGTGGCGTGGGCAAAAAGGCGCGGCCCATGCTCCACCGCCCCGGTTTTGGGATCGTAAGCGCCAAATACCAGCCGGCCGACCCGCAGCGCCGCAACCGCCGCCGCGCAAAAGGCGCAGGGTTCCAGCGTTACCGTCAGGGTGCAATCGGCCAGATATTTCTGCCCGCGCGCCGCCCGCGCCGCGCTCAACGCCAGAAACTCCGCATGGGCCGTGGGGTCTTGCCGCTCTTCCACCTGGTTGGCGGCCACGGCCAGCACGGCGCCGGAAGCATCCGTCACCACCGCCGCCACCGGCACCTCACCCGCCATGGCGGCGCGGCGCGCTTCGTCCAGAGCCATTTGCATAGGCGAGGTCATGACCGCAGCAATTGCCTCAACCCTCCGGAAAGGTCTAGTTGGAGCCATGAAAAAACGCCCCTTGATCGGCCTGACACTGGATGCGGAACCCGCCGGCGGCTGGTCCAAATATCCCTGGTACGCGCTGCGCCAGAATTACACTGAAGCCGTGACCGCCTTTGGCGGGCTGGCCGTGGCCCTGCCGCACGATCCTGACCACGCCGAGGATTATCTGGACCGGCTGGACGGGTTGATTGTTACCGGCGGCGCGTTCGATGTGGACCCCACTTTGTATGGCGACATCGAAACCCACGACACCGTGGCCCTGAAATCCGACCGCACCGTGGCGGAACTCGCCCTTCTGCGCGGCGCCATGGCGCGGAACATGCCGGTTCTGGGCATTTGCGGCGGGCAGCAGCTTCTTGCCGTGGCGCTGGGTGGCACGCTGCACCAGCACATCCCGGACGCCATCCCCGGCGCGTTGGAGCATGAGCAGAAAACCAGCCATTATGAGCCTGGTCACAAGGTAGAGATTCTGGTTGGCACCCAGCTGTTCGGCGTTACGGGGCCGGTGATGCAGGTCAACACCTCCCATCATCAGGCGGTGAAATCCGCCGGGCGCGGGGTGGTGAACGCCATCGCCCCGGACGGGGTGATTGAAGGGCTGGAGGACCCGGCACAAAAATTCTGCATCGGCGTGCAATGGCACCCGGAATATCTCGTGGATGCGGGCGACGCCGCCCTTTACCGCGCCTTCCTGGCCGCCTGCCATGACTGAGGAGACCGCAGAGCGCGGCGAGCGCATCGCCAAATTCCTCTCCCGTGCCGGTGTAGCTTCCCGTCGTGACGCGGAAGCTATGATCGAGGCCGGGCGCGTGCGGATGAACAACGAGGCCGCGACCCATCCCGCCATGTTCGTGAAAAAAGGCGATCTGGTGGTGGTCGACGGCAAGCCGGTGAACGAGCCGGAACGCACCCGCCTGTTCCGCTATCATAAGCCCGACGGTCTCGTGACCACACACAAAGACCCCGAAGGCCGCCCCACCGTTTTCGACTCCTTGCCGCCAGGAATGCCCCGCGTCATCTCCATCGGGCGGCTGGACCTAACCTCCGAAGGGCTACTGCTGCTCACCAATGACGGCGAACTCTCCCGTCGTCTGGAACTGCCGGACACAGGCTGGCTGCGCCGTTACCGGGTACGCGTGCATGGCGGCGTCTCTCAGGAAAAAATTAGGCGCCTCGCGGAAGGCATGGTGGTGGAGCGCGTGAAATATGGCCCCATCGAAGCCGCGATTGATTCCGTGCAACGCTCCAACACCTGGCTTTCCATGAGCCTGCGTGAAGGCAAGAACCGCGAGATCCGCCGCGTGATGCAGGCGCTGGAACTCCCGGTTACCCGCCTGATCCGCGTGGCGTATGGCCCGTTCCAGCTTGGCAACCTACCGCGTGCTGGCATTGAGGAGGTGCCGGGCAAAATTCTGCGTGAGCAAGTGCCGGGCCTATCCAAATGACAGGCCCAAAACTTATCGCCGGGCGCTGGAAGGGACGCAAGCTGCTGGCGCCGCAAGGGCATGACACACGCCCCACCAATATCCGCGCCCGCCAGGCGGTGTTCGATATTCTCGCCCACGCCCCCTGGTGCGATCTACAGGCCGCAAACGTGCTGGACGTGTTTGCGGGCACCGGCGCCTATGGGCTGGAAGCTCTGTCTCGCGGCGCCGTCTCGGCCAGTTTTATCGAGCACGCCCCGGCCGCTCTGTCCGCGCTGAAAGCCAACATCGCCGCCCTGAAGCCCGAGAACGCCCGGCTCATCGCCGCCGATGCGCTACACCCGTCCACCGGCACGCCGCATGATCTAGTGTTTCTGGACCCGCCTTACGGCCAAGCCCTGCTGGCCCCTGCCCTGGACGCCTTGGCCGCCAAAGGCTGGCTTGCCCCCGGCGCCATCATCGTCGCCGAGTTGGGGCCAAACGACACGCTGGAGATCCCCGCCCCCTTGGCCGAGCGCACTCATGGCAAGGCGCATTTAAAAATCTGGCGGGTTTAATCCATATTGGCCAAGGCGCGCAGCCCTGGCAGATCAAGCCGCAACAGGCGCGGCGTCACCCGACGGATCAGCCCCTCATTTTCCAGTCGGGAGAAAGCCCGCGTCACCGATTCCGGTGCGGCGCCGAGATAATCCGCGATATCATAACGCGACATCGGCAAATCCAGCATTTGTTGGGCTTCGTTGAAATATTGCGCATGTTGCGCGCAATCCAGCAGAAACGCCGCCAAGGCACGGCTAGTCTTCAAACGCCCCACCACGATCATCTGCCGTTGCGCCGCCCGCAGCTCATGGATCGTATGCACCAGCACATGCCGCTGCACACGCGGATTCTCTTCCAGAAACATATCAACCTTGCGGACCGGAAGTTCATAAACCGTGCAGGGTGTAACTGTCTCAGCCGTGTTGAAATAAAAGCCCGTTTCCTCCAGCCCGAACAAATCGCCCGGCCAATGAAACGCGACGATATGGCGTTCCCCATCGGGCAACATGCGGCTGACCTGCACAATGCCCGTGACCAGCAAATAGAGCGACCCGGCGACCCCGCTTTGTTCAAAAATCCGTGTCCTCGCGGTTTTGAACTCAACATATTTTGCCAGCTTAATCAGCGCCGCTTCGTCATCCGGTGACATACGCAGCCATGCCGAGGCCAGCTTTATCGCACGACTTTCTGGTCCTGCCATCATTTCATCTTTCATCAGACCTCACCCAGCGCACGGCTGACTTTTGTCAGTGCGCGCCGTGGCTAGTCTCAGCATCTCTAACCGCCAGAACCGGTATAGCATTGACAAACCGCAAACCGGACAACGCAAAGAGGAGTAGTTATGCGGGAAAAATCGATCGAACAATTCATTGCTGAAACCAACATCGAGAATTTCCGCCGCCGACTGATCAACGCGCCTGACGAGCAAACCCGCGCCCTGCTCACCGACCTGCTGCGCGCCGAGGAAGCCAAGCTGGTGGCCTTGAAGAAGTCATCTGAAGCTCAGTAAAGGTCGAAATACTCCGCCGTCTCGGCGGCGGGGATCTCATCACGCAGACGGTTGATTTCGGCGGTTTTTACAATGGTGTAAACCTTCATGAACGCTTCGCCCAGCATCTCAGTCAACTCATTATCTGCCCGCAACGCCGCCAGCGCTTCATGAATTTCCGTTGGCAATTTCTTGAAAGAGCTGTCCGCTTCCTTCAACCCGTTCCTTTGCGGGGTCAGCACGGCCTGCTGTTCCACCCCCAGTAGCCCTGCCGCCAACGTGGACGCCGCCGTGAGATACGGGTTGGACAAAGCCGACGGCACCCGGACCTCCAGATGCTGCCGCTTATCCTTCGACGCCTTGATTCGCACGGAGGCTGAACGGTCCTCCACCCCCCAGGAGACATTGGACGGCGCGAACGTCCCCGGGCGGATCCGCCGGTAGCAATTCGGTGTGGGGTTCCAGATGGCCTGCGCGGCTGGAGCGTGGTCCAGAATCCCTTGGATAAAGCTTTTCATCAAGGCGCTCATCCCATCCGGGTCCGCCTCATCCAGAAACAGGTTCTTGCCCGTCTCCAGATCGTACAAGGACAAATGAAAATGCGAGCAACTGCCGGAGAGATGCGCATAAGGCTTGGTCATGAAAGTGGCCAGCAGCCCCTCGGTACGCAGATATTCCTTCACAGTATTCTTAAATACAAAGGCCCGGTCCGCCGCCGCGATGCCATCAAGTGCCGCGAAATTCAGCTCCCACTGCCCCGGCCCAAACTCACCATTGGCAGTGATCATATCTACACCGCTGTCCTTCAGCACCCGCATCAGCTTATCAAGGACCGGATGCCGGTGCGTGACCGCGGTCACGAAAATTGGCGCGCCAGCATAAAGCGGCTGCCTGGTTTCCAGATCGACCACATAAAACTCGAACTCATGACCCATCTTCACGCCGAATCCCCTTTCGGCGGCTTTCGCCAACATCGCTTTCAGCACGGTACGCGGGGCGGCCATCTGCGGCGAACCATCATACCATTTTGTATCGCAGATTACCCGCGCTGTTTTGGCCATCCAGGGCACATCGCTCACCGTCTCCGGGTCCGGCACCATCAGGCAGTCCGCGAAATTGATATCCTCATTATAGCCTGTGCCCGGAATGGGGTTGGAGGATGTGTCCAGCGTGACGGTGCCACCATATAAATTCAACCCATTACGCGTGTAAGACGCCACATGGTCAATCGGCACGGTCTTGCCACGCGAGAGCCCAGCCAGATCCGGCAGCTCAAAGCGCACATACTCTATACCTTTTCTGCGCAGGCTGTCGGCGAAGGTGGCGGCACTTTCCGACGTATGAGAGAAATACAGGGACATTCCGGCTCCAGCTCTGAAAGTTTAGGCCCAAACTCAAGCAAGAACCACGCCACCCCTAGGGCCGGACGGCAGCGCGGGTGAAGAAGCTCAGCCAGGGCGGGCGCGGCGTGCCCGCATCCGCCTGCCAGTGGGAAATGGTAACACCCGAGGCCGTGGCCAACAGCCAGTAACGTGCCGCACCATCCACCGCGCCGGTCTGCACCGCAATCTCCCGCCCCCCGGCCAGAAACTGCCAGCTTTGAATCACGCCGTCGCGCGGGGTAAAGCGCACAGCCGGGCGCCCCGCATGCCAGACCACCAGCGCCAGCGGGCACGGCTGGTTTTGCTGGCAGGCATCATATTCGGCAAGCCAGCCGATGCTGTGGCGGTCCGGCGAAATGCGAATTTGCGCGAAATAGATCTGCTGGCCTTCCTCGTCCTTATCGCGCTTCACATGAACAACGCGGCCATTCTTGTATTTAATAACCAGAGGTCCCGAGCCATCGCCCCGGGCCAGCTTGCCTTGCGGTGGCACCGCATAAGGGTCATCCGGCCCGGCAACAGCATTGGCGCTGGCTACCATCGGCATGGCCAGCGCCGGCACGGCCCCCAGGCAGAACAGCCCCGCCAGCAGGAGACGCACCGCCCGCATCAGGCTGGCGCCAGGGTTTGCACGGCAATATCCAGGAAGTTGCCAAACAGCTTTTGAGACGCCTGATACAAGGCTGGGAATTGCGCATTCACCTCCGCCTGCATCAAATCCAGCCCGCCGGGTCCGCGCACACGTTCCAGCGCCGCCTTGTATTCCGGCAACCCCGCCCATTCAGCCGTGGTGGTGTGGGTCAACTCCATGTGAAACTGCATCCCGTAAGCACACCGCCCCCAACGCTGCGCCTGGATCGCGCAGCCCGGTGAGGTAGCCAGGGAGACTGAATGTTCCGGCAAGCGCTTCACCTCCGCCCCATGCCACTGCATACACGGCCAGCTTTCCGGTAATCCGGCAAAGATCGGGTCCGCCTCAACCCGCACCTGGCTGATCCCCACCTCGGGCACGTCCATCGGCCCAACCTCTCCGCCCAGCCCTTGCGCCAAAAGCTGATGCCCCAGGCACATGCCCAGATAAGGCCGCCCGGCGCGCACCCATGCGGTCACAGCCTTCATTTCATCCAGCAGCCAGGGGAATTGCGCCGTCTGCCACACATCCTGCGGCCCGCCCATCACCAGCAGCACATCAAACCCTTCCAGATCCGGGATGCTCTCGCCTTCATCCAGCTCCACCGCATGCATGGTGCAACCCCTTGCCTTCATCACCTCACGGAAATTACCTGGATGTTCCGAAGCGACATGCTGGAATACGAGAATTTTCAAGGGCAACACTCCTATTCTTTTGGCTTGCCCCACTATTGCAAGGAATATTTTTTTCGTGAAGCACCCGCCCACGAAAAACCCCCTCCCGCCACAGGCGAAAGGGGGTTTTGTAACCGTTAACGCCCGAAGCAGGCGTCAGCGACCCATGAAATTACCGGGTCTTTTCCATGGCAATCATCATCTGCGCGGTGTCCTCCGCTGGCAGGGCCGAGCGCAAGGAGAGCCAGATGATGAAGATGCTCCACAGCCCGACAAGCACAACACCCGGCCAGAACCCAAGCACGCCATAGCCACCGCCAACATCGCCCAGCGCCGAGAGCACCCACATGCCGCCGAACCAGGGCAACAGCCAGCCGATATAATGCCAACCGAATTCAGATGCTGGCTTGTGCAGAACCAGGTGGAAATACCCGGCATACGCCAGGAAGCCGACCAGCAGCAGGATGAACAGGAAGCTGTCCGTCTCAAACCCAGTCCAATAAATGACCCAGTTGCTGCAAATGAAGGCCGCGGGGGCGATGATATTCGCACCCCAGAGCGTGAAGGAGCGCTTCAGGTCCGGCTGGTTGCGGCGCAGCACCATCAGCACAATCGGCCCGAGACCATAGGTCAGCACGGTGATCGAGGTGATATAGCCAACCATGAGCTGCCAAGCCGGGAAGGGCAGCAGAAACACCACCCCCACAACCCACATCACGGCCACGGCGGCCCACGGCACCTGGGCTGAGTTCAACCGCCGCAGCCAGCTTGGCCCGGCATTCGTCTCACCCACCGCGAACAAAATACGCGCGCCGCCGGTCACATAGATCAGCCCGCAGCCGCCTGGGGAAATAAAGGCATCGACATAAAGCAGCGTCGCCATCCAGCCAATGCCGAGCGTGGCCGCCAGGCCGGCGAAGGGACCCGCCGCGCCGGTAAAGTCCAGATGCGACCAGCCTTGTGCCAGATTGCCAGGTTGCAGCGCCATCAGGAACGCAACCTGCAACAAAATATAAATCACCGCCGAGAGCAGCACGGAGCCGATCACCGCCAGCGGAATGTTCCGCCCAGGATTGGCGCTTTCACCGCCCAGATCAATCGCGGCACGGAAACCAAGATAAGAGAACACGATACCCGCCGAAGGCAGCGCCGTGAACACGCCGGAGAGCTGATACCCGGTGGGGTCGGCCTTCCACACACCCCAATGGGTGCTGGCGGCAATCAGCACCACCACGGTCAATACCGGCACCGCGATCTTCCACCAGGTGATCGCATTGTTCACCGCCAGCAATGTCTTCACCGCAAACAGGTTCAGCACCGCCAGCACGCCCAGCAGAAGCGCGCATACAATAAATCCGGTCGCTGTCAGCAGACCGGAACTATGAGGCTGTATGAAATAAGGCAGATAGTTATTGGCGTAAGTGACAATCGCTTCTGCTTCCACCGCGGGCACCGCAACGTAAGAGAGAAACAGCATCCACCCCCAAATGCGGCCCAGCCCCTCGCCATGGCTGGCGTGGCTCATATGCACCAGCGCGCCGCTGCGCGGGAACAAAGCGGCCAACTCCGCGAAGCATAGCGCGATCAGCATGATGATCACCGCGCCGACAACCCAGCTCCAGATACTCAGTGGGCCCGCGATGCGCGATGCATGAAATGCACCGAACAGCCAGCCAGATCCGATCATACTGGTGGTACTGGCGAATAATAATCCGATGATATGCGCGTCGCGCCTCAAGCCGCTGGGTTTGCCTGCCGTCTCTGATACGGACATCAGCCTCTCCTTTTTAATGCAAACAAGAACTGGCTAAATCCCATGCAGAATCCAGGCCAGCACCAGACTTAAAAGCCGTTCTACGCCCGCATTCAGCATTACAGCAAGGCAATTTTACCGGACCATGACAAGAATAGCGCCAAATGCCTCTCGGCGGGACTCGCAGCTGCATGATATGAATTCATATGCCTATTCGCCGTCTTGCTGAAACGACCATCAACCGTATCGCCGCCGGTGAAGTGATCGAGCGCCCCGCCGCCGCGGTGAAGGAGCTGATAGAAAACGCCCTGGATGCCGGCGCCAAACGGGTTGAAGTGATTCTCGCGGGCGGCGGGATCGAGCGGATCGAAATCATTGATGACGGCCACGGCATCCCCGCCGAGGAACTGCCCCTGGCGATCGAACGCCACGCCACCTCCAAACTGCAAGACGAAGCCCTAGTGCAAATCTCCACCCTCGGCTTCCGGGGCGAAGCTTTACCCTCCATCGGGGCCGCCGCCAAGCTCACTCTCATCAGCCGCCCGGCCGGGCAGGACTCCGCCTGGCGGATTGACGTTGCAGGCGGCGCCATTAGCCCCGCACGGCCCGTGCCCGGTACCAAAGGTACCCGCGCCATTGCCGAAGATCTGTTCTACGCCACCCCCGCGCGGCGCAAATTTCTCCGCGCCCCGCGCGCCGAGGCCGAAGCCGCCGAGCGCACGGTCTGGCGCCTCGCTTTGTCCGCCCCGCATGTCGCCTTCCGCCTGGTTTCGGATGAACGCGTGCTGTTCGATCTCCCCGTCCAGGACGACCTCGCCCGCATCGCCGCCTTATTCGGACGTGAGGCCGCCAATGCCATGCTGCCGCTGGAGGCCACGCGCGATGATGTCCGCCTCTCCGGTCTCATCGGTCCCGCCAGCCTCAACCGCGCCACCGCCCGGCTGCAAAGTTTTGTGGTGAATGGCCGCCCGGTACTGGATTCCATGCTGAAACTCTCGCTGCGCCTTGCCTACCGGGACGTGATTCCCACCGGGCGTTTCCCCGTGGCGGCGTTACGGCTGGACCTGCCGGACGAAGCCCTGGATGTGAACGTCCACCCCGCCAAATCCGAACTGCGCTTTGCTGACCAAAACGGCGTGCGCAGTCTGGTCATCGGCGCCATCAACCGGGCGCTGGCGCAGCCAGTCAGCCTCGGCACGGCCCCCACCGCCACACTAAGCCTCGCTTTGCGGCCACCGCCCTCCAGCCCGCGTCACACGCCGCCCCCGCCCCCCAGCCGCATTGCCCGCGGCTTCGCAGAAACCGAACTCGCCCTCGTCACGCCGCCCGCCGCCCGGCCGGTTTTTGAATCCCCCGCTCCCGCGCCAGAACCTGCCACACTGGAGCATCCACTCGGCGCCCCCCTGGCCCAAATTCTGGACACTTATGTGCTCGCTTTGGCCTCAGACGGCGCCCTCGTCATCGTAGATCAGCACGCCGCGCATGAGCGGCTAACCGAGGAACGTTTGCGCGCCCAGTTCACCGAAGGCCGTATTGCCTCCCAGCCCCTATTGGTGCCGGTGGTGGTGGATTTCCCGCCCATGGAAGCCGCCCGCCTACTCGCGGAAACCGAAACCCTCGCCAAGCTCGGCCTGGAGATCGAGGAATTCGGCCCCGGCGCAGTATTGGTCCGCAGCGTGCCCGCCGCGCTGAAAAACCCGAATGCCGCCGGACTCCTGCGCGACCTCGCGGAGGAGTTCGCCGAAACCGGCACGCCTTTGGCTTTAGAAGCCAGGCTTGATTCCGCCTTGGCTCGGCTGGCCTGCCATCATTCCATCCGCGCCGGGCGCCGCCTGCAACGTGAGGAGATCGACGCCCTCCTGCGTGAAATGGAAGCCACGCCACGCGCTGCCACCTGCTCCCACGGGCGTCCCACATTTCTGAAACTCACCCGCACGGACCTCGAAAAACTCTTCGGCCGCCGGGCTTGAGCCGCACCGCCTCCGCCGCCATGCTCCCACGTGGACAAGGAGTGGATAATGCGGAGCGAAACCGAAGCGCTGATCAAAAACTATTACACCGCCTTCAATAACGGCGACTGGGAAGCCATGCTTGCCTTACTGAGCGAGGATATGTGGCATGACATCAACCAGTCCGGCGCGGAAACCGGCAAGGATGCATTCCGTGCCTTCATGGCCGAAATGCACCGCTGCTACCGCGAGCGGCTGGAAAATATTGTGGTCATGTCTGACGAAACAGGAACCCGTGCGGGTTCGGAATATGTGGTGCATGGACAATATCTCACCACCGCCGAGGGCCTGCCCGAAGCGCACGGGCAAAAATACATCCTGCCAGGTGGCGCGTTTTTTGATGTCGCCAACGACAAAATCACCCGCGTCACCAATTATTATAGCCTCCAGGACTGGCTGGATCAGGTTTCCCAGCCCTGAACGCAAAAAGGCCGAAGCATTGCTCCGGCCTTTCCATTTCGGCAAATTGTTTCGATTAGAACAGTAAGCCAGCTTCCAGAGTGCCAACAAACTGAAAGTTGCCATTGCCGCTGTTACCATAACCGCCACCGCTGGTCTTGGTCAGCAGGTAGTTCGCACCAGCGTTCACGCGGGCAAAAACGTCCTTATACTGCCAAGTCGGGGAGACGGCCAAGCCAACGGCCTGATCGTTCGGAGTGACGAACCAAGCATACTGGCTGCCGATGGACTTTTCATACTGCACCCAACCGCCGATGGAGTACGGGGTGTTGGCGAAGCTATAGTCAGCAAACACAGCCGCACCGAAGTTGGAGGTGTACTTGCTGATGTTCGCCTTCGCGTCCGGCTTGGCGTACACATACTGCACTTCCGGCACCAAGTTCAGGTTGCCATGAGTCCAGCTATAGAACGCGCCGAACATCTGGGAGTTGATAAGATTGGTGATGCTTCCAACCTGCGAGCCGTAAGAGGTCACGTTCGGGCCGGTGGTGCGGCCGAGATTGCCACCATAATACACATACAGTGAGTTATTATCGTCGAAGCTGTAATCAACGGAGGCTTGCAGGAAGTTGAACACATTGGTGTCCCAGCCATCGCCGAATTCAACCGTGGCGGTCAGCGGGCCTTGGCTGTAGGTCGCGGACACGCCCTTGGACTGGCTGTTCTCCACATACCAGATATCGGTGACCATCTGGGTGGCATTATTCCAGTCGATGCCGGACTCGTAACCTTCTACGGAGCCGATCATACCGGCGGAGAAGGTCACCGGCGAATCAGTCGGCGCAACGGTGATGTAACCGGCATAAAGCGGGCCGGTCTTGAACTTGCTGATGCTGGTCTGACCCGGGCGGCTGAACAGCGTGCCCACCGGAATCGCTCCACCATTGGAACCAACTTCAATAGTGTACTGCAGAACGCCGGAAGTCTTCTCCAAATTGATCAGCGCGCTGCCAACATTCATGCCGGTATCCGGCTGATGCCCCGCGAGGCCGGAGGTGTAGGAGCCGTAACCGTCCATGCCACCGCTAAGCTCAAGAGTACCAAGTGGGCCGCCATCGATCTTAATCGCGGTCGGGCCGTTCATTGCGTGAGCCGCATTCATAGCCATAAGAGAGGACGCAGCCATAAAGCCCAGTCCCAGAAGTTGCCGACGCATCTTAATCATTATGCCTCCTCAGTGCGCATTTTTCCGCGCGTGATGCCTAAAGCGTAATCCGACAGCGCCACAAGCAACGGAAAATCGCCTGAACATGCGCCATCGACGGTAACCAATTCGCAATCTACATGCCAACCATTCTAGAGCGCCAGTTCAAACAGCACAGCATTTCGCTTTGCGGGGAGCCTGTGGCTGAAATGACACATTTTGGGGCATAGGCGCTTGAGTTTATAGCTTTAATATTTCCGAAGCTTTACTTTTGTGCATTCATATCAATCCCACTGGGCACAAAAAACCCCGCTTTAGGCGGGGTTTTTTCAAAAGCCGTCGGGTCCGGTTTTCAGCTCATTTCAGCCAAAAGGCTGGGCTGTGTATCGCGTGCCTCGTTATTATCGGTCAGCGCAATCGGGTAATCGCCTGTGAAGCAGGCATCGCAGAAAGCAGGGGACAATGCATCGCGCCCTGGCTTGCCCAGCGCCTTATAAAGCCCGTCGATGGTAATGAAAGAAAGGCTGTCTACACCAATCAACTTCGCCATTTCGTCAACGGAGTTGCGGGCCGCCAGCAGTTTGCCGCGCTCCGGCGTATCGATACCGTAGAAGCAGGAATGGGTGGTCGGCGGTCCGGCGATGCGCATATGCACTTCCTTCGCCCCGGCCTGGCGCACCATCTCCACAATTTTCTTACTGGTAGTCCCACGCACAATGGAATCATCTACCAGCACGACACGCTTGCCCTCAATCATGGCACGGTTTGCCGAATGTTTAAGCCGCACGCCAAGATGCCGGATCTGATCGGTCGGCTCGATGAAGGTACGCCCCACATAATGGTTGCGGATGATGCCCAGCTCGAAATTGATGCCAGAGGCTTCCGCGAAACCCATAGCGGCGGGAACGCCGGAATCAGGTACAGGCACCACCACATCTGCCTCGGCGGGCGCTTCCATGGCCAGCTGCGCGCCAATCTTCTTGCGCGCGCTGTAAACGGAGTTGCCTTCCATAAGGGAATCCGGCCGCGCAAAATAAATATATTCAAACACGCAAAAGCGCGGCTTCTGCGGAGTGAAGGGCTTGATGCTCTGCACGCCGCTATCGTCAATCAGCACGATCTCACCCGGCTCAACATCGCGCACAAACTCCGCGCCAACGATATCCAGCCCGCAGCTTTCGGAGGAGAGCACCCAGCCCGCCTTGCCATCCGCGCCGCTCAGCTTGCCCAGCACCAGCGGCCGCACGCCCAGCGGGTCACGCACGCCAATCAAGTGCTCATTGGTCAGCGCGACCAAGGAGTACGCGCCGATCACCTGCTTGATCGCGTCGATCAGCCGATCCACCACATTAGAATAAAGTGAAATCGCGATCAGATGCACGAACACTTCCGAGTCCATAGTGGACTGGAACAAGCACCCCCGGCGGGTGAGTGCCTTGCGCAGCGTATGCGCGTTGGTGAGGTTGCCGTTATGGCCAACCGCAAAACCGCCAAACTCGAATTCCGCGAACAGCGGCTGCACGTTACGCAGCACCGTGTCGCCCGTGGTGGCGTAGCGGTTATGGCCAATGGCCCTCGGACCGGGCAGCCCAGCCATCACCTTGGCATCGCCGTAATTATCGCCCACCAGCCCCAGCCCTTTGTGGGAGTGAAAGCGCACCCCGTCATGGGTAACTATGCCGGTGGCTTCCTGGCCGCGATGTTGAAGCGCATGCAGCCCGAGTGCCGTGATCGCCGCCGCGTCCGCCACGTTCCAAGCGCCGAATACGCCACATTCCTCATGGGGCTTGTCGTCGTCGATCATGCTGGTCCCGCCTTGCTCATTCGCGCCACCAACTAGCGATGTGACAGCCATATGTCGAGGCGCGGCGACGCATAAGAGGACCCACACTCACACAGTTTACCCAACCGAGGCCAAAGCTGCCCCTAAAATCGTCAGAAAAAGCTCGGTCTGGCTGGCTGAAACACAGAGCGGCGGGCTAATCCGCAGAGCTTGGCCCTCTAACCCGGCTAGGCTGGTAAGAACAAAACTCCGGCGCAACGCCACGGCCAAACGCCGCGCCCCTTCAGGGTCCGGGGTCTTTTTGTCCTGATTCAGAACATCAAACCCAAGCACCAGCCCCGCCCCCCTGATGGGGCCCATGCACGCATATTGCCGCGCCAGCGTTTCCAACCCGCGCCGCAGGCTGTCCCCTATACGCACGGCATTGCGCAATAGCCCCTCGGCCTGGATCACATCCAGCATCGCGAGCCCGGCCGCCGCCGCCACCGGGCTGCCGCCCACATGCGCCAGCCCCGGCACGCGTTCCACCGCGCGGGCAAAATGATCTTGGCGCATCACCACGCCGCCCATCGGGTAGGCATTCCCCAATGCCTGCCCCAGCGTCACGATATCCGGCACCACCCCATGCCGGAGAAACGCCCACATCGCCCCGGTGCGGCCCGGCCCGGTCTGGGTTTCATCGGCAATCACCAGCCCGCCACCCCTCCGCACAGCCGTGGCCGCCGCCGCCCACAAACCCGGCGGGTCCACAAAAACACCGTCCGTGGCAAAGGCGCTGTCCAGCACCAGCGCGGCCACGCCCTCACCCACCGCTGCCAGCGCGGTAGCGGCCTCTTCCACCTGGGCCGCGAACCACGCCTCTAATGCCCTCCCGCCCGCCAGGGCCGGGTCAGGAGCCGGAATTGTCCGCACATAAGGCGGCAATTCCTCGCCCATCAACGCCGGAGAGATGTCCACCGCCGCCAACCCGCCATGGCTGGCCCCCCGCGTAACGATAATCCCACGCCGCCCGGTCACGGCCCGAGCTGCCCGCAATGCCAGATCCACGCTCTCCCCTCCCGAGCAGGTCATAATGAACCGCTCCAGCGGCGCCGGAAAATATTTCAGCACCCGGGCCGCATAGCCTTCTTCCAGGCCGGTGAGGCACCGTGCGGCTGTGTTCAGCGTCGCAGCCTGAGCGGCCATGGCGGAGACAATTTCAGGGTGCCCATGCCCCGCCACCGGCGCGCCCGCCGCGAAATCCAGATACCGCCGGCCTTCCGTATCATATAGGTAAACGCCTTCGCCCCGTACCAGCGTCTCCGGCAGATCCTGATACCGCATCGCGGCATGCAGGGCCCTCAAGCTCGACACACGACCTCAAACCACGCCGTAGTTGGCCTGCGCGTCAATGAAACATCCTGTTTTCGCCCTGGGAGGCGTGTGGCTTCCAACAACATGCTCCAAACATCCTCTGAAATACGTTGGAGATACAACATTTTTTCTGTTGGAACTGCAACACATTATTTTGCCTTTTCCACACTGTTTCGTCACGTCATGTTTCATGCAGCCCGCCGCCCTTGCCATACTGGGCTTGCCCCGCCAGAGATGAACCCGGATAACCACCACCGAGATGCCTGCCCTGTTTTCCCTCCACCGCCTAGACCGATATGTATTGGGCCAGCTTGTCCTGGCCCTACTGCTGGTGACCACGGGTCTTGTGGCGCTGATCTGGTTGACCCAGTCGCTGCGCTTCATCCAGATCATCGTCAGCCATGGGCTATCGCCCTTTGTGTTCGTAAAGCTCACGGCGCTGCTGGTGCCCAGCTTTTTGTCCACCATCCTGCCCATCACCTGCTTCATCGTGGTGCTGTTCATTTACGTCCGCCTTTCCGGTGACAGGGAAATGACCATCATGCGCGGACTGGGCCTGTCGGATTCACGGCTCGCCCGCCCGGCGATGATTCTGGCGCTGGCCACCACCATCATTGGCTACGGGCTCAGCCTGAGCGTGGTGCCCTGGACGCTTTCCGTGTTCCGCACCTATCAATATGAGATCCGCAACCAGATCGCCGCGTTTCTGCTGGAGCCGGGCGTCTTTACCCCAGTTTCCAACAATATCATGGTCTATGTGCAGTCCCGCACCGCCAATGGCGGGCTCAAGGGCATCATCATCGAGGATAACCGCAACCCCAGCGCACCGGCCACTATTCTAGCCCGCACAGGGGAGCTGATCAGTTCCGGCACCGGCCCCGTGGTGGTCCTGCAAGACGGCTCGCGCGAGCAGATCGACCCCAAAACCGGGCAGCTCGACATGCTGACCTTCAAACGCAACACCCTATCTCTGGCCAAGGCCGCGCAGGCAGGCAACCCAGTTAGTGACGACGCGGCCGAAAAACCCTTGTCCCAGCTGTTCCGGCCCCCCGCCAATCTACCCAAGGATGACCGCGACAAATGGAAGGTGGAAGCCCAACGCCGCCTGTCCGCGCCGCTTTCCACCCTTGGCTATACGCTGGTGGCGCTGGTGGCCGCATTGGGCGGCGGGTTCCGGCGCCATGGCGGGCTGGCACGAGTGGTCGGCGCAGTGGCCATTGTCACCGGACTGGTGGCGCTGGGGCTTGGGGTCAGCAACCTCGCCGCGCGCAACACGGCCTTGCTGCCATTAATGTGGATCTGGGTACTGGTGCCGCCCATCACCGGGCTGTTCCTGCTGCTGCGCCAAGGCGCCCCGCGCGCATGAAACTGCCGGTTACCATCTCGCTCTATTTCGGGCGGCATTTCATCACGGCGGTGCTCGCTATGGCGGCCGGGCTGGCCGGGCTTGTCGCCTTATTCGACTTTCTGGAGCTACTGCGCGAATCCGCCACGGCGCCGCGCGCCACGTTCGGCATCCTGCTGGAGATCGAGGCGTTGCGCCTACCCTGGAGCTTCATGCAGATCATCCCCTTCGCGGTGCTGCTGGGGGGCATCTATGCTTTCTGGCGGCTAGCCCGCTCGTCCGAACTAGTGGTGGCACGCGCCGCAGGCATCTCCGCCTGGCAGTTCCTGGCTACGCCGGTATTTGTCGCCTGGCTACTGGGGGGGCTTTGCACCACCGCGCTCAGCCCGGTTTCCGCGGTGATGTATGGCCGCGCCGAACAACTCGACAACAGCTACCTCAAGCCCTCCGGCGGGCCACTCTCGCTCAATGGCGGCTCGCTCTGGGTCCGCCAAGCTGATAAGGGCCTTACCCCCTCCGGCGTGGCGGTGCTGCACGCCAGCAATGTCTGGCTGCATAACCGCTCCTTGCAGGCCAATCACGTCAGCATCCTGCGGCTCAGCTCCGATACCAGCCTGCTGCAACGGCTAGAGGCCCAACACGCCACACTCTCACCCGGCAGCTGGGACCTGCAGGATGTCGCGGTGCTGCAGCCGGACGCCCCACCTAAGCATGTGCAGGACATGACCTTCCCGACGGACCTCACTGTCAACCGTGTGCAAGAGAGCTTCGCCTCCCCCAACGCACTGTCCTTCTGGGCGCTGCCTGGCTTCATTCACCTACTCAAACGCTCCGGCTTCTCGGCTACGCAGCATGAGTTGGTGTTCCAGACCCTGCTGGCGCTACCACTGCTCTGCGCCACCATGGCGCTGGTGGCGGCGGGGTTTTCCATGCGTCCGTCGCGGCGCGGCAGCGCGGGCGCTATGTTGATCTCCGGCGTGGGATTCGGCTTCGCGCTGTTCATGGTCTCCGAGGTCGCCAACCAGTTCGGTACCTCCGGCGCCATCCCCGTGGTGCTGGCCGCCTGGGCACCGGCGCTCTCCGGTTTGTTTTTGGCGCTTGCCTTGTTGCTGCATCTGGAAGATGGCTGATCGCATGACACGTACGGGCCGAATCCTGCTGCTTCTCGCCTCCACCTGCCTGGGCGCCCCCGCCCTGGCGCAATCCGTGGGGGCCCTGGTCTCCGGCCCGGCGCCGTCGGGCAACAAAAACGCGCCGGTCAGCTTCACCGCGGATAGCCTGACTTACGACAAAACCGGAAATCTCATCATTGCCTCCGGCCATGTGACTGCCCTCCAAAACGGCCAGACCCTGCATGCGGACAAGATAACCATCAACCGCAAGACCAATGTGGTCACCGCCTCCGGCCATGTGGCGCTGGTGCAGCCAGGCGGCGAAACAGTTTATGCAGACCATGTCGTGCTCTCCGACAACATGAAGAACGCGGTGATGAAATTCGTCGCCGCGCGGCTGGCGGAGAATGCCCGCATCATCGCCAATGGCGCGCGCCGCTATAACGGAAAGATCGACGAGCTGTCCAAGCCCGTCTATTCTGCCTGCAATCTGTGCAAAAGTGATCCTCGCTCGCCCCCCACCTGGGCCATCCGCGCCACCAGCGCCACGCGCGACCTCGAACATAAAATGATCGAGTTCCGCAACGCGACCCTGCTTTTAAAGGGCGTGCCGGTCTTCTGGCTTCCTTACATGACGGAACCCGACCCATCGGTGAAACGCCAGACAGGGCTGCTCATCCCCTCCGCAGGCGCCACCTCGCAGCTCGGCGCGTTCGCGATCATTCCTTATTACATCACGCTCGGCAAATCTGCGGACCTCACGCTGGCCCCGGTTCTAGCCACCAAGCAGGGCCCTGCGCTGAAGGCAGACTACCGCGAATCCTTCAATCACGGCTATCTGGACGTAAAGCTCTCCGGTGGACGGGACCGAGGGCATTTCGGCAACTCGATTTTCGCCAACGGCACGTTCGACATCAATAATAACTGGCGCACCGGCTTCTCCTTCAACCGTGCCTCCAACCCGCAATATCTGGACGACTTCAGTATCCTGCCGAATGCGTCCTATCTGGAGAGCAATATCTATGTGGAAGGCTTCGGCGCCGGGTCCTATGCGCGGCTCGACGCACAGACCTATCAGGGCCTCGTCGCCTCGGTAAACCAGAGCGAGTTGCCCATCGTCGCACCTTATGGGCAATATCATTTCGTCTCTCAGCCCGACCGCTTGCTCGGCGGCACCTTCCGGCTGAATATGAACGTCTTTAACGTAATGAGGAATGTAGGCACCAACACTAGGCGGCTGGCCTTCATCCCGTCTTACAGCGTGCCCTTCATGCTGCCGGAGGGCATTACCGGCACCGCGCGCCTGCAGCTTGATGCCGCCTATTACAATGCCGACAAGCTTAACCAGCAGCCCAATTACAGCACTATCCAGCAAAGCAGCATCGGCCGGGCGCAGCCCTACGGCGCAGTGATGCTGCGTTGGCCCTTTATTCGCTCAACCGCGCATTGGGGCAGCCAGCTGATCGAGCCGATCGTGCAGTTCGTTGCCTCTCCCGTCACCGGCATTTCGGAGAATTATAAAATCCCGAACGAGGACAGCCTTGATCTCGAATTCTCCACCGCAAATCTCTTTGCCCTCAACCGCTACCCGGGCATCGACCGGCTAGAAGGCGGCGCTCGGGTGGATTACGCCCTGCACGCCGCCTGGTATCTGCCGCGCGGCATGACTGTGGACGGGTTAATCGGCCAGTCTTACCGCTTCCATAAAGATTACGTGTACCTGCCGGCCTCAGGGCTTCAGGATAATGTCTCGGACATCGTCGCTGGGCTGGAGGTCGCTCCAACCCCCTGGTTCAATCTCGCTTATCATGGCCGCCTCTCACATAAGAGCTTCGGCAACCGAATGACCGATCTGGCCGCCAATTTCTCCACCGGACCACTGAATTTCTCCACCGGCTATCTCTACACCAGCACCAACCCCTACGCGCTGTACGACAATACCGTACAAGGGCAAGTCATCAATCTCGACCCGCCCGCCGCCTATTTCACATCCCGCAAGGAAATCACGGCCAGCGTTTCCACCCATTTCGGCCCGTGGAGTCTTTCCGGCGGCATGCAGCGCAACCTCGAAACCAGCCAGTTTGACGAGATCAACGCCGCCGCGGGCTGGCAGAATGACTGCTTCGGGGTCAATTTGATCTTCTATAAGCGCTATACCTCCTTCAATCTGGACAATGGCAGCACGCTGGTACTGCTGCAGTTCAATTTCAAAACTCTTGGAACCGTCGGATTCAACGCCCTATGAAATTTCTGCTCCGCGCTGCCCTACTTGCCACGGTCTGTGCAGGCCCCGCCTTTGCGCAAAGCCTTCACAGTCCTACGTCCCTGCCAGCACCGGATTCCGCCAGTATGGCAGCGGTGGTCAACGGCCAGATCATCACCACGCAGGATGTCACGGCGCGAGCCCGGCTACTGGCCTTATCTATGGGCATGCAGCCCAACGCGCAGATTATCCAGCGGCTGATGCCGCAGGTCAGCAAACAGCTAATCGACCAGACCCTGCAACAACAGGAAATCAACAAGCTCGGGATCACCGTCTCCAACCAGGAGGTTGCGGACGCGATCTCCCATATCGAGCAAAGCAACAACATCCCGGCGGGCGGGCTGCAAACCCGGCTTGAGGCTGCGGGCGTGCCTTATTCCACCCTGCTTAGCCAAATCCGCACAGGCATTGGCTGGCAGAAGGTGCTGCACAAGGTGCTGGGCCCAGGGCTGGAACCAACCCCGGGCGATATCGCGGCCCAAAAAACCGCCCTCAAGGCCAATCTCGGCGCAACGCGCTATCATCTGGCCGAAATCTTCATCCCCGTCACCGACCCCAGCGACGAGACCACGGCGCAGAATTTTGCCAATACGGTCATTGCCCAGCTTCGCCAGGGGGCGCCCTTCCCCATCGTCGCGGCGCAGTTCTCTCAATCCCAAACCGCGCTGTCCGGCGGCGATCTCGGCTATGTGCGGCTCAGCCAGTTGGACGCCTCGGTTGCGGCCACGGTGAAACAGATGCCAATAGGTGCCATCTCCAACCCCATCCGCGTGCCCGGAGGCTATGAGATCGTTCAGCTTGAGGACAAGCACGATATCGGCAACCAAGTGCAGACCATCTTGGATATCCGCCAGGCTTATGGCCAATATCCGCAGCCGGTGTCGGACGGACAACTCGGCCAGGCGCAGATCAACTTCATCAATCAATTCATGACCAAGGCCCAGAACGCCAAGAGCTGTTCAGCGGTCGAGTCCCTGAACGCCGCCTATGGGAATGTCCACCCCTCCAATCCGGGGCCGGTCAATCTCGCCACGGTCACCCCGCCCGCCTTCCAAAAAATTCTCGCTAGCCTGCCGCTCAATACGTTGAGCCGCCCGCTGGTGGAAGCCGCTGGCGTGTCCGTGGTGATGGTCTGCAACCGCGCCCAGGAAAAAGCCCAGCTTCCCTCTGACAAGGATATCAGCAACATGATCGTGGAGCGCCGGGTTGAACTCGCTTCGGAGCAGATGATGGACCAACTCCGTCACCGCTCCGTGATCCTGCAAGACTAACTCCGCAATGCTTCGTAGCCTGTATGACCGGGTGTTAGCGCTGAGCGCCAGACCCAGCGCTCCGCTTTGGCTGTTTCTCGTCGCCATGGCGGAGGCCAGCTTCTTTCCGCTGCCACCGGATGTGCTGCTGATCCCCATGGCGCTCGCCGCCCCCCAGCGCGCCTTGCTGTTCGCGCTCATCGCCACGGTGGGCAGCGTGCTGGGCGGCGCCATCGGATATGCCATCGGATATGCGCTGTTTGTAAAACTGGCACAGCCGATCATCCATCTCTACCATTACGAAGCCTCTTTCACGGCGTTCCAGCATAAATTCGCGGAGTACGGTGCGGCGATCATCCTGATCAAAGGCCTGACGCCCATTCCCTATAAAATCGTCACTATCGCCGCTGGCGCTGCCAAGTTTAACTTTTTTTTATTCATGGTTCTCAGCTTCGTGACACGCGGCGCGCGCTTCCTGCTGGAGGCCGTTCTGCTACGACTGTTTGGTGAACCCGCCAGAGACTTTATCGAGCGCCGACTCGGGCTGCTGACCGGACTATTCGCCGTCCTTCTGGTTGCAGGTTTCGTTATTCTTAAATTTTCCTAATCGATTCAAAAAGCGTCTCAATTTGTTACAACCCCCGCGATATGATTATAAATTTATGTCAATTCAAGGAATTGCATAATTTCGTCTCAGCAATCATACTCCAATTCAATCTAAACGGGTGTATGAATGAGGCGCGAGAAGCGAGAGCGGCAGGGTAAAATTCTAACGGCGTTAAGTAGCGCCCCCAGCCTACGGGTTGCAGAACTTGCACAAAAACTGAACGTCTCAACCGAAACAATCCGTCGTGATTTAGATGAACTGACCCAGGCTGGCGTCCTCAACCGTACATATGGCGGTGCGGTCCGGGCTATGAATACAGAACCCGGCAGCGCGTTCCAGGGGCGCAGCCTGCCGGCGCACCAAAAACTCGCCAAAGCCACGGTTGAGCAAATTGCCGACGCCCGAATTCTACTGATCGGCAGCGGCATTACCGCCGTCCATGTGGCGCTTGAGATCGCCGCCCGGCTGAGGGACATCATGGTCGTCACCCATTCCTTCAGCGTCGCAGCCGCGCTGGGTAGCAACACCACAATCAAAGTGATGATGATCCCCGGCTTTTACCATGCCGGAGAAGCCAGCACGACAGGCGGCCACGCCATCGTGTTCCTGCAAAGCCTCTACGCGGATTATGTCATTCTCGGCCCAAGCGGCCTAACCAAGGACGGCCCCAACGACGCCCTGCCCGAGATCGCCGCGATCAATACCGCCATGCTGGCCCGCGCCTCTAAAAGTATCCTCATTGCCGATCAGGGCAAATTCAACCAACTGTTCGCCACGCGCTTCGCCAACTGGCAGCAGGTGAACATGTTGGTAACAGACGGCCAACCGCCCGACGAACTTCACCAAAGCATGGCGCAGCACCGGGTCCAACTGATCCTGGCCTGAGACTCAGGCCGCCGCTTCCAGCGCCTCAGCAGCTTCCAGCCACGTCATCTCGGCGGCCTCGATCTCGCTTTTCAAGGCCCCCAGCCGCAGCGTGATCCTGTTCAGCTCCACCGCCTTGGCTGGGGCGTAAATGCCCTCATCCGCCAGCTTCGCCTCCAGCGTCTCTTTCTCCGCTGTCAGCTTGTTCAACGCAGTTTCCGCCGCCTTTGCCGCTTTTTGCAGCGGCGCCAGCCGGGCGCGCGCCTCGGCCCTTGCCGCCTTGTCGTTCTTCTTTTCCTCCACCTTCCTGGCTTGGGCGGGGGCCCCGCGCTCGCTCATGGTCGCGGCATAAGCGGCCAGATCGCCCTCGAACGGCGTTACCTTCCCCTTCGCCACCAGCACCAGCCTGTCCGCCGCCAATTCGACCAGATACGGATCGTGGGAGATCAGCACTACCGCCCCCTCGAAATCCGTCAGCGCCTTAATCAGCGCGTCGCGGGCATCAATATCCAGATGGTTCGTCGGCTCGTCCAGAATCAACAGATGCGGCGCATCCCGCGTGGCTAGCGCCAGCAGCAGCCGCGCTTTTTCCCCACCGGACATCTGCCCCACCGGCGTGTTTACCCTGTCAGCGTCCAGCCCAAACCGCGCCGCCTGGGCACGGATCTGGGGTGGCAAAGCTTGCGGCAGCGCGCGGGCCAGGTGGTCATAGGGCGTGTCCGTCAGCACCAAATCATCCTCCTGATGCTGGGCGAAATACCCCACGCGCAGCCCCTTCACCCGGAATTCACGCCCCCGCATGGCCGCGAGCCGTCCCGCCAGGAGCTTCGCCAGAGTGGATTTGCCGTTACCGTTCTGCCCCAGCAACGCAATTCGGTCTTCCATATCAATCCGCAAAGACACACCCGAGAGCACCGCCTTGCCGTCATACCCAATCTCCACGCCCTCAAGCTGGAGCATCGGCGGCGGCAACTCTTCCGGCGAAGGGAAAGAGAACTCCGTCGCCTGCCCCTCCACCACCGCATCAATCTGCGGCAGCTTCTCCAGCGCCTTCAACCGGCTCTGTGCCTGCCGAGCCTTGGTGGCCTTGGCGCGGAAGCGGTCCACAAACGCCTGCATATGCGCTCGCTGCACCGCCACCCGCTCGGCCGCGCGAGCCTGTTGCAAGGCGCGCTCGGTCTTAATCCGCACAAACTCGGCAAACCCGCCTGGCGTCATGGTCAGTTTGCCGTTATCCAGATGCACGGTGGCCTCCACCGCCTTGTCAAGCAGCTGCCGGTCATGGCTCACCAGTAAAATCGCACCGGGGAATTTCTGCAAATAACCCTCCAGCCAGAGCGTTGCTTCCAGGTCCAGATGGTTTGTCGGCTCGTCCAGCAACAACAGATCAGGCTCGGAGAACAGCACCGCCGCCAGTGCCACGCGCATCCGCCAACCGCCGGAATAGCTGCTCATCGGCCGCGCTTGCCAGTCCTCGTTAAACCCCAGCCCGGCCAGAATGGACGCCGCCCGCGCGGGCGCTGACTCAGCACGGATCGCCAGCAGCCTTTCATGAATCTCCGCCAGCCGTTCAGCCGGTGTCTCCGGGTGCTCCGTCGAGTGCAGCAACTCGGCGCGCTCGACATCCGCCGCCAGCACCACATCCAGCGGTGTAACATCCCCGCCCGGCGCCTCCTGCGCTACATATCCCAGCCGCACCCGGTTGCCGAGCATAACCTTGCCGCCATCAGGCTGGATCCCCCCGGCGATCAGCTTCAGCAGGGTCGATTTCCCAGCGCCGTTACGGCCGATCAGGCCAACATGCTTGCCTTCATCGAGCAACAGCTCCGCATGTTCCAGCAACGGGCGGCCAGCGATGGCGTAGGATAGATCTTCAAGACGCAGAACACTCATGGCTTTCCCTGTATATTAACCGGCCAGGGCTTGCCCAGCCTTGGCCGCCCGGCTATTGCGCCCGCAACATTCACAGGAAAGCGATAAACCATGGCCATTGAACGCACACTCTCTATCATCAAGCCGGACGCCACCCGCCGTAACCTCACCGGCAAGATCAACGCCAAGTTCGAAGAGGCCGGTCTGACCATCGCCGCCACCAAGCGCCTGCAACTCACCAAAGCACAGGCCGAGGCGTTCTATGCCGTGCATTCCGCGCGTCCGTTCTTTAACGACCTCGTCTCCTTCATGATCTCCGGCCCGATTGTGGCGCAGGTCCTGGTGGGCGAGAACGCCGTGGCCAAGAACCGCGAAATCATGGGCGCCACCAACCCGGCCAACGCCGATGCCGGCACCATCCGCGCCGAATTCGCCGAGTCCATCGAAGCCAACTCTGTGCATGGCTCTGACAGCCTGGAGAACGCCGCCAACGAGGTCGCTTTCTTCTTCGCTGAAATCGAGATCGTCGCTTGATTTCGTCAAGGGCCGCGTACAACGCGGCCCTTATTCTTTACGCCGCGCCATGCCAGTCCCGCAGCGCCAAACGCGGCCCAGCCGCCATCCATGCTCAGCTCCGCTCCCGTCACATAAGACGCCGCGGATAAGCACAAAAACAAAATTATTTCGCAATTTCCTCCGGCCGCGCCATCGGAATCCGCCCCGGTCACGATGGCTGTTTCCATGACAATCTACCTCCTGTTTTACCGAAGGAAACTAAAATCCCGCGTCACACGCCTCAATGAATTTTCAGGGGTTTGTCTTGGAGTTCCGGGTCTTACGCCGCGCCTGCCAATTATCCCATTTCTGCTGCACCCAGCCCAGCCCGTGCAACGTGGCGCGGCGGACGGGCGGAATATCTTCCCCCACCAAAATCGCGCCGAGTGGCAGCATCCAGATGCCCAGCACCGGCAAAAAGCTGAACACCCCGCCCAGCATCAACGCGCCCCCCACCGGCAGGCGCACCCATTTCGCCTGCGGCCGGATCAGCCATTCATAAGACCTCCGGAAAGTATGCGGCAGCACATTAAGTAACCGGAGAAGACGCGGGTCATGCTGGGCTTCCATAAGGTTTATTATGGGATGAGACCGGTCAAAAAACGAGTCACCCTCACGCCACAACCTCCACTGTCAGCAAAGCGTCATCGGGCGGGGTTTTCAGCCCATCCAGGTCAATCAGTACCCGCCGCTCCGGCACGGCCTCCACCCGACGGCGATACAATACAATCGCCCCGGCGCGCACCCGCAGCAGCCCTTTCACCGGCGCGGCAACACGCACATAAAGCCGACCGCGCAGAGGCGCCACATGCGCCAGTGATTGCGGCAGCACAAACCGCACCGCCGCACCGGCTTCTATCGCCAACGCCCCCTCCAGGCTGGGCAGGCCGCCGATCAGATCATCCGCGATGAAATCGCCCGTGGTCTGCCCAGCCTGGAAATTCCAGCCAGCCCCCTCCGCCGCGCCCAGCACATTGCCCATGGCGAAGAACGCCGTATCCGAACAACGCCCGTACTGGTCCACCGCCGGACCGCCCGCCCCATGGTCCAGCCGGAGATGGCTGTCGCGCACCAGCCCCACCTCCGGCTGCAGGCCACCCGTTACCAGCACGCCGTCACAGGCCAGCACCTGCCCGTTGGAGAGCACAACGCGCTCCACCCCGCCCTCGCCTTCAATCCGCTCGATCTCCGTGCCCAGACGTAGCCGCGCCCCCGCCAACCGGGCATACAGCGTCAGCGGCCAGCTTACCGCCGGGCGGGGATTGGCCTCCACCATCGCCACCGGGCGCATCCCCTGGCGGCGGCAAGTGGCTAGGGCGGACAGCGAGACCCGGTCTCCGCCCACCAGCACCGGGCAGCGGCAAGGCAATGCCGCCGCATCAGGGGGCAAAGCTGAACTGTCCAGCACACCTAGCCGCCCCGCCGCATCCGCGCGCCAGTCTTCCACACGCCGCGCCCTGGCGCCCATGGCCAGCAACACGCGCCGTGCACGGACCTCACGCGTTCCCTTCGGCGTTTGCACCACCACGCCGCCGCCAGGGCGCAAAGCCGTTACCTCCTGGCCGGACCAGATCTCCACCCCCGCCGCCTGCGCCCAGGCCGCGAGCTTGGCCGCGTAAGACGGGCCGCTCAAAAACCGCCCAAACTCCCGGAAGCCGAAGAACGAATGCAGGGCCCGGCGCGGCATACCGCCCAGCGCGTCCTCTCGTTCGATGATTGTTACACGTGGAACATCGCGCGCCTTCAGCCGCAGCGCCGCCGCGAGCCCGGCCGGTCCGCCACCGACCACCAGCACATCCCGCACGGCTTCACCCATCGGCATAAAAACTAAGCATGACGCCAACAGGACAACGCGCGCGCCGCGCCGTCAACGCCGCCTTCTCAGGGTTTCTTCCAAAACCCGCCGAAAAGCCCATAGCCAAACGCGCCCGCGCAATTATATTGCGTCTATATAAGCTGGGGATTGCATGCAGACTGAAACCGAACCTCTCGTACTGGACGAGATCGACCGCAAGATTCTCGCAGAGCTGCAAGAGGACGGGCGCATGACCAATGTGGAATTGGCCCGCCGCGCCGGCATCTCGCCCCCACCCTGCCTGCGCCGTGTGCGGCGGCTCGAGGAAGCCGGATACATCAAAGGCTACCACGCCGACACGGACGGCCATAAGCTCGGCTGGCAGATCGCCTTTTTCGTGATCGTGGGGCTGGAGAGCCAGAAGCTCTCAGTGCTGGAGGCATTCGAGGCGCTGGTGGCGACTTGGCCGGAAGTGCGGGAATGCCACATGATCCGCGGCGGCGGCGATTTTCTGCTGAAGCTGGTGGCGCGCGACGCAGCACACGAAAACCAGCTCACCCAGCGCCTGACGAACGCCGCCCATGTGGCCCGCGTGCAGACACTGCAAACCATCCGCACCAGCCGCGCCCTCTCGGGCGTGCCGATGGACAGGCTTTATGGCTGAAACCGGGCTCATCCTCCTCACGCTGCTTGTGGGAGGGTTGTGCCATTTCGTGCCCGCACGGCTACCGTTTCTGCTGCCGTTCGTGTTCAATCCACTAGCCTTCGGGGGCTGTTTGCTGCTGGGGTTCTGGTACTGGCGAGGGGTACGACGCCTGCCGCCCGGCGCACGGCCCAGCCTGCTGCGGCGCTGCTTTTTCAGCGCGGCGGTGCTGGGCGTCTGGTTCGTGCTGCAAACGCATTTTGAGTATCTCGCCCAGCACATGTTCTTCCTCAACCGCGCTCAGGCGCTGGTACTAGGCATGGTCTCGCCTTTCCTCGCGGGTCTCGCCTGGCCGGGTGAGGCTTTAAAAGCCGGGGCGCCGGGCTGGGTAAGCCACGCGGCAGCGCCAGTTTGGCTGCTTTTGCGCTGGCTCTCACACCCGCTGGTGGCGGTGGCAGTGTTTCTGTTCTTCACCGATATCTGGCTGGTCCCCGCCGTGCATTTCGCCGCGATGATCGACCCCACGCTTTATGCGGTCATGACACTCTCTTGCGTCACGGCCGGGGTGCTGTTCTGGCATGTGGTGCTGGACCCCCGCCCAAAACCACCTTGCCGCGTCTCTTATATTTTCCGCGCGGGCACGGGGTTTCTGGTGATGTTTCCACAGATCGCGGTCGGCGCCTATATCGCCCTCACCAGCCGGGATCTGTACTCGTTCTACGCGCTGTGCGGGCGGCTGTTTCCCAGCATTTCCCCGGCCACGGACCAGCTGTTCGGCGGCATGATCCTGTGGATTCCGCCTGGCATGATGAGCGTGATCTCTCTGGTGGTGATTCTCAACGCGTTGCGGATCGCCGAGGAAAAAGCCGCCCAGGCGATGCCGGTTCCGCCCGGCGCCAAAATTCATGAAGCAAAATGGACGGGGCGCTGACCGCCCCGCTCGGTCTGGTCAGCCCTTAAGGGCGGCGGCCGCCTTCGCGGACTCGGTAATGGCGTCCCAATCCTTCGCCTCGATGGCGGCGCGCTTAACCATCCAGGACCCGCCCACGCAGATCACGTTCGGCAGCTTTAGGTAACGCGGCGCGATCTCCGGCGTGATCCCGCCCGTGGGGCAGAATGTCAGCTGCGGCAAGGGCGAGGCGATGGAGGAGAGAAACGGCGCGCCGCCCGCCGCCTCGGCCGGAAAGAATTTCGCGAAGCTGTAACCGCGCTCAATCAGCCGCATCGCCTCTGAGGCGCTGGCTATGCCGGGCAGCGGGGCGAGATCGGCATCTTCCGCCGCGTCCAGCAGCTTGCGGGTGGTGCCAGGGGATACCGCGAATTTCGCCCCCGCCTTGGCCGCCTGCTTGTAATGTTTTGGCGTCAGCACAGTGCCTACACCCGGCACCGCACCCTCAACCTCAGCCGCCACAGCGCGGATTGCCTCCAGCGCCACCGGGGTACGCAGCGTGATTTCGATGGCTTTCAGCCCGCCTTTCACCAAGGCACGCGCCAGCGGCACGGCTTCCTCAGCGCTCTCCACGATCACTACCGGAATCACCGGTGCAAGGCGCATGATGGTTTCAAGACCGTCCTGTATCATGTTCATTCATCCTGGAATGTGAAAATGGTGGCGCCTGCATCGGCTCGTCCGGCCAGATGGCGGAAAGGCGCAAACAATTCCCGCCCGGTGCCGTAATGGTTAGGGGCAAGGTCGACCTGCGCGTCGGGCCGGGCAGCCCATTCCGCCTCGGGAACCAGTGCCGCCAACGTGCCCTTGGTGGCATCCACCCGCACAATGTCGCCATCCTTCAGCTTGGCCAGCGGGCCGCCCGCCAGCGCCTCGGGCGTCACATGAATGGCAGAGAGCACCTTGCCGGACGCGCCGGAAAGGCGGCCATCTGTCACCAGCGCGACCTTGAAGCCTTTATCCTGCAGCACGCCCAGAGGCGGCATCAGCTTGTGGAGTTCCGGCATGCCGTTGGCCTTGGGGCCCTGGAAGCGCACCACAACAACAACATCCTTGTTCAGCTCCCCGGCTTTGAACGCCGCCTGCACGGCCTCCTGGTTGTGGAACACCCGGGCAGGCGCCTCGATGATATGGCGCTCTGGCGCCACGGCGGAGGTTTTCACCACGCACTGGCCCAGATTACCCTGCAGCAGCGCGAGCCCGCCGGTGGACTGGAACGGGTTGGCGGTGGAGCGCAGCACCTTGTCATCCCCGCTCACCTCCGGCGCGTCACGCCAGGCAAGCTCGCCATCCTGCAAATAAGGCTCTCGGGTATAGGCTCTGAGGCCTTGGCCCATCACCGTGCTCACATCCTCGTGCAGCAGCCCGGCGCTCAGCAGCTCGCGCACCAAAAAACCGGTGCCGCCGGCGGCGTGGAAGTGATTCACATCCGCCAGGCCGTTCGGGTAGATGCGGCACAGCAGCGGCGTCACGGCGGCGAGGTCTGAGAGATCCTCCCAGGTTAGGGTGATACCCCCAGCAGCCGCCATGGTCAGCAGATGGATGGTATGGTTGGTGGACCCGCCAGTGGCATGGAGCGCCACCACGGCGTTCACGAAGCTGCGCTCATCGATCATCCGGCCCACCGGCAGATACGCATCCCCCAGCGCGGTCAGTGCCATCGCGCGTTGCGCGGCGAAGCGGGTCAGCGCATCGCGTAGCGGAGTGCCGGGATTCACGAATGCCGAGCCGGGCACATGCAGTCCCATAATCTCCACCAGCATCTGATTGGTGTTGGCGGTGCCGTAGAAGGTGCAGGTGCCCGGCGCATGATACGCCTCGCCCTCGGCCTTCAGCAGCGCGGCACGGTCCACCTTGCCCTCAGCAAACAGCTGGCGGATCTTCGCCTTTTCACTGTTGGGCAGGCCGGAGGGCATCGGCCCCGCGGGAATCAACACGGCAGGCAGATGCCCGAAGGTCAGCGCGCCGGTGACCAGCCCGGGCACGATCTTGTCGCAAATGCCCAGGAAGCAGGCGGCATCGAACGTATTGTGGCTGAGCGCCACGGCGGTTGAAAGCGCAATGACATCGCGAGAGAACAAAGAGAGATCCATCCCCGCCTCGCCCTGGGTCACGCCGTCGCACATGGCGGGCACGCCGCCCGCCACCATGGCCACACCGCCCACCGCGCGCGCGGCCTCGCGGATGAGTTCCGGGTAAGTCTCATACGGCCGGTGGGCGGAGAGCATGTCATTATAAGCGGTGACAATGCCCAGGCTGGCCCCCTGGCCCTCGCGCAGCATCGACTTATCCGCCACGCCGCATCCGGCGAAGCCATGCGCCTGGTTGGCACAGCCCAGCGCCTGACGCTTGGGCTTGCTGCTGGCGGCGGCGGCCACGCGTTGCAGATACAGGTCCCGGCGTGGGTGGCTGCGTTCAACAATACGCGCAGTGACCTCGGCAATGACTGGATGCACCATTTCCTCCAACTCCCGTCAGGCGGCCTTCAGGCGGCCAGATTAAAATTCTTGAGTACGTTTTCCACCAACGCGCCGGATGACTCGCCGGTATCAAGCGTCAAAGCAGGTTCGTCCGCGGCGGGCTCCTCCAACGTGGCAAATTGGCTGGAGAGCAGGCTCACGGGCATATAATGGCCTTGGCGCGTCGCCAAACGCTGCTCGATCAGCTGGAAGCTGCCACGCAGATACACGAAACGCAAATCCGTGGCCCCGGCGCGGATGATCTCCCGATAGCTACGCCGCAAGGACGAGCAAGCAACAATTCCGGCCTTGCCCGCCGCGCGCCAGTTCTGGATGGTCTTGGCGATTTCCTGCAGCCAGGGCGCGCGGTCGGCATCCGTCAACGGCACGCCCTGACGCATTTTTTCAACATTCTCAGCCGGGTGCAGCGCGTCGCCTTCCGCGAACTCCCAGCCCAGCCGTCCGGCCAGGAGGGCCGCGACGGTGGATTTGCCACAGCCCGACACCCCCATGACGACGATGAAACGCACGTTGCTCATTCCGGTGACGCGATCGGTTCGATCCGCCCCAGCACCACAACGTAGAAGAAGATGCCGACCAGAAGCACCACGCCCGCCACCAGAAAGGCGGTGGCGAAATTATCGGTGGCGCCGACGATGAACCCGGTGACGATCGGCGCGATGACGCCCATCATGTTATTCAGGAAGTTCATGATGCCGCCAATGGTACCCGTTCCGCCCTTCGGTGCAATCAGCGAGGGGATGGACCAGCCGATCGGCGCGGAGGCGGCGAGGCCGGAGAGGGCAATGGAAATCCAAATAATCGCCCAGACCGGATTGGTGGTCTGGGTGGCGCCGAACACAGCCAGGCCGAACAACATGCCAACAATCAGCACCGTCTTGCGGACCTTGGTTTCATCATGACCCGCGGCAACCAGACGGTCCACCAGCAGCCCGCCGAACACAATGTCCGACACCGTGGCGCAGGCCCAGGGGATGGTGGCGAAACCAGCGGATTTGATGATGCTCATATGCATCGTCTCCACCAAATAGCCCGGCAGCCAAGTCAGGAACAGGTAAAAGCTATAGCCATACGCTGCGAAGCCCAGGCTCAGCCCCCAAACCTTAGGCTGGCGCAACAGATAAGCCAGCATGGAGCCCGCCCCGGCGCTGGATTCACCCTCCGGCGTGGCGCCGCCTTCGAGGATATAGCGATGTTCATCCGGCGTCAGGGCCGGGTCCATCGAGGGGTCGCGGTAGATGAAATAAAAGGCCAGGAAATACAGGAAGCTGAGAATGGCAGTCACGCCAAACCCCCAGCGCCAGCCGTAATCAACCACCACAAAGGCCACCAGCGGCACACCGATGACGTTGGAGAATTTCGCCGCCGCGTCAAACAAGGAGGTGGCGACGGAGCGTTCCTGGCGCGGGAACCAATAGCCAGTGGCCTTGGCGCTGGCCGGGAAACCCGGCGCCTCGGCAATGCCCAGCAGCAGGCGCGCCACGAAAATGCCGCCAAATCCACCGGTCAGCGCTACCGCCCCCGAGGCTATGGACCACAAAAACGCCCCCCAGCGCCCCACGCGGGTCACGCCAAACCGATCCAGAATCAGCCCGGCCGGAATTTGCAGCAGCGCGTAAGACCAGAAGAAGGCGCTGAACAACAGCCCGACCTCACCCGCGCTCAGATGAAACTCCGCCTTGAGCTGCGGGGCCGCGACGGAGAGATTGATGCGGTCGATATAATTGATCAGCACGCCGGTGCCGAGAAGCCCGCCGATGACCCAACGGCGGCGCGGAATTTGCGTGGACAGGCTGGCCATGCTTCCTCCAGATACGATTGTTGTTATGGCGCTGTTAGCGCTAACATGGGTGGCTGTAAAGCCAAAACTGGAGGGTGAGCAGATGTCCGGCCGGAAACCGCGTTCCACCGCCACGGGCCGCGTAACGATGCAGGAGGTGGCAAAAGCCGCCGGAACCAGCATGATCAGCGTGTCACGGGCGTTTCGTGATTCAGCGATGGTGAGCCCTGAGCTGGCCGCGCGGATTAAAGAGGCCGCCGCGGCGCTTGGCTATGTGCCGGACCGGGCGGCGAGCGCGCTGGCCTCGGCTCGGTCGATGAATGTGGCGGTAGTGATCCCCTCGCTCACCAATACCGTGTTCGTGGAGATGCTGGCGGGTATTGACGAAATCCTCTCCCCCCAGGGGTATCAGATGATCACCGCCACCAGCTTTTATGCCCCCGCCGAGGAACTGCGGCTGCTGCGCGGGCTGCTCGCCTTTCGACCGGACGGCGTGCTGCTTACCGGAATCGACCACCTGCCCGAGACGCTGAAGCTGCTGACTAGCTCCGCCCGACCGGCCGTGCATATGATGGAATTGAATAACCAACCCGGCAGTTATTCGGTTGGCTTCTCACAGGAGGAGGGCGGCGCAGCGATTGCGCGGCATTTTGTCGAGCGCGGTTATAAGAAAATTGGGTTCGTGGCGGCGCAGCTTGACCCGCGCACGCTTGCGCGCGGGTCCGGCTTCCGGCAGGCGCTGGAGGCCGCTGGGCTGGGTGCGCCGCGTGAGCTGATGGTGCCGGAGCGCTCCTCCATCGCGCTGGGGGCGACGCTGCTGGACCGGATGCTGGCGGCGTACCCGGATACGGATGCGGTGTTTTTCTGCAACGACGATTTGGCGCAGGGCGCGTTGTTCCGGTGCCAGCGACGGGGCATTGCGGTGCCGGGGCAAGTGGCGCTAGCCGGGTTTAACGACCTGCCAGCCTCCGCCTGCACCACCCCGGCGCTGAGCAGCGTGGCCACGCCGCGTTACCAGATTGGCCGGGAAGCCGCGAAGATGCTACTGGAGCTAATGGCCGGGCGGGTGCCTGCCTCCTTCCGGCTGGATCTGGGCTTTACCCTGAATATCCGGGAGACGAGCTAAGGCAGTTATTCGTCCCGGCTGCGGTCCACCATGCGGCGACGGGCCTGGGTAATGTGAAACTGCATGGTCACCTGGGCGGAATCCGGGTCCTGCAATTTGATCGCTTCCAGGATCAGCGCATGTTCCCGCAAAACTTGGCTAGCGCGCTCACGCGGGCTGGTGCGAGTAAGGTGCAGGGAGACATTCATGAAGCCGGTAACAGCCTCGTGCAGATGCTCCAACAAGGAGGCGTAAAAGCTGTTACCGCTGGCCTCGGCGATGGCCCGGTGGAAGGCCATATCTGCGTCAGGTGTCATTAGCCCGCGCTCAGCCTCCAGACGAAACCGCTCATGCGCAGCTTCGATAGCGGTGAGCTCAGTCTGACTGCGGCGCTCGGCCGCGTGGCGGGCGGCGCTGCCTTCAAGCACCAGACGCACCTCGATGGAACGCAGATATTCCGCCACCTGCTGCGGCTGGGCGAAACTCGCCAAACGCTCCGCGGGGCGGGCCATGACGTAGGTGCCCGAGCCCTGGCGGGCATGCACCAGCCCATCCGCGCGCAGACGTTGGAGGGCCTGACGCACCACCGGGCGGGAGACGCCAAACATCTTGCACAGATCAACCTCCGCCGGGAGGCGCGTGCCCTCCGGCAGGCGGCCGGAGACGATTTGTTCTAGAATCTGACCATAAAGCTGGTCACCCATACGTTGACGGCGCGTCAGTATCAGACCAGGCGTTTCGGGCTCGGCCAGTCTTGTTTTGCGTAACGGCAGGTCGGCCAACTCGCTAACTCTCCTTTTTCGGCCCAGCATAGCCGAAACGCCTCAAACCGCGAAGAGCGCAACGCGCCGAGGGCAGGAGATCATGTCAAATCCATCAACGCGAAGCTGCCACCCTGGAAAATCCAGTTAGGATCGCGGGCGTGCAGCACCTCTTCAGCGTAGTCCTCAGCGTTCTGTTTCGGCACATAGCCGAGAACGGTAGCGGCGAGGCTGTTGTCCCACCAAGAGCGTGTATTGGCCGACACGCCCCAGACCGTGAGACAACCAACATCCGGGACTGTGGCGGCACGCCAGACGAGATCCTCAAGGTCGTCATAACCCAGCCAAGTGGAGAGATGGCGGGGTTCGGTGGGGCGCTCTATGGCGCTTCCGATGCGCAAGGAAACGGTTTCAATACCAAATTTGTCGAAATAAAGCTGGCCCATCACCTCGCCCCAGACTTTGGAGAGGCCGTAATTCCCATCCGGCCGCACCGGGTCTGACAGTTTGAGAGGCTGGCCCGCCGGGTACATGCCAATGGTATGGTTGGAGGAGGCGAACACCACGCGCTTGACCTGATGGCGGCGCGCGCCTTCGTAAAGGCGCTGCAAGGCGATGAGGTTGTTCTGGATAATCTCCGCCAGGGGTTTTTCGACCGAGCTACCGGCCAGATGAATCACGACATCCGCTCCGGCCAGGGCCGCGTCCACCGCTGTGTCTTCGCGCATGTCTCCGGCCAGCACGCGTTCTTCCGGCGCAACGGGCTCAGGCAGGCGGTGGCCGGAAGCAGTGAGCGCCGCCCCCCTAGCGATTAAACGAGGTCGCAACACACGGCCTAGCGCACCGCCCGCGCCGGTGAGGGTGAGGTTGAACTTGGCCATCAATGCGTTTCCGCTTTCTTGGCGCGGCCGACGATCTGCGTGGGGTCGACAAAGCGCAGCGCGATAATCAGGCAGACGAGGCTGGTGACCATGTAGATAACCGCCATGGCGTCGATGGTCTGGTTGGCTCGCATACCCGCCGCGAACACGGAGTAATATAGGGCAACGACCAGCGTTTGGTTGTCTGGACCGGCGGTGAGGAAGGTGAGTTCAAACAGCCCGATGGTACGCACCAGCACCAGCACCAGCGCAGCCAGGATACCAGGCAAGAGCAGAGGCACCATTACACTGCGGAACAAGGCCCATGTGCCCGCGCCAAACACGCGCGCCGCCGCTTCCACACGCGGGTCGATCTGTTCAATGAATGGCACCAGGATGAAGATAACGAAGGGTACGCTGGGCATGAGATTCGCGAGGATAACGCCGGTGAGCGTACCGCCTAGCCCAAACTGGTACAGCACCGAGGCCAGCGGAATACCGTAAGTGAAAGGCGGGATAATAAGCGGCAGCAGGAACAGCAGCATCACTGCGCGCTTACCGGGGAAATCCCGCCGGGCGAGTGCATAAGCTGCGGGCACGCCCAGCACGGCGGAGCCGATGAGCACCGCGCCCACAACCTCCAACGTAACGATGAGCACACCGCCGAGCTGGAAACTTTCCCAGGACTGGCCGTACCAACTGGCGGTGAAGCCGTTGGGCAGCCAAGTACCGAACCACGCGGTACCGAAGGAATCCACCACCACGCTGAACACGATGCCCGCGAGATTGAGGATGAAAAACCCAACTAGTGTCCTGATCGGAAAGTAGTCTACATTCTGGCTAAACCTTAAACTTGGGGAGGCTAGGATGTCGAAGGGTCGTGCGGTTGCTGTCATGTTGGATGATGCTGAGGAAGCTGCCCTGACGGCTCTGATCCGCAAGCATGGAGCGCCACAGTCGCTGGCATTACGTGCCCGCATCGTGCTTGCCGCGGCGGACGGTCTAACCAACAAGGATATTGCGACGAAGCTGAATGTCTGCGCCCATACCGCTGGCGTGTGGCGCAATCGGTTTGCTCGCGATGGTCTGGATGGGCTGTACGATGAGCCCCGCCCCGGGGCACCGCGCCAGATTGGT
>NZ_FQVJ01000069.1 GCF_900129125.1 Acidocella aminolytica 101 = DSM 11237 | reverse complement strand
CCGATACACTGGCTTTCGCCGCATGGATAATCGCCCGCCTCGGTGCCTGGACCGGCTATTATGGCAAGCCCGGCCCCGTCACACTCTCACGCGGTTTCCAGCGATATCATGAAATCAAATACGGCGCGCGAATAGCAGCAGGAATTGTGTGAATCGGATAGTTAATTTCAGGGGGGATTACCATCCCAATGATGTTCCGCAACTAGACAGCTAGTTATTATTGTCCCCCTGCCCCCTATTGTCAGGCCGAAAATTCTCCGTAGCTTTGCAAACCGGCGGCGCGGGAAGTTTTCCCGACATAGGACAACTCACGGCGAGCGGCGGAATCGTCGATGCTAAACTCCCGCCCGATCATTCGAATCATCGAGCGCGAGATTGGGGGATCGCTATCCTTCCGTCTCAGGGTCCAAATCGTGTCGAACATACGACCGGCGGTCGCAGCAAGCCAGTAGGGCATCGAACGCAGCTTTTCGATGGAGAGCCCCTGCAAGCTCGCGAGTGAAGCGGTGAACTCGCGGAAAGTCTGCTTGTCCTGATCTGAGATGAAGAAAGCGCTGCCACCATCGCCGCGATCGAGTGCGCATTGTATAGCTTCAATCACATTATCTACATGGCAAGTTGCGAACGGATAGTCGCCATCGTCGACGAAGGCGAACCGTCCGGACTTTATAGCGCCAGGAAGCCCGCCGCTGAATGGATCACCTGGTCCCCAGATCGCCGGCGGACGAAGTGCGATCGTGCGAAATTCGGGTTTGTCGGCCGCCAGAACTAGCGCTTCGGCCCGCGCCTTGCTCGCGAGATAGGCAGAGAAATGGTTTGGAAAGGTGGGCCAATTTTCATCGGCATTTTGGATCGGCGTGCCGCTATTGTCCATGATAATCCCCGCGGCGCTGATATAAATAAAACTCTGTGCGCCGGCGGCCTCGGCCGCCTTCAGCAGCGTGCTGGTGCCATCGACATTGGTACGGAAAAATGGTGCACGCGGCCCTGAAAAGCGGAACAAGGCGGCCGCATGCACAACTGCGTCGATCTCTGGTAGTGTCAGTCGAGTGCAACTGCCGAGATCGGCGTGGACTGGCGTCGCATTTATCTTGTTCAGTTTGGTACGAGACAATGCGGAGCGGGCAAGAGCGAAAATCTCGTGGCCATCTTCCACGAGTTTTGGGATCAGGCGACTGCCAAGCATGCCGCTACCTCCCGTGACGAGAATCTTCATGTGGCCCCACCTTTTTGTTTGGTTTCAGAATGGACCGCAAGGCACTCTCGCGGATCTGCCTGAGGACTTTGGCATCGGGAGGCGGCACCTTGCGCAGTCTGGCCGTGACATGCAGTAGGGACGCAGCGCTCGCTGACGCCCACATGAGGTCGGCAGCCATCTCGACGGTCGGTGCAAGCTGTTCCTCGGCAGAAATTGCATCGATACGTTCGATAAGGAGCGCAAAAGCTTCTTCGACGGCAGGAAGCACGGCTCCATCCAGGACTCTGCTCATCATCGCCGCATACAGCCTAGGGCGGGAAGCTGCGAAGCGGACATAATCGTCCCAGCCCTCGCGCAGCGCCTCCACAGGATCGGTGGATTGGGTCGCTGACTTCTTTCCTTCGAGAAACTGCCTGAAGGCATCCCCGATCGCCGCACTCAGAAGCCCATCGGCGCTACCATAGTGGTGATAAAGGGTGGGCGCGGTCACATTCGCGATCGCGCAGATTTTGCGCGTCGAAAACTGCGCCTCCCCGTCATCTTCCAGAACCTTCAAGGCGGCATTGAGTAGAGAAGTTCGTGTATCCATGGCTAGCGTATAGCATCGATATACTACAGCGTCTATAGCGGTGTTATATTTCTGGTGCCGCTCAGCGGTAAAATTCAACGGCTCGACCGCCCGGTGAGGATGGAGGCAATGTTTGCCGACCACTTCTGATTTGGTGCGGTGGCGCTGAAACCCTAGTCTAGAGGACGTCTAAGTTCTTTTATCTCCAGTCAAATAGGCTGGAAGTCCCGCCTGAAAAAATGCCCGAAGGTGACGCTGAATATCGCAATTTGAAATGCCTATGTGCCGGAATGCATCCACTTAGAACCAAGAAAAACTGCTGTGTGAACCAACGTCAGCGTAGGTTTTTCTTGATCTGTCATTGTTTAAGATCCGCTTCCTAAGCTGACAATGAAACAGAAAATGAAATTTGGAATAACCGATGGATTTTGATCTTAAGGGGAAAACAGCCCTCGTGCTTGGCGGAGGTGGCGGACTGGGGCGCGCCATCTCCAAGGGACTAGCGGGGGAGGGGGCGAACATCGCCGTCGGCGATATCGAGCCCGGAGCCGTCTCTGAGACGCAGGCGGTCATTGCTAGCACAGGTGTGAAATCTTTGGGCTTAACTTGGGATATTGCCGATCTTTCGTCGATCGATGCGCATGTTTCCGAAGTCGAGGCTAAACTGGGCCCCGTAGATATTCTGGTCAATAATACTGGTGGGCCGCCGCCCACGCCAGCCGGTGGGCAAGCTCCGGAGGTATGGGCTAGGCATTTTCAGTCCATGGTGTTGTCCGTCATCACCATCACCGACCGGGTATTGCCGGGTATGCGGGCCAGGGGATGGGGGCGCATCATCACCAGCACCTCTTCGGGCGTGGTTGTACCCATTCCCAATCTCGGCATTTCCAATGCGCTGCGGTTGTCTTTGGTGGGGTGGTCGAAAACCCTGGCGCGGGAAGTGGGGCGGGATGGTATTACCGCCAACATCATCCTACCCGGCCGTATCGCCACGGACCGGATCAGGTTCCTAGACGAGGCCAAGGCTAAGCGTGAAGGACGCACGGTAGAGGATGTGATGGCCGAGAGCACTGGCAGTATTCCCGTAGGCCGCTATGGCAATCCGGAAGAGTATGGGGACGCAGTGACATTCTTGGCCAGTGAGCGGGCAGGGTATATTACCGGCTCGGTAATTCGCATTGATGGTGGGCTCATCGCCAGCATCTGACCGGGGGCACCTAAACCGCCAAGGCCGGTCTCTCTTCCGTAGGCTTTGGCAAAACCTGTGGGCCCATCCATTCCGGACGGGCCCGCTTTTCATGGTGTTTCCGCTTCTGCCAGAAGCACCTGGATCAGTCGATTGCGCGCGGAATCCCGCCGCCACAGCACGCCGATGCGCCGTTTCGGGAACGGCTTGGGCAACGCGATCTTGCGCAGTGTTAGCCCGGCGGGCCAGGGCGGCGCCCAGTCTGGCACCAGGGAAACGCCAAGCCTGCGGTCCACCAGCACGGCAATGGCTTCCAGTGAGTCCAGTTCATACCGGTCGCGCGGGCGGATGTTCTCCTGTTGCATGTAGGTTTCTGCCAAACGTCCACCCCATTGCCGCCGATCGTAGCGTATCAGCGGTTCGCTGGTGAGGATCTTATGTGGGTCGTTCTGGCGCACCCCCTCATGCGTTAGAACCACCAGCGCTTCCTCGCGCCAAGTGGTCCAACTGCAGGTCTTGGGTAGAGCGAAGGGCGGCTCCACCATTACCGCTGCGTCCAATTCGCCTTCAGCCACCTTGCGATAGAGCTCAGCCGACGTGCCGGGGTCGATGAACAGCGTCATCTGTACGTATTTTTCCGCCAACCGGGCCAGGATGGGCGGTAATATACCGGTTAGCGCGCTAGTGATGGCCCCCAGACTCAATTCACCGCTATAGTCCTGCTCGTTGGCGGTCGCTCTCATGTCCCGTACGCTGCGCAGAAGCTGCTTCGCCTGAGCGAGGACCGCGGCTCCGGCCTCTGTAGGGCGCATGTTCCGGCCGGAGCGGCTAATGAGCGCCGTGCCGATCTCGCCCTCCAAAGCGCGGATGCGCTGTGTTACGGCGGCGGCGGTTAGGTTAAGTCGCCGCGCTGCCTCGGCCACCGAGCCATGCTCCACCACCATCACGAAGCTTTCTAGGAATTGCGTATCCATACAAAACAAAAATTATCATCTGAATATAGGAAAGGCTATATTTTTTTGATTTTTGACAGCGTTAAGGTGACGCTGAAAAATCCGGCCCGTAGCGCCGGCAGCAGCAAGGATAGCGGAAATGGCCACAGGCTTGCGGAAAGGTCTCACCAGTTATGGAGATGCGGGATTCTCCTTGTTTCTGCGCAAGGCATTCATCAAGGCGATGGGCTATTCAGATGACGCGCTGGCACGTCCCATCGTCGGCATTACCGACACGTTTAGCGACTATAATCCCTGTCACGGAAATGTGCCGGACCTGATTGACGCCGTGAAGCGTGGCGTGATGTTGGCGGGGGCGCTGCCTATGGTGTTTCCCACCATCTCCATTGGCGAGAGCTTCGCTCACCCAACCTCCATGTTCCTGCGCAATTTGATGTCCATGGACACGGAGGAAATGATCCGTGCCCAGCCGATGGACGCGGCGGTGGTAATAGGCGGGTGCGATAAGACCATCCCCGCCCAGTTGATGGCCGCTGCTAGCGCTGACCTGCCGACGGTCGTGGTGCAGACCGGCCCGATGGTCGTGGGCCACCACAAAGGAGAGGTGCTGGGCGCCTGCACGGATTGCCGCCGTCTTTGGGGCCAGCACCGGGCAGACAAGATTGGCGAAGCTGAGATCGAGCAGATCAGCGGCCGGCTGGCGCCTTCAGTTGGCACCTGCATGGTAATGGGTACGGCCAGCACCATGGCATGCATTGTAGAAGCTCTGGGCTTGGCACTACCGATGAGCGCCGCAGCCCCTGCCACCCATGCGGACAGGCGCCGCATTGCCGAGGCCAGTGGCAGGCGGGCTGCGGAAATGGCAGTGAGCGGCGGCCCCATTCCCTCCCAACTCATCACCCCGGCTTCGCTGCGCAACGCCATGGTGGTGCTGCAGGCCATTGGCGGCTCCACCAACGGGCTTATTCACCTCACTGCCATTGCCGGGCGGGCTGGTGTGAAGCTGGACATGGATGAGTTCGACCGGCTGGGCAGGGAGATCCCGACGTTGCTTAACCTAAAACCCTCCGGCGCGCATTACATGGAGCATTTTCACCACGCTGGCGGCCTGCCTGCCTTGATGCGGGAGCTGAAGCTGCATCTCGACCTCTCCACACCAAATGTTGCGGGTGGCACGCTGGGCGATGCGATCGAGGCTGCCGAGGACGTGCCGGGGCAGCAGGTGATCTACAGCTTCGCCGAGCCTTTGAAAGCGCAAGGCGCGATGGCGGTTTTGCAGGGCAATCTCGCGCCTCTTGGCGCCGTCATCAAGCAATCGGCCGCCTCGCCCGAGTTGATGACCCATACCGGTCGCGCCGTGGTGTTCGATTCCGTGGAGGATCTCACCAACCGCATCGACGATCCTGATCTGGACGTGAAGGCGGATGACATTCTGGTGCTCCGTAATGCCGGACCCAAGGGAGCGCCGGGCATGCCGGAGGCTGGCTATTTGCCCATTCCCATGAAGCTCGCCCGTGCGGGGGTGAAGGACATGGTGCGGATCTCCGATGCCCGTATGTCCGGCACTGCCTTTGGCACCATCGTGCTGCATATCGCGCCGGAGGCTTCCGTAGGGGGGCCGTTGGCGTGGGTACAAAGCGGCGACCAGATCATGCTGGACGTGCCGCGTCGCCGCTTGGAATTGCTGGTGGATGAAGCTGAGTTTTCCCGCCGTAGAGCCGCGTGGGAGACTACGCCGCGCCGTGAGCTGCCCCGGCGCGGCTATGCACGGCTTTATGAGACCGCAGTGCTGCAGGCCGACGAAGGCTGCGATTTCGACTTCTTGCGCCGGAATGGCCAAGATGGCACCACTGATTGACGAGTGAGGCAGACAAGCATGAGTGCAAGACCCAAGATTCTCAGCATCGGCAATATGGAGCCGCGCGTAGAAGACGAGTTGGCACGGGATTTTGAAATCTTCAGTACGAATAAGCAGCCTTTGGAAGAGATCATGCCCGCGCATGCGGCAGAGATCACGGGCCTTATCACCCGTGGCCGCATGCGCACCGATGCTAGACTGATCGCGGAACTGCCTAGGCTGCAGCTCATCGCTAATTACGGTGTAGGGTATGATTCCATTGATTGCGCGGCGGCGGCTTCACGCGGCGTGGTGGTGACCAATACGCCGGATGTGCTGAATGACGAGATGGCGGATTTCACGGTCGGGCTGATGCTGGCAACCATCCGCGAGATCCCACAATCGGACGCCTATCTGCGCGCCGGCAACTGGGAGCGGAGCGGGGCGTTTCCGCTCACCGCCTCGCTGCGCGACCGCAAGATCGGCATTGCCGGGTTGGGGCGTATTGGCCAAGTGATCGCTAGACGCCTGCAGGCGTTCGAGCGGCCAATAGCATATTACGCCCGTACGCCGCGGGACGGTTTGCCATATGAATATCATTCCAGCCTGGAAGCCTTGGCTGAGGCGGTGGACGTGCTGATCGTGGTGCTGCCGGGCGGGTCCGCCACGCATCATGCGGTGAACGGGCAGGTTCTTAAAAAGCTCGGCCCCAACGGAATCCTGGTCAATGTCGCGCGCGGCTCTGTGGCGGATGAGGAGGCGCTGATCGCCGCCTTGCGGGATGGCACAATTCTGGGCGCCGGGCTTGACGTGTTCGCGCACGAGCCAAGCGTGCCGCAGGCGCTACGCGAGATGAAGAATGTCGTGCTTACCCCGCATGTCGGCACCGGCACGCACCACACCCGCCGGCTGATGGGCAATCTTGTCATAGATAATGTCCGCGCCTGGTTCGCTGGTAAGGGGCCAGTCACGCCCGTGTCGGAAACACCCTGGGAGGTGGGCGCCAATGTTGCTTGATGCCACCGCCAGCGGTGTGTTCTCCATCGCTGCCACACCATTTTTGCCGGATGGTGCGCTGGACCGCGCCTCCATCGACAGCCTGACAGATTTCTACCTGGACTGCGGTGTCGCAGGACTTACCATCCTCGGCATCATGGGCGAGGCGCAGAAGCTGGAACCTGAGGAGGCGCTTGCTGTCTCCCGCCAGATCATCGCCCGTGCCAGTGTGCCGGTGATTGTCGGCGTTTCGGCGCCGGGCTTCACCGCCATGCGCAGCTTAGCGTGTGGCGTGATGGAACTGGGGGCGGCGGGTGTGATGATCGCCCCACCGCCCCATCTGCGCACGGATGAGCAGATACTCACTTATTACGCGCAGGCGGTGGAAGTGATTGGTGATGATATTCCCTTCGTGATTCAGGATTACCCGCTGACGCTCAGCGTGCAGATGACCCCGAAGGTGCTGCGCGAGATTGTCATGGCGCATCCTTCCTGTGTGATGCTCAAACACGAGGATTGGCCGGGGCTGGAAAAAATTTCCACCCTGCGCGCTTTCCAGAAGGAGGGCACGCTTCGCCCGCTTTCCATCCTCACCGGCAATGGCGGACTGTTCCTGGATTTTGAGATGGAGCGCGGCGCCGATGGTGCGATGACTGGCTATGCCTTCCCTGATATGCTGGTGGAGACCGTAAAGCTGATGCAGGCGGGCGAGCGGGACAAGGCGCATGATTTATTCGACGCGCATCTGCCGCTCATCCGCTATGAGCAGCAGCAGGGTATTGGCCTTGCCGCCCGTAAATATGTGCTGAAGAAACGCGGTGCTATCGCCTATGACGCGCAGCGCAAGCCGGGTGCGCAGCTCAGCAACACAGCGCGCGCGGAAATTGACTATCTGCTTAGCCGCGTCGCATGCCGCGACCCGCGTGCCAGTTTGTAAAGGGAATTGAAGATGCCTGATTTCGTATTCGCGCCGCCGCCACCCGTGACCGTGCCGGTTACCGATGGTCGCCTGTTTCCCGTACGTCGAATCTTCTGTGTAGGCCGCAATTACGCCGCCCATGCGCGCGAGATGGGTAATGACCCGACCCGCGAGCCGCCTTTTTTCTTCACTAAACCCGCGGATGCGTTGGTGCCCGCCGGGCAGGACACGCCTTATCCCAGCCAGACGAAAAACCTGCATCATGAGATCGAGCTTGTGGTCGCCATCGGTACGGGAGGTCAGGAGATCAGCCCAGCACAGGCGTTGTCCCATGTATTCGGCTATTCCATCGGCATCGATCTGACCCGGCGGGATTTGCAGGATGAAGCCAAGGGGCTCCGCCGCCCGTGGGATTTAAGCAAGGGGTTCGACGCATCCGCCCCCATTGGCGCCATTGCCCCGGCCAGTGCGGTTGGCCACCCGGCCGCCGGGCGCATTGCGCTTAGCGTGAACGGGCAGATCCGGCAGGAAGGGGATCTCGCGGACCAGATCTGGCCGGTGCCGGATAT
>NZ_FQVJ01000070.1 GCF_900129125.1 Acidocella aminolytica 101 = DSM 11237 | reverse complement strand
CTCAACAAGTGGTAGGCTTCGGGAGCCTTTATAAAAATCAGGTTTGTCGCGCGTCGGTTCGATCAGTGCAGTCCATTTCTCAGTCTACCCGCAAGCTGTGTTCTAGCCTTCAGGCGGCGGGGCGGTACGGTTCACCCGTTCTCAGCACGGCCCAGATTATCCGTGCATTCTTGTTGGCGACCGCAACCGTTGCCCGGTTGAAGCCTCGCCGCTCCTGAAGCTTGTTGACCCATTGACTTATGGGGTCGTTCTTATTGGCTGCTACCCGCACGACAGAGCGGGCACCGTGGACGAGCAGGCTGCGTCAATGCTGATCACCTCGTTTTGAGATACCCATCAGAACCTGCCGGTCACCGCTTGAATGCTGCCGGGGAACCAAGCCAAGCCAGGCTGCCATATGGCGCCCGTTCTTGAACTCGGTGCCGTCGCCGACGGCCGCGACAATGGCGGTGGCAGTTTTGGGACCGACGCCTTTGATCTTGGCAATCCGCTGGCAGACCTCACTGGCCTTGAATACGGCCTCGATTTTTTTATCGAAGCATTCAATCCGCCGATCCAGGTCACAAAGCAAATCCCATAGTTCGCTGATGGCATCCCTGGCCATAGCCGTCAGTTCGTTGCCCTGGTTGGCCAAGATTTCGGGGATCATGCGTCGGGCACAGCCAATGGATTTGGCAAAGGCGATGCCGCGGTCGAGCAGCAAACCGCGAATTTGGCTGACCACGGCGGTGCGATGATTAACCATGCGTTGCCGGACACGGTGTAGGGCCTGGATATCCTGCTGTTCGATACTCTTTTTGGGCACCAGCGGAATATGAGGTTGTCGGACAGCGGTGCAGATAGCCTCCGCATCATTACCATCGTTCTTCTGCCGGCGGACAAAAGGCTTAACATATTGTGGGCCAACGATTTTTACTTTGTGCCCGAGGTCTTCAAACTTCCTGGCCCAGCAAAAGGCCCCCGTACAAGCCTCGATCGCGATGGTGCACGGTTCGATGCCCGCCACGACCGATAAAAGCTGGTCACGCATTACCCGGCGTTTAAACACCGCGTGACCTTTGCGATCGACACCATGCAGCTGGAATACGTTCTTGGCTAAATCAATGCCCAAGACATCAATCGTCATAAGCGCTCTCCTTCGGGTTCAGGATCGGCACAGCCTGCCGCAGAGGAGGGAGAGCCGTCCATCCCATTAAGTGGCGTGCCAAATATGGCGGGATGGACGCCTCGATGGTCTCGCAGATGAAGGCGATTGAAGAAGAGAATCGGCGCCTGAAGAAGATGTTTGCGGAGCTGAGCATGCAGAATGAGCTGCTCAAGGAGGCTTTAGGAAAAAAATAGTCCGGCCATCTCAACGCCGGGAGATGGCCATGGCGGCGGTGGCGAGGCACGGGGTCAGCGTTGCGCTGGCCTGTCGGACATTCGGGCTGAGCGAGACATGTTATCGTTATACGCCCCAGTTGGTCGACGAGAATGAGGAGATTGCGGATCTTCTGGTGGGTCTGACGAATGCCAAGCGGAACTGGGGTTTTGGCCTGTGCTTTCTATATTTGCGCAATGTGCAGGGGCGGCCATGGAACCATAAGCGGGTTTATCGCATCTACCGTGAGCTGGAATTGAACCTGCGCATCAAGCCCCGTAAGCGGCTACGGCGCGACAAGCCAGACGCCCTGGCGGTGCCTGAGGCGCCAAATGTCGTGTGGTCGATGGACTTCATGGCGGATCGTTTGGAGGACGGACGGGCGTTCCGGCTATTGAACGTGCTCGATGACTTCAATCGCGAAGGGTTAGGCATTGAGATTGATTTTTCACTCCCGGCCGATCGCGTGATCCGCACCCTGGACAGGATCATCGAATGGCGCGGCAAGCCTGGGAGCATTCGTGTTGATAACGGTCCAGAATATGTCAGCGGGAAGCTGCTGGCCTGGGCCGAGAAGCGCGGCATCAGTATCCAGTACATCCAACCCGGAAAGCCGCAGCAGAATGCCTATGTTGAGCGCTACAACCGCACTATCCGGCATGAATGGCTGGACCAGAATATCATCAGCAGCATTGGGGAGGCCCAGGACTACGCCACGCAATGGCTATGGACGTACAACAACGAACGGCCCAATATGGGCATAGGCGGAATGACACCCGCTCAGAAACTGAAACTGGCCGTGTGAATTCTACGAATAAGCCCCGTTAAAAACGGGGGGATTACCATATCACGAGTAACCCTCGATCTGCGTGATCAAGAGGGCGAGCCACCCTACCCGGGGACAAACATCAGGTCTTACGATTTTTGTATTGTGTGCTGGGTGCTGCAAACGACAAAACCGCCCACATGTTTGCGGACGGTTCTATTTCTGTTCTTGCATCGCAAATGAAGTTGGTTGCGGGGGCACGATTTGAACGTGCGGCCTTCAGGTTATGAGCCTGACGAGAAGTCGTTTAGTAGCTTGAAAACACTTTATAATTTATATATTTTTTTGTTTATGTGATTATATATGTGATAAATTTACCAAAGTCGTTACGGTAAATCGTGAAAAATGTGCTAGCCGAACTCATCGTCGCGATTTTATCCGCAAGCCAAATATCCTTGGACGACCGTTCTAAAACGGCGGGTTGGTCACTGCTCATACCAGCCAATCCTCGCATCTCAGGCCCTGAACCCTCTGGAACTCTCCTATATTTCCCGTGACAACCACCAAACCCCTGCTGCGGGCATGTCCGGCGATCATAAGGTCATATGGTCCGATCACGCAGCCCCGCACCTCAAGATCCGCCCTGATCTCGGCGGTGTGCGCCGCCGCCTCGCTGTCAAACGGCAGGACAGTCAGCCGCCCGGAAAAATGCTCCACCTCGCGGCGGATGCGTGGCGGGTCGTTTGATCGCTCCGCCCCATACAGCAGTTCGTAAAGCACCACATCGGAGAGGCAAAGCGCCTCGGCATTCGCATTGAACCGCGCCCGTAATCCCTGCGGCCGGTCGCGTAGCACCCGAATGCAAAGATTGGTGTCCAGCAGGTAGCGCAGCATCAAAAGCGCTCACGCTCCTGCATCGCTGGCTGCTCGCGCCCGCACAGTTCAATCCCCGGCGCATCAAAGAAATCATCCCAGGTCGCCCCGGCTGGAGCGATGATCCGGCGCGGACCGTCAGGGACTATGACAACCTCGCGCACCTCAGCAGCAAAAGCTACGGCCTTGGGCAACCGCACTGCTTGCGAGCGGTTGGAGAGGAACAAGGATGTGCGCGCCAGCATGAACAAACTCCCAAGTATATCCAATTCGGATATACGCCGATTCTGGCTTCAATTCAATCGTATTTCACAAGGGAACCGCATTGATCGTCCAGCGTTACCTCAAACCGCTCACCAGGGCTTAGCGTCAAGCTAGGTTTGCCATCGGGTCCCAGAGCCCGCGCGGCATACCGCTTACCCCCAACCCTTTGCGAACCAACGCATCGCCTCCGGATTCAAGAAACGCCTCTAGGGTCAACATCAGCAGGGCGGGCAAAATCGACATAGTAGCTCCTCGGTAAATTTTCTCAAAAGTAAAACGTTATCGTATCAATCGAAATATTGACCGCGCATATTGAAAACGCGAGCATAGCGAATTGTCCGATTGACTTTAGTTAGGTGAAAGAGCCTCGATAATCCGGCACTCAGCGACCGTACCATGCCCGCACTGCCCCACGATCTGCCGCAGCTCGCCGCCAAGCGCCATCAAATCCGCGATTTTTCGGTCCACTTCGGCCAGATGCAAGCGGGCGATAACGTCAATCTCTGCGCAGGATTGGTCCTTTTGGTCAGCCAGACGCAGCAATTCGCGGACATGGTCCAATGAAAACCCAAGATCGCGGGCCCTGCGCACGAAGCTCAATCGCGCCAGATGCTCAGCCCGGTAGGCACGGTAATTGCCTGCGGTGCGTGCCGGTGCGGGGAGCAGGCCGGCGCGTTCGTAATACCGGATGGTCTCAACCTTGGTATCGGTCGTGCGCGCCAGATCGCCGATGCTCAAAACGTCATGATCCACTGTCTTGACCCTATAGCTGCTATAGGGTGCATACACGAAATTCAAATGCTTCGTCGAGGATGATCATGTCTAAAAGCTGCTGCGCGCCCGCTGCGGTCACCGCTGTCCAGGACCCGGGATGGCGGCGCGTGCTGTGGATCGCACTGATCGTCAATGGTGGGTTTTTTATCGGCGAGATCATCGCTGGGGCTGCGGCCGGCTCCGCGGCGTTGCAGGCTGATGCGCTCGATTTTCTCGGCGATTCCGCCAACTACGCCATCAGCCTGGGTGTCGCCGGTATGGCGCTCGCCTGGCGCTCCCGTGCAGCCCTGGCAAAAGGCTGGACCATGCTGGCATTTGCCGCCTGGGTGCTCGCGAATACGGCGTGGCACGCTTATGCGGGGACATTACCCAGCGCCGTCGTCATGGGGAGCGTCGGTTTCGCGGCATTGCTTGCGAATGGAGGTGTCGCGCTCATGCTGTGGCGTTACCGCGGCGGCGATGCGAACCGGCGCTCGGCCTGGATATGTTCGCGCAATGACGCGATCGGAAATCTGATCGTACTCCTCGCCGCGGCTGGTGTCTTCGGCACCCATACAGGTTGGCCAGATGTTATTGTTGCCGGTGTCATGGGGGCGTTGGGCTTGCAAGGCGGTTTACAGATACTCCGCCAGGCGCATGCCGAACTGCGCCTGAACCCCTCACCGCGTCCCATCCCCGCCGGAGAATAACCTATGTCCGCACATCAGCACGCCGCCGCCGAAAAGCATGGTGGCCATGACGATCACGAAGACCATGATGACCATAAAGGCCACGCCCATCAAGGCCATGGACATGCGCACGCCCCGGCAAATTTCGGCAAGGCGTTCGCGATCGGCATTGCGCTCAACCTCGCTTACGTGGTTGGCGAAGCGTTTTACGGCGTGGTCGCGCATTCGCTGGCACTGCTGGCAGATGCCGGACATAACCTTGGCGATGTGCTTGGCCTGGCGAGCGCCTGGCTGGCCTCGATCCTGGCACGCCGGCGCCCCAGCACGCGCTATACGTATGGGTTGCGGCGATCGTCCATTTTGGCCGCCCTCAGCAATGCGATTGTGCTGCTGATCGTTACCGGCGGCATTGCCTGGGAGGGCCTCCGACGGTTGATCGACCCAGAACCATCCGGCGGCTCTATAATCATGGCGGTCGCGGCCATCGGCATCCTGATCAACGGTGTCACGGCCTTGCTGTTCATGGCGGGCCGCAAGGATGACCTGAACATCAATGGTGCTTTTATGCACATGGCGTCGGATGCGTTTGTTGCCTTGGGCGTGGTGATCGCCGGCGCAGTGATTTATTTTACCGGCTGGCTCTGGGTCGATCCGGCGATCAGCCTTGTCGTCAGCGCGATCATCGTGGCTGGCACCTGGTCACTGTTGCGTGATTCCATGAACCTGGCGCTGGACGCCGTACCGCCCAGCGTCAACGCCGCAAAAGTCGAAGCCTTTCTGCGGGGCTTGCCAGGTGTCGCTGACATTCATGATTTGCATATCTGGGGCATGAGCACGACCGAGACGGCGCTCACCGCGCATCTGGTCAGACCCGGTGCGGGACTCGATGACGGGCTTTTGCATGAGGCAGCTGAGGAATTGAAAGAGCATTACGGCATCAGCCATGCGACCTTCCAGGTTGAAGACGGCACCGGCGCGCATGAATGTGCGCTGCACTCCAACGAAACGGTTTGAGCAAGATTCTCCCTGCAAATTCATGACTCTCACGAAATAAGTCTGAGGAGACTATTTTATGAACACGCAAGCCTTGTTTCTGATTGCGGCTGTCGCCGGCGTCGGGATTTTGCACACCATCGTGCCGGACCATTGGGTGCCGATCACGCTGATCGCCCGGCAGCGCGGCTGGTCTAAACGCGAGACTGGGCAGGCCGCTTTTAAGGCTGGCGTCGGCCATGTTCTCTCGACGCTGGCGATCGGCCTCGCGGTATGGATTGCCGGTGTCGCTTTCGCTGCCAAATTCGGCCATGTGGTCGACACCTTGGCGAGCCTTGCGCTGATCGGCTTCGGCGGCTGGATCGCGCTCTCGGCTTTACGCGAAATGCGCAAAAGTGGCGGCCACGGCCACGCCCATGGTCATTCACACGGTCATAGTCATGATTTCTCCCATCTTGCCGGCACGCCAGGACAGGACGGGGTTCACGGCTCGGAGCTGCAAGAGATCGGGACCGGCGACGGTTCTCTAAAATTATCGATCTTTGAGACCGGCCAGCCGCCACGTTTCCGGCTGACTGGGACCTCGGCCGATGCGGTCGATGTTGAGACGCTGCGTGAAAATGGCGCGCGGCAGATTTTCACCATGGTCAAGCGCAATGAGTATTGGGAATCCAGGGACGAAATTCCCGAACCTCACGGGTTCACCGTCGAAGTCACGGTCGAGCGTGGCGGCTACGCCCATAAATACCAAGCTGAATTTACCGAGCACGCGCATGATAATCACGATCACGACCATAGCGATGAGGCGCACGGTCATGACCCTGTAAATGACCCGCTCTACGCCCCCTTGCGCGGCGGGCAGGCCGTACTCGTCCGGCATGCCCATGCGCACCGGCATGGGAATGGACCTGTGCATAAGCATTTTCACGATCACGACGCGCAAAACGCCCATGATATCGCCGCCGATACCCAAGCCGCACCGCCGCTGCATGTGCATCGGCACAAAACCTCGTCACGCACGGCACTACTATTAATTCTTGGGTCCTCGCCAATGGTGGAGGGCATTCCGGCCTTCTTTGCCGCCGGCAAATATGGCTTTGGCGTCATCTTAGTAATGGCGATCGTATTTGCGATCAGCACGATTGCGACCTATGTGCTGCTTTGCGTGTATTCCACGACCAGTCTGCAACGGGTCAGTTTTGGCCGCTTTGAACGGTATGGCGAAGTTTTGAGCGGCGCCTTTATCGCTTTAGTCGGTGTCGCATTCTGGCTATTTCCGGTTCTATAGAAATGGCTATCATATATATGGCCTGACCATATCGCCAAAATGTTTCAAAAAAACTTTGCATGCAGCGGTTGTACACATTTGAATTATGCAAATGTTAGCGAAGACAAGCGAATCAAATCAAGCTATCAGTTTTAGCGATATCAGCCGCCCCCTTTTTCTTGGACACCCAAAACAATAAGCCACCACCGACAAAAATCATCGGAATAGAAAGCGCTTGACCCATCGTGAAGCCAAACGGCAAAAACCCTAAAAACCAATCCGGTTCTCGAAAAAATTCGCCAGTAGTGCGCGCAACACCGTATCCTAAGATAAATAGACCAGTGAGCATACCGACATTATTCCGAACTTTTAAGGAGCGGGATGCAAACACCATTATAATAAAAAGCAACACCCCCTCAAGCGAGGCTTCAATCAACTCGGAGGGGTAGCGCGGCACCAAGGAGCCAGATTGCGGATAGATCATAGGAAATGGAAACCATGCGGCAGCGGGCCGTCCCCAGAGTTCTCCATTGATAAAGTTGGCGAGTCTTCCCAGGAATAGGCCAATTGGCACTGTAACCGCAACGCGGTCTGCAAACCGTAGAATAGCTATTTTGTTTTTTCGACAGAACCAGATAATGGCAATCGTCACGCCAATAAATCCACCATGAAAGCTCATGCCGCCATCCCAAACGGCAATCATTCTCGAAGGATGAGTAAGGAAAAATATTGGCTGGTAGAATAATACATAGCCTAACCGACCGCCTAGAATGATGCCTAACGTGGCCCACGTCAGAAAATCGTCAACCTGCTCCCCTGTCGCGGCCACCGGGTTCAATGAAACCAACCGTCGCACAACGCGCCAGCCAATCAACAGCGCGGTGATATAAGCCAGAGCGTAATAATGGATTGCGAAAGGCCCGACACGCACAAGGAC
>NZ_FQVJ01000067.1 GCF_900129125.1 Acidocella aminolytica 101 = DSM 11237 | reverse complement strand
GCTCCGCCCCTCCCTGCGGTCGCCGCGTCTGCGGCGATCGGTCCCCGGCCCGCCAGGGCCGGCAATCTCTCGGCCGAGCCGGAGCAGAAGTAGATGTGGTCACATGATCCGGGACCGTGCGACCACATTGCGGGTTTCTCTATGTCCATCCCATTCGGCGGTTTAGCTCACGGGTGGCGTGCCGTTGCCTTGCGATTTCTTGTTTTCGCAGGTCCAGCAATTCCGCCGCCACTTCGGCGACTGGCCGGTTCTCGGCATAAGCCGCCCTGACCAGCTTTTGGGAACCGTGATATGTCCAGTAGAAATTTCGTGCTTTGCCAAGCGCGGTCTGCACGTCCTGGGCATAGGCGAGAAAATCGTTTGCTTTGATTGTCGCCACGCCGATTGCATAGCGTTCAGGGCGCATTGTCTCGCGCTCGGCATCCAGCACAGCCAGCGCGGATTGGGTTTTTTCCTTGTAAAATGCCATGTCGTGTCTCCGTGATACACGGCGCATTCGCCGTCCTTTTCTGGCGTTGAAGGCTGATGGAGGGGGGAAATGCGCCCGAGGGTGGCCGGGCTGCGATGGCGCAGGGCTCTTGCCGTGCGGGTGAGCGGCCCTGCTGCACCGCAGGGCGCGTTTCGGGGGAGGCGCGGGCCTGCGCGCCGCCCCCTTGACCCAGCCCAAAGGGCCGGAAATTTACGCCAGAAGAATAAGGACAAAGGGATAAGGGGAATGGGCGGGGTCTTGGCCCCGCCCATGATGGTCAACCCCGGTTGGTCCGCAGCGGTGCCGGGAGCCATGTGGTATCAGCGGCAATGAGGGCGGCTTCTTCCGCCATCACGCCCTTTTTCAATCCGGCGAGTTTCGCGGCCTCGGCCTCGCTCGCGGCTTCGGTGACGGCTTCGGTGATCGCGTCTTTGCTGACCCGCCCGAAATAGGTGGCGGCGGTCGGCGTCCAGTGCTGCCGCATATCGAGGTCCAGTGTGGCGGCGAGTTTTTCCGCATAGATGCCGGGCTTCGCGGCGCTGCCGTTCTGCCCCTTGCTGTAGGTGGCATCGACAAGAGAGGCGGACAGAACCGCGATCAGGTCCAGCACGTCCTCATTGCTGAGGGCCATGATAGCATCCCACATACGGGCGGCATCGCCGCCAAGGCGCATATTCCACCGGCTTCTTTGGTCATTCAGCGGGGTTTCGTCGGGGCAACCGACACGCTGATTTTCGGGAATGTAGGTGGTGCTCGGATGAACGGTTAGAACCGGGGTGCCGTGGGACATTTCCCGCACGGCGAGGCTGTGGGCCAGCACACGCAACGCGATATCCGGGCGCTTTACCAATTCAAGGCGCAGCGCGATGGTGCGGGCGGCGTGAAGTTCGGCCAGCAACGCCTCGGGAACCTTCGGCCCGGTCGGGGCCGGTGTCACCGGTTCGGCATCGTCGTCACCGTTTTCGTTCTGCCCGTCGGTGTTGATCGGGCGGCGCAGCGCGTCAAGCGCGGGCCGGTCCTCGGGGCGAACATAGCCAAGTTCCAGTTTGACGGAACCATCATTGTGCAAGGCCAGCCAGCCTCCGGCGAGGGCCATTTCTGCCGGGTCGAAGGCGCGTTCCTTGTCGCGCAAGCTCTCCATTTCGGCATCGATGGCGTCCAGCCGTTCGCTGGTTTCATCGTCGGGTGTGTCGCCATCTTCGGCCAGCCGGTCATATTCCTCGGCCAAGGCGCTGAGGCGGGCCGCGTCGTCGTTGTTCAATTCGACGTGGCGCGGATGAATACGGGTGAAGGTCCGCATCGTGTCGTAGGTCAGCGCGGGGTCTGCCTCAATCCATTTCCAGCCTTGCGCCAGAACCTCGGGGATCATGGCGGTCAGGCGCTCGGTGGCGAGGCGCAGCACGAGCGCGCTATCCTCGGCATATCCGGTATCCCGCTCATCAAACAGATCGCGGGTGATGGCTCCCCCTGCCGCGATATAGGCGTCCTCGCCAACAAAGCGGAACCGATGATCGGTTGTTTTCATTTTCTCATGGGTGAGAAGCTGCACGATGCGGGAGCGTTCTGCCGGGTAGTGCCATTCGGAAATATCGGCAAAAACCTGTTCCTGTTCGGCGTGATTATCCGTAACGGTGAAACCCATGACCTGCTCAAGCGTGAGTTTGTCGGCTCGGAACGCTTCGATGATGACGGGCGACAGGCTGGCGAGTTTCATGCGGCGTGTCACCACGCCGGGGGTGACGCCAAAGCGGGCTGCCACGTCCTCGATGCTGTGACCCTGTGCAATCAAGCCAGCGAAAGCGGCAAACTGGTCGGCGGGGTGCATCTGCTCGCGCATGACGTTCTCGGCAAGGCTCGCCTCAAGGGCGGCATCCTCTCCGACGATCTGCACGGGCACCATGTAGGATTTCGGCAGTTTTTTGGCCTTGCAAAGCTGCTTGAGGGCAGCAAGGCGTCGGCCTCCGGCCACTACCTCGTATTTTCCTTCTTCGGTTTCGCGGACCACAAGATTTTGCAACAAGCCGCGTGAGGCAATGCTGGCGGCGAGGCCGTCAATGCCTTTGTCTCGTCCGGTTGTGCGGACGTTGATTGCGCTCGGGACCAGTTTGGTCAGCGGCACGGCGGAGACGTTGATTTCGTTCATTGCGTAATTCCTATGTTGGTTATGCCGGTTTTCAGGCCCCGGCTATTTTCTGGCGTGAAAGAGCGGGGGGAGGGGGCAATGGATCGCGTGACAGGCCGGGCTGCGCGGGGCGCGGGGCGTAGCCCTGTCGCCCAGGGCGGCCCTGCCGGTCTGTAGCGGGCCGTTGCGGGAGGGGCGGCGCTCCGCCCCTCCCTTCGGTCGCCGCGTCTGCGGCGATCGGTCCCCGGTCCGTCAGGGCCGGCCATCTGTGAGGCCATTCGGCGGCATGAAACCAGGGATTCTGGTCTTATAGAGATCAAGAGATATAGATATTATAAAACCCCCGCCCGGCAGGGCGGGCGGGGGTTTTCAGGTCACGGTGCAACAGCGACATAGAACTGATCGTCGGCATCGATGCAGATCATCGCGGGCCGGCCTGGCTTGCCGTATTCGTGGCAAAGCCGGGTGGCGAAGGCGATGATGGAGGGCCGCGCGTCGGCAAATTCGTCGAAAATTTGCACTGTCGCGGCGTGGCCGTAGGCGATTGTCCGGCTGGTGGTGGGAGCCGGTGTGACGTTGACGGGCCACGGTGTTTTGCCTTCGCCAAGGCGGTCGATGATCTCGATGAGGCGTTTTGTGCGTTCGATTTTCCGAAACACGGCATCCCAGCCGAGTTTTTCCGCATAGGCGGCTTGCGTTAGATTGCTGGTGCCGGAGAACCTGGGAGCGGTCCATGTCCAGAATTTTTTATAAAGCCGCCAGTTTGTAAAACTGACCCGCCCCTGCCGCCAGAGGTAATCAACCTCGTCGTATGATCGATGCAGAATTGCCGCCAGCGCACGGCAGTTTTCGGTGGTGGTATCGGACATCTTTGTGTCTCCCATGCAGCAACCGGGACCGCCCCGGTCTTTTTCCTGGGGTGTGATGGCTGATGGAGGGGGAAAAGTGCGGGCGTGGCTGGCCGGGCTGCGCGGGGCGCGGGGTGAAGCCCTGCCGCCCTGGGCGGCCCTGCTGGCCGATAGGCGGCGCTTTGGGGGAGGCGCGAGCCTGCGCGCCTCCCCCTTTCTAGCCGCGTCTGCGGCAAGTGTTCCCCGGCCCGATGGGCCGGAGATTTACGCCAAGGATGAAGCGGCTGGGTGGCCTGTTTATTCGTGCCGGATTTCGGCAGCGGGCAGTTTCCGGGCGAGTTCGCGTGCGAGGGCCGGATCGGCTGTGTGAAGTTCGCCCCATAGGCGAACGATCATGGCGACCAGATTGGGGAGTTCGGATTGGTCGGGGGTGCGCAACACGGTTGCCCCGAGTCCTTGCAAGCGGTCGCCGGGGCGGTCCCGGCGACTACGGTTCGGATGGTTTACCATTTAGGGATTAGTGCAGGAATAATTTGATGACGATTGCGACTACGAAAGTCAGGACAAAGCCAAGCATCCATTGTTGAAGGTTCATCCTTCCATCCAACCGTGCAATGTCAGACTTAGAGGCAAGGGTGGAAATATCTCCCTTTGTCGCCAAGTCGGTTTGCACGGCTTCGGCAAAAGCCTGCGCCATCCCTTCTGCTTGATCTTGGGTGAACTTCCCTTGATCGCGGAGAGCGCGGGCTAGTTTCAATGTGTCGAAAGGCACTGCGGTCATTCTATTACTCCTTGCCCCCGTTGAACCCCGAGGCGCGGGGTACTGCCACCATAGCAGATTGGGGCGGAATTGCTTGAAAAAACCCCCGCCCCTTTTTCTGGTGTGAACGGGGGTGTGGTGGGGAGAAGTGCCGGCGAGGCGGGCCGGGCTGCGCGAGGCGCGGGGTGAAGCCCTGCCGCCCTGGGCGGCCCTGCCAGCCAGTAGGCGGCGCTTTGGGGAGGCGAGGGGAACGCTCGCTTTCCCTTATTGCCGCGTCTGCGGCGAATGAAACCGCGCGCGCTGCATGGCTTTTCTCATGATCGGTGGGGGGCCGGCCTTGGTGCCGCGTTGCGGGCGGCGTGGCCGGGCGCTCGATCGTCCGGTCTATCCGGTGCATCAGCCAGTTATTGACATGCGAACGGCGGCCCAAAGGCCGCCGCTGCGCGTGTGACCCGGTTAGGAGCGAGTCCAGATGAGGCCGAACCCGCTATCCTGTTCGACCAGGTTGGCGAACACCGGCGCGGGGAAGCTCGGATCGTCGAGTTTGAGCGAGATATATTCGCGCCCTTCCTTGCTGGTTTTGGTCCACCCGGCCCCGAGTTCGACCGAGCCAGCGGTGATCCGATAGTCGGGGGCCTTCTCGCTGGAAACCTCGACTTTCTTGATCTGTGCTTTCACGTTCAGGGTGAGGGTCTTGATGGTGCCGTTGAAGCCGTGCTCGTCGCGGGTAAAGGTGCCGATGATCGCCATGATTAGTCTCCTGTTGTTTCGGGCCGCCTATCGGCCTCGATGGGGCGTAAAAGCACCGGCCAGCCGGAGCCCTGCACCGCGAAGCGGCCGCAGCGCAGCGGAGGGCCGGAACCGGCGGCTATTTTGCCTCGCGAGGAATGCCCGCAGGGCAGGGGAAAATAGCCGCAGGTGGAGGTTGCGGGGTTTCGGCAGGCCGGTGATCGTCCCCATCGGTAGAGGCCGTTTGGTGGTTCGTGCGTGGGGAGACGTATGGTGGTTCGGTGCCGGTTGCGGCGAGCTGGTCGGCTCGGTTTCATGCCCCGCTGAATGGGCTTGAACGGATCGTGTCGGGCTTTGCGGCAGCCTCGTAATGGATGCTGTGGCCTGGTTCGACACGGGTGGGGTGGATGACGCCAAGGAAGGTGCTGGTTTGTTCGTTCCCTGCGGGTGTCGTGCGTCCTGACGGTGTTTGTTTCGGACGGAGGGGGGATGCTGTTTGAGCCGTATGGTCCGCTGCCGGGTCTCGCAGTGAGGCTGGCGGCCTTTGGGGTGCCGTTGTGAGGTCGGAACTGGCTGATTGGTTATGCCAAGATCGGTGCCGCGGTTGCGCAAGGGATCGTTACCCGGAGGGCCGAGACCCTGTAGGGGGCTTGGTGGAGCGCAGCGGAGTAGAGCCCGGTCAGGCGGCCCCTTGGCCGCCTGATGCGTCCATATGCCGTGTTTCGTGTTCATCGTTCTCTCGCTCGGATCGCTTGCTATCGAGAGGAAAATGCAGGTTGGACAGAAGAATCTCGGATTAAAGCCAAGGCGAAGGACTCCTAGAACGCACCGGATTTTAATGTCGGTTAATGTTGAGATTGAGAGGCTTTCGTTATGAATTTTGGAATGGATTCGGCGGTCACGCTTTTAGCCGTTGCGGCGGGTGTGCTCATTTGAGCTTGTTCTGGCAACACTGCCTCTGATGGGAAGGAAGAATCAGGTCGTGATTGAATTTTTCCGACGGTGTTTCCTATCAAGGCACCGGAAAAAAATGCAAAAACAATAACGACAATAATGCCAGCGCTGCGAAGTGAGGCGCGGGTTTTTCTGGAACTGACGGAAAAGAGCTTACCCTTAAGTGACTCCGGGAAGGGAAACTCCTGTTCGGATAAACCGTAATAGAATCGCACACCCTTCCATAAAATCTGTTTCAATTGTGGGCTCATGCAAGAAAAATCCACATAATCGGCTGTGTTGAGAAGATCGTTTATTTTCTCGCGCTGATCCGGTGGCAATACCGACACACGGTTACTAGACCAGGTGAAGAAGTTATATTTTGAAAAAGAGGTGTTTGCCTGGTCGATTCGGACCCTGATTGCCATCTCTGGGATTCTTTCTAGATAAGTCTCTATATCATCGGGAACGGCATCACCCGGCAGTTCAATTTCGTATTCTTCGTTCATTTGTTAGGCTCCAAGAATGGACTCAAGGTTAGCGGGAGCGTCAGCGCCTCGGAACCCTGGGACAGTGGAATCTTCGGCGCGAGGCATAAGCGGCGCGGTTTGGGCAAGGGGAACGAGTTCGGCCCCGGCGCAGACGGGGCCGAACTCTTGCGCGGCATCGAGGGCATCGCGGGTAGCGATGCCCCAAATCGCGTCGGCGGTGGCATTAAATGGCAGCCGCGCGCTGCGTTTCCGGTAGGCCGCAAGGGTATCGTAGGGGGAGTAATCCTCGCGCCGGTGGGCGTAGATGAAGCGTTCACGAGCGGCGCGGATTTGGTCAAGCGAGACGCTTTCGCCCGGAGGGGCGGTCAGCATCCAGTCGGCCGGGTCGAGCAGCGGCCCGGTCGGCCGGTAGAGAATATGAAACCGCCCTTCCTGCCGGAATTTCAGGCCAAGCCTGGGCAGGGTATCGGGTTGGCCGGCGAGGGTATCACGCCAGGCGAGGGCGTAGTGGGTGGCGACTTGAACGGTCGCGGCTTCGACCAAGCCGAGGGTTTCGCCTTGGGCTAAACGAGCATCGATGGCGAGCCTCCGTCCGATGCTTGCGAGTGATGTGAGAGAAACAGCGGCTTGGGGAAACAGGCAGCAATAGAGCGGCATTTCCGGGTCCTTTCCTAAAAGGCATAATGCCGTTTGCGGCAAAACGGCAATCTAGTCAAGCAATCATTGTCTAAAGACGATTTGACGATTGCCGAAAAAAGGGCGTATTTGCGGGATAATCTATGATGCTGAGGGCATGCCGTCGTGTCGAACATATGGTAACTGTTGCGGAATTTTTAGCTTGCGAACAGCGGCAATATGAAATGAGTGCAATTATTTGGAATCCAACACAGGCACGTCATCTTGTGTCATATAGGAGCCCAGCCTCTCGGGGAATCGCGGTCGCATTGGGCGGCATCTGTGGTTGACCGAGGGACATTGGACCCTATGGAGGATGCGTTGCCGAATCGGCCCCCGAGCCGGGGAGAACCCGCTTTAACTGAACGAATGCTGATCGCGGATGTTGTGAATCGGCGGATGCAGGAATTGCATCTGACAAATCCCGAGCTGGGCCGTCTGACGGGTTTGAACGCGGCACTGATCTCCAATCTCCGTAATGCGCGGAACAATGCGACGCTTGACACACTCGCTAGAGTAGCACATGCCTTGGAAATCAGGGTTGCTGATCTATTTTTACGCCGAACTGATTGACCCCTTAGACCATTAGCTATAGACTACGATCCGGAGGTATCCGGATCATGTCGGCGTCACGCGAAGTAACACAGCGGGTTCATGATAAGCTCCGTCGCGAGCTTGGCCCGCTGGTTTGCGACCTGCTTTCGCAGGATGATGTCATTGAGATCATATTGAATGCTGACGGGCGGCTTTGGGCCGAACGTCTCGGCCAGCCGATGGTCCCGGTAGGGACCATGTTGCCGGGCCAGGCTGAAAGCCTCATGGCAACGGTTGCCTCCACGATTCCGACGACTCTCACGCGCGACAGCCCGATGTTGGAATGTGAGCTACCGCTTGATGGCTCGCGGTTTAGTGCGGTGATTCCTCCGGTGGTGGAAGCGCCGTGCTTTTCGATCCGGGTTCCGGCGAAGCGGATTTTCCCGCTGGAAACTTACCGCGACAATGGGATTATATCGGCGCGGCAGATGGGCATTCTGACGGCCGCGATCGCGGATCGAAAAAACATTCTTGTCAGCGGCGGCACCGGATCTGGCAAGACCACATTCGCCAATGCGATCATCGATTATATCGCACGGGTGACGCCGGAACATCGGCTCGCGATTCTTGAGGACACGCGGGAGTTGCAGTGTGCGTCTCAAAACGTGATTGCGATGCGGACCAGCGAACCGGCGCCGATGGACCGGCTTTTGCGGCACGCGCTGCGGCAACGTCCGGACCGGATTATCGTCGGCGAGGTCCGTGACCGGGCCGCGCTGACTCTACTTAAATCCTGGACGACGGGGCATCCCGGCGGGGTCGCGACCGTTCATAGTAATGTCGATGATCCTCGGGCGGCGCTTAGGCGCATGGAATTTCTGGTGGCCGAGGCGTTCACCGGCTCGGCGGTCGAGCTGATTGGTGAAGCCGTCGATGTGATCGTCACCATCGCCAAGACCAAGGAAGGGGCGCGGAGGGTGCAAGGCATTGCGACCGTCGCTGGCTGGAATGGCACGTCCTACGACATTGAATGGGATCAAGCCGCATGAGTAATGGGCTCATGCGCAGTGACCGCTGGCGGCGAGCTGGCAGGTGGAGCGGCCGCCGCAAGAGCGGCGCCGGTCAAGTTGATGGCGCAAGCGGTTGTCGCTCGTGCGGAACAATGGAGAATAAGATGAGATTGTTTGATCGCGTGCGCCGTTTGTCGGCGCGGGCTGGGATGTCGGCTGTGGTGATGGCGGCGATGTCGCGGGCGGCACTAGCAGCAAGCACGGGCGGCGGGGGCAGCAATTTGCCCTTCATGGGTCCGTTGCAGTCGATTGAGAATACAATTACCGGCCCGTTCGCCTACGCCATCACGATGATCGGGTTGGTCATGGCCGGCGCCGGGCTCGTGTTCTTCGGTGAGATGAGCGAGTTCATGCGTCGCCTGCTTTACGTCGTGATGGCGGGCTCATTGTTGCTCGGCGCATCGCAAATCGTCGCGTTGTTTTCTGGCGCGGTGATCTGATGGCGCTCCGTCGCCTGCCGATCCATCGCGCGCTCTGGCGGCCGCATTTGATCGCGGGCGGCGAACGCGATCTGATGCTGGGCCTCATCGTGTTCTCTGTCGGCTTGCCGGTAACGACGCAGACAATCTTCTCCGTCGTGGTCGGCGTGTCGCTCGGCGTGTTCGGCACGGCGATGCTGCGCTGGCTCGCCAAGATCGATCCCCAATTTCTCAAGGTTTATCGGCGGGCGCGGGCTTATCGCGCCTATTATCCGCCCCGGTCGCGGCCGGCGCGCGTCGATGATCGTATCCGGAAGCAACTCTGATGCTGAGTCTCAAGCCATATCGCGACACTGCGAAAGGTCTGCCCGATATCCTGAATTGGGGATTCGTGGTCGATGACGGCATTGTAGTGAACAAGGACGGTTCGTTGTTGATGGGCTATGAATATAGCCCGCCCGATATGTTTGCCGCCTCTCCCGAGGAATATAACGACCTGACGGCACGGGTAAACCGTGCGCTCTCGCGGTTCGGCGCGGGCTGGGCGGTGTGGATCGATGCGATCCGCGAGCCTGTCGAATCCTACCCGCCGCGTGACGCCAGCCATTTCCCGGACCAGATATCGCGGATGATCGATCGTGAGCGGGAACGCCAGTTCCGGTCGCAAGGCACGTTCTACGACACGCGCCATACGATCGTTTTCCAGTGGATGCCGGCATCCAAGATCGGGCGGCGTTTGCAGAAGTTCATGTACAGCAATGCCGGCGAGGATGACCGCGCGCCTGGCGACCTGGCGCTGATGCAGTTCAAGCGGGCGATGTCGCAATTCGAGGACGCGGCCGGCCAGGTGCTCGGGCTGGCCCGGCTCGGCCGTTATGAGGTCGATGATGGCTATGGCCGGG
>NZ_FQVJ01000065.1 GCF_900129125.1 Acidocella aminolytica 101 = DSM 11237 | reverse complement strand
TCTGGCGCGAGGCCCGCGAGCGGACCGACGCCAACCGCCTCACCTCATGGGGCAAGGCCATCTATAAACGACGAAAAGAGACGGTCGAGCGGTCCTTCGCCGATGCCAACCAACTCCTCGGACACCGCTACGCACGCTTCCGAGGCTTAACCGGCGTCACCTGCCAATGCCTGCTCGCCGCCACCGCACAAAATATCAAAAAAATCGCCATGGCACTCACCAAAGCACCAACGCCAAGCCCGGCCTGAGAGGGAAAACCCCTCACAAACAGAACAATTACAAGCCAAACAATAAATAAAACAAAACCCCGCCAAAAATGACGGGGGTTGTCAGCAGTCTGAGCCGCCCGGAAGGCGGCTTTTTATTTGGTCAGAGAATAAACCGGGACAAATCGCCCTTGGAGGCGAGCGGCGCCACGCGTTCGTTCACATAGGCCGCGTCGATGGTCACTTCCTCGCCCGGCCGGTCAGCGGCGGAGAACGAGATATCTTCCAGCATCCGCTCAATCACAGTGGCCAGACGGCGTGCACCGATATTCTCGACCCGTTCATTGATATCGAACGCCAGCGAGGCGATGGCATCCACCGAATCGTCCTTGAATGTGAGTGTCACCTTCTCAGTCCCCAGCAACGCCACGGACTGCTTCAGCAAGGAATGCTCGGTATCTGTAAGGATGCTCTTGAAATCTTCGCGCGAGAGCGAGTTCAGCTCCACGCGAATCGGCAGACGCCCCTGCAATTCCGGCAGCAGGTCAGACGGCTTGGCGACATGGAAGGCGCCAGAGGCGATGAACAGGATATAGTCCGTCTTCACCGGACCGTATTTGGTGGAAACGGTGGTGCCCTCGATCAAGGGCAGCAAATCGCGCTGCACGCCCTCGCGGGAGACATCGCCGCCTTTAAAGCCGCTGTCGGAGCGCGCGCAGATTTTGTCGATCTCATCGAGAAAGACGATGCCGTTCTGCTCCGCATGGGTCACCGCATCCTTGGTAAGCGCGTCGGTATCGAGCAGCTTATCGGCCTCCTCGCGCTCCAGGGCCTTGCGGGCGTCGGGCACCAGCATTTTGCGTTTCTGCGCCTGGCGGCCGAACATGCCTTTCATCATATCGCCCAGATTGATGGCGCCGCCCGGCGGCATGTTGGGCAGATCGATAATTCCAACCGGCGTGCCATGCGGCTCGGAAACCGCGACTTCGATCTCCTTGTCCTCCAGTTCACCGGCGCGGAGCATGCGTCGGAACTTCACCCGCGTGTCAGCAGAGGCATTCTCGCCCACCAGAGCGGTGATGATCCGTTCCTCGGCATTGAGTTCCGCCTTGGCTTCCACGCCCTTGCGGCTCTGCTCACGCAGCATGGTGATGGAGGCTTCCACCAGATCACGCACGATGCTTTCCACATCGCGGCCAACATAGCCAACCTCGGTGAATTTTGTGGCCTCCACTTTCAGAAACGGCGCCTGGGCCAGCTTGGCGAGGCGCCTTGCGATCTCGGTCTTGCCGCAGCCGGTAGGGCCGATCATCAGAATGTTCTTCGGCACCACCTCATCGCGCATATCCTCGGGCAACTGCTGGCGGCGCCAGCGGTTGCGCAGGGCGATGGCCACGGCGCGCTTGGCGTCGTTCTGGCCGATGATGAACCGGTCGAGCTCGGAGACGATCTCGCGGGGGGAGTAAACGGGAATATCCATCAGATCGCTTCAACAATCAGGTTTTCATTGGTGTAGACGCAGATATCCGCAGCGATCTTCATTGCTCGGCGGGCAATTTCCTCCGCCGTGAGATCAGGCACCGTCATCAGCGCGCGGGCGGCGGCCAGGGCATAATTGCCGCCGGAGCCAATGGCGATAATGCCATCATTCGGCTCCAGCACGTCACCATTGCCGGTGAGGGTGAAGCCCCGCTCCTTATCCGCGACAATCAACATCGCCTCCAACCGGCGTAAATAGCGGTCTGTCCGCCAATCTTTCGCCAGCTCCACACAGGCGCGTTCCAACTGATTGGGAAAACGCTCCAACTTCGCTTCGAGCCGTTCCAAAAGGGTGAAGGCGTCAGCCGTGGCCCCGGCAAAACCGGCGATCACGTTGCCGTTGCCGATCCGCCGCACCTTGCGCGCGTTCCCCTTTACAACGGTGTTGCCGAGCGATACCTGCCCGTCCCCGGCCACGACAACCTGGCCATTGCGGCGAACGGACAAAATGGTGGTGCCATGCCAGCCCACCGGATCGTAATGCTCTGTCATGAGCTGAGACATGGCACCACCCCCCGCCCCCGGCAAGAGGTCCCACACGCCGCCAAATTCAGGCGGGCTCTGACGCCATCAATTTTATGCATTATATTACCAATTATTCGCTGTTCCCCCTTTGTCTTCCGGCAAAAAAGTGCTAGCGGCCTCCGATGGCTTCCGAATTGAATCCAACCTCATGACCCCGATTGACGAAACCGAGCTGCTGCACGGCCTCGGCAAGCGCGTGAAATTATTGCGCGCGCGCCGCGGCATGACGCGCCGCGTTCTGGCTGGCGAGGCGGATGTGTCCGAGCGGCATCTCGCCAATCTTGAATCCGGCACCGGCAATGTCTCGATTCTGGTTCTGGCCCAGGTGGCACAGGCGCTGGACTGCCCGCTGGCCGAGCTTCTGGGCGATGAAACAACCTCCTCGCCTGAATGGCTGTCCATCCGCCGCTTGCTTCACGGGCGCGAACCCTGTGAGATTGAACGCGCGCTGCGCTCTCTGGGCGAGTTGTTTGGCGGGCCGCATGGCCACATGACCGGCACGCGCGCCAACCGCATCGCCTTTATCGGTCTGCGCGGGGCGGGCAAATCCACACTCGGCCAGATGGTCGCGGCCAAGCTCGGGTTTCCCTTCGTAGAGCTGCGCGCGGAGATCACCCGTCTCGCGGGCTGTGCGCCGGTGGAAATCCAGGCGCTTTACGGTTCCAACGCCTATCGGCGGTATGAACGGCAGGCGCTGGAGGAATCGCTGCAAGGCCATCAGGCCTGCGTAATCGCCACGGCGGGCGGGCTGGTGGGCGACACCTCAACCTTCGATTTCCTGCTTAACAACTGCTTGACAATCTGGCTGCAGGCCACGCCGGAGGACCACTTCGCCCGCGTGCTCGCCCAGGGCGACATGCGCCAGTTGCCCGGCAACCGAAACGGCGTGGACGATATCCGCCTGACCCTGGAAAGCCGGGTGGGTTTCTACGCCAAGGCGGATCTCACCTTCAACACCAGCGGCAAGAGCCTGAATGAGGCGTTTGACGGGCTGATGGCGCTGCTGCGCTCACATACCAGCCTAGCCGAAGCCGTCTGAAAAACCAAAGGCCCCGCAGCGCGGCGGGGCTTTTGGTTAGCTGTTCAGGAGGGCAGAATATCCTCCACCTTGCGCGCGAAATGCGAAATAGTTTCCGCCGAGAGGTTCAGAGTCTGCTCAACCATCGCCTTCGGCGTATGAGCCAGCCAGTTCATCAGCGTGACCTCGGCATATTTGTCCGAGCGGAACACCTCCAGAAACACCAGTTCATCGCTGCCCGTATTCTCGATGTAATGGCCAAAATTCTTCTTCACATAACCAACATCACCGGGGTTGAAATTGGCGGTAATGGCTTGCGGTCCGGTATTGAACACGGTCATCCGCGCCTGCCCTTTGAGGTAATATTGCCATTCATCGGCGGTGGGGTGCCAGTGCATCGCGCGCATTCCGCCCGGCTTCACCGTCACCATCGCCGCCGCGATGGTCGTGGAGGCCTTGAAATTCGTACTGTCCGCGATCTGTACCATGCCGCTTTTCGTCTGCTGGTTGGGCTTCATCGTGGAGAGATGGAACACGAACGGGTTGGGCGGCGCGCCGGCATCCGGGGTGATCTCGGCAATGTCGCTGGCCAGAGACCCTGGCTCCTTACCTTGGAAAATCCAACGCTGATGTAACGGGATATTCTCAAAGGCCGATTGCGGCACGCCGAAATTCTTGGCCAGAATATCAGGTGGCGTATGGGCAAACCAATCCGTCACCAGCAGCGTATTATCCTCCGAGGCCGCGCCGTTATCAAAACACAGCACAAACTCGCAGCCATCCGGCCCCAGCCCTTGCAGAGAATGCGGCACACCCGCCGGGAAGTACCATAAATCCCCGGCCTGCACGTCGGCCACAAAAGCATGGCCATTCTGGTCCACCGCCGTCACCCGGCATTTGCCATAGGTCATAATCGACCATTCCGCCTGCTGGTGCCAATGCAACTCCCGAATCCCGCCCGACCCCAGACGCATATTCACCCCGGCAATATCCACCGAAATTGGGAAATCCGCCGTTGTTACCTGCCGCGCCCAGCCGCCATCCTGCACGCGTTTGGGGGCGATGTTAAAAGAGGACCAGAACATCGGCATACCACCGACATCTGTAGGCGGCGGGTTCAAGAAGGCCGGCATCTGGTTGGCCATGGCCGGGTTTTGCGGCCCCGGATCAACAAAAGCGTTGGGGTTGGTGACGTTCATCTTCCCTTCCGGCGGGTTATCCGGGTTGCCGAATACACCCGCCGCCTGTGCGGCTGCCGTAGCGGTTATCGCACCCCCCGCCGCCCCAGCCGCTAATATCTTACGTCTTGAAAATCTAGACATTCCGTATCCTCCTGACACGGGCTTTGAGTCGCCCGTTGCACATCATTCCGATGCATATTCATTATGAAGACAAGAGGCAGCGCTCTGCCAAGAAAATTCGCTCTGCCCACAACATATTGACCAGGAATCGCAGCACGGTTGATCTTGTGGCTAATGCGCGCTCCTTTAAAACTCTACCTCGCCGGGCCGGACGTGTTTCTGCCCAACGCCGCCGCCCAGGCCGAGGCCAAATGCCGCCTCTGTGCTGAATTCGGCATGACGGGCATTGCCCCCTTCAACCCGGACCTGGACATGGCCCGCCCCGCTGCCCAGCTCTGGCAGGAAATCTACGCGGATGATTTGCGAATGATGCGTGAGAGTGACGCCATTCTCGCCAACCTCACCCCGTTTCGCGGTGCCTCGGCAGATGCGGGCACGCTGGTGGAGTTGGGCTGGTTTCTGGGGCAAGGCAAGCCGGTTTTTGGCTATTCCAACAGCGCCGTCAGCTTCGCGGCACGCTCGCGCGCCCAGCCGGACGATGCCTTGCCCGGCACGGCGATCGAAGATTTTGGCTTGGCCGATAATCTGATGATTGAAGGCAGCCTGACCCTGCCCCTAACCTTGCCGCCTGACGGACAATGCCGCCCATTCGACTCACTGGAAATTTTCCAGCTCTGCCTGGAGGGCATCGCCGGATGGGGTCAGGGGTTTAACCGGTAGCCTCCAGCATCCGTCACCAGAATCCGCGCATTCTGCGGATCATGCTCAATCTTCTGGCGCAGCCGGTAAACATGGGTTTCCAGCGTATGGGTGGAAACGCCCTGATTATATCCCCACACCACTTCCAGCAGCGTCTGGCGCGGCACGGCTTGGCCCGCCCGGTAAAGATATTTAAGAATCGAGGCTTCCTTATCCGTCAGCCGGATCTTGCCGCCCTGCTCATCCAGAAGCTGCCGGGCGGCGGGCCGAAACCGGTAGGGTCCCAACTTGATCTCGGCATCCTCTGAATTTTCAAAGCTGCGGAGATGAGCGCGCAGCCGGGCCAGCAGCTCATTCAGCCGGAACGGCTTGGCCAAATAGTCATTGGCCCCTGAATCGAGCCCCCGCACCACGTCCTCTTCCTCATTGGAGCCAGTTAGCATGATGATCGGCATTTTAATGCCGCGCTCGCGCAGCTTGCGGCAGAAATCCCGCCCATCCCCGTCCGGCAGACCGACATCCAGCAGGAGCGCATCGTACCGAACGCCGTTGGAGAGCTTGATCTCAGCATCCGCCAGAGACGCAGCCTCATGCGGCACGAATTCGCCGTTGACCTGTAGCTGCTCCACCAACGCGCCACGCAAGGCCTCGTCGTCATCCACCACTAGCACGGGACGTGAACCCGCCATTTTGTGCTCCTTTTTATACACTTCCTAGAGTAACCGCGTTTCAACGCAGTGTCAGCCTCTCTGGCCAGATGCTTCCGCAGTCATTATTTTAAATAAATGACTGCCACCCTAACGCCCTTCCAGAATCCGCTCGGAACGCCCCGCACCAGGGCCGTGCACCGCGCCATCGCCGATGCCAGACGCGGTGTACCGGTGGTGCTGGCCGCCCGTAACCCTCTGATCCTTGCCCCAGCGGAAACCGTGGGCGCGGAAGGGCTGCGGCTGATCGATCTGCTTTCCACCGGCGAGGCGTCCTTGCTGCTCGCGCCGTCCCGCGCCGCGGCGATACTGAAACATGACGTGCCGCAAACCGTCCCCGCCATCGCGCTGAAGCTGGCGCGGCCATTGATTGACGCGGACAGCTTAAAGCGCGCCGCCGACCCGACTATGGAACAGATTCTGCCCAGCTTTGAGACGATCACCCCGCCCGTGGAGGCTGAAGCCGCCTTGGCGCTGGGGAAGCTCGCCCGGCTGCTGCCCGCTATGGTCGCCGCCCCGGTCCGCCCCGGCTGGGCCAGCCGAAAGGAGGGCGCCGATCTCTTAAGCGTCCCCGCCGCCGATCTACTGGCTTACCCACTAGAACTCGCCTCCACGCTGATGAAGGTTGCCGAGGTCTCAGTGCCGCTGGATGCCGCTCGGGATGCCCGGCTCGTCGCCTTCCGGGCGCTGGACCAGGGAATCGAGCACATGGCAATTTTGGTGGGCGAACCGGAGAAACAGGACGCCCCACTGGTGCGGCTTCACTCCGAATGTTTCACCGGCGACCTGCTGGGCAGCCTGCGTTGCGATTGCGGGCCGCAGCTTCAAGGTGCCATCGCCCGCATGGGGCAGGAAGGCCACGGCGCGGTGCTGTATCTGGCGCAGGAGGGGCGCGGCATCGGCCTCATCAACAAACTGCGCGCCTACACCTTGCAGGATGAAGGGCTGGACACGCTGGACGCCAACAAGGCGCTGGGCTGGCAGGCGGATGAGCGTAATTTCCACATTGCCGCCGCCATGCTGGAGGCGCTGGGCATCGAAAAAATCCGGCTGCTCACCAATAATCCCGAGAAGGTGGCGTCCCTGCGCGCTTGCGGCATCAACATTACCGAGCGCGTCCCGCACCAGTTCGACCCGAACGGCGTGAACAATTCTTACCTGGAGACGAAGGCCAAGCGCTTCGGGCATCTGCTTGGTTGAGTTCCTGCTACAAGGCGGTACGCTGCGCGGCGCCGGGCTGACACTGCGCGCCGCCCATGGGCGCGGGGGCATAACATCCCAAAAGCGGGAGGGCGACGGCGCCACCCCCGCCGGGCTGCTCAAACTGGTCCGTATTCTCTACCGTGCGGACCGTCTGGCCCCGCCGTGCTGCGCCGTGCCGCTGGAGCCCCTTTCCCCCAACGATGGCTGGTGCGACGCCCCGGCGGATGCCGCCTATAACAAGCCCGTGCGCCTGCCCTACCCCGCCAGTCATGAAGAGCTTTGGCGCGCAGACGGGGTTTATGACATTATCGGCGTACTGGATTGGAATCTGGCCCCTATCCTGCCAGGGCGTGGCTCGGCCATTTTCTTTCACATCGCCACACCGGACTACGCTCCCACGGCGGGCTGCGTGGCGTTGAATATGCCGGACATGCGAGCCGCCCTGGCGGCGGGGTTGAGCGCCATTCGCGTGCCGGGCTGAATCACGCTGCCACAGGAGAGACAGGATGAACCTGATAGATCAACTCGGCTTGACCCTGCCGCTGGTGCAGGCGCCAATGGCGGGTGTGTCCACCCCTGCCCTCGCCGCCGCCGTCTGCAATGCGGGCGCGCTGGGTTCGCTGGGCCTGGGGGCGACCAACGCCGCCGGTGCGCGGACAATGATCGACCAAGTCCGCCAGGCCACCAACCGCCTTTTCAACGTGAATCTGTTTGTCCATCGACCCGCTGTGGCGGATGCCACGCGCGAGCAAGGCTGGCTGAACTGGCTGGGCCCATTGTTCCAGCAATTCGGCGCCGCCCCGCCAACCGCACTGCGCGAAATCTACAGAAGTTTTCTGGATGACCCGGAGATGCGCGCCCTGCTGCTGGAAACCCGGCCCGGTGTCATCAGCTTCCATTTCGGCCTACCAGATTCCTCGACCATCGCCGCGCTGAAAGCCAGCGGCGCGATCCTCCTGGCCTCCGCCACCAACCTCACCGAAGCCCGGCTGGCGGAACAGGCGGGAATTGACGGGGTTATCGCCCAGGGAATCGAAGCTGGCGGGCATCGCGGCGTGTTCGACCCGCAGGCGCCGGATGAAGCGCTGAGCACATTGGCCCTGACCCGCTTACTGGTGAAAAACACCCGCCTGCCCGTGATCGCCGCCGGAGGGATCATGGATGGCGCCGGAATCAAGGCCGCGCTGACGCTGGGCGCGGTGGCCGCACAGCTTGGCACCGCCTTCATCGCCTGCCCGGAATCCGCTGCGGACGCCGCCTACCGTGCGGCCTTGCTGGGACCGGATGCGGACAAAACCCGCCTCACCCGTCTGATTTCCGGCCGCCCGGCGCGCTGCCTAGCCAACCGCTTCACCGCCCTGGTCACCCAAAATCCGCCGCCGCTGCCGGACTATCCCATCGCCTTTGACGCCGGTAAGGCCCTGAACGCGGCGGCCAAAGCGGCGGGCGAGAGCGGCTTTGGCGCGCAATGGGCCGGGCAAGGTGCGGCCCTGGCCCGCGCCATGCCCGCCGCCGCTTTGGTGGCAGCCTTGCGGCAAGAGATGGAAGCCGCGTGATTCGCCCCATGACATCCCCCCCCAACTTGCCGTAAAGACCCGCCATGACCGGCACACCTCTCGAACTGATCCGCAATTTCTCCATCATCGCCCATATCGACCATGGTAAATCCACCCTGGCCGACCGGCTTATTCAATTTTGCGGCGGCCTCACCGCGCGTGAAATGACCGAGCAGGTGCTCGATAATATGGAGATCGAGAAAGAGCGTGGCATTACGATCAAGGCGCAGACCGTGCGGCTTGAATACCCTGCCAAGGACGGCAAGACCTATGTGCTGAACCTCATGGACACACCCGGCCATGTGGACTTCGCCTACGAGGTCAGCCGCTCTCTCGCCGCGTGCGAAGGCTCGTTGCTGGTGGTGGATGCCTCCCAGGGGGTTGAGGCGCAGACGCTCGCCAATGTCTATCAGGCGCTGGATGCGAACCACGAGATTGTGCCGGTACTCAACAAGGTTGATCTGCCTGCCGCCGACGTGCCGCGCGTGAAACAGCAGATCGAGGACGTGATCGGCATTGATGCCTCGGAAGCCGTGGAAATCTCTGCCAAGACTGGCCTGAATATCGAAGGCGTGCTGGACGCGCTGGTCACCAAGCTACCACCGCCCAAGGGCGATGCCGCGGCCGCGCTTCAGGCCCTGCTGGTGGATAGCTGGTACGACCAATATCTCGGCGTGGTGATTCTGGTGCGCGTGAAAAACGGCGTGCTGAAAAAGGGCCAAAAGATCCGCATGATGTCCACGGGAGCGGTGCATCCGGTGGAGCAGCTTGGCGTCTTTACTCCCAAAATGCGCTCGGTGGACGAGATGGGCCCCGGCGAGATGGGCTACATCACGGCCGCCATCAAAACCGTGGCGGATTGTAATGTGGGCGACACCATTACCGAGGACCGCCGCCCCGCCCCCACGCCTCTGCCGGGCTTCAAACCCTCCGTGCCGGTGGTGTGGTGCGGCCTGTTCCCGGTTGATGCCGATGATTTCGAGAAGTTGCGTGACAGCCTCGCAAAGCTGCGCCTCAACGATGCCAGCTTCCATTACGAAGCAGAGACCTCAGCCGCGCTGGGCTTTGGCTTTCGCTGCGGCTTCCTGGGCCTGCTGCATCTGGAAATCATCCAGGAGCGCCTCTCCCGTGAGTTCGACCTCAACCTGATCGCAACCGCTCCCTCCGTGGTCTATCATGTATTCAAGACCAACGGTGAGATGGAGGAGCTTCACAACCCGGCGGACATGCCGGATGGCTCGATCATCGACCATATCGAGGAGCCCTGGATCAAGGCGACCATCATGGTGCCGGATGATTATCTGGGCGCCATTCTCACCCTCTGCTCCGAACGGCGCGGCCAGCAAATCGACCTAACCTACGTCGGCAACCGTGCCATGGCGGTTTATAAGCTGCCGCTGAACGAGGTGGTGTTCGATTTCTACGACCGCCTGAAATCCGTCAGCCGCGGCTATGCCAGCTTCGACTATCAGCTTGAGGATTACGCCGAATCGGACCTGGTGAAAATCTCAATTCTGGTGAATGCCGAGCCGGTGGATGCGCTCTCATTCATAGCCCACCGCGCCCAGGCGGAAACACGCGGGCGCGCCATCTGCGGCAAGCTGAAGGACTTGATCCCCAAACAGCTCTTCAAGATCGCCGTGCAGGCGGCCATTGGCGGACGGATTATCGCGCGCGAGACCATCTCAGCCCTGTCCAAGGACGTGACCGCCAAATGCTATGGCGGTGACATCAGCCGTAAGCGCAAGCTGCTAGAAAAGCAGAAAGAAGGTAAAAAGCGGATGCGCCAGTTCGGCAAGGTGGAAATCCCGCAAAGCGCCTTCCTCGCCGCCCTGAAAATGGATGGCTAACCCCTCCCCCCAACGCCGCCCCAATGGGCGGCGTTTTTTTGTCCTCCCTGGGCTTGGCAGAAGCAACGCATTTGAGTAGAGAGTGCTCCCACGCTGGATGGAGAGATGGCCGAGCGGCTTAAGGCGCACGCTTGGAAAGCGTGTGTACGTTAATAGCGTACCCAGGGTTCGAATCCCTGTCTCTCCGCCACTTCCCCTGTACATCCCCAAACATTTCACACGCCAACCCTGTTGCGCTGGGTGCGGCCGACCAGTTCCCGGAACAATGCTTCCAGGTCATCGCGGCTGATATCGATATTCTCACCATAATCAGCCAGCACCTCATCGAGTTCCGCCGCGCTAATCACCGGTTGGCGGACCGGCGGGTGCGGATGAACCGACGCATGGGCATGGTGCGGATAAGACCGCCCGGTGCTGTTGTTAAAAGCAATCGCCACTAGGCAAAGCAGCAACGAGTTAAGCCCCACCGGCACCAGCGCGAACTCATACCCAAGGGCTAGCACATGCGGGCCGCCGAGCACGGCTGTTAGCGCCACCGCGCCGCCGGGCGGATGCACACATCGCAACAATGACATCGCTGCCAGTACCCCAGAAATGGCGACGGACGCCGCCAGCAGCGGCGCCGCGATCAGGTGCGCCGCTGTCACGCCGATTATAGCCGCCACCAGATTCCCCCCCATAATCGACCAAGGCTGCGCCAGGGGGCTCGCGGGCACAGCAAACAACAGCACGGCGGAAGCGCCCATCGGTGCAATTAGCAATGGAAGCGTATCCGGCGTTCCAGCCACCTTTGTACTCACCAGCCCGGTCAGGCCGATCCCCAGCAAAGCCCCCAGACTGGCCCGCATTTTCTCACCATGGCTGGTTGCGGGGGTCTGCGGCAGAAAGCGCTGCCAAACGCTGGTCAAACGAAGCAGAATAGACATCAGATCAAACAAAAACCCAGGATTAGCCGCTCAAGCCCGATGCCCAAGCCAAAGAAAGCATGCATATCTATGGTCGTGGCACCATTTGCACAAAGCGCATGACAAACGGCTAAAAACATGCATTATTTATACCTCTTTATTCAGGAGGCCGGAAACATGCAAGCAAAGCCCCCTGCCTCACCCGCCTGCCTCGCGCATGAGATAAGCGGCGCCTATATGGGATTTTTACCGCCCGGCGAGTTGTTATGCGCCCTCACCAGCCTGTTGCAGGCGGAGCAGTTGCTCCAGATGGCGGCGTTGGACCTGCCCACCGGTCTGCTCCCCGGACTCTCAGCGGACCAAACGCGCTGGTGCAATCAGTTACGTCTTATCATCCAACGGCTTGGCGGTACGCCTCCGCAAGCCCTGCCCCCGCTAAAAGCGCCGGACACCGCACCTGACTTCATACAGCATCATCTAACCTGTCTGATGCAACTCCTCACAAGCTTGCTGCCCACCATTCAGGATGACACCCTTCACGCCCAGCTAAAACCCATGCTTCATGCCCATCTGGCAGCTTTAAGCGCGCTTGGTGACACAGGCTGATATCCGGCCTTCTTCATACAAGCTGTTGGATTTTGGAGCGACGTAAAGCCAAGACAAGCCGCAAATTGTTGGCCAGATCTAGGCCGACCGTGGTAATCTCCATGCGGGCGGCTCCTTCGCTCGGATTTGTCTGATAGCTACCACATTTTGGCATTTATGAGACCTGTGCGCGGGTAGGGTTGCAACGGCTCGGATTTATCTGATTCTTTATGGTGACGAATTGGAGGTTGAGATGCCGCGTCGCCGGATTGGACAGGAAGCATTGCATTTTCCTGATAGCGGGTGTGGTAGATCGTCCCTGGACCAGCTCTCGGGCTTGATTGATTGGGCACCACTTGAAGCCATACTGGATGACATTTACGGCGCGTCGAAAGGTGAAGCAGCCTGGCCGCCTCTGGCCTTGTTTAAGGCGATGTTGCTGGCGGTTTGGTATGATCTCTCGGATGTGAAACTGTCGGAAGCCTTGGATGATCGCGCGTCATTCCGGCGGTTTTGCGGTTTTTCCTCACAGGAGGCGACGCCGGAACGGACGGCG
>NZ_FQVJ01000056.1 GCF_900129125.1 Acidocella aminolytica 101 = DSM 11237 | reverse complement strand
CATGGTGAGGATAGGCTCAATATCACGAGTAACCCTCGATCTGCGTGATCAAGAGGGCGAGCCACCCTACCCGGGGACAAACATCAGGTCTTACGTAGCACCTCTTACGAGCCACCATCAGCTTCAGGTAACCTCACCGCGCTCTTCACCAGCCACTTATGGAAGGCACTAACTTCAGATCGGCGCAGTGCCTTCGGCGAAGCGACCGCGAAATAGGCCCATTTCACTGGCCAGCAGTGCCGTGGCAGCAAATGCACCAGCCTGCCGCTTTCAACCTCCTGCTCAACCAGCGCTTTTCGCACCAATGCCACACCTCTTGCAGCGACCGCCGCCTGAATAACGGCTGCGGTCGAGTTGATTCTCAGTCCATGGCCTGTTCCTTCGTGATTGACACCCAGTCTCGCCAGCCATTCCGACCATGCGGGAAAATCACCATTGGGGTGCGGTGTACCGTCATGGATAAGGGTTTGTCCGGCGATCCATCCCGCTGTTACCTGTCTGTCCTGCGGCAACAGCTTATGGTGACACACGGCAATAATTTCCTCACCCATAATGCGCGTGGCTTTAACCCCTCTCCATGACCCCATGCCGCACCGTATTCCGATATCAGCCTCACCTTGGGCAAGGTCGATCACCCGATCCGACACATCCAGGCGCACATCGATATTCGGGTATTTGGCCGCAAAATCATCCAGCTTCCCTAGCAACCAGTTCGCCACCAGCGCCTGAGAGGCTGTGACCACCACAATCGCCCGTGCTTTACGGCCGCGCAATTTCCGTAGTCCGGCTTCGAGTCTGTCCAGCCCTTGGGCTATGTCCTCCAAGGCTTCCCGCGCTTCGTCCGTTGGAGTCAGCCGCTCGGCGCCCGAGCGCGCACGCCGGAACAGCGGATAGCCGACCCAATCTTCCAGCGAACGGACAAGCTGGCCCACTGCCGCCGGGGTCACATCAAGCTCAGAGGCCGCTCCTACAAAACTGCCATGCCGGGCTGCTGCTTCTAGCGCTTGTAGGGATTTCAGACGGGTTAGAAATCTCATGTCTTCGCATAGGCCGAAACAACTAAGCGAGAAAGATTTTCTTTGGTTGCAACGTTGTTTGTTTACCTCGCTTCTCCATACAGCGCCGCCCAAATGAAGAGTTCAATAAAGGAAAGCCGGAGAATGCTCGTCGGAAAAACGGCCCTGATCACGGGCGGCTCAAGTGGCATCGGACTCGCCACGGCAGAACTGTTCCTATCGAAAGGCGCACAGATCGCCATCTTGGGCCGCTCCAAGGAGAAGCTTGATCTGGCGCGCGCCGCGTTAGGCGGCAATGTTCTGGCCATCCAGGGCGATGTCGCCTCGCATGGCGATTTGGCTCGCGTGAGAGACGAGCTTGAGCGGCATTTTGGCGGGCTGGATATTCTCTTCGCCAATGCCGGGTTAGCCTACGCTACGCCGTTGGCAACCACGAATGAAGCCGCTTACACGCAATTGATGGACGTGAATGTAAAAGGTGTATTCTTCACGGTCCAGGCGGTTCTGCCGCTGCTGCGTGAAGGGAGTTCGGTCATCCTCAATACCTCCTGGCTTAACCAAGTGGGCTCGCCAGGCCGTGCCGTCCTATCGGCTTCCAAGGCGGCTGTCCGTTCCTTCGCCCGCACCATGTCAGCTGAACTTCTCGAGCGGAAAATCCGCGTCAACGCCATTAGCCCCGGTTCCATCGAAACTCCCATCCATCGCGGTAAAAATGAGTCCGATGAAGCCTTTCGTGCCTACACTGAGCGCGTTGGCACCCAAGTGCCGCTTGGCCGCATGGGTAGGCCAGATGAAATCGCGGCCGCCGTGCTGTTCCTGGCCAGCGATGCCTCCAGTTATGTATTAGGTGCCGAAATCGTCGTCGATGGCGGTCGGACGGAGTTATAAGCTATGCAATTGAATACTGATCTGAACCAAACAGCTCTGGTTCACGCCGGTCAACTGGACTGGGTCCCAAGCCCCTCCGCAGGGGTTGACCGCCGTATGCTGTTTCGCATTGGCGCGGAAAAAGCTCGCGCCACTTCCATCGTTCGCTATGCGCCCGGCAGCCGCTTCGCTCGCCATCTGCATCCTGGGGGTGAGGAATTTCTTGTGCTGGAGGGGGTATTTCAGGATGAAACTGGTGATTTTCCGGCTGGCACCTATGTCCGTAACCCACCCGGGACTGCCCATGCCCCCGGAAGTGATGCGGGATGCACCATCTTCGTGCGGCTTTGGCAGTTTCGGGCGGATGATCTTGTCCAAATCGTCATCCGGCCAGGTCAAGCTGAGGCCCCGCCGGGCCGCCAAGGCGTTGTTTCGGCGCAGACTTTGTTCACAGGCACCAATGAGCACGTCGTGTGCGAAGACTGGTCGCCGGACGCAAAAATTGAGATCCCCCATCACCACGGTCTGGAAATACTGACTATCTCCGGTAGCGTTCTGTACGGCGACACCCAGCTTGAACGTTGGAGCTGGTTGCGCCTACCCGCCGGAGCGCCCGCCCACTTTCAAGCCGGCGCCGAGGGCGCTAAGGTCTGGTACAAATCCGCGCCGCCTCTGCACGCCAATCTCTGCCCCTTGCCCGAGGCTGACTACAATGAAGATGGGCAAAAATGACCGACGCAAGAATGTCCCCTTGGCAGGATGGCGATCCCGCGCCGCCAGAGTTGTTGGCCAGCATAAAAGCGCGCCGTCCGAATGGCCAACTGATCGACCTTGATCGCTATCTGCTCAAAAGCTTTCCATTGGCGGCAGGCTGGAATGCTCTGCTGGCGCGTGTACGGGGCGAATTCCAGCTCGACTTGGCGTATCGCGAGATGATCATCTGCCGGGTCGCTCATCTTAATCGCGCGGAATTTGAATGGACTATTCACAAGCCCGTTTATCTCGAAGCAGGAGGGACAGAGGCCAAAGCCGAGGCGCTGCGCCTGGACACCATTGCCCCGTTATTCGATGAAAAAGAAACGTTGCTTCTGACATTGACGGACCAATCGACACGTCATGTCGAGGTCGATAAGGCCGTCATCGCCGAGTTAAAAACGCTGTTCGGGGAGCAACAAGCCGTGGAAGCCGTCGCAACCATAGCAACTTACAATATGGTCTCGCGGTTCCTGGTCGCGCTCGCAATCTAAACCGGCCGCCTCCTCAACACGAAAGCTCCTGGTGTGATTGAAACACAAATTGCCATCGTAGGCGGCGGACTGTCCGGGCTCCATGCCGCACATTTGCTGCAAAAAGCGGGCGTAGCATTCGAGTTGCTGGAAGCACGCGAACGTCTTGGCGGCAGGATTTTAACGGTGGATGAAGCAGGCCAGCCGAGCAAAGACGGCTTCGATCTTGGCCCCTCCTGGTTCTGGCCGCATATGCAGCCCGAGATCGGCGCGCTGATCGCTGACCTCGGCCTCTCCGTCTTTGCCCAGCATAGCGGCGGCGATATACTATTCGAAAGAATGCCGCGGGAGCCCGTGCAACGCTATCGTGGCTCAGGCGCGGATCAACAATCCATGCGCCTCGCCGGCGGCACGGCCGCGCTGGTGAGTGCATTAGCAAACAACCTGCCATCGGCATGGCTTCATCCAAGAGCTCGGGTCACGGCGATGGCATACGCGGAAAACGGCATTAAGCTGACCGTTCCAGGCATCGGCCCGATTCATGCCCAGCACGTTATCGCGGCCCTGCCGCCCCGGCTCATCGAAGCGCAAATCGCTTTCACTCCTGCGCTGCCCCCTGAGACCATCCGCCGCTGGCGTTCCTGCGCGACCTGGATGGCCCCACACGCCAAGTTCTTCGCGGTCTATGACCGTCCCTTTTGGCGTACAAACGGCCTATCCGGTATGGCGCAGAGCATGGTCGGCCCCATGGCTGAAATACACGACGCAACCACAGCCTCTGGCCGTGCGGCCTTGTTCGGCTTTGTCGGCATGGCGGCGGCACAGCGCGCGACGATGGGGGATGCGGCACTGAACAAAGCCTGCCTGGCCCAACTCGCCAGACTATTCGGCCCAGAAGCCGCCGCACCATGTGCCACGCTATTGAAGGACTGGGCCGCCGACCCGCTGACAGCGACCGCTTCCGATCAGGAAACTGCCGGCCACATCATGCCAAGTGCCACCCCCTGGATCTCAGGACCATGGGCCACACGCTTCATACTTGCGGGCAGCGAAACCAGCCTGTCTGAACCCGGCTATTTGGCGGGGGCCATTAGCGCCGCTGAGCGCGCGGTTGCCGAATTACTGACGCTGCTTGGAAATAGCCGCGATGCGTGAGCTTGCCGCTCCTCAATCCGTCATACCGTCAACCTAAACTCTGAATTCGACGGTAAGCAGGCTCACAGCAACCACCCTTCCGTCTCTTTTTTAAGAAACATCGCAGCGAGTAATATTTAACGCCATTACCATCGCGTCGCCCTAACGAAATCATTTGTGCCATTTGGCTTTGATGATGTGACCGCACCCCGACGGCATCGGTGTGCCAAGGGGAGTTTGTGACAATCCACCAGGAAGACCGGATGTGTCGGAGATTAGCATTGTCGGGCAGATGAGATTGCCGGGGAGCCGTTCTTGGTTAACGCAGCGATGCGGTTTCTGGAGCGGCTAGAGCGGGATGATGCGGAAGCTTTTGCTCGCGCGCACTTGAATATATACGCCGCGCCCCGGCGGCCATCCAAACGCCCTTGCGTGCCCGTGTAACTGCTCAGTGGCCGGGTCCTACTCTGGAGGGCTGACGAAGCGGCTTGTTGTACGGTTGTTGTCGTTGCCTCGCAGGTTTTGCGTCTCAGCCAAGAGTTTGAGTATTGGCCGCACGAGGGTGCTGAAGGGTAGCATGCCCATATAGTGGTGAAACACTCAAGTCTGGCGTGATGACGAGCATGAGGTTGGATAGCCACCCTCAAAACCGTTACAGAAGCACAGAATCACAACCTTACGCGCCGCAGTAAATTGCCAGAAATGCGAACCAAAACACGCAAATTCCGGCAAAACGAAATGCCAAATGGCCAAATTTATCTATTCAAGTCAACGAGATCGCCATTCTTCACGGCAGACTAACTCAGGTTCGAAACTGCCGTCACGATCCCAGGGGACGGCAAGCGGTACCTCGCCATCAGCCCCCTTCACCCGCTTGGTCGACACGCCATTGCGGCGGTTGGGCTGATCAGCCGGCGGTTGCGCACCAGCCTCATAACCCAGATGCGCTGTCAATTCCGCGCCCAGCATCCGCTCCATCAGGCGGAGCTTCAGCTCCTTCATCAGCCCGGCATCACCAAGCAGGTCCTCAGGCCGCTTGCCCCCTTCAGCAACTTGTCCAGAAATTCGTTCGAAATCGTCATTTTTCATGCCCCTCTCAGGAGGCAAGGACCAATTCAGCCATACACAAAACGACGGACACTCTCATGCACGCGCGCCGGTAGAATGCTGCGGAGGAAAGACCAATATTGCCACCGCACTCGGCGTGAGGGTCGTGGAGTACCACAAGAAGCGCGTCAGGTTCTTCTCCACTGCCAAGATGTCCAGTACCCATGGAGCATGAAAAAGCCCAGGGACGGGTGGATAGTCGGCCGCCCACTCAATACCCACCTCATCGTCCTTGATTAACTCGGCTAACTGTCCTCGTGACCACCGCTTAACTTGAGCCTCAGCGAATGGCTACCGTCATCGGCTATAATAAGATGACCACCGCCCTCCTAGACCGACCGGCCCACCATTGTTACATCCTGGAGACCGCCAATGGCCGGCTCAGGTTCAAGAACAGCTCAGTCAGCAGTCTCAAAAAAGGAGAAAAACCAGCAGTTTACCCTTTATGAAACTCAACCCACAACCAAGAACCGGGTCAAACCCGGGCTGAAGTCAACACTGGGTTCATTAAAACATCTTGTATCCATCCATCTGGATGACGTCACAAAACTCAAGTATAGTTTAGCCATAGGATTTAGTGGTGTGTAAATTTGATTGATCGTCTGCAGCGTGATGCAAAAAATGTTGGGGGGAGTATTGGAAAAATTGAGCGGCGCGAGGCGGAGAGCTTTAGGGCTGATTACTCGTCTGAAGAGCTACGGATGGCTTGTTTAACCAATGCAGCAAGATAGCACAACTATGTCCGCTATTTCGAACCCCACATCGAACATTGCCTTGACCATTGTAGGTATGCACCGCAGTGGTACTTCGGCTTTAGCTGGTCTGTTAAATCTACTGGGGGCGCAAGCGCCCAAGACACTATTCACGGACCACTGGAACGCCAAGGGGCATTTTGAATCTATCCCCATAATCGACGTGAACAACTCTATTCTTGCAGAAGCAGGGCTTGGTGTTGAGGATTGGTCCCAGATGCCGGTGGCTTGGCCACCTGAGGGTTTGCGCAGGGATTTCACGGGACGTTTGGCTAAGGCCATAGTTAGCGAATTTGATGCGGCACTTATCGTTTTGAAGGATCCGCGCGTTAGTAGGTTTGTGGAGCTTACAGCGGGCGCTGTTGAACAAGCGGGGTGGCAACCTCGATTTATTCTAATATATCGAAATCCGCTTGAAGTCGCCCAGTCTATGGCGCGGCGTAATGGCCTTCCAATAGACCATAATCTTCTGATTTGGCTAAGGTATGTTCTTGATGCTGAGAAGGATACTCGGAAATACCCAAGGGTTATAGTCTCCTACGAGAAGCTAACTCAAGATTGGCGTGGATGTATTGCACAAATCGAGCAAGGCATTGGTGTAACGTTGTTGAATCAGTCTTCTGATCTAGAAAAGGCTGACGAGTTCATCGAATCTGAGTTACGGCATTTTAGGCTGGAGGGCGGTGTGCCAGCCGGAAATCTAAGCGACTGGCTTGAAAAGGCGCTCGCGTCTTATGAGGAGTTGCAATTATCGTCAAACAACCGGGACGCAATGAATGCGCTTGACGAACTTGAGGATGAATTCTCGTGTTCAACAAAGCGCTTTCAGAGTCTTCCTCTTGGTTTCGCTAAACAGAGCACTGCTTCAACTGGGGCTACAGAACAACAGAACCATATGATATTGAGAGCGCTAGAAGCAGTTGAGAAGAGTGCCGAGCATCACTTAAGTCGTACATTGGCGGCAGTTGATGCGCAGTTAAAAACGCTATCCCTGGGAATAGAAGGGAAACTGGAGGGGCAGAAGCAAACAAATGAATTATTTAATCAAATCTTAAAACTCAAAGATAAAGTCGCGGCACAAGAACAGTCATTTAATGCTTGCATGGAACGAGCCAGGTCTGCCGAAGCTGCTTACCATGAGTTGAAAGTTGAAACCAGTTTATCGTCGTCGAAAATTAAGCAACTTCTCCAGCAGTTGCAGAATCGAGATAATGAAGCAGAACAAAACTCTCGTGATCTTGCGACGATTAAGCTTGAACATGAAAAGATTGAAAAAGAAAGCTTAAAACTGCACCAGGGGTACCTCTGGGTAGCTAGAAGCGCGGTGCCAGCTGCTGCCATGCTTGTGGCTAAGCCCAGGCTTTTCAAATTGATTTTTCGTTCAGCTGAAAAAAGAAGATTTGCCGTCAAACAAGAGTTGACCGTATTGCTTCCTGGCGAGGTGATTCCGGAAGGGATGGTGAATAAGTTGGCGCGTCGTCGTGCTCTTATTGGACTTTTAAGAAGGCCATACCGCTCATCTCTATCCATCATCTTTACGGAGTTACTGTTGCTCAAACCTGAGTTACCAAAAACATAACGCAAACAAAGAATTCTAGTAATTAAATGCTTCGTAATAAACATCAAAATTTTCCTTTTTGTATAGGAAGTCATGGACTAAAAAATCATGATTTGAATCAAAGGAAAGTGCGCTTTGACGGTGGAGTTCAAATTTAAGAATTTTCTTACGCAGCTAACTGAAACAGCTTTGCTTGAAATTAATGGCGGATGCCCATGAAAAACTGGTTATCAAAATTCGAGAGCCTAGGCGAGAATTGTGAGTTTGGGTTCGTGCAGAGAGCGCTTGGAATCAACACTAGCTCACTATTTCGATGGGCTTTTGTCGATAGCGAAGATGCAATTTGTGAAGCAATTTCGTCTAATTTTTCGGGTGGCTTTGTTTTTGAAAATTTAGAACCAGCTGGCGCAGGCACAATGGTGCGAGATCGGAAGTTGCAAATAGCATTTCATAGTAAGCAGGCTTCAGTACAGCATGGTGAGTTTTGGGAGTTTGTTCATTCAAACTCCGAGCGAGCTCTTCTTTTCAAAGAAGAGAGAAAGAAGTTTCTATACCTAGCAGGTAAGTTTATCTTTAACTTAGAAAAAAATGATCAGATTTATGTATTAAAGCGAAATCAAGGTATAAAAGATGATGCGGCGCTGCGTGTTCACAAAACCATTTCGTCGCGAGGAAATGGAAGAGTATTGTACGTCGTTGAAGCCACTTCATCCAATCAACCCGGTACAGTAGAAAAAGTCGTGCCAGGATTAGTAAAAGGTTTCATAGATCGTTTTGCACCTATTGATCAATCCGACAACCCCTCGCTGTCATGCTGGGAATCTATTTTGCAATCTGCGTCAAAGGTTTTCCAAGAAGAAAGCACAACTATCCATAATTCGTCAGCTCCCTTGATGTTTTCGCAAAGTACTAACTCTGTTGAACAGTTATACGATTTGAAGCACCAGACCAAAGCTAAGCCAGCTTGGTTCGGACATTTGGTAGAAGAAGACCAAGCGTTATATGAGTTGCTTTCACCTTCCAGTCATGATGGAGATAATCCATTTTTTGATAAGGAAGTTTATGCAAAAAATCTTTTTTCGTTAACTGGAGAAAAGCTTCCAAGCTCAGAAAACGCGCTTCAGCATTGGTTCAAAATCGGCAAAAAAAAGCGTATTGTGCCGACCAGATTTTTTGACGAAAACTATTATATCGAAACTAATAGCGATCTGCGCAACGCAAATTGCTTTGGGTTTGTTCACTTTGTCCTCCATGGAAACAACGAAGGACGTAAACCAACAGAATGGTTTGATGGCGAATATTACTCTAAAAATTATGCGGGAGCACGAGATTATCACCATTTTCTGACGACGGGGGCATCTCTCGGATACTTTCCTAGTTACGGTACCGAGCGGCTGTATTTTTTGTTGAAAGCTAATGAGAAGTTCTCATTGGAAGTGTTTGCATTATTAATTACTATAGGCACAGATCCGAATTTTCGGCTAAATAGTTCAAAACTGGAAGCATTATCGCTAATTTTTATGCCGCAATGGCATAACGCCAATGGGAAAATTATAAATAGTTTTTTTCATTATATTTTCAACGATTTTAATTCTAATAATTCCCCTGGTCCGCTTTTCGATACAGAAATTTATCGTCGTAAAGCGTTAGAAGCTAATCTTCCATTAACGGGCTTATCCGCAAATGCCGTGCTGCATTGGTTATGCTATGGATTTGAAGCTCGCATCGTGCCAACTGAAAGGTTCGACGAGGCGTTTTATCTTCGCCAAAATCAAGATATTGCTGCCTCACCTGATTGGGCTTTCATCCACTATGTTCAACATGGGCTCTATGAAGGAAGACCTGGACTTCCAGGAAGAGGCTTCAATCAAGCAGAATATCCCAATGCTACGTTCACTTATCAACATCAACGCTGGTTCGAAGAAGACTTCGCGAAGGCATATGATCATAATCTCGAAGTTGTTCCGGAACATCTGAATGATCGTTTAGAGAAAGCTCTGAAATCAGAACAGATAAAGGAAATTTTCCTCAAAGCGCAAGCGTTAGACCCAGCTGTGGGTCAAATTGAGGACATTAACCTTTTTATGTTGCCTCCCTATTATGATGAATATAGCAGCCTTCACTCAATTATGAAGTCTAGGTTGCCTAGACTTCAATATGACAGTGTTGTTTGCGTACCCTGGATTCGGTTAGGAGGGGCTGATTTAGTAGCAGGACTTTTAGCCAAGTCTCTTCTGCGGTTACGACCCGAAGAAAAGCTTTTGATTTTGAGGACAGATAGTCCGCTATTCGAACGGTCAGATTGGATACCCGATCGAGCCGACGTCGTCGATATCTCGGATTTAATAGCGCAACTTGGATATGAAAGAGGCGTTCATTTATTTAAAGTTCTGCTCAGCGGAATAGCTGCTAAGCGTGTGTTTAACGTCAATAGCAAGCTCTGCTGGATAGCGATGCGTGACCATGGCTCCTATATGGCGAAATGCTTCAAAAATTACGCTTATCTTTTCTGCTGGGATCGTCTTCCTTCTGGACTCCGTGCTGGTTACCCTGCGGAATTTTTTGCGGGGACGATCGACCACCTTGCAGCATGCTTTACTGATACAGAATATCTTAAGCGCGAGTTGGGTGATCTCTATTTACTTCCTCCAACTACGCTTAAGAAAATTACTCCTCTTCTTACACCAGCGCAATCAGTTTTGCGACTGCCTGCGGTGGCCCGTGAAGTAGCGTGGCAGAAAGACCCCTCTACGCGAAGGCGAGTTTTTTGGGGGGGGCGCTTAGACCGCCAGAAGCGGTTCCCTCTTGTTATTGAGTTGGCACGACGCATGCCTGATGTTGAGTTTTTTTGCTGGGGAGCATCAGTTCTGGATGAACCTTTAGATCTTTCTGACGCTCCTTCTAATTTACTCATGCAAGGTACATTCAAAAGTTTTGATGATTTGCCGCTATCAAATGCTGGAATTTGGCTATTTACCGCTCTTTGGGAAGGAATGCCAACGACGTTAATTGAGCTTGCTACGCGTGGGATGGGAATTGTGGCGAGCGCTGTTGGTGGTGTGCCGGAATTAATTACGGACGAAACTGGTTGGCCTATCGCAGAAGATGCTAGTGTGGACGATTATGAAGAAGCGCTGCGGGATGCTTTGAAAAATCCACAAAAGACGGCTGAGCGTGCTGAAGCATTACAGCGTCACGTAGAGTATCGTTATAATGATTCAGTCTATGATTCAGTCTTGTCTGAACAGCTAAAGCTAGAGAGTGAGCAATGAGAAAGCCCGATATTTCGGCAATAATGACGTGTCATTCAGAGGGAGTTCTGGTCGGCCCGTCACTGAAGAGTTTTTTTCAAGCTATTCAACATGCTCGACATCACGGCTTGATAGTCGAGCCGATAATAGTTCTTGATAGACCGACGGAGGCTACGGAACGTCAATTTTCAAGGCCAATTGAAGATGCATCCATTATTAGAACTAACGAAGGGGATCCGGGTCAGGCACGGAATGCGGCGGTTAAGGTGGCAAGTGGTGAATATGTTAGTTTTCTAGATGGTGACGATTTGTGGTCTGATAATTGGCTTTATGAAGCGCATCGGTTCTGCGCGAGCAATCCGACCAACATAATTGCGCATTCGGAATTTAATGTTGTGTTTGGTATGGTTCGAGCGATTTGGTGGCACATTGACTCTACCGATAGCAGCTTCAAACTAGACCATCTTCGTTTCGGGAACTGCTGGGACGCTATGTCATTCGCTAAGCTTGATATATATCGGAATTACCCATTTAAGAAAAATCAGATCAGTACCGGCTTTGGCCACGAAGACTGGCACTGGAACTGCGTAACACTCGATGCCGGAATTCAGCACCGGCCTGTCGAGGGAACTATTCACTTTAAGCGCCGGCGTAAGGGTTCGCAAATGGCATTGTGTGATGCAAATCAAGCGATGGTATGGCCGAATCCAATTTCATCCTATTCACAGCAATAATATTTCTAAAGTTAGATATTACGAAGTTTGTGGATAATTGATGCGATAAAAGTGCCTAAGCTTAAGTCTGAAATTTTGAGCGTTATTTGTTGTGTGTGGTTAAGCATGGTTATGGCTAATTTTTGATCATCACCGTTTCGCGATACGATTTTGTCTTTCTGGCTGTTGGATCTTTATCATTCACGAATGACAATTTTTTTATCGCTTGCTATACATATTGTGTGTTTGTCCAGTGATCCGGACATTTTATTTTTGTGTTTAGGTGAACATATGCGCGTTGCGTTCCTGACCTTCGAATTTCCGCCAACACATGGTGGCGGGCTTTCAACCTATATGACGCATACCTTAAAGATGCTGCGTACCAAGGGAGATCAGGCTTTTGTGCTGGTCATAGATAATAGCGTCCAAAAACAAAAAATTGAGAAGTTCGAAGGACACGATATTATTCGCATAAACGTGAACGCTCATCCAATATGTAAAACTATGGGCTACTGGGCCGCAGCTTCATATGTGATCGCCGAAGCGTTAGCGGAAGCTATTCCTGTTTTTGGTATGCCTGACGTCGTCGAAAGTTGTGATGGCTTTGGTTTAGCTTATTACACTCTACAACGTAAGCATACTTTAGAAAAGCCGTTTCTTGACCTTAAGGTTATTGTGACTGCTCACACGCCGTGTTCACTGATAGATAAATGGACAGGGAAAAGCTGGTACGTTCTTCCGCGCTATTGGACGCGTGAATCTGAGATGTTCTGTTTAAAGGCAGCAGACATGGTGTTGGCTCCAAGTCAATTCATCATCGATCAGTTGCGGACAGATTTTGATTGTACGGATGTTCAATTCAAGCTTGTCCATAACCCTTATCAATCTAGTGGTTGTAAAGCTGAAAATGGTCTGAAAAATATCGAGTCCTCCAAAGCTCCGTATTATGTGTTTGGTTCGCGCATTGCGATGTGGAAGGGAGCCCTGGATATCGTTAATGCGTTTGATCGATATTGGAGTAATGGTGGTGTAGCACAATTAAAAATGTTTGGGTCTGATACCACGGACGCACCAGATAATGGTAGTCTTAAGGAATTTATAATAAGGAAATATCAGAAGCACGTTGAAGCAGGACGCTTGCATCTTCTTGGGTTGGCTTCACCTGAAGAGTTGGCTAGACAAAAGCGTTCCGCTCTTGCGTTGCTGCACCCATCGCATAAGGAAAATTTTCCTTATACGGTTATCGAGCATATGGCTGAGGGGGGATTAGTCATTGCTTCGGAAAATGGCGGGCAAGCAGAACTAATTGAACACGGTAAAAGTGGTTATCTTTTTCCGGCCAAAAATATCGAAGCAATCGTAGAGTGTCTACATCAATGCGACTCTATGAACGAAGCTAAGCGCGAGGAGATCGGAAAAGCTGCTAAATCAGTAGTAGAGGAGAAGTGTGGATACGATGGAGTTTATGCTTCCAGACAGTTAGCTTTGAATGAAATTAATCCGGTAAGAGAAAGGTTCCCATTTATTCGGGGCAATGAAAAAGTTTTTTCAATTTGTAATGCCATTAACTCTCCTCGTTTGAGCGTAGTAATACCATACTTTCAGCTTCCCGACTTTATAACAGAGACGGTAGATAGCGCTCTAGCCTCAACTCTTAAAGATATTGAGGTTATCATCGTAGATGATGGTTCCGCTGATACGCGCTCTCCAGAAGTATTGGCCGTCCTAGAGGCGCGCTCCCAGGTGAGAGTGTTGCGTCAAGAAAATGCTGGTGTGGCTGCGGCGCGAAATTTCGGCGTTGCGAATGCACGTGCAAACTACGTTGCGTTACTTGATGCTGATGATCTTGTAATGCCAACCTACTATGAGCGTTGTGTTGCTTTGCTCGACCTCTACGATAATGTCGGCTTTGTAGGAAGCTGGAATGACGACTTTGATGAACAAGGTACCATTCGTCATTGGCCAACGTTTAACCCAGAGCCTCCAATGCAGCTCATTTTTAATACGACTAACTGCCAAGGACTAGTAACACGAAAAGAGGCTTATAATATTGGCGGAGGCCATGATTCTGGCTTGAAAATGTTTCTTGACGATTGGGAAGCTGTAATTTCGATGTTGGCGAACGGAGTCCGCGGCATCATGATTCCGGCACCGCTTTTCCGATATCGGATACGGCAGGGCTCTATATTTCGAAGCAAAGCCGACCAATGGCTTATAAACTATGAATACATTATTTCTAAGCATAAAAAATTCTATTTAGAATATGCAGAGGAAATAATTTGTTTCCTTAATGCTAATGGACCAAACCTTAATTACCATAATCCTACATGGCCTAGTTCATCAGCCTCCGCATCGATGACTACAGATGAGTTTTCTCGTGGGCGTCTAGCAAAGCTTCTGCGTGGATACTATGTATTTCAAAGAGATACGAACGTAGGAAGAAAAATTCGGCGGGCGCTAAACGTTTTTTCTCCACTCCTAGATTGGGCTGTTTCTTACGCATATAAGATTCGAAGGAAAAGAAGTCTTTAGCTAGCTTCAGGCGTAAGTCCATCCAAATCGCCTCAAACGATCATTAGAGAAAATTCTACTTCCTAGTCCCCTAATTTTAGGGGGTTACTGGGTTGCTGATGTTGACTTGTGGATAATGAAACATTGAGGCCCAAAAAAGGGCCTTAATGTCAGTATTGTATACAATCTGTATATTGAAGGTCTCTTGTATAATCATCATTAAAATTTACATACGGATCCGTATGGAGGCGTGAGATGTCCGGGTGTTCAGCGAGATCCGTAAGCATTCTTCCGAGACCATCGTCTAAAGTAACTTGAGGTCGCCAGTTAAAGGTTTTTTTCATGCTCTGGATGCTGAGCACATTTGAGGGGACGTCAAATGATCGCGACGGCTTATAAACAACATGCAGCTTGCGATTTAGACGGTGCTCAAGCGCTGTAATAATTTTGTTTAGACTCGTGCCTGTACCGCTTCCTATATTAAAGACCGAATTCTGTTGCTGAATGTTTTTCATAGAGAGCAGCGTCAATGCTTCTGTAACATCAGAAATATGTATGAAGTCGCGGATTACCTCTCCTGTACCCCAAATTTCAATTGGACGGTTTTTTAAAGCCTTATTCGTGAAGGTGGTAACCGCGCCTAAACCTTTTTCTATATCTTGGCCGGCGCCATACGGATTTGCAATTCGGGCGATCCGGCAGTCCAAACCATAAAGATTTTTGTAGAGGTTTAGATAAATTTCAGCTGTTGCTTTGCTTGCTCCGTAGGCGTTAATAGGAGCTAGGTTATGTGTTTCGGGTGTTGGAACCTGCCTAGGAGGGCCATAGACCGTACCACCTGATGAAGAAAAGACAACTCGTCCATATCCACGCTTTCTAACAGCATCAAGCAGGCTGACTAAGGCACCAACATTAAGATCTAAGTCCGATTTGGGGTTTAAGTTTGCCGTTGAGGGAAGCGATCCCCATGCATAGAAATGTATAATATCGACATTTTCTATGCACGCTTCCCAGTCAGTGTTGTACATATCAATGTCCATCCACATGACATTTTTAGGAAACTTGATTTTTTCAAAAAAGTCTGGGCGCCGCCGCCCAGCTAGGATAACTCGCTCCTGCTTATGGGCAAGTGCCAATCCTACATGCCGACCAATAAACCCGCCTCCTCCGATGATTAGATGACAATTATGTAGATTGTTCGAAGCTTCCGACATCATAAACTCACATTTGCGAAAAAAATAATTCACAAGAAATAGTAAATTTTTACCTAATGGATTAGAAGATTACCAGCTCTATAGGCAAGTCTACCTTCAACTTTAGGAGGGAAGCAACGTAGTTCACCTTGAACTCTCGAGCGAATACCCCACTGCTAACATTGAGATGGGGGGCACTGCAGGAGATAAGCCTGCAGCGCCCTAGCTAGGTTTGGCGAGTGCAAGCGCGAGGGTGGAGAATATCTTCCAGGCCGATACGTCGCAGAAATGCCCGTTGGCCTGCTGATGCTGAAGAATCTCACGGTGCCTCGAACCATCGCTCCCAGATGATCCCGTATCCGGGCCTCGTCGATCTGGATCACTTGCCCCATCGGCTTCTCTTGCTCTTCCATTCCTTGCTCCTCTCAGTCAGTCTGAAAGGAGCCGTTCACGCCGACAATGTGCGAAAGATTTTGTACGTTATCCCGATTCCGGGATATTCTCGCACGGGTAGGAGGGGTGAGGTCATCCTAGGTGAAGGTGATTTGGCAAGGAAGGTCAGAGCTTCCCGTAGGTTCATCTCCGACCGCGCCGCTTCATCCAGGAGCGTGTCTAACTGGTCGCGGATCGCGGTCAGCTTCAGCCGGTCCAACATCGCCACCAGCGCTTCGGGATTGACGGTAGCCATCACCAGTGCCCTCCCGCCACCGCTTCATATTCGGCAAGTGGCCGCAACAAGTCTGGAGGCGGCACCGGCAATGGCCCAGATAAACGTACCATTCCCGCAGCGCCCGCTACTCCGGCCAGGTGCGCTTTATCCACGATCCGCTGCCGGCGGCCCTCACAAACAGGGTGATCCGCGACAACTTGACCGGCATGGCGCACGATGACACGCCCGCCCAGCACCACCACCTGAACAGTTTCACCGATCAGCCGCCAGGGCACCGAGTAACTGTTCGCATCGAGATCGATCGCGCAATCCGCCTGTACCTTGCGCACCAGGTCCCGCAATTGCCCAAAGGGCGCCCGGCCGCCGAGCGGGCGTAACGCACCGGCCTCCTTGGCAAAGCGGGCCGCCGGTGCCACGCCGGTCGTGCCATGAACCCGCTGGTCGGCGACGTCGCGCGTCCATTGATCGAGATGCGCCTCAAACGCCGCCCAATTGGCAAATCGCCGCCCCGCGACCGCGTTCTTCTTCACATATAGTGATTCCCATTAACAACGTTACGCGCTAAACTCTGTCATCTTTAATGGGTGTCGGCGGATGAGCTACAGCGTTGATTTGCGTAAGCGTGTTGTTGATTACGTGCGCCAGGGTGGAGGGTGCACCGAGGCTGCGCGGATTTTTGACGTCAGCCGCATGACCATCCACCGCTGGCTTTGCAGAGAAGATTTGACGCCGAGACCTGCCAAGGAGCGCCGGCGTAAGCTCGATAAAGCGGCTCTGGCGGCGCATGTTCTCGAACATCCCGAGGCCCTTCTGAGGGAGCGGGCCGAGGCGTTTGGGGTGAGCATC
>NZ_FQVJ01000064.1 GCF_900129125.1 Acidocella aminolytica 101 = DSM 11237 | reverse complement strand
CCGCCGGTCAGGCGGACAAACAAGGACCGCCCCGGCGTGTTATGAACGTCTCCCACCAGCCAATAACGCCCCTCACGCCGCCCGGCGGGCAGATAATACCGGCACACTGCCTCGGCTTGCCGTGCCAGCATCTGTGCCAGCTCGGCCGCCGGCATGGAAAAATCAGGCTTGGGCATCGTTGCCCCTCCATCGCTACAGATTGCCCATCAATTCAGGTTCGTATTCGGCGTTGGGCCGAACAGCGCAGCCTATCGTTCCACCCTGCCCATGCGCTATCTTCCGAATCGGAAGTGCGCTTGGCCACCGCACCCCTCGAAAATCTTCCACTCGGCTGGGCTTCATGCTATACATGACCATCTAATTGGTCAGGAGCATCCCATGAACAACGTTAACCTCGCCGACGCCAAGGCGCATCTGAGCGAGCTGGTCGAACGGGCCGCCGCGGGGGAGGCTGTGGGAATCACCCGCCGGGGCAAGCCGGTGGCACAGATTGTCTCCGCCGATACGCCGCGCAAACCAGTCAGTCTCGATGCCCTGCGCGCCGTGACCGCCGCCATGCCAAAACAGGCTGAGCCCGCGCGCGAGGCCATCCGCAAGATGCGCGATGAGACGCGCTATTGAGCCTGTATCTCGACACATCTCTGCTGGTCGCCGCCCTGACCAATGAAGCCGAGACCCCGCGCATGCAGGCCTGGCTGACCGCACAACAAGCCGGAGACCTCGCCATCAGCGATTGGGTGGTCACCGAATTCTCCGCGGCCTTGTCGATCAAGCTGCGCACGGGCCAGTTGCAACCGGCGCACCGTGCCGATGCCCTGGCCCTGTTCACGCAACTGGCAGCCGAAAGCTTCCGGCATTTGGCCGTCAACGGGCTGCAATTCCGCACCGCCGCCCGCTTCGCGGATCAATACACGCTGGGCTTACGCGCGGGCGATGCTTTGCATCTCGCCATCTGCGCGGATCACGGCGCCACGCTGTGCACGTTGGACCGCCGCCTCGGCGAGGCCGGCGCAGCACTGGGCGTAAAGACTCTGCTTCTCTGACAAACGCCCACGCAAAATGGGCCGTACCCCACCGGGTCCGGCCCATCCGCATTGGTCGCTGAGTCTTCAAGCGATTTCCAGACATTCCATCAATCGCCCTCCTGCCCGGCGATGTCGGCAAAGCAGTCCGACAGAAACTCCGTGGTCGAGCAGCCTTTGATCGCATCGGCGGTGATGAACAACGCCATGCCGCCAAAACCATCGGCGCGCATCTTTGAACACATGAACGCCGTCGTCACGGTGATGTAACGCCGTTTGGCGGAACGCCGCACGATGTCCTGAAGAATGACCTCCCACGACAACCCGCTCATATCAAGCTCAATGGTGCCATCATCCGATGTGGCATTTTTAAGTTTTTCTTCCACATAGTGATACACTTGGCTTTTGTTGCCACGGGTCGCATCTAGCGCCGTTATAAGTTCGGCGCGATCGACCCAGATCAGATCCGACGGCCCTTGCCAGGAATGGAAATAGGTTCCGTCACCATCCGAGTCCGCATCGAACATCTGCGAGAGCAACAAAAGCTCCAGCTTCGTCATGTCCGCGTTGGGGATGATTTCCGGTATCACAGTCGGTGAAAAATAATCCGCCATGTTGGCCTCCAGAAATGCAAAACCCGGCACGGGGCCGGGTTCTGTGTTGAGAGAGATGAATATTGAAACTCGATACTCAGGCAGCATCGACTTCAAACGGATCAAGCAGTCTATGCAGCGCCATGGCCCGGCCCATCCAGGGTTCGGGCCGGATGGCTTTGATCCAATCCGCGAAGCCTGGTATGAAGCCGAGGTCTTCGCGAACGTGCTGCTCGCCGATCAGGCGCACAGGTACGACGCGCCCCGTCGAGATCGTCATCACATGGCCGAAAAATCTTTCCGCCATAAAAATGCCCTCGGCATGATGGCGAAGTGCCCGATGCCGGAAGTCTGCTGTTATGAGCTTCGACTCATCGAACCAAGAATGTAGCGACAAAAAATCTTCCGCCGTCCCGCCCCATTTTTTCGCGGAGGATAACGCGTGATGATAAGGATGAGCCATTTCCTCCTCCTCAAAATTCATGCGAATAGTTTTCGGAAGCGGTATAGCGCTCATTATAGTCGAGCGTGATGTTGCCTCCCGCGACATCGAAGGTAAAATCGCCATAGGCGCCATCATTGTTCTCCCAGCCGCAATGCGTCTGCGCCAAAAAATCATAGGATAGCGCCTCAATGGCTTCACGCACCGTGTGGGTCTGGCGTTCAATGTCAGGGCTATCCCAGGCCGGGCGGAAAAGCTCGATCCGCTCATCCGGCAATTCCGCGGCAACATCGCCGCTCTGGGCCGTGATGTCCTCGATCTGGCCGCTATCGCCATAACCGTCGAAATTCACGATCACGGCGGTAATGCCATGTTCCGCCAGAATCCCGAAAAGCGCTTTTTTGTTGCCATCGAGCACGGCACGCGCGCGTTCGCGATACGCGCGTTCTTTTTGTTCCCATGCCGCCATAAACGGATCGATACTGGTAAGCGGTTGCTGACCAGATGCTGGATTGTGATTGTCTGACATGATCTGTCTCCAGAAATGCAAAACCCGGCACGGGGCCGGGTTTTGATGGGGTGAATGGATAAAGACGAGGCGGCCTCTTGGCCGCCTCGGGGTTGTGGGATCACTCCGCCGCGATCTCGTGCGGCTCGAGCTGTTCATAGTCTTCGACTGATGGAAGATCGGCCGTCTCTGCTTCCTCGCTGGCCGCATCCGCGCAGGCATCGGCGGCGACGGTACTTTGCATGGCCAAGGCCGCAACATCTGCCTGCATCGTCATGGTCTCCACGCCCTTCGTGCGCAGCGCCTCGGGCAGCCAGCCGGTGCCCGCCAACGCCTGCGCGGCGGCCTCAGCCATGTCGCCTTTCTTGAGGTTTTCCAGCCGTTGCGCGGCCTGCTCGCCCTTGGCTTCGCGTACAGCCTCGAGGATGCGCGCTTTGGTCACCCGGCCGAGATAATTGTCCACATTCGGCGCCCACCCCGCAGCGGCCAAATCAAGCGTCAAAATTTCCGCCAGTCGCCCGGCATGCGCCAACGCCCGGGGCCGCCGGTTATAGACATCATGCGTGGCGTTCAGCGTCAGCGCCACGCAATGGGCGAATAACGCCTCGCGGCTATCCGTATCGAGATTGGCGAGGGCATCCCATAGTTCAGCACTATCTTCGGGCAATTGCGCCGCCCAGGCCTCGTGCCGCGCATCAACCCGCGTCGCCAAGGGCGTGTCGGCCAGCCCCGGCGCCTGGGCACCGAACATCACGCTCTTCGCCTCAACCTCCAGACAGGATTCAGCACCGTAGCGATAGAACAGCCGCAGGCACAGCGCGTGCAGCAGCGCGAGGTAAGCGATGCCTAGCTCGTTGCCCAACGCCTCGCGCATCGCCAGCGTTCGATAGGCCGTCAGCTCGGTCAGCAGCCGGTCAGGCAATGGTTTAATGCCATCTTCCTCCTCCACCTCCGGTTCGGCCGCATCACCGACATGCGCGACGATGATGCGGCTTTCCGGCATGGCGGGATCGCTATCATCATCTGCGACACCACTACCCTCACCTGCCAAAGCCGCCTCATCGGCTTCCTCAACCACCACCGGCTCATCCTCGGGGCGAACATAGCCGCGTTCCACCCGCAGCGCGCCACTGCCGTCGATGCTGACAAACACCCCCGCCATGGCCATTTCCGCGGGATCATAAACTGGCGGGCGATGGGTCAGCGCGTCAATCTCGGCTTCGATTTCCGCGAGGCAGGCATCGGCATCGTCGGAGACCTCATCCGCCGCCGCGGCTTCCTCCTCGATCCGCTCTGCCTCGGCCCGCAGCGCTTCAACCTGGACGATCTCCTGCTCAGTTAGCTGGCGGCGCGTGCCTGCAATCCGCCGCAGGCCATAGCTGTGGCCATACGGGAACTCGGTCGCGGTCTCGACCCATTTCCAGCCCTCGGCGCGGAGGGCGTCGGCGTCGCGCTCCAGCTTTTCCGCCACCACGCGCACCAACAGCCCGGCATCCTGCAACCAGCCACCATCATCCTGCTGGAACAGATCGCGCATGATCGGCCCGCCCGCCGCCACATAATCCTCGCCGGCATATTGCGCCCGCTTGTCACTGGCGCGCACCGCGCCTTCGGTGAGCATCCGGCGGATCTGATACGGCTCTTTGTTGTAGGAGCGCTGCATCGCCTCCCACACTTGCTCCTGGCGCTGATGGTCTGGGCCGACCGAGAACGCCATCAATTGGTCGAGATTCATCTCGTCCTCGGCATAAACCTCCAGCAGCCGGGGCGAGACGGCAGCCAGCCGCAGCCGCTGCTTCACCACCGAGACTGCGACAAAAAACACCGCCGCGATCTCCTCCTCGCTCTGCCCCTTCTCGCGCAGCGCCTGAAACGCCCGGAACTGATCCAGCGGATGCAGCGGCGCGCGTTGCACATTTTCCGCCAGGCTGTCCTCCTCGGCGATGCCTTCGGTGCGGACGACGCACGGGATTGGCGCGGTCTTGGCGAGGCGCTTTTGCCGCACCAGCAATTCCAGCGCCCGGTAGCGCCGCCCGCCGGCGGGGATTTCGAACAAGCCGGTCTCCGCGCCCTTGTCATCCAGCACCGGCCGCACGGTGATGCTTTGCAGCAGCGTGCGCCGCGCGATATCCGCCGCAAGCTCCTCGATCGACACGCCGGCCTTCACCCGCCGGACATTGGATTGCGACAGCACCAGCCGATCAAAAGGAATATCGCGGGAGGCGCTGAGCGTGATTTTCTGAACAGATTTGGCCATGGGAAAAACTCCACGACGGGCGGCCGGAGACACTCTCTCGACCTCCATCCCGTCATGAATTTTTGCTCGGCCCTCTGACTCTTGGTGCCCCCTCAAGAGGAAAGCCGTGAAACCGCAAAAGCGGCTCCACGGCTTTGAACATTCCCTGAAAAAAAGTCAGCTCACGCGCTCCAACAGCATTTTTGCTTTGCCTTCCAGCTCCAGCCGGGCATCCTGATGTGGCTTGGTTCGTGCAAGGGCCGTAATTCCTTGCACGAAGTCGAACACGCTTTCTGGTGGATGGCCTTCCTCACTCAGAACCGCGTTGATAACTTTTGCGGTCTCGGATTTGCTGAACCCGCGTTTGCGCAAAAAGGCCTCGCGATCTTCATCCTTGCGGGCGACGATTTGTTCGCGCGCCACCTTCACACCAGCAATGAACGGTGCGGGGGAAGAGTTGGCGAAACTGGTGAGCGCCGGAGTGGCCTCATGGGCGAAGCGCTGCGCGGCAAATTTGCTATGTCGGATGCTGATCTCCTGAAAATCTTCCACGCCCCAGAGGTTGCGGTTCATGCAGACCGCGCGAAGGTAGAAGGACGCGATACCCAGCGTCTTCGAACCAACCTCGCTGTTCCAGCAATAAAAACCCCGGAAATAGAGATCAGGATCACCATTCGGCAACCGGCCCGCTTCGATCGGATGAGTGTCATCGACCAGGAACAAGAACACATCGCGGTCGCTGGCATAGAGCGTGGTCGTGTCCTTGCTCACGTCCACGAACGGGTTATGCGTCATCGTCGCCCAATCGAGCACGCCCGGCACTTTCCAATTCGTATCGCCCGTGCCGTTGCCCGCGATACGCATCACCGCCGAGACCAACTCATGGTCCCAGATGCGCCCGTAATCCGGGCCGGTGACGGCGCGCAACTCCACCCGCCCGTCATTGGTCTCCAGCGTCTTCACCAGCTCGGCGCGATGATTGAGCAGCCCGTGCTGCAGATTGATCCCCGCCAGAGGTGCTGGCAACTCGCGCAGATACCCGGCCGGCGCCCCCACCAGCCCGCAAAGCTGCCCAAAACTCCAATGCGTCGGATCCACCGGCCGCTCTTGTCCCGGCACGATCAGTGCCAGCCGTTCGCCATCGTCACGCCGCGCCTCCACCCGGATGGCCCGGCTCTCCACCGTCCGCGCCTCGGCCCGGTCAGTCCGCGCACGCACCGCACCATATAATTCCGGCAAGGACAAAAACCGCTCATCATCGGGCCGCGAAAACCATTCCGACGACACCCGTCCCAGCCGCTCACCCCGGCTGACATCGACCTTAAAACCCGCCGACCCAGCCCGGCCCGCGCTCGCCCCCACAACCGCCACCGCGGCAGACGCATTGATATCCATGGCACTTCTCCATGACAGGCGCCGGAAGCCTCTCCTCCGGACTAAAACCTGTCATGAAGTGCCCAGCTCAACTCTCACTCTCAGCCCCGAAACCGGGGCCAAAGACCAGCACGGTAATCGGCAGCACCGCGCTCTATCACGCCAATTACGTGACGTAGCCAAGTTCTAAAAAGCAGACATCAACCGTAACTGACGGATATCGAATTGGCGGAAGAAATAACAGCGTGTCCAATGGGGCAAGCTCGTCAAAGATTTTCAGGCAAATTGAAATGTGCAACCCGTTCGCTATAGCGCTCCACCAAGTAATCCGAACGATCGCGCAATAGCCAAGTAAAGCGCACCAACTCCTCCATAACGTCGACGACGCGATCATACAACGGTCCTGGCAGCATTCTGCCCGCCTGATCGAACTGTTCATACGCTTTCGGCACACTCGACTGGTTGGGGATGGTAAACATACGCATCCAGCGGCCAAGCAGTCGCAGCGTGTTGACGGCATTGAAACTTTGGCTGCCGCCGCTCACTTGCATGACGGCCAGAGTCCGGCCTTGCGTTGGCCTCACGCTGCCAATCTCCAACGGAATCCAGTCGATCTGGTTTTTAAATACGCCAGTGACAGCGCCATGGCGTTCCGGGCTGCACCAGACCTGACCTTCAGACCAGAGCGCCAGGGCACGTAATTCCCGCACCTTGGGATGGTCGGCCCCGGTGAAATCGGCGACTGGCAGATCCCGTGGATTAAATATTTTCGTTTCTGCACCGAGCAGATCGAGTATCCGGGCGGCTTCTTCGACAAGCATCCGCGAGTATGATCGCTCACGCAGCGACCCATAAAGTAGAAGAATGCGCGGTGGATGCGCCGTCCGTGCGATTGGTTCGAGGCGTTCATGGTCGACTGCTGGCAGCAGATCGTGGCGTAAAGCCGGCATCGCTGAGTCGGGCTTAAATTGCGTGCTCATGGCGTTCCCAGTAGTGGCAACCATATAACCAGAGCCACCAAAACGATTAGCAGCACGGGCGGGGTGATGAGAAGGCCAACGCGCATATACTGGCCCCAGCTGATGGTGATGCCCTTTTTCCCGAGCACATGCAGCCAGAGCAGCGTCGCGAGACTGCCGATCGGCGTGAATTTCGGGCCGAGATCACAGCCGATAATGTTGGCGTACACCATTAGCTCACGGGTCAGCGCGGGGATGCCATGAGACTGCTCAATGGATAATGTGCCGATTAACACACCCGGCATGTTGTTCATAACCGACGATAAGATTGCAGCGCCAAAGCCGGTGCCGATGGTGGCGACCCAGATGCCATGGCGCGCGAGCCACGCGAGCGCATCCGCCAAGTATAGCGTCAGTCCAGCATTTCGCAGGCCGTACACCACCAGATACATCCCAAGAGAGAAAATAACGACCTGCCACGGCGCACCGCGCAACACTTTACTCGTCGCGATGACGGCACCCTGGCCGCGCTGCAACCAGCGCCCCGCCAAAGCAAGCAGGACGACCGCGCCAGCGACCGTAACCACAGAGACCGGCACACCAAGAGGAGCCAAAATGAAATATGCCAGCAGTAGTACGCCCAGCAGCGGAAAGGCGGCCTTGAAAACGAGCCGGTCCTTTATGGCGCTCTCCGGGGCGACGAGTTTTGCCATTGAATAATACACGGGCACGCTGCGGCCAAAGTAAAACCAAAGAACGCCGAGTGTCGCTGCCAGCGAACAAAGGTCAACGGGCACCATCACCGCTGCATAGCGGTCGAAGGTGACATGAAAATAATTGGCGCTGACGATGTTAACGAGATTGGAAATGATGAGCGGCAGACTGGTCGTATCCGCGACAAAGCCCGTGGCAATCACGAACGCCAGTGTCTGGGCGGGCGTAAATTCTAGACGCAATAAAATCGCTACCACAATCGGCGTCAGCAGCAGCGCCGCACCGTCATTGGCGAACACCGCGGCGATGAGCGCACCGAGCACTACGACAAGAGGAAATAGCTTACGGCCATTACCGCCGCCCCAGCGCGCCACGTGCAGGGCGGCCCATTGGAAAAATCCCGCCTCATCCAGCAGGAGCGAGATGATGATCAACGCGACGAAGGTGAAAGTTGCGTCCCAGACGATGTGCCACACCACTGGCACATCGTGCCAACTGATAACACCCGTCAGCAGTGCGACAATTGCTCCTACCATGGCGCTCCAACCTATCCCCAAGCCCCGCGGCTGCCAGATGACGAAGACGAGGGTAACCAGGAAGATGGCAAGCGCCAGCATCTTGAAGTCCTAAACCAGTTGTTGATGAGGCGATTATTTAACGCGTTGGCCGGCGGAATCGATGACGGCTTCACCATCCTCCTTGGCGAACGCGCCGATCTGCGGCTTGGGCAAAATGTCCAATACGACCTCCGAAGGACGGCAGAGTTTTACGCCCCTGGAGGTGACGACCAGGGGCCGGTTGATGAGGATGGGATGCGCCATCATCGCATCGACCAGTTGTTCGTCGGTCAGCGTTTCGTCATCCAGACCGAGTTCGGCATAGGGCGTGCCTTTTTCGCGCAGCAATTCACGCGCCGTCAGGCCGGCGCGCTCGATCAGGCTTGACAATTCTTGGCGAGAGGGAGGATTTTTGAGGTATTCGATCACATTTGGCTCGATGCCGGCATTGAGAATCATCGCCAGCGTGTTGCGCGAGGTGCCGCAGGCCGGATTATGGTAGATCGTCACATTATCATTTTGCATCAGGCAACATCCGGGCACAGGGAGGTGGCACCTTCGGCACGGCCGATCTCGCGTAGTTTCGTGCCGAGCGCCATTTTATCGATACTGGCGAGTGGCAAGCTCGTAAAAGCGCTAATCCGGTTACGTAGATAACGGAAGGCCTGAACGAAGGCCGCTTGCTTCTCGATATCCGAACCCTCAACCGCGGCCGGGTCATTAATGCCCCAATGCGCCGTCATCGGATGACCGGGCCAGATGGGGCAGGTCTCGCCGGCGGCATTGTCGCAAACGGTGAACACAAAATCCATAACCGGCGCCCCCGGTTGAGAAAACTCGTCCCAGCTTTTCGAGCGCAGGCCCTCGGTTGGGTAACCATTGCCATCAAGCACTCTTATGGCAAAAGGGTTTACGATCCCTTTTGGATAGCTGCCTGCCGAAAATGCCCGGAACTTTCCACCGCCATCCCTATTGAGAATCGATTCCGCCAGCACTGAGCGGGACGTGTTGCCAGTGCAGAGAAACATCACGTTGTAAATGCGGTCAGACATTGGCCTCTTCCTTTGTGGGGCAGCAGGGGATCAGATCGGCGATAACGCTGGCGCATGTTTCTGGATTGCCGCCGCAGCAATCAGCCACCAGAAATAAGGTCATTTCTCGGAAGCGTTTCAGATCGGCGCGGTACACAATCGATCGGCTATAGCGCTTGCTGTGGATCAGTCCGGCGCGGGACAAAATTCCCAAATGCGTTGACATCGTATTGGGAGGCACCGCCAGGATTCTTGAGATTTCGCCGGCAGCAACGCCGTTTGGCTCGTTCCTTACCAGTAGTCTGAACACGTCCAGACGCGTGGTCTGAGCCAATGCGCCAAGTGTCACAATAACGTCGCAATTCTCCATATTTCGAGTATAAAAGAATTATGGAAGCTACGCAAGGCCACGGATGCACACATTACCTGAAGAACGTCTGATTTTCTTTGCTTGTAATCCGCAGCTACCCGTCCGCTTTCGGCCCGTCTTTGCCAAATGCGGTCAGCATCGCACTGCCTCCATCAGCTGCGCGTCGTTATTCGCCTGGCTGTTCACCCGGCGGCTGACGGGCCAGGCTTTGAGAATCTCATCGCCTGCGGGCCGCAATAACTCCCCTGGATCTCCTTCGTCATCACCCAGCCACAACGGCCAATCCCCAGCCTCCACGATCACCGGCATCCGGTCATGGATCGGCCGGGCGATTTCGTTGGCGCTAGTCGTGATGAGAGTAAAGCTGCGCAGCCACGCACCTCCCTCCCCCTGCCAGACATCCCACAACCCGGCCAGCATCATCGGCACGCCATTCTGGCGGGCGAAGGCACTCGGCATTAAAGTGGGCGAGCCCTGCCTCCTCGCTTTGCGCCGGCCCGCGTGCAAACAAGTCGAATGACGCTCCAGCAATTACCCGCTTTATGGCGATATGAGCCGGCGCATGTACGAAGTCCTCGCCGCCCGCGTGCCGCAAGTGGAACCCTACAGCGTCGATGAGATGTTCCGAGATGCGGTCAAATCCGCCCGCGCCATGGCAGCGCTGGATGCCGTCAACGCTCGTTTTGGGAGCGGCATGATCAAAACCTGGGCCGGCCGCCAGGCACGGCACTCGCCCCGCTACACCACGCGCGCCGAGGAGATGCTGGTGGCTCAGGCGTTTTGAACGGATGATGAATATGATTAAGCGGGGCAAAGCCCCTGGTTGCGCACCCGCAAGGGGTGCGCTTCTGGGCGATCCGCCAAGCGGATCGCTGCCTGGTCGGCACTGCGGCCTCCCAAAAACATGTGTGGCGCAGACCGCGCCCATTTAGCCGTTGCTTTCCGCCGTTAAACTTCCCGGCACCCAATCGGCATCCGTGCCGTGCAGACCGGCCTCCCCTGCGGCGTGGCGACGCGGGGATTTCTCTGCATCCTTGGGCTTACCGCCAGCCTTTGCTTTGCCGTTCCCATTGCCCAGCGATTTCGCAATCTTCTCCGCCGCCTTTGCGGCTTTCGGGCGCATCACGTTAATGGCAGCCGCATCGAGCGTATTCTTTATGTGCGCGGCATAATGTTTCTCGATCATCTCTACCGAGGTTCGGCAATTCTTGGCGATCTGATAAATATCCGCTCCCTCCATCAACCGCAGGCAGATATAGGTATGCCGCAGGCTGTACGCCGTGCGCGGCTTCCCATCCCGATCGGCCTTCAATTTGGCTTTCGCCAATATCCGGTTGAATAACTTTAACTGCCCGCCTTGCGGGAACACCTTGTCGGTCGGCTCCGGCAACTCCACCGGCAGCGGCGCGTTCGGGTTCTTCAGGCTCCGGCTGCGTTTTTGCTTACCGCGCGTCGGCTTTGGCCGGTTAAGCAACCGCTCATAAGGCCGCACCGCGCCCGGCGTGCTCTTGCAGAACCCCACCCCGCGCTTGCCCCGCACCTCGATCTCCAGAATCGTCTGGCCCGTGGCATGATCGGTCACGATCGACACATCACGGTGCTGGAGATTTCCGGCCTCATCAGGCCTCAGCCCGGTATTGCCCATGAACAAAATATAGTCGTGCATCTGCTCGGCATTCCACCGGTACTGCGGCTGCGGCGGATTGCGCGCCCAGTCCCGCGAGGCCGTATAAAGCTGCTTATATTCCTCCGGGCTGAACCAGGGCCGGTGCACGATTTTGCCCTGGGTCTTATACGGCGGCGACAAATCCGGCAGATGCGTCAGCCAGCCATGGCGGATCGCCGCCTTCAACACCAGCCGTAGCGTCACCACCTCATCATGCAACGTGCTACGCGCAGGCGGTTTGGCTTTGGCCTTCGTCGCCGTCTCAATCCGGTGCACCCGGTAATCCTGCACGGTCCCGGGCGTCACCTCCGACAATCCCATCTTCCCAAAGAACGGCAACAGATGCAGGCGCAGCCGAATTTGATGCCCTTGCACCCATTTGGGCGAGCGCTCGCCCTCGGTGATGACTTCATATTCGCGGGTAAATTTCTCGGCCGCATCGGCGACGGTCTTCTCCGTCACCAGCGTGCCAGAAGCCTGCTTGCCGCAGAGTCCCAGATACCAATCCTGCGCCACCTTGGTTGCGAGATTGACGTTTTCTTGTTTGGTGGTGGCCCGCCATTGTTTGGCCCCGACGGAGGCCGAGCATTGCCAGAACCGGCTATTGCCGCGCCGGTACAACTGCAGCTTGCCACCCAGCAGCGTCAGATGATTATCCATCGAACACCCTCAAACATAGGGGGCCGCGGGAACGGGATATTCAGATCAAGGCGCCCGGTACACAGCCTCGTTTGCACTGAGCAAAAACTTTACAACCGCGTAGATTGTCAGGTTTTTACCGGCGAGTGAACATGTGTTAAGGGTGTGCTAGGCGTATAGAACGCCAAAAGCCTCCCGGAGGAGGCCATTGTGCATTGATTTGGTTTGTATTTCTGGTTGCGGGACCTGGATTTGAACCAGGGACCTTCAGGTTATGAGCCTGACGAGCTACCGGGCTGCTCCACCCCGCGTCATTGATTTTACCGCCCTTACTTTGCCTATTTGGCATTTTGGGGCGGTTATTATGTTTTATTGATAGGCTGGAAGACCTGGCGGCGACCTACTCTCCCGTGCCTTAAGACACAGTACCATGGGCGCTGGGGATTTTCACGTCCGAGTTCGGGATGGGATCGGGTGTAGGCTCCCCGCCAAAGCCACCAGGTCATCCAGCCTATCAATATGATTTATCTGGGTGAATGGTTTTGGTGCGTTTTATGTGTGTGATTTCAGCAATTTT
>NZ_FQVJ01000005.1 GCF_900129125.1 Acidocella aminolytica 101 = DSM 11237 | reverse complement strand
TGAATACTCACAACCGCGCCATACATCACGTACGTGGCAGAATCGAAAAAATCTTCGGCACTTGGAAACGAAGCTACGGATTACGACGAATGCGATGGTGTGGTCTTGCTAAAGCCGCTGTTCAGGTCCGTCTCACCGCCATCGCTTATAACCTCAAACGAACACTGAACCTCTTCACTCAACCGGCCTGATACCCATCGAGGGTAGCCTCACGCTCTTCTACAAAAAACAAAGAAAATTCCAGATCTTATCCCTTAAAATCAGATCAAAACCCTACCCGCGCACAGGTCTCATAGATTATAGAACAGCCAGCCCCCTCAAATAACAATGTAAGCATGCTGAATAAAAAGACGTCCAAATGGGAAGCTTCTTTCTCAGACCAAGATGATGAAATTCCCTTCTGATGAGTGACGCGCGTCTGCGTAGTCACAAGAATGTCAGTTCTCCTTAGTGATTACTTGAAACCGCTATTCCCTCCGTCTCCCCACTTCTCCACCAAGCGGTCTAGAAACTCCAGAATCACGCGTGCGGCTATATCTACATCCGCTGCGTCTACATGCTCTGCTGGGTTGTGACTGATGCCGGCGCGGCAGCGGATGAAGAGCATGGCGACGGGGCAGAGGGTGGAGAGGCTCATGGCATCGTGTCCGGCGCCGGAGGCGAGGGGGTAGGGGCGTTGGTTTTGGGCGGTGATGGCTTCGGCCAGCAGGGTTTGGGCGTGGTTGTCGCACAGGCAGGGGGCGAGTTGCTGTATGCGTTTGACCTCGTGCGTGATGCCCCGGCGGTCGCATAATGCGGCCAAGCCGGTGCGGAAATCTTGTTCGGTTTGGTCCCGCGCCGCGGTGGAGGAGGCACGGAGATCGACGGAGAACACGCATTCGCCGGGGATGACGTTGCCGACCCCGGGGCGTGCGGTGAGGGCGCCGACCGTGCCGACGATTTGCGCTGCTGACGTTAGTTTCTCCACCAGCAAAATAGCTTCGGCGGCGGCTGTCAGGGCGTCTTTACGCAGAGGCATGGGGGTGGTGCCCGCATGGTTGGCCATGCCGGTGAGGGTGACGGCAAGCCGGGTTTGTGCGGCGATGCCGGTGACGATGCCGACGGGCAGGTCTTCAGCCTCCAGCACCGGGCCTTGTTCGATATGCGGTTCGAGATAGAGAAATACATCGTCGCGGCGGGGGGATGTGCGCAGCTTGGCCGGGTCCAGCCCGAAGGCGCGCATGGCATCGCCCATGCTGATGCCGTCTTCATCTATTAGGAGTGTGGGGTCGTCCTGTAATGTGCCGGAGAGGGAGCGGCTGCCGGTCATGGAGGCGTGGAAGCGGGAACCTTCTTCATCGCCAAAGGCCAGAACCTCGATGGCGAAGGGCAGGCGTTTGCCTTGGAGGGACAATTCCTCAACCACCCCAAGGCCGAGCATGACCCCCAGCGCGCCGTCATAGGCGCCGCCGTCGCGCACACTGTCTATATGCGAACCGATGAGCAGGGTTTTGGGGCCCGTACCCTCATACCGGCCGATGAGCGTGCCCGCCGCGTCCAGCCGGGTGGTCATGTTGGCTGCGTGCATCCAGCCGATGAGGGTTTCCAGCGCGGCTTTGTGGGCGGGGGTCAGAAAGCGGCGTGTCAGGGCGCCGGGCTCCTCACTATAGGGCGGGTGCTTGAACTGGTTGCAGCGGGAGACGGCTTTTTCACCAAGGGTCTGAGGCATGCCTAAAAACTAGCCGCAGATACCGATTGCCCGCAATGCTGGGGGTGGGTAGCATTGGGTTCAGGACATGACAAAACGCGAGGTTGCCTGAAGATGGACCAGATGAGCCAACCAAGGAGTGAGGCGCTGGCTTTATTGTCGGCTCGTGTGCGGCATGATCTGGCTTGCCTTGATTATCCGGCCCGCCCCTGGGTGCGGCCCCATGCTAGCCCGGAAGGGCATGTTTATGACGTGGTGGTGATTGGCGGCGGACAAAGCGGGCTGGCGGCGGCTTTTGGGCTGATGCGTGAAAAGGTGGGCAATATTCTGGTCATTGATGAAAACCCTCAAGGCCAGGAAGGCCCGTGGGTAACGTATGCCCGCATGGTCACGCTGCGGACGCCGAAACATCTGATCAGCGTGGATCTGGGAGTTCCGTCTTTGACCTTCCGCGCTTGGTGGGAGGCGCAATATGGCTCTGAAGGCTGGGAGGCGCTTGGAAAAATTCCACGAGGGGAGTGGATGCGGTATCTGGTCTGGTATCGTGAGACGCTGGATCTTCCGGTGCGCAATGAGTGCAAAGCGGTTTTGATTGAGCCGGTTGAGCGGGGGTTGTTCCGGGTGAAGGTGGAGGGTCAGGGCGCACCGGTGAGTGGGCGACTTCTGGCGCGGAAGGTGGTGCTTGCCACGGGGATTCAAGGCGGGGGGGAGTGGCACACGCCGGATTTCATCAAGGCGCTGCCGAAAGCGCGTTATGCCCATACTGCCGAGGCGGTGGATTATGCCGCGATGAAAGGACACAGGATTGGGATTTTGGGCGGCGGAGCCTCGGCGTTTGACAATGCGCAGTATGCGCTGGGCGAAGGTGTAAAGCAGGCGCATGTGTTTATCCGCAAGCCGGAGTTGCCGAAGATCAACCCCATTAGGTTTATGGAAAATTCCGGCTTCCTGGGGCATTTTTCGGATCTGAGCGATGCGCAGCGTTATGAAGGCATCGACCATTTTCTCTCTTATAACCAGCCGCCGACGAATGACACATTTAACCGTGCGGCGGCATATGAGGGGTTTGTGTTTCATCCTGGTGAGCCGTGGCTGAGTGTGAAGGACATGGCCGATGGCGTTGAGGTGACAACGCCGAACGATGTTTATCTGTTTGATTTTTTAGTGCTGTCTACGGGGCTTTTGACCGATGCGCGGCTGCGCCCGGAGCTTGCGTTGTTGGCGGAGGAGATTGCCTGCTGGCGGGATAAATATCAGCCGCCGAAGCCAAACAAGTTGATTGATGATCATCCTTATCTGAAGCCAGATTTCTCTTTCACGGCGAAAACGCCGGAAGGGGAAGGGCTGCTGCATGGGCTGTTTAATTTCAACTATGCCGCACTGGCGAGCCTGGGGCTATCAGCCTCAGCGCTGTCGGGTATGAAATTCGCGGCGCCGAAATTGATTTACGGTATTGTGTCGCAGCTTTTTGTGGATGATGCGCCGGAAATATTGGCGGATTACAAGGCATATGCGGAGGAAGAGTTTACCGGGGGCGTGGCCGGGTAAATAAAGGCGGAGCCTGTTATTTTCCCGGCACGTGGCGCGTTTCAGAAACGTGTGGTCAGGCGGAGGTCAAAGAAATCCCCGGCGACATCGTTCCTGACCGCGAAATTGTGATTCCATAGCGCCGTCAGTTTGAGGCCGTTTTGGAATTCATAAGATGCGATGGGGCCGATGCCGTAATTGATGCTGCGTGTGCCGGGCTTGGTTTGACCGTTCAGCGTATCGTTGCCGATCTGGATTTCTTGCTCGCCGCCAAGACCTGCGCCCCAGCGGCCAATTTCCTTCATGACGGTATAGTCAGCAGAAAATTCAGGAGCGGACCGGTAGCTATAGCCTGGTGCGGTATCGCTGGTGACAGGGATGGCGTAATGAGTGCCGATGCTGATATTCCAGCCGTCATAAAGCCAGCTGACGCCGAAATCCGGCTGAATGGTGGTGTAGCCATTGCCTGACGGCGCGCCGCCATTGGTGAGTTTGCCTTGCACCAGGTCAGACATTGTGTTTGTGGCGTCGTCCAGCAAAATGGTGAGCCCGGCCCGGATAAAAAGATGACGCGGCAGTGACCAGGAGAGGGCGCCGGGCATTAGGATGGTATTGTAGATGCCGAAATTGCCGCCACCGCCGCCGAAATCCCGTTGCAGAGGCTGATAGCTATTATAATCGAAAGGCTGGCCGATGCCCGCCGCGTAGCTGCCACCGAGAATTTTAATGCCGGGAACCCAGAGTAGGATAGGAACTTCCACCAGGGCGTTGAGATTGGTGCCGGGGATTTTGTTGCCGTTATTAGCGAAGCTGCTGTAGCTGGTGTAATAATTGTCCAGTTCGCCATAGAGGCCCGGCGGGGGCAGAGCGCCGGCGGGAAGGCCTTCAAACACGCCGCGCAGATAAGGGTCCCATAATTCCTCGGCTTTCGCGCTGACGGAATTCATGCAGCTATAGAGTGCGGCCATGCCAAATAGAATGGACGCTTTTTTGTTATATCGCATTTATTCTCCCCAATTTTGAATGTGTGTTGTCAGGCCGCAGCGCGCCGCCGCCTCTCCAGCGTGGGGCCGGGGCGTGGTGGTGTTGGGCGGATACGGGTTGAGAGCCTCGCCTTCATTAAGGCAGCCGCGCTTTACCGACTTAGCTGTGGCGCAGATGAAGCAGCCGGGTGGTGCGGCGAGCGGAAATTTAGTATTCTATCAAGGTATAGTTGTTCCCCCGCTTTAAGTATGGAGCTTGTGTTGTGGACGCTCCAGAATTGGGGCGCCGTTTTAACGGCTGCCCAATGTTTAAAACGCCTATGATTTTTTAAGGATAAAGGGCAAGGGATAAAAAACTGAGCGGTGCGGAAAAGCCGCTGAACCGTGTGATGTTACCGAGGGCTGCGGCAAAAGCGCCACAGTTGATACCTTTAAGGTATTTTTATGAGACCGTGCAGGTTTGTCAGTGGCCGGGCGATAAATAAGGTTAGAGGCGTTCGAGCCCTTCCGGCACGTCATAGCCCCATTCGGCGTAACGTTCCGCGACAATTTGTGCCATGAGGGCCAGTTCCGGAGAATGATCACCTGCGCGGTGGCTGAGAATAATGGGAGAGGTGATGGTCTCGACAAGCTCTTTGTAACTCACGCCATCAACCTGCGATTTCTGTACGGATTCAGGCACGATGCACACGCCTTCCTCAGCCGCGACAAGGCCGATGGCAATTTGTAGCTCACGGGCTTCGTGAGCCACGGCGGGGGTGAGGCCGTGATCCTGAAACAGGCCGAGAACCTGGTCGGCATAGCTAGGGCGGGGGCTGCGCGGATAGAGGATTTGTGGGGCGGTGGCTAAATCTTGCAACGATACCGGGCCATCACCGTTTAACGGGCTGGCTGAGGGAATGGCGGCCACGAGCGGTTCCTCCCGCAGGATGATGCGGCGCACGACGTCGTCATCAAAGCGGATGCGCCCAAACCCTATATCAATCCTTCCTTCCTTCAGGGCGTTGATCTGCTCCAGGCTGGTGAGTTCCTGCAAGGTGATCTCGATATGCGGCGCGGCGGCGCGGAAAGCGCGGATTAAAGGCGGGAGACGGGCATAGATTGTAGAGGCGACGAAACCGATGCGGAAACGCCTTTTTTCCATAGCCAGGGCGCGTTTGAGCATCTCCTGCATTTCCTCAACCCGGTTGAGGACCTGTTTGGCTTGGTCGTAAAGCAGCCGTCCGGCCGGGGTGAGGCGAAGGGGGCGACTTGAACGGTCGAATAGCGGGGCGCCGATTTCCTCTTCCATTTGCTGGATTTGCCGGCTGAGCGGAGGCTGTGCGATCCGCAGTTTTTGCGCGGCAGCCGTGAAATTCCGCTCGGTGGCGACGGTGATGAAATAGCGAAGCTGGCGCAAATCCATGACTATACCCTTTGGGTATGAATACAAGATGTATTTAGTGTTGGCAAAAGGTTTTTGAGAAGGTTAGCCCTCTGGTCATAGCAAGAAAGCATGATTGGAAACGACGTGGCACTCACGCTTGCCAGACTTGAAACGGTCTTATTGGACCTGCCGACGATCCGCCCGCATGTGCTGGTGATGGCGACGATGCGTGTGCAGAGCATCGTGCTGGTCAGGCTCACCAGCAGTGATGGCGTGGAGGGGATTGGCGAAGGTACCACCATTGGCGGGGTCAGCTATGGGCCGGAAAGCCCGGAAGGCATAAAACTGGTCATCGACCGTTATATTGCCCCGCTGCTGGAAGGTGAGGATCTGACTCGCGTGGGCGCGGTGATGGCGAAGATTAATAAGCATGTCGCGGGCAATAATATCGCCAAATGCGCGGTGGAGACAGCGTTGGTGGACGCACAGGCGAGGCGCCTGGGCGTGGCGGCTTCCGAACTGATCGCTGGCGGGCGGGTGCGGTCGCATTTGCCGGTGGCCTGGACATTGGCCAGCGGCGAGACGGCGCGCGATATTGAGGAAGCCGAAGCCATGCTGGCCGCCCGGCGGCATAACGTCTTCAAGCTGAAGATTGGTAAGCGTGATGTGCGCGCGGATGCGGCGCATGTGGCGGCGATTAAAAAAGCCCTGGGTGAGCGGGCCAGCGTACGCGTGGATGTGAACCAGGGCTGGAGCGAGACACAGGCTGAGCTGGGGATGCGGTTGCTGGCGGAAGCCGGTGTGGATTTGGTGGAGCAGCCGGTTGTGCGCGGCTCAGGCGCGTTGGCGCGGCTTTCCGCGCGGCATGATGTGCCGATTATGGCGGATGAATCCTTGCACGGGGCGCGGGATGGGTTCGCGGTAGCGGCTGGCGCGCAGGCTCAGGTGTTCGCGATTAAAATCGCCCAGTCCGGCGGGTTGTTCCCGGCGAATGATGTGGCGCGGATTGGCCACGCGGCGGGGCTGGGGCTGTATGGCGGCACTATGCTGGAAGCAGGCGTTGGCACTGCTGCCTCCGCGCAGCTTTGCGCCACGTTTCCAAATCTTGAATGGGGCACAGAGCTTTTTGGATCTCTGCTGGTGCAGGAGGATATTCTAGCGGAGCCGCTCCGCTATGCGGATTTCAGTTTGCAGGTGCCGGAGGGCCCGGGGCTGGGCGTGCGGCTCGACGAAGCAAAAGTCGCGTATTTCCGCCGTGACCGTACGGCGCCGCTTCTGCATGCCGTTGCCAAGAAAGGGGAGTCAAATGCTGTTTCAGGTTGAGATGGATGTGAATATTCCTCCGGGATTTGACCCGGAGGAAGCCGCGACATTGAAGGCGGCGGAAAAGGTCAGATTTCAGGAGCTGCAAAAAGCCGGAACCTGGCGGCATATCTGGCGGGTTGTGGGGCGTTACGCCAATCTCAGCATTTTTGATGTGCCCGATAACGCGACCTTGCACGAATTGCTGACCACGCTGCCGCTTTATCCTTTCATGACGGTGCGCGTGACGCCGCTTTGCCGGCACCCATCCTCAGCCCATGCGGATGACCGCTGAATTCCACCATGTTGAACGTTAAAACCCAAAAAGAGGATCAAAATGACCAAGATTTCAAAAACGCCAGATATAGAAGCTTTTATCGGCAAGATCGCCAATTTGAAGAGCGGTGACGATGCCCGTTTGAACAAGATCGTGGCCAAGATTATTGGTGATCTGTTCGACACGATTCACGAATTCGAAGTCACTGAGGATGAGTTCTGGCAGGCGCTGAATTATATGGCGGCCTCGGCGCCGGAATTTGGGCTTTGGGCGGCGGGTGTCGGGCTGGAGCATTTCCTGGATGTGGAGATGGACAGCCGCGACCGCGCCGCGGGGATTCCTGAAGGCACCCCGCGCACGATTGAAGGCCCGCTCTATGTGGCCGGTGCGCCGCTGCTTGAAGGCGGTGGACGGTTGGATGACGGTACCGACAAAGGCGAGGTGCTGATTATGCGCGGCCAAGTGCGCGACACGGATGGCAAGCCGGTCGCGGGTGCCGTTGTTGATGTGTGGCACGCGAATACGCTTGGCAATTACTCTTACTTCGACAAGACCCAGAGTGATTATAATATGCGCCGCCGGATCCGGACCGATGCGGATGGCCGCTATTGGTTCCAGAGCATCATGCCCTCCGGCTATGGGTGTCCGGAAGGCTCTGGCATTGACCGGTTCCTGGCCGCGCTTGGGCGCCATGGCAAGCGCCCCGCGCATATTCATTTCTTCGTCACCGCGCATGGGCATCGTCAGCTGACCACGCAGATTAATATCGAAGGCGATCCGCTGGTGCATGACGATTTCGCTTTCGCTACCCGCGACGGGCTGATCCCGCCCGTGACCCGTCATTCTGACCCGGAGACGATTCATAAGGCCGGGCTGAACGAGCCTTTCGCGGAAATTAAGTTCGACTTCACCCTGGCGCTGGCGAAATCCGCGGATGATGAGGATTTCTCATCCCGCGCCCGCGCGCAGGCAGCCTGATCATATAGGAGCGCGGCAATGGGCAACGCAATTCTAGACTATCTCGACAACGCCATCGTCGACGACAAGCAGAACGGTGTGTTCCGTTGCCGTCGCGATGTCTTTACCGATCCGGCTTTGTTCGAGCTGGAGATGAAACATATCTTCGAAGGCAACTGGGTGTATCTGGCGCATGAAAGCCAGATCCCGGAAAACGATGATTATTTCACAACCTGGATTGGGCGGAAGCCGGTTGTTATCACGCGGGATAAAACCGGAGTGCTGCACGCCATGGTGAATGCTTGCGCGCATCGCGGTGCCACGCTGTGCCGCCGCAAGCATGGCAAGAAAGGCAGCTTCACCTGCCCGTTCCATGGCTGGACCTTCAGCAATACCGGCAAGCTGTTGAAGGTGAAAGACGGCAAGACAGGGGAATATCCGGCCAGCTTTAACCAGAGTGGTTCGCATGGTCTGGCGCGTGTGCCGCGCTTTGCCAATTATCGCGGGTTTCTGTTCGGTAGCTTTAACGAGAACGTGCTGCCGATTGAGGAACATCTGGGTGGGGCGAAGCGGATTATTGACCAGATTGTTGAGCAAGCGCCGGAAGGGATCGAAGTTCTGCGCGGAAATTCCTCGTATATTTACGATGGGAATTGGAAGCTGCAGATGGAGAACGGGGCGGATGGCTATCATGTCAGCTCCGTGCACTGGAATTATTCCGCTACCATGGGACGACGGAATTATGAGGCGGACGGCACGCGGACGGTCGATGCGAATGGCTGGTCGAAGAGTGTTGGCGGCGTCTATGCGTTTGAGCACGGACATATTCTGCTCTGGACCAAGCTGCTGAACCCGGAGGTCAGGCCGATTTATGCCCAGCGTGAGGCGCTCGCGGAGCGAGTGGGGGATGAGGAGGCCGAGTTTATTGTCTCGCAAACGCGTAATCTGGGGTTGTATCCGAATGTTTATCTGATGGATCAGTTCTCCACGCAGATCCGTGTGGTGCGGCCGATCGGTGTCGATCAGACCGAGGTGACGATTTACTGCTTCGCGCCCAGGGGCGAAAACGCCAAGGACCGGACGCTGCGGATCCGACAATATGAGGATTTCTTCAATGTCAGCGGCATGGGGACGCCAGATGATCTGGAAGAATTTCGCGCTTGTCAGGGGGCTTATGAAGGAGCCGGAGAGCTGTGGAATGATCTGAGCCGCGGGGCGACGCGATGGATTGACGGGGCGGATGAAAATGCCCTGGCGATGGGGCTAAAGCCTGTGTTGAGCGGTGAACGCAGCGAGGATGAAGGGTTGTTTGTTCGACAGCATGAATATTGGGCGCGCGTGTTGCGCCAGGCTGTCATTGAAAGCGCCCCCGAGGCGATGGAGGCGGTGGCGTGAGCGCGGTGCGGGATAAGATTATGGCCCAAGATGAGGTGACGGCGTTCCTCTACCGTGAAGCGCGGTTGCTGGATGATCGCGCCTGGGAGGAGTGGCTGCAATGCTACGCGCCGGATGTGGTGTACTGGATGCCGGCCTGGGATGATGATGATGCGCTTGTGGAAGACCCGCAGAGTCAGATTTCCCTGATCTATTATCCGAACCGGGAGGGGCTGGAGGACCGCGTGTTCCGCATCAAGACCGAGCGCTCAGGCGCCACTAGCCCGGAGCCGCGCACCAGTCACAATATCTGCAATATCGAAATTCTGAGCCGGCAGGAGGGCAAGGTTGAGTTGCGCTTTAACTGGCACACGCTCAGCCACCGCTACAAAAAGACCGATCAGTTTTTCGGCACCAGCTATTACACGCTGGCCCTGCGCGATGGCACGCCGAAGATTGTGAACAAGAAAGTGGTTCTGAAGAACGACTATATTCATCAGGTCATAGATATTTATCATATTTAGGACCAAAATTCAGGAAATGGACTATGAGCTACCGTGTCGCACTGAACTTTGAGGATGGCATCACGCGTTTTATCGACGTGAAAGAGGGCGAGAAAGTGCTCGATGCCGCCTACCGGAATAAGATCAATCTGCCCATGGATTGTTCAGATGGTGTCTGCGGCACGTGTAAATGCCGATGCGAGAACGGCGCGTACGATCTGGGCGATGAGTATCTTGACGAGGCGCTGACCGCTGATGAAGTGGCGCAGGGTATGGTGCTCACTTGCCAGATGGTGCTGGAAAGCGATTGCACGATCGCGGTGCCGATGGCTTCCGGCGCTTGCAAGATCAAGCCCGTGCAGCAGGAAGGCAGTATTGTGGAACTGGCGCAGCTTTCGCCCAGCACCATTCTACTGAAGCTTGCTCTGGAGCAGCCGGTTGAGTTTCTAGCCGGGCAATATGTGCAACTGGCCATTCCCGGCACTGCGGAGAGCCGCGCTTATTCCTTCAGCACAAAGCCAGGCGCCAAGGAGGCGGGGTTTTTGATCCGCAATGTGCCGGGCGGGCGGATGAGCGGCTGGTTGAGCGAGGTGGCGAAGCTGGGGGAGAGAATGAGCTTCACCGGCCCGTCCGGCAGCTTTTATCTGCGTCCCGTGGAGCGGCCGGTTTTGATGCTGGCGGGTGGCACGGGGCTGGCGCCGCTGCTTTCCATGCTGGAGGTGCTTGCTGAAAGCGGCACGAACCAGATAGTGCATCTGATCTATGGCGTGACGCGGGACGGAGACCTGGTGGAAACCGACCGGCTGGATGATCTGGCGGCACGGCTGCCGAGCTTCAGCTGGACAAGTTGTGTCGCGGACCCGGAGAGCGCGCACCCTCGCAAGGGCTATGTCACCGAGCATTTGGCCGGGACGCCGGTGGAGGCGGGAGATTGCGATGTATATCTCTGCGGGCCGCCGCCGATGGTGGAGGCGGTGCGCCAGAGCTTTGCGGCGCGCGGGTTCATGCCGTCCCGCTTCCTGTATGAAAAATTCGCTGTGAGTGTAGCAGCATGATGTTTCAGGGACGGTTCGAGGGCAAGGCCATGGTGGTGACGGGCGCGGCGCAAGGCATTGGCAAGATGGTGGCGCTGCGTGCCGCGGCGGAGGGCGCGCGGGTGCTGCTTGTGGACCGCGCGCCGTTTGTGACCGAAACTGCGGTGGCGGCCGATGGCGAGGCTTATGGCTTGGTCGCGGACCTGGAAAGCTATACGGGCGCTGAAGCGGCCATGGACAAGGCGCGGATGTTGTTCGGCGGGATTGATGTGCTCATCAATAATGTGGGCGGTGCGATCCGTATGCGGCCTTACCATACGTTTGAGCCCGGGCAGATTGAGGCGGAGATCCGGAGGTCCTTAATGCCCACGCTCTGGTGCTGTCATGCTGCGCTGCCGGTGATGCTGGCGCAAAGGCGGGGGACCATTGTGAATGTATCATCCACCGCGACCTGCGGCATAAGGCGTGTCCCGTATTCGGCAGCCAAGGGGGGGGTTAACGCGATCACTGCCTCTCTGGCTATGGAATATGGGCCGTTGGGCATCCGCGTTGTAGCGGCGGCGCCGGGCGGTACGCAGGCCCCGCCGCGCCGCGTGCCGCGCAACCCGGATGGTGACAACGACCAGGAACAGGGCTGGATGGCCGAAGCCGTGACGCAGGTTACAGCCTCCACTTACATGAAACGTTACGGCACGTTGGAGGAACAGGCCGGGCCGATTTTGTTTCTAGCCTCGGATGAAGCCGCCTATATCACGGGCAGTGTGCTGCCAGTTTCTGGCGGCGATCAGGGGTGAAACGAAGAGTCCATGTTTTAAACAGCATTATCGTAATAAATTAACCAGTGCCGTGCCTAGCCAGCCGCCGAAAACTGCGGCAAGCTGAAGCTTGGCATGCAAGCTGATCTGAAAGTCTCTGCTGGACGGATCATACTGCAAGGGGCGCTCACCGCACGTGGGCTTGGCACCTTGTGGCAGCGCGCCACGCGTGCGGCGGCGGATGCGGCGGATGCGCGGCTGGAGATTGAGCTTTCAGACGTTAAAAAGCTGGATAGTTCCGGGGCCGCGCTGATTTTGGCCATGGAACGCCGCCATGGCGGCGAGGTGGAGATTATCGGCGCGGATCCGGCTAGCTTGGCCTTGCTGGCGCAGTTGCGCGGGGCCAGCCGCCCGCCCAGACCACGCTGCTTCCCGCCAAACCCCCATTTTGGCACGGGCTGCGGAAGAGTTGGTGGACAAGGATCGCGTTTTTTGGCGCGACGCTGACCGCCGTGCTGGCCTTGCCCGTCAATTTACGGCTGCTCCGCCGGTCGGATTTTGGGGTGATTGCGGAGCGTGCCGGGTTGCAGGCGCTGCCGCTGGTGCTGGTGCTGGGGTTTCTCATCGGCATGATTCTGGCGTTTCAGTCGGCGGTGCCGATGCGCCAGTTCGGCGCTGATCTTTATGTCGCGGATCTGGTGACCATCGCCTTGTGCCGGGAACTGGGGCCGTTATTGGTGGCGGTGATTCTGGCCGGGCGCACCGGCTCGGCTTATGCGGCGGAGCTGGGTACCATGCAGGTGAATGACGAGATCTCCGCCTTGGTAACCATGGGCATCAACCCCACCACCATGCTTGTGTTGCCGCGTATTGCCGCCGCGATGATGGTGATGCCGGCCCTTACCGTGGCGATGGATGCAGCGGGGTTGACGGGCATGGCCTCTGTGCTGGCGGCGTTTGGGTATCCTTTTTCCGCCATCAAGGCGCACATCACCATTTTGTCCGCGCCGGGGGATTTTTTGCAGGGGCTGCTCAAGGGGGTTGTTTTCGCGGCTGCTGTGGCGTTGATCGGCTGCCGAGCGGGGCTGACCGCCAGCGGCGGGCCTCGCGCGGTGGGGCAGGCGGCCACGGCGGCGGTAGTGGGCGGCATTGTCGCCACGGTGCTGTTGGATGGGCTGTTCGCCGTGATCCTGTACCGGCTGCACCTATGAGCGCGCTGATTCAGGTGCGGGAGGCCACGCAGGTTTTCGGCACCAGGACCATTTTCCGCGATGTGAGTTTCGGGATCGACCAGGGGGAGGTGTTCGTGATCCTCGGCGGATCGGGGTGCGGCAAATCCACGTTGCTGAAACAGATGATCGGCCTGCTGCCGCCCACGGCGGGGGAGATCACCGTGGCCAGCTATAGTGTAAACACCCAGGTGGAGGAGGTGCGGCGGCATATTGGGGTGATGTTCCAGTCCGGCGCGCTGTTCGGCTCCATGAACTTGCAGGAAAACGTGTCTCTGCCGCTCGCGGTGTTCACGGACTTACCCAAGGAGGCTTGCGCGGAAATCGCCCGGTTGAAGCTGGGGCTGGTGGGGCTGACGGAGGCGGCATCGCGCCTGCCGTCTGAAATCTCAGGCGGTATGGTCAAGCGCGCCGCCATTGCCAGGGCGCTGGCGCTGGACCCGCCGATTTTGATGCTGGATGAGCCCTCCGCCGGGCTGGATCCGGTGACCTCCGCCGGGCTGGACCGGCTGATTCTTGGCTTGCGGGACAGTCTAGGAACAACCTTTGTGGTGGTCACGCACGAACTGGCTTCGATTATGGCGATTGCCGACCGCTGCGCCATGCTGGACGCGAAGGCGCAAGGGCTGATTGCCCTCGGCAAGCCGCAGGATTTGAAACAAACGGCCACGGACCCGACGGTGCGGGCCTTTTTTCACCGGGAGACGCTTTGATGGAGCTGAATTCCGCGAGCTTTCGGGTTGGGGCGTTCGTGCTGGGCGGTGTTGTCTGCCTGGTGGCCCTGTTTTTGTTTCTCTCTGGCGGGCTGTTCCAGGGCGGGCGGATTTATGAAAGCTATTTCAGTGAATCCGTGCAGGGGCTTTCCGTTGGGACCGCGGTCAAATATCGCGGCGTGCCAATTGGAAGCGTGACGTATCTTGGCCTTGCCGCCCTGGATTATGCGCCCAGCGCTAGCGTTGTCACGCATCAGCGCCAGTATCGCCAGATCGTTGTCCGGTTTCGGCTGAATTACAAGAATGTTAATGAAGTGGATATTGAGCGGGCGGTGAAATTCGGGCTGCGCGCGCAGATTAAGCCGCAGGGCATTACCGGCCTCTCTTATATTGACCTCAGCTTCACGAACCCCGCGAAAGCGCCGCCTGAAACCGTTCCCTGGACGCCGGAATATCCCGTGATTCCCTCGGTGCCGAGTACATTGACCCAGGTGCAGGACGCGGCGGAGAAAATCCTTAGCTCCTTCAGCGAGATTGATGTGAAGCAGATGAGCGATAACCTCAACCAGCTGCTGGCGACGCTGAATCATCAAATGAGTTCGGGTGACGCCAAAAAGGTGATTAAAAGCGCAGATGCGCTGTTGCAGAATCTTAATGAGGCCGTGGTGCGGAGCGATCTGCCCGGCACCGCGGCCAGCCTCCGCAATCTGGCGGGGGGCAAGCAGACACAGCAAATTCTGGCCAAGCTGAACCAGACTACCGCACAACTGGCCAAGGTGAGCGCCCAACTGCCCGCGCTGGTAGCGGCGTCTCAGGCCACCATTAATAAGGCCGACGAAACTACGGCGGATTTGCAGGCGCAACTGCTGCCCATCCTGCAATCTATGCGTAGCACCATGGATAATCTGCGTGATCTGTCCGCCAGCCTCGCGGTGAACCCCAGCCAGGTGATTTTGGGCGCGCCGCCACCACCGCCGCCGCAAGGGAGCAAGTAAATGCTGTATCGCCGTCTTGTCCTCGCCGCGCCGTTGAGCTTGGCCGCCTGCGGCTCTGTGTTGCCGAAGCAGAAATATGTGCCCCGCACGGTTTGGCCCTTGCAGCCAGCCCCCAATACAGCCGCGCAGGCGGGTAAGGGGCCGGTGTTGCTGGTGCGGGCCGTGAACCCCGCGCCGGGGCTGGAGCAGCGCGGCCTGCAAAGCCTGACGGCGGACGGTAACCTGTTGGTGGATTATTATAATCTCTGGGCCGTGCCCCCGGCCGAGGCGGTGACGCAAGGGCTGGTGACCTGGGCGCAGGCAAGCGGTTTGTTTTCCGCTGTGGTGACACCCGGCAGCCGCCTGACGCCGGGATTGATTGCCGAGGGGGAGCTTTCTGAGCTGCTGGTGGATGTTCCGGCCAATATGGCGCGGGTGCGGATGACGCTGCTGGTGATTAAACCCTCAGCGGCGTCCGGCGGGTTCGCGCGGCCTTTGGCGCAGGTGAAGCTAGCCGCCAACGCCCCGGTGCAAGGCAGCGGCGCGGCGGCGCAGGCGGCGGCGCAGAACGCGGCCGTGGCCAAACTACTGGGCGACGCCGTGGAGCAACTCTCCCGCTTCGCCGGGCACTGACCTCAGGGCTTCACGCGCAGCTTGCGCACGGGTTTGCCCGGCAGGGTGTCAGTGAGCAGGTAATTGCCGATGGCATGGTAGCGCCATTGGTTGGCGTCATGCACCGTATGGGTCCGCAAATTGCGCCAATGCCGGTCCAGCCCTAGCGCGCCGGAGGTTGAGGACGCGCCGGCGAGAGAGAACAGGTCGTTGGTGACCGCCAACCCCGCATCCTCCGCATAGGCTTTGGCGGCTGAGACGGCGATGGCGGCGGTCCCGGCGGTCTCAGCTGTGAGGTCGGCGCGGGCCGTGTCTAGGGCCAAGGCGGCGTCGCGTAGCAGTAGCTTCGCGGCGCGCATACGGGTTTCAAGTTGGCCGAAGCGTAGCAACACATGTGGGTCGGCATCCGCGCGCTCCACAGCCGCGCCAAGGCGCGGGCGGATGCGGCCACGCAAAATTGCCACCGCGTCCGCCAGCGCGTTTTCCGCTATGCCGACATCAATGGCGGCATGGAGAAGCTGGCCGAACGGGTGGAAAATGCTCTCACGCTCGAACAGCCGGTAATGCGGCACAACCTGATCTGGCGAGACGGCGACATTTTCGAAAATCGTGGTGCCGCTATAGGCTGCGCGTTGGCCCATGGCGTCCCAATCTTCTTCCACGGTCAGGCCCTGCGTGTGGCGGGGCACGAAAATGAGCACAAAACGCTCCTGCTCATCAAATGCCGCCACCGGCAGCAGGTGCGCAAGCACCGCGCCGGTGCAGTAGAATTTTGTGCCGTTTAGCCGCAGCCGTCCCTCTTTATCCGGCAGCAGTCGGGTGGCGAGGTCCAAGGCCGAGCCTCCGCCGCGTTCGGCCTGGGCGTTGCCCAGCCGGGCTCCGGCCAGCACCGCGCCAAAAATGCCGGCTTTTTGTTCAGCGGACCCATCCTCGCGCACGGCTTGCAGAAACAGGAAATGGCTTTGCGTCATCTGCGTTATGGCCGGGTCGCCGGCGGAGAGGGTTTGGAACACGCGGATCATGGTCTCGAACGAGACATCAGCACCGCCAAATTCCGCTGGAACCGTGATGGCGAGAATCCCGCTAGCGGAAAGTTTTTCCATTTCAGCCGCGGGCGGTGAGGGGTGATGGTCCCGCATGGCGGCGCCTTCTTCCAGAAACAGGCGCAATGTTTCCGCTGTTTCCAGTGCTTCAGACGCGGACGAAATAACGTGTGCCGCGTGCGACAACAGACCGGGATTCAGGAAGGGACTATCCATGATGAAACGCTCTGTAAAACTGAAAACAAAGAAGAAATATGTATGTCAGTATCATGTCATGTGGATTTTCTAACGAAAAAGTCCAGAACCTCTTTTAATCCCATGCGGGTGTGTAAAAAATGCTGCGCTGCAAACAAACAAATGGGAGCGACAAAATCTGCCGGAAGCTATGAAAGCAGATCTTGGTGAATGGCCAAGGATATGGCTTTGAGTGTTGCACAATACGCTGAAAGTGTGTGTGTCACTTTGCAACAGTGTGTTCTTTCGGGACGGCATCAAGCTGTTCCACCAAGGTTTTAAAATGGAAAAACTGAGGCGTATGGCACCTTTCAGATTTTGGCACGGTGTTTGCTGGGTGATTGGCAACGTCCATTCGCGGCTAAACCGCTCTTACAAAATGAGGAACTGACTATGCTCGACGCCGCCATTGCCCCTCTTTCCGGGAGCGCCATTTCCGGCTTTTCCTTCAAGGCGCGTTACGACAACTTCATTAACGGTAAATTCACCGCGCCACTCTCCGGTCAGTATTTTGATAATGTCTCGCCCATCACCGGTCAGGTCTTTACGCAGGCCGCGCGCTCGAATGAGGCGGATATCAATCTGGCGTTGGATGCTGCCCATGCGGCCGCCGAAGCCTGGGGCAAGCGGCCCGCTGCTGAGCGTGCACAAATTCTTCTGAAAATGGCTGACAAAATGGAGCAGAATCTCGATCTGCTCGCCTACGCCGAGACTGTTGATAACGGCAAGCCAATCCGTGAAACCACCGCAGCGGACGTGCCGTTAGCCATTGATCATCTGCGTTACTTTGCGTCTTGCGTCCGCGCGCAGGAAGGCGCTCTATCCGAGATTGACCACGACACCGTGGCTTATCATTTCCATGAGCCGCTTGGCGTTGTTGGCCAGATTATTCCCTGGAACTTCCCGCTGCTGATGGCGGTCTGGAAGCTGGCTCCGGCGCTTGCCGCTGGCAATGCCGTGGTGCTGAAGCCTGCTGAGCAGACCCCGATTTCCATTATGGTGCTGATGGAGTTGGTGGGTGACCTGCTGCCGCCGGGTGTTCTTAACGTGGTGAACGGGTTTGGGCTGGAAGCTGGCAAACCACTCGCCTCCTCCAACCGTATCGCCAAGATTGCCTTTACCGGTGAGACCACCACGGGCCGTCTCATCATGCAGTATGCTAGCCACAACCTGATTCCGGTGACGCTGGAGCTGGGCGGTAAATCCCCCAACATCTTCTTCTCCGACGTGATGGCTGAAGATGACGATTTCCTCGACAAGGCGATCGAAGGTCTGGTGCTGTTCGCGCTAAACCAAGGTGAGGTTTGCACCTGCCCGTCCCGCGCCTTCATCCAGGAAGACATCTTCGACAAATTCATGGAGCGTGCGCTGAAGCGTGTTGCGGCGATTAAGCAGGGCAGCCCGCTGGACCCCGCCACCATGATTGGTGCGCAGGCGTCTTCTGAGCAGATGCAGAAGATCATGTCCTATATCGACATTGGTCAGCAGGAAGGCGCGAAGATGCTGATTGGCGGCGGCAGGGCCGACCTCGGCGGTGCGCTCTCCAGCGGGTTCTACATCAACCCGACTGTCTTCCATGGCCACAACAAAATGCGCATCTTCCAGGAGGAAATCTTCGGGCCGGTGCTGTCCGTGACCACATTCAAGAACGAGGAAGAAGTTTTGGGCCTCGCTAACGACACGCTGTATGGCTTGGGTGCCGGTGTGTGGTCGCGTGATGGCAACCGTGCGTACCGCATGGGTCGCGGCATCAAGGCGGGCCGCGTGTGGACCAACTGCTACCATCTCTATCCGGCGCATGCGGCGTTCGGCGGGTACAAGCAATCCGGCATCGGCCGTGAGACCCACAAGATGATGCTTGATCACTATCAGCAGACCAAAAACCTGCTGGTGAGCTACAACCCGAAGCCGCTGGGCTTCTTCTGATGGTTGAGCGTCCAGCGCGGGTTCTGGCTACACCAGCCGCGCTGGATCTGATCGCCCGGCTGCAAGAGAAATATGGAAAGATCATGTTTCATCAGTCGGGCGGGTGCTGCGATGGATCGTCGCCCATGTGCTACCCGGTGGGCGATTATCTGGTGGCGCCGGACGATGTGAAGCTCGGTGAAATTGGTGGCGCTGAATTTTTCATGAGCCAAAGCCAGTTTGAATATTGGCGTTACACCCAGCTGACCATCGACGTTGTTGAGGGCATGGGTGGCATGTTTTCGTTAGAGAACGGGACGGGGCTGAGGTTTCTCACGCGCTCCAGAGTGTTCACTGATACGGAGCTTGAACTTTTATAAAAAACACAGGCACCGTGAAGCCATAACATAAAGAGCTTCAAGAATATCATTGCGCGGCGCGTGATGATGGCGGGCGAAAGCGCGCGGTAGTGGCTTTGTTAAGAAAGCCGATGAGTTTAGTTTTGGTCTAGAATGTAAAAGAATAAGGGGAAACAGAATGAAGAGTTCTTCTTCAAAGCTTGCAGGGAGATTGTTGGCGGGAGTTGGTATTGGTCTTGCTGTTGGTTTAGCCGCCGCGCCCGTGGCGAAGGCTGACCAGGCCGCTTATACGCCCGTGACGACCGACATGCTGAACAATGCCGGCAGCAATGATGGCTGGCTGATGTTCAACCACGACTATAGCGGTCAGGACTACTCCCAGCTGAACCAGATCAACACCAGCAATGTGGGTACGCTGACCACCGCCTGGACAACGCCGAAGATCGACATCCCGGATGCATTCGAGGGTGTGCCTGTGGTGAATGGCAATTACATGTTTGTCACCACAGCCAAGGACCATGTGATCGCCTACAACGCGACAACCGGCCAGAAGCTGTGGGAATATGTCTATAAGCTGCCGCAGGCCGCCTTTAAGACCCTGTGCTGCGACACCAACAACCGTGGCGTTGCGCTGTATGGCAACATGGTCATCTTCGGCACGTTGGATAACCACGTTGTGGCGCTGGATGCCGCGACTGGCGATGTGAAGTGGAACGTGTCCCTGGCCGAGCCCGGCGTTGGGTATTCCATCACCGAAGCGCCGCTGATCGTGAACGGCAAAGTGATCATTGGTTCCGGCGGCGGCGAATATGGCGCGCGTGGGTTCATCGTGGGTCTGGATGCAGAAACCGGCAAGATGGACTGGAAGTTCTACTCCACCCCGGCTGAGGACCAGCCCGGCGGCAACACGTGGCCCAAGGGCGCGTACAAAACCGGCGGCGGTTCGCCGTGGATGACTGGCACCTATGACCCCTCTACCGACACGCTGTTCTGGGGCATCGGTAATCCTGGCCCGTGGCTGGCGACCATGCGTCCTGGCAGCAACCTCTACACCGACTCTGTGGTGGCGCTGGATCCGAATACGGGCAAGCTGAAATGGTACTACCAGTACACCCCGAATGACACCTGGGATTATGACGGTGTGAACACCCCGGTGCTGACCAACCTGACCTATAAGGGCAAGGATTATAAGGCGCTGATCTCGCCGAGCCGTAACGGCTATATCTATGCGATCGACCGTACTAACGGGAAGCTCATCTATGCCGAGCCGTTCGTGCACGACACCTCCATCACCGGTATCAAGGATGGCGTGACCCAGACCAGCCAGGCGCTGCGTCCGGCGCTGGGCAAGACCATCACCACCTGCCCGTCCTTCCTGGGTGGCAAGAACTGGTGGCCGATCGCCGTGGATCCGCAGACTCACATGGCCTATGTACCCACGCTGCATGCTTGCATGAGCATGAAGGGTGTGCCCGTGACCTATGCGGCCGGCCTGCCATATCTGGGTGAGACCTTCCAGATGTTGCCGGACCCGACGGACCCGAATCATCTGGGCTCCTTCCAGGCGATTGATCTTGATACCGGCAAGCAGGTTTGGCAGCATCAGACCAAGGACGTCTGGGATGCTGGCGCCCTCTCCACCGCTGGTGGGCTGGTGTTCTCCGGTACGCCGGATGGCAAGCTGCATGCCTTCGATGCCAAGACCGGCAAAGAGCTTTGGAGCAGCCCGCCGTTGGGCTCCGCAATCCTGGCCGATCCTGTGGCTTATAGCGTGAATGGGACGGAATATGTTGCAGTTTGGACGAGCTATGGCGGCGTGTGGCCCATGTGGGCGGGCAAGCTGGCCGATTCGCTCAAGAATACTCCCCGCTTCGGACAGCTCCATGTCTTCAAGCTTGGCTCCTGAAGGTGACCTGACCCGGCCGCGCAAGCGGCCGGGGATTTTCTCCTCTGGCGCCATGCTGCTGACGGCGGCGCTGCTTGCTCCTGGCTTGGCCCATGCGGGAACCATCACGTTTTGCGTGGATAAAGCCAACCCTATGGTCTCAACCGATATGGCGGTTGCGCAGGCGGCGGCACAGCAAGCGGGGGATGTGGCGGCGTTTGTCGTCCGTGACTCCCTGCACGCCAGCAGCGGTGGTGACGATGATGGTCCGCGTGGTGAAAACCAAAAGAGTTTTCAGGCGCTTGGCCGACAATGCGACCTGATCATGGGGTTCCCGCTTGAAGACGGCGGCGGCAATATCCCCGAAGGTATGAGTGCAACCCAGCCTTATGCCCGGACCGGATTTGTGGCTGTGGGGCAAGGGCAGGTTTCGGGTGGTTTCAAGGCGTTGTTGCATGAGGGCCAGATTGGCGTGCTCAGCATGTCCCCGGCGACGACGTATTTTACCATCAAAAACGTCTCTCATGAGCATGTGTATTTTTCGAACGATCAGCTCTTCGACGCAATGTTGAATGGCCAGGTGCAAACGGCTCTCATCTGGCGTCCCTGGCTGAACCAGGAACTCGCGATGCATCCCAAGGCTGTGCATGTTGCGGAATTGAACATGCCCTACGCAAATTGGAACGTTGTTGCCCTGTATCCACAATCGGCGCAGAATAACGCAACTGTGAAGGCTTTCAATGCGGCTCTTGCCTCGCTGAGCGCCTCTCATAAGCTGGGCGGGGTCGTAAAGCCTTACGATATACCGACCAATAACGTTTCGGGAATGGAAGAGTGAAATAAAATGAAGCTTGTGAAAATCGGTGCCTTCGGGCTGGCTGCGTCGCTTCTTGCCGTTGCTGCTCAAGCGGGGACCCCGCCCGCGATCTATACGGCTCCTCAAGCCCAGGCGGGTGCGTCTGACTTTTCTCAGAATTGTGCCATGTGCCACGGCGCCAATCTGGAAGGTGGGGCGGGGCCGGCTCTGGTGGGCCAGGCTTTTGCGTCCGCGAGCAATAACTACACCGTAGGGGCCATTTTCACCGAGCTTTCCCAGCAAATGCCTGCTGGCCAGCCGGGCAGCCTGAGCCATACGCAGTATGAAGACATCATGGCCTACATTCTGCAGAAGAACGGCTACCCCGCTGGCAGCACGGCCATCAGCTACGACAAGGCGATGGGTGACACCACACCGCTGGTCTCGCAGGTTAAGTAATAAAGACGTCCCCAGGCCGGAAAGGTCTGTAAAAAGAATTTGCAAGTCTGTTGCAAATACCGGCGCTGCCCGGCGCCGGGTTTTATAAACCAAGGAGGAAGAACTATGTGGCGTAAACCGTCTATCAAGCAAATTTGCATTGGCGCTGAGATCAACTCTTACGTCTCTGCTGGCCGTAAGTAAGATAAAGCTCCCGGTCCAAGGTCAGGTTGAGTTAATCTCATGCGTGTAAGAGTTCTTGGATCGGCTGCCGGCGGCGGGTTTCCACAGTGGAATTGTCATTGTTCTGGCTGTAGGCGTGCCCGCGCCGGTGATCCGGCGGTAAAACCCCGTACCCAAGCCTCTTTGGCTGTCAGTGCTGATGGCAAGAGGTGGGTGCTGCTGAATGCCAGCCCGGATCTTCCCGCGCAGCTGCGCGATAACGATATTCTGCACCCTGACAATAACGGCCCCGCGCGGAATAACCCGATTGCGGCCGTGATTATCTCCGGCGGTGATATTGATTGTATCACTGGGTTGCTCACCCTGCGTGAAGGACATGCCTTCCGGCTTTACGCTCAAGATTTCGTAATGTCCGTGCTGAATGCCAATCAGGTTTTCAGTGTCATGAATGGTGATTTGGTGGCGCGGGAGATTCTGCCCCCCGCCAGCCCGGTGACGTTGCACGACGCGTCTGGCCAAGAGCTGGGGTTGCGTGTCGAGGCGTTTCCGGTTCCTGGTAAAATACCGCTCTACCAAGAGGAAGGGCGGGATCTTTCCGCACTGGTGAGCGCAGAAAGCGTCATTGGCTTGTCGGTTACGGATGACGCAGGCAAGACATTATTATTTATTCCCGGCTGTGCGCATGTGACGCCGGAGATTTTAGAACGCGCCAAGAACGCTGAAATAGTGTTTTTCGACGGCACGCTCTGGCAGGATCGGGAAATGATCGATGCTGGCTTGAGCCAAAAAACAGGCGCGCGTATGGGGCATATTTCCGTTTCGGGTGAGTGCGGCACGATTGCCGCATTTTCCGCATTGATGCGGACTCGCAAGATCTTCATCCACATTAACAATACAAACCCGATCTTGTGCGACGATTCCGAAGAAGCCAAAAAAGTTAGAGATTCAGGCTGGGACGTTGCCTATGACGGGATGGAGGTAACGCTATGACAAATATGCTCTCACAAATGGGACTTGAAGCTGCACTGCGCGATGTTGGCGCGTCCCGCTATCATAGCTTGCACCCGTTTCATAAGCTTTTGCATGGTGGTAAGCTAAGCAAGACCCAAGTTCAGGCTTGGGCGTTGAACCGTTATTATTACCAAGCCTGCATTCCCATTAAGGACGCCATCGTTCTCTCCCGCTTGCCGGATGCTGCCTCACGCCGGGTATGGCGGCAGCGTATCGTGGATCATGATGGTGAAGCGCCGGGCGATGGCGGTATTGCGCGCTGGCTGCGTCTGGCCGAGGGCGTGGGGCTGGATCCCGCTTATGTGGAATCCACCGCCGGCATTCTGCCCACTACGCGTTTTGCCGTGGATGCGTATGTTCACTTTGTTCGCGACCGCTCATTGCTTGAGGCCGTGGCGTCTTCTTTGACCGAGCTATTCTCACCGACGATCATCGCGGAACGTGTTGCCGGTATGTTGGCGAATTATGATTGGGTGTCGAAAGATACGCTGGTCTATTTCAATGCCCGTCTCACCCAGGCGCCGCGCGACGCTGATTTTGCTTTAGAATATGTGAAGCAACACGCCACCACACGCGCCGAGCAAGAGAAGGTGATCGACGCGCTGCGGTTTAAATGCGATGTGCTGTGGGCGCAGCTTGATGCGCTTTATGCGGCTTATGTCGAGCCGGGCCATATTCCGATGGGAGCCTTTGGATCAGACGAGGCTTTGGCTCGTTGCGCGTAACGCCAGACAGCGTACCCCGCCTGCGGCGCGGGGTACGTCGGCAATTTGACAAGACACGCGATACTGCTGTGCTGATGGCGCCGGAGCGTGTCATTGTGCTGGATGACATTGCCGACGCGATCATCATGGAATGTGACGGGCATCGCAGCGTTGCGGAGATCGTCACCGTGCTGGCCGCGCGCTATCAGGCACCGGAAGACGAAATAAGCTCCGATGTCACCGAGTTTTTTGAGGACCTAGCACAAGCTGCGCTGGTAACATTATGAACCAAATTGCTCCCCGCATCGCACCGCCTTTCGCGGTTATGGCTGAACTCACGCATCGCTGCCCGTTGCAATGCCCTTACTGCTCCAATCCCTTGGAAATGCTTAAGGCTAGGGCTGAGCGCGATACGGCGTTCTGGCGCGGTGTGATTCGTGAAGCGGCGGAGATGGGGGTGCTGCAAATCCATTTCTCTGGCGGTGAACCTACTCTGCGGTCTGATCTGGCGGAACTGATAGCATACGCCACTGAACAAGGGCTTTATGCGAATCTTATTACCTCAGCCGTGTTGTTGAATGAGGACAAGCTGGCCTCTTACGCGCAGGCTGGGCTGGGACATGTGCAGATCAGCCTGCAAGGGGCGGATGCGGAAACGGCTGATCATATCGGCCATTATACGGGTGCGCACAAGAAGAAGCTTGAGGTTGCTAAGCTTGTCACAAAGCTCGGCCTGTCTCTGACAATCAACGCTGTCGTTCATCGGCAAAACCTCGAGCAACTGCCCAGAATTATTGATCTGGCATTGCAACTGGATGCGGACCGACTGGAAATTGCGCACGTGCAGTATCACGGCTGGGCCTTTGCAAACCGGGCGGCTTTAATGCCCACGCGCGCCCAGTTTGAGGCGGCCAACGCTCTTGTGGATGCACGCCGTGAGGACATCGGCGCGCGGATGCAGATTGATTACGTTGTGCCGGATTATTACGCGGATTTGCCGAAAACCTGCATGGGAGGCTGGGGGCAGAAAATGTTGAACATCGCCCCGGACGGTCGTGTTTTGCCCTGCCATGCGGCAGAGACAATTCCGGGGCTGGTATTTTCCCGTGCGGATGAGCTGCCGTTAAGCGAAATCTGGGAAGGTGGACATGCCTTCAACAAATTCCGTGGCACGAGTTGGATGCAGGAGCCATGTTCAAGCTGTGCACTCAAAGAGGTTGATTGGGGGGGGTGCCGTTGTCAGGCCATGGCCATTACCGGCGACGCGGCGGCGACAGACCCGGTTTGCTCCCGCTCCCCGCGTCACGACGCAATGAACGCCATGGCGGCGGCGGAGGCGCAGGGAGCGCCCCATGAATTTAAATGGAGGAGGATCTTGTGACGCATTGCCGTCTGTTACGGCCGGCTTTATTGGCTGGTATCGCCTTGGCTCCGGGTGTTAGCTGGGCACAGGCGGCAAACTCCACAAGCTCCGCAAACAACCAGGACTCCAAATACCAGATTATCAATGTTCATATCGGCGCCTCTCCGTTAGGGGGCGGTATTCCGGTACAAAAATGGCCCACGGCGGTTCAGACATTTTCGTCCCAGGACCTGACCAAAAACGGTGCAGCAGACCTCACGCGGACGATGGAACAGCAGGCTGCGGGCGTAAGCATGCAGAACAGCCAGGCGAATCCGTTTCAGCCGACCTTGCTGTATCATGGCTATACCCTCTCCCCCATCCAGGGCACGCCCGCCGGGCTTTCCGTTTATGTGAATGGCGCGCGTTTCAACACCCCTTTTGGCGATCTCGCCATGTGGAGCCTGCTGCCTGACGACGCCATCGATTCTTTCGATATTGTCGCGAATAATCCAGTTTATGGCCTCAACGCGCTGGGTGGCGCCATCGATGTGAAGATGAAAAACGGCTTCACGGCGCCTGGCGGTGAGTTTGAGATTGAAGGCGGCTCTTTCGGCACGGTTCAAGGCCATCTGGAATATGGTAAGCAGGTTGGCAACACGGCGGGCTACATTGATATTTCCGGAGCCCGCCAGAGCGGGTGGCGCGATGAGCAGGGCTCTGATCTGAAAAATGCGTTTGCGGATCTAGGCTGGCGCAGCAACAGGGCTGAACTGCATGTGAATGTGATTGCCGCGCAATCGGGCTTGCATGGGCCAGGAGCGGTTCCGGTTGATGTGTTGCAGGCTGATCCCGCCGCGCAATTCACGGGGCCAAATTCTATCAATGACAAATATGTCCGTGTCAGCAGCACGCTGAACCTGAAGCTGACGGAGAAAACATCCCTACAGGCTGTTCTCTATTACGAAAATCTTTGGGAACATCTGATAAACGGCAATGGGCCAAGTGATTTACCCTGCGGCGATGGACAATATCTCTGTCAGGGTGGAGCAGGCGGCGCTTATTCTACTACGGTAGGCGGCGGGATTATTCCGCAATATTTGCCAACCGGCGATAATGCCTATGGTCAGCTCAACCTGAACACCACGAACACAAACGGGTATGGCGCTTCCGCGCAAATCACCCATAAAGGCGTTTTGGGGCAGCTGGTGGCGGGTGTTAGTTATGATGGCGGCTACACCACCTATTCCGCTGCCGCTTATGACGGCGCGCTTTCTCTGAATACGCGTGACTACTACGCTCTGTCTGGTACTGGGCTGGGATATATGGTTGATGAACCTGGCACCGTGCCAGTGGATGTTGGTATTCGTAATGCTTATTACGGTTTTTACGCAACGGATACTTACAACATCACCAAGAAGCTCGCTCTTACCGTGGGTGGGCGTTTCAATATTGCACAGATCGCGCTACATAATCAGCGTGGCTACGACCCTAACGCCGCGCCCGGTGGCTTGAATGGCAGCCACTATTACCAGCACTTTAATCCCTCTGTGGGGGCAGCGTATAACATCACGCCGCTCGTCACGGTTTACGGCAGCTGGTCTGTCCAGAACGCGGCGCCCACACCGGCGGAACTTTCCTGCGCCAGCCCACAAGACAGCTGCGCCCTTGCCAATTTCATGTCCGGGGATCCGCCGTTAAAGCAGATCGTCTCCCGCAATTTTCAAATGGGTATGCGCAGCACCTTCATTGTCGGAGGTCTCAACTTCCTGAGTGTTCAGGCGGATGTCTATGATGATGAAACGAGCGACGACATCCAGTTTCTGCAATCTCCTTATAATCCGCAAGGGAATGGGTATTTCGCTAACATCGGCAGTGTGCACCGGCGTGGGGGCGATCTTGCTGTGCAATTTACCGCGACGCGTTGGCATCTCTACGCCGCCTATTCACGTATCCAGGCCACATACGGATCCAGCTTTGTTGAGCAAAGCAACAGCCCGTATGCGGATAATAACGGCAATATCACTGTTAATAAAGGTGACTTTGTCCCCGGCATTCCCGAAAACTTATTTAAGTTCGGTGCGGATTATCATGTGACCCGACGCTGGATCGTCGGCTTCACGGGCACGGCGCAAACTGGCAGTTATCTGATCGGCGATGCGTCGAACCAGGATAAGAAGCTTCCCGGATACGCACTTCTGAATCTGAATACGCGCTACCTGCTGACCCCGCATGTCACTCTTTTTGGCAATATCAATAATGTCACCAACCAGCGTTATTATGTGTACGGCACATATTCCAGTATCGGCGACGTTTATGTTGCCCAGGCACCGAACTATAACAATCCACGTAGCTACTCCACTGGTGCTCCGATTGGTGTTATGGCGGGCATGAAAGTCACGTTCTGATTTGTCCTTTTTCGCAACAGTGCGGAAAAATATGACAGGGTTGAGACGGTCTGTCGTTGGAAAATCCCTTTGTTTTCAATAAATGTAGGTTTGGCACGAAACGTGCTGTGTTAGTTTTTGCCGAGTTTTGTCTGCGATGTCATTTCGTGGAGAAGACGAAGCTTCAGAGCGCTAACAATGGCGCCTGAACGTTCAAGGTAAAATTAACGTATTGGGCGGCTTTTCAATGCTGCCACAGAATACAGGGGGAAACATGAAGTTTCATGAACGGAAGCGTTCGGCCCGCCATCTGAAGATGGCGCTTGCCTTGCTCGCGGGTTCCGCGCTCACGGGTATTGCTTCGCCGGCCTTGGCGGGTTCTGTGACCCAGCCGGGTGAAACGGTTGGCCTGGCGACAGGTGCGCCATTGCCGCAAGGCGTCTATCTGCTGGATACAACGGATTACGGCCAATACGGTAAAGAAACGCTTGGCGTTACCATTCCGGTTATTGCTTGGTCTACGCCTGTTCAATTGCTGGGTGCGCGTTTGCAGCTTTTCGGCGCTTTCCCGCTGGCTGAAGCCAGCACGCCGACTTTCCATGTGCAGGGCTGGTACAATCCCTGGTTCGCTGGGCAACTCGCGTGGAATCTGGGGCATGGTGTGGGCGTTTCTTACTTGCTCGGCACCTATCCCAAGCTACACAGCCCTGTCGCAAACGATGCGACTACCATTAACCAGCGTTTTGCCGCGTCTTATACGGCGAATGGTTATAACCTCACCGCCAATCTGATTCTGGGTAACGAGGTTGATAACTCCTCTGTTGATGCGCAGAAAGTGCCGAACTATCTGAACCTCGATCTGACCGCGACAACGAGCTACGGTAAGTGGAGCTTCGGCCCGGTTGGCTATTATTCAACCGATACCAGCACGCCTTATTCCGGGTATCATAAGCAGAGCCAGTTCGCGATGGGCGGCTTGGTTGGCTATAATTTTGGTCCGGTTATTTTGCAAAGCTATCTGACGCACGACGTTACGCAGACCAACTACCCGGGCAACGATACGCGCTTCTGGTTCCGCATCCTGGTTCCCGTGAGCTAACATTTAGTTATTTTATAGTGAAGGCATGGCGGAACTGGCCGCCATGCCTTTTTGTTGTGGTCAGGTCTTTTGAAGGTCGAAGGAACCGCTTTCCATATCGTGCTCAAGCCCCAATAATGTTTGCGGCATCTTGTACTTCAGCAGCGCGAACCATACGAATCCAACGAACATGTACACTGCAAAACCATAAGGGAAATAATTATACGGCGCGGCAGGAACAGGGTACAGGCTACCCGCGAGAGACAGGCCCATAAGAACCGTCCCCAAGGCCCCCATGATGTAATCTCCGGTGGAGGCTTTTCCCATTTTCCGCAGCAATGCCGGGGCGGCGATAGAACAGGCCATATAGACGAGAATGAACCCAAAGCTGGCGATGGTGCCGAAATAGCCGAGCAAATCAGTATAAGCGTGGTTGCTGAACGCAACGCAGACCACGGCATTCAGCGCACAGCCAATCGTCACAGCGACATGCGGCGTTTTGTGGCTAGCATGAACCGTTCCCACGCTGCTATGCATCAGTTGGTAGCGGCCGAGGGAAAATAGCATACGGCTGAATGCGTTGATGGAGGCCAGCGCGCAGGCGAAGCAGCTGATGCTGGCGCCGATGTAAATGGCCAGGGTCAGCCCTTCACTTTTGCCGGATACGAGCGCATTCATAGGTCCGGCGCTTGCGCCGAGTTTGGCGGCATCGTCACCAAACCCCTGGGTGATGATGTAGGTGGTGATGACAAAGAAAATGCCCGCGATGATCGGCGTTAAAATCACCGCGCGGGGGATCACGATGTTCGGGTTCCGTGTTTCCTTGCCGAGAGTGGCCGCACTTTCAAACCCGACATAAGAGAAGATACCGAACACAATCGCCTGCGCCACGGATGAAAAAGACGCGCCTGAAAGCGTGTCCTGCTTCACATCCAGCGCGAAACCATGGGCGTGCCAGGAGATCAGGCAAACGAGCAGAATGATGCTCATGGAGACAGCTTCAATAGTCAGTCCAACGCGTGAGGAGATGCGTACATCGCGCACCGCCAGTAGCCAGACGCCAATGGAGATTAGTGTAAACAAGACGGCTCTTGGCAAAACCGGCAGGCCAAAGGCGGACAGCAGGTCCTGCAGAAACAGCCCCGTTGCGGCAGTGAGGGCCATGGCGGTGAAAAGATACGCCGCCAACATCGCCCAGCCAGACAAGATCCCCCAGCCAGGCCCAAGCCCACGTGAGACATAGATGAAGAATGATCCCGCCGCTGAAATCTTCGAGGCGAGCTTGCCGATGTTAATGCCGATAATAACGAGCGACACCGTCGCCAGCACATAAACCAGCCAGGAGGCGGTGCCTGCCATGCCCGCCACCACGGCCACCGCTACCGCTGGGGTCAGGGTAGGGGAGACGTTGGCAACCGACTGGCCAAGGGCTTCCAAGAGCGAAAGGCTATCCTTGCGCAACTCCGACATCGGACTTGTTCTCCAAAAAGGGATTTTATAAGGACCGGAAAGATTGTTTCCTGTAGAGCAATTTTTTTTATTTGACTGGCGACCGTGGTTCAAGGGAAAAGTGAAAAAATATGCAAATTAGATTCGGCCACCAACGTGCGCGGGAAAAAAGATTAAAAAATAAGCAATTTTAATAGGGGTAGGCTAAAAAGCCACCCCACCTTCATGAAGGGGCTGGCTGTCGGTTTCCTGGCGTGGTGGGTTAAAGACCCAATTCGCTGAGGCCCGGATGCGCGTCGGGCCAGTGGCCGAGCGGCCAGTGGAGTTTTCGCTTGCTCTCTTGCGGGGGCGGGTCGCTAACGCTGGCAAAGCGGGGCTGCATTAGTCCGTCCGCGTCGAATTCCCAGCTCCCATTGCCGTAGGAGCGGAACCAGTTGCCGTTGCCATCGTGCCATTCTAGGCAAAGCGCACGGAGATTCGGTTGCCGGTAAAGCTCCAAAGCCCCTTGATCAGCCGGTAATCCAGATTCTAGTCCCATTTGCGGGTCAGAAACGCGACGATCTCGGCCTGGCCGGTGATAAATTCCGCACGGTTTCACCATTGGCTGTCCGACGTGTAAACCAGCGATACCTTCTCGGGATTACGGCTGTTCCAGCCATCTTCCGACAGCCGAACCTTGGTGCGGGCGTCTTCTTCGGTGAAGGGAGGGGAGAAGTGCGCTCATTTTAATCACTTCCGGTGCCCAAACTTCATGCTAAACACAGCCCTAGCCTCCAGCCACTGCCGCCAACGCAGCCCTGCCTCTCAGTTGGGAGCGGCTGACGGGTCAGATTAGCGGGTGTAGATTCCTGTATAAATAAAGTTTCTTGCCGACTGCCTTTTGCCTCGCTCAGGCCGTGTGTCTGGGCGCAATAATAAGAATACGGATCAAACAAAGGGAAACAATATGGCTGATACTCAACATAGTCCTGTTTACTCCGCGAATTTGTCTTATGTCTCGCCTAAGCCGGAAAGCCCCTGGGGCACTTATCTCGCCCAGGTCGATCGCGTTTTGCCTTATATGGGCGACCTTGCCCGCTGGTCCGGCACGCTGCTCCGCCCTAAGCGCGTGCTGATCGTGGATGTGCCCATTCAGCTCGATAGCGGCGAGATCGCGCATTTTGAAGGCTATCGCGTCCAGCACAGCCTCTCACGCGGACCCGGCAAAGGCGGTGTGCGCTACCACCCGGATGTAACACTGGAAGAGGTGATGGCGCTTTCCGCCTGGATGACGGTGAAGAATGCCGCCGTGAACCTGCCTTTTGGCGGCGCCAAAGGCGGCATCCGGCTGGACCCAAAAATGCTTTCGAATCAGGAGCTTGAGCGCGTCACCCGCCGTTATACCAGCGAGATCGGCATTATTATCGGCCCGCAGCGGGACATTCCGGCGCCGGATGTGAACACCAACGCCCAGACCATGGCCTGGATGATGGACACTTACTCCGCCAATGTTGGTGCCACCACCACCGGCGTGGTTACCGGCAAGCCAATTAGTCTGGGCGGCTCGCTGGGGCGGGTAAAGGCCACCGGGCGCGGTGTGTTCGTGACCGGACGCGAAGCCATGCGGCGGCTGAAAATCCCCATGGAGGGCGCGCGTGTCGCCATTCAGGGGTTCGGCAATGTGGGGGCCAACGCGGCTGAGCTGTTTGCCCATTCCGGCGCCAAGGTGGTCGCGGTGCAGGACCATGGTGGCGGCGTGTTTAACAGCAACGGGCTGGATGTTGCGGCGCTGACCGAGCATGTGTTGACGCACGGCTCCGTGGCGGGCTTTTCCGGCGGTGAAATTCTGGGTCTTGAGGATTTCTGGGGCGCGGATGTGGATGTGATCATACCCGCCGCTCTTGAAGGTCAGATCACCGAGCGCCGGGCCGAGCGCCTGCGCGCCAAGCTGGTTCTGGAAGCCGCAAACGGCCCCACCGTGCCGGGCGCGGACGACATTCTAGCTTCGCGCGGTATCACTGTTCTGCCGGACGTGATCTGCAACTCGGGTGGCGTCATCGTATCTTATTTCGAATGGGTGCAGGATTTTTCATCCTTCTTCTGGAGCGAGGAGGAGATTAATCTGCGGCTGGATAAAATCATCACCGGCGCGCTGCACCATATCTGGGCCACTTGTGAGAAATATAATTTCAGCCTCCGCACCGGCGCCTTCGTGGTCGCCTGCGAGCGGATCCTTCAAGCCCGTAACGAGCGCGGCTTGTATCCATAAGATCAGGTTGGTGAGAGAATTAATCCGGGCGGGACCAGACCAGCGCCCGGAGAGCCCCTCATGGTAGCGGCGGGCGGATTTGAACCACCGACCAAGGGATTATGATTCCCCTGCTCTACCACTGAGCTACGCCGCCACAAGAGGTGAAGCTGCGGGTACTTCGGCTTGAAACAGAAGTCAATGGTCAAAAAAGGCCCCAGGTTTGCACCTGGGGCCGGTTGAGGAAAGCCGTTGGCTTCAGCCTTCCATATCGTTGGCAATACTCGCCAGCACCTGCGGGGATTTCGCTTTCAGCACCAGGAACCAGACCAGCCCGATCAGCATATAAATCAGGAAGGCTGGGGGCAGGGCGTTAAACGGCGCTTCGGGGAAGGGCACCACAGAGCTGTAAATTACAAAGCCCATCAGTACCGCTCCCAGCACGCCGAGCAGGATATGCACAGGGCTGCCCGCGCCGTTGCGGTAGGCATCCACCGGGGCGGTGATGCAGACGGCGAAATACACAACCACAAACCCATAGGTGGCGATGGTGCCGGTGAGACCAAAGGCGTTGAGGAAACCTTGCGGTAGCAGCGCCAGGATCAGGATCAGCGCCAGCGCGCCGGAGGCTAGCACCGCCATGTGCGGGGTTTTATGGGTCTTGTGTACCAACCCCATGGAGCCATGCAGGAACTGATAACGCCCCATGGAGTACAGAATACGCGAGCTGGCATTGATGCAGGCCAGCGCGCAGGCAAAGGCGCTGACGATGGCGGCGAAATACACCACGCCTGCGGCCCAGGGTAAGCCTGCTTTGCTGGTCATTGCGGCGAAGGGCGAGGAGGACCCGCCGATGGCGCCGGCATTGTCATCCATGCCCATCACCATGCAGTAGGAGATGATCACAAAGAAAATCCCCGCCACGGCAGCGGAGCCGACCACGGCGAATGGCACGTTCTTGTGCGGGTTGGCGGATTCCTTGGCCAATGTGGCCGCGCTTTCAAAGCCCACGAAGCTGAACACGCCGAACACCAGCGCGGACATCACTGCGCCGAAATGGATCTTGCCGATATCAAGCTGCACTGGGTCCACGACCGTGCCATGCTTGCCGATAACAATGGCGGTGATGATGATGATAATGCCAATGGAGACGGATTCCAGCACAAGCGCCGCGCGGGAGGAAAGCTGAATGTCACGGTACGCCGCGAATACCACCGCCCCCAGGAACAGCACCGCGATCACAGTCAGTGCAGTATTGGACAGTGTGATATGGAACACCGCTAGCAAATTTCCCAGGAACAGCGGTACGCCGAACACCACGGCAGCGGCGGTGGTCAAATAGGCAAGAATCATTGCCCAACCCGCCAGTGCGCCCGAGACTGGCCCGAAATTGCGGCCGATATACACAAAATAAGACCCGGCCTCCGGGTGGCGCCGAGCCAGAACAGAGATGCAGGCTCCAACGAACACAAGCCCAACCGTGGCGATCAGATACGCCATCCACGAGCCCACCCCGGCCAAGCCCGCGACCACGGAGATGTTCAGCGCTGGCGTCAGGGTAGGAGCGATATTGGCGATGGATTGCCCCATCATTTCAAAGCGGTTCAGCACACCATGCTTAAGCTGCGGTGGGGCATGAGCGGCAACGTCCGTCGTAGCTACCATACAAAAAGCCTCCTGGTTGAAACTTAGCCGCGGTTTTACCGGGGCGTCCCCCGGTAAAACCGCAAGCGTTAAAAGTTAGAATGCAAACAACATGCCGAATTTGCGTATGGACATGCTGAATATGCTTATCCGCCGCAGCAGCCAGAGCCGTGCAGCTTGCTGGCCTTGTTCACACCGGGTGCCACATCAATGCCGGGGTTTTGGTCGAAAAACCCTGTCGGCATCAGCTTGAATCCGGTTTTGATGCAAGGTTGCACCGGGAAGTCCTCGGTCCGCACCTGATGATGCAGTCCGAACACATGCCACAGCACGAGGTCCGTATTTTCCAGGTTGCGGTTTTGCTTCACGAAATCCTCAACCCCGCCCGCGCTGGTGGAATGATTCATGTATTCTCCCGCCGGATAACGTTCCTCCGCATCAAACTTCGTGACCCAGAGATGGTTTTTCATGAATCCAGAACGGATACCGGACGGTGAGCCGGGTTTGAAATACGGCGTGAGGGTAGATTCCGGCATCAGCTTATAACCCACAGGCTTGCCGGTATGGTTGAACTTGTTGGGGTTGATTACCTTCCAATAGCGGTGAGTTTCCGGGCTGGCCTTGCGGCAGGCTTCCAGCTCAGTCTTCAGCACCGTGTCCTGCTGGTAGAAGGCGTTGCCATAGGGGTTTTTGGCGTCATCCTCCTCCGCATAGCTGTTGCATTCTACAATGGAATTGCCGGGGCCATCCACGGCCATCTCCAGCCGTGCGCAAAATGCGTGCTGATGAATATGCCCTTGCACGCCGGGGGCCACCTCCACCCCATATTTGCCAGGCTGGCCAGGAATACAGGCGGAGGTATTGATAATTCCGGTGGCCTTCATCTCAAACTGGATCATACCCGCCTGGTCGAAATGCCAGTAGAACGCATATTCATAATTGCCGACGGTGCAGATGGAAGAGATCACCAGCTTGCGCCCGCGCCGCACCTCCGTGCGCTCAGTACGGAAATCCCAATGTTTCCAGAGAATCCCATCATCTTCTTCATGGATGCAGATGGCCTTCTCGATATGGAAAATATCGCCGTGCATCGTGTTCAAATCAGCGTCGAGATAGGCGATATGCCCTAGGCAATCGCAGCCCAGCGTCAATGAGTTGGTCAGTTTCCCCAGCCCATATTCGCCAATGTCAAACACGTTTTTACGGAAATGCCCATTCTCCGGCACGCCATACGGCACCACCATCTCAGCAATGGAGGCACGGTTGATAATTGGCCGTCCGTCATAGGCAATGTCGTGCAGCGTCAGCCCCTCACGGGCGTTAAAGCCAATCACGCAGCGCCATTTATCCCAGGTGATCACGCGCTCATTCAGTTCAAAGCTCGCCCCTTCCGGCTGAATGATATCCAGCGGCTTCAGAGCTTTGCGGAATTCGGTGCGGAACTGCGCCTCGTAATTGAACTCCCCCATCGGCACGGGCACGTCCGCGCCGTAATCATCCACGCGGATCACCTTGCCCGCCTTGATGTCCACAACCGCATTCACACCCTCAATGGGGTGGGCATAGAAATTCTCGTCCTGATAAAGCCGCAGCCACGCGAAAGTGTGGGAGAGGTAGCCCCCTTCCTCGCCAGGCACGTTGAAATTCCCGGCTGACCATGGGTCCACGCACACTTTTCTCATATCCGTAATGCCGCGCTTGGCGCAGGCGGCGATAAAATCCGGGTGCGCGCGCACAATATCCTCGATCTGGATGAACTGCTCCAGCTGGATCATCGGCCGAGCCTCGGGGTGGAAGCTCTTGGATGTCACCACCTCATCGGTCAGGGAAAGGCTCAGGCGCCACACGCCGGGCTTATCCGCCAGAAACACATTGGCCCGGGCCTCACGTGGCCAAGCCTTTCCCTCGGTATAGGCGGTCATGGCGGCCAAAGGCGGTTCCTTCAGCTCGATCACCTCGAACAGAAACTCCTCTCCAAAATCTGCATCGGCTTTGATAATTGCAACCGCCTGGCGGATCTCGGAGGCATCCAGCGGGGTCATCGGGTGGCGCCCGGTGCTGGAAATTCCAGCCGCGGCGCCAGCGGGTAGATGCAGGTCGTCCATCCTTACACTCCTTCGTTTTTCATACGCGCCATCCGTATCGGGCGGCAGGCATGTCCCTGTTGAATTTCAGGGAGTGATAAGATCGCATCCCACCGCCACATCGCTTGACATTTGGCGTCAAATTAATCTGAAAAATCCGTTCGTATTTTTGTTTGTATAAAAAGAAAGCTTCATTTGATTATTTATTATGCGGATGCTTTTTGTTGAAATGAATCGTGCCTTATCATAAACAAAGTTTCTCGGAAGGCGATGGGCATGGGCATGGAACCCCGCATTTCCGCCGCGGCGGCTTGTGGTGTCGGCGGCGTGATTGGCCAATGCGGCGGCGATGCCGAGCGCGTTTTCGGCGCCGCGCGGCTGCGCCTGTCAGCGCTGGAAAACCCCTCCATCCGTCTCAACCTGAATCATTATTGCCATCTGTTTGAGGTTGCGGCCCGGCAGACCGGCGCGGATGATTTCGGCCTGCGCTTCGGGTTTCAATATCAGGTAGAGCAGATGGGGCCGCTTGGCGCGCTGGTGCTGGCCTCGCCCACGCTTGGGGCGGCGCTGCATAATTTATGCGCCCATTTCCCGGCCTTGCAGGAACATTCCGCCCTGCGCCTGCGGGCTGGGGGCGGGCTGATGGCGCTGGAATATCAGATCACTGATGGTCGCATCACCCACCGCCGACAGGATGCGGAACTATCTATCGCCATCTTCACTGGCATTTTTCGCCGCTGCATTGGGCCAAGCTGGGCTCCGACGGAGGTGCAGTTCGAGCATCTGCGCGCGGCGGATGCCCTCGCGGTGGAAGCCGCCTTCAACGCCCCGGTCTATTACGCCGCCGGGCGCAACGCCATTCTCTTTCCTGCCGCGGTCCTCACCATGCGCATGCCGGGCGCCAACACGCCCCGCCTGCCGGGGCTAGAGGCCACGCTCCGCCGCTTGGCCGCTGACACCGTGCCGGAAGATTTTCGTGGCCAAGTGCTCAGCTTGATCCGTTCCGGCTTTGCCAGTGGCGAGGCGAATATTGACCATGTCGCCGCCCGGCTGGGCCTCAGCCGCACCGGGCTCTACCGACGCCTGGCGCTGGAAGGCGCGGATTTCTCCGAACTCACCCAAAGCATCCGCCGCGAGCTGGCGGAAAGCTACGCCGCCCAGCCTGGCATCGCCTTCACGGATCTGGCCTTGCTGCTGGGCTATTCGGAACTCAGCGCCTTTTCTCGCGCCTTCACGCGCTGGACGGGCCTTTCCCCCGCGCGCTACAGACAAGCGTGCCAGAAGCTCCACGCCTGATCCTCGCCAGCCTCTCCGCCAGCCGCAAAGCCATGCTGGCCGGTGCCGCCGTGCCGTTTGAGGCTACGCCCTCCCAGGTGGATGAAGCGGCGCTCAAAGTTGGTTTCTCCGGCCCGCCCGCGGCGTTGGCCTCCACCCTGGCGCTGGCCAAGGCCCAGGCGGTCTCCAGCCAGCAGCCGGACGCGCTGGTTATTGGTGGGGATCAGCTTTTGGTCTGCGGCGGTAAAATCTACGACAAGCCCCGCGACCTGCCGGAAGCTGCCACCCATCTGCGGACGCTTTCAGGCCAGACGCATGAGCTCGTCACTGCCGTCTGCCTTGTGCAAGGTGGCGCGCCGGTCTGGACGCATGTGGAAAGTGCTCACCTTTCCATGCGCCGCTTTTCTGAAGATTTTCTGCAGGCTTATCTCGCCGCCGAGGCCGGGGAGATCCTGCATTGCGTTGGCGCTTATCGGCTTGAAGGGCCGGGTGCGCAGCTTTTCACCCGTGTCGAGGGCGATTATTTCACGGTACTCGGCCTGCCACTGCTGGCTTTGCTCGGCGCCTTGCGCGAGCGGGGGGTGCTGGCGGCATAACTGGCCGCGCCTGGTCCAGCACCGCCTGAATAGCCCGCACTGTCTCTGGGTCCAGGTTCCGCAACTCCTTTGCCAGCCGGTTGGCCAGGGCGGTCTGTTCTGCGGTCAGACCGGCGCTGTTCAGCTTCAGCCGGGGGCGAGATTGTTTAGCTAGCGCCGTCAGCTCATCCGCGTCGTCCCAGATCAGCCCGAAATAATGGCAGATCTGATGAATCAGCCCGGCCGAGGGCGCGCCCCGCCGCCCATGTTCCAGCGCTGAAAGATAAGCTGAGGATACTTGCAACGCCGCCGCCATATCCTTCAGCAGCAGCCCGCGCTCCTGCCGTAGGGCGCGTAGCTTTTCCCCAAACGGCGTCATGTCCGCCGGCGCCGCAGCAGCACCCTGATCGCGCCGCTATTGCGGGCGTGCGGGTGGGCTAGGCCCAGTATCAGCGGCCGTACGCTCGGGGTGTTCAGCCAATGGGGCAACTCCCGTGCTAGAATTTCGCCGTTACCGGTAATGATCTCCACGCAGCGCAGCCCTGTGGCATGCGCCATCTCCACAAACTGCATCACCTCCCGGTGGGCCCGTGCGGCTGTGTGGCCGTGCAGGTCCAGCCGCGCTTCGGCTCGGATCTTTTGGGCGCGGAACTTGCCCCAGGTAGATTTATCCACCCCCGCCGGAGCGGCATTCACCCCTAGCGCGGCAGCTGGTGACCGGCGCTTCACAGGCGGGGGCGGGGCTTCCATCTCCGGCGGCGGCGCGGCTGGGGCAGGGGGGGCAGGTGGCCCGGGAAGCCTTGATTTTCCGGGCATCAGCCGGGTTAGGGTCCGGCTATAGGCTGCCCATAAATCCCGGTCCTCCTGTGTCAAACCACGCCGCCGCGCCATGGCGCTAGCCCGCCTCATGCCCCGGAGGGCGGCTTGAAGAACAAAGATGCGGCGGCCGCATGAGCCTGCTTGGCCTTAATCGCCTCGCGCACGCGGGTAATCTCGGCTTCCAGCTCTGTAATATAGAGTGTCAGCTCTTCCACGCCCAAGCTATCGAGCGCAGGCGGTTCCAGCAATTTTTTCTTGCGGGGCGGGAGATCTTCTTCTGAAAATGTCATGGATTGGTCTTGACCTGAGGGTGGCGCGCGCTCGATAAGCCGCGCCAGTTGTACTTGCGCGGCCGAAGCGAGTAACTATGTCCGTTCCGGGCGCCTCGGCCCGAAACGAGAAAAGGTGTTCGATCCATGTCCTTGCCCTTGATGCCCAAAGCTACCGCAGTCTGGCTGATTGACAAGACCGGCCTGACCTTCGAGCAGATTGCCGCCTTTTGCGGTATGCACCCGCTGGAAGTCCAGGCCATCGCGGATGGTGAAGTCGCGCAAGGGATCGTGGGGTATGACCCGGTGGCCAACAAGCAAGTGACCGCCGCGGATATCCAGCGTTGCGAAGCTGACCCCTCCCGCCGTCTCAAGCTGCTGCCGCAGCCGGAGATGAACAAGAAGCAGAAGGGTGGCCGCTATACCCCTGTTGCCAAGCGCAATGACCGTCCAGATGCCATCGCCTTCCTGCTGCGCAGCTACCCGCATCTGACCGATGCCCAAATCGTGAAGCTGCTCGGCACCACCAAAGATACCATCCAGAAAATCCGCGACCGTTCGCACTGGAACAGCGCCAACATCAAGCCGCGCGACCCGGTGATTCTCGGCCTGTGCAAACAGTCTGACCTTAACGACGCTGTGGCCGCCGCCAATGAGCGCGTGACTCGCGAAGGTCTTACCCCGCCGCCCGCACCGGGTGGTGAGGATCACGAAGCCGCCTGACCCGGCCGCCGAGACAACGAAGAAGGGGGCCGTTTGGCCCCCTTCTTGTATGCGTTTACTGCGCTCTTATTCGCTCCATTTCTTCCTTCAGCCGCAATTTCTCCAACTTCAGGCGTGAGAGCGCCGCCATATCCGGTTGCGGCCGCCGGTCTTCATCGGCGATCTGGCTTTCCAGGCTGGCATGCCGCCCTTTCAGGGCCTCGAGACGCGATTGCAGGTTCATGGTGTCTCCTAATGGCTGTTGGCCAACAAAACCGGGTGACCCCCTTCATAGGCGGGCCTTGCCCGGATTCTCAGGCTAGTCCCGTTGCCGCCGAATTGTCATGTTAAATCCAGCCCAGCCCATTCAGATGAGAAATTATTTCTGGGGATAACCAAATTTTTCCATGACGTGACCATGCGCGGCCCAGATTTTCGCAGTTTGGGCTTGTGTTAGCCTGTCCCGCCAGCCCCCAGCCTGCCCGGCGCGGAAAAATTTTCCGCCTGCCGCCCCCGCCGCCCGGTACCCATTCCGGGCTTCCTGGCCGGAAAGGGTTGAAAAACTGCTGAATTCAATCGCCCGGCGCAGCCGTGCCAGCTCCGGCCTATCGTTTGTCCCGCCCAGAAATCGGACCATCCGCCCGAATCCGCGCTCCGGGTCGGCTAGCAAATCCTCGTAACGCACCAACAGCCGGCGCGGGGTGGACACCCAAGAGAGCGCATGTTGTGACCAGGAGGAGAGTAGTTCAAACACTTGAACCCCATCGCTGGCATTGGCCGCCCCATCCTGGCCCATGAACTCAATAATCTCATCGACATTTTTGCCCGTGAACGCTGCGTAAGAGAGCGCCACATCCCTGGGATCGCGCACAATATAAATTGCCCCGGCGGTGAGGGTGGGCGTGCAAAGCGGCACGTTGTGCAAAGTGAGGTTGGCGTTGTGCGTTTTCACGAACACCAGATCCGGGTGGAGCTTGGTGAGTGTCTCATGCGCTTGCGGGCGCCTGGCCTGTACCTCACGCGGGCTCAGCACCTCACCCGGCGTACCAAAAAACCCCATGGCGCATTCAGCCACGGAAAAATCTACCAGATTATTAATGCTGTGCGGTGTCTCGGCATTGACGATGTAATTATGTAGAAAAGCCCTCACCCAGGTATTACCGGATTTCGGGTAGGAGGCGAGCCAGACCAGCTTACCCATGGCTGTGGATCCTCCAAAACGACTCGCAAAAGGTCTCAAACGCCGCCTTGTTTGGGTAAGGCGGCGTTCTGAACTCAGGCCGCCTCGGCTTCCGCGTCCGCAGCCTGGTCCCGCCCAAACAAGAAGTCGATATCGTCGGAATTGAATGCCATCCCGCCATTTTCATGGAATGCAATGCTCGCCAACTCGGCCTTGCGCTGCTGCAATTCCAAAATCCGCTCTTCCACCGTATCGGTGGCGATCAGCTTGTATACGAATACGGATTTCGTTTGGCCGATACGGTGAGCGCGGTCAGAAGCCTGCGCCTCGATCGCAGGGTTCCACCATGGGTCATAATGGATCACCGTATCCGCCGAGGTCAGGTTCAGCCCGCGCCCGCCTGCCTTCAACGAGATCAGGAACAAGGGTACTTCCCCGGCCTCAAACCGCTGCACCGGGGTGGCGCGGTCACGTGTGTCGCCGCGCAGTTCCACAAAAGATATCCCCGCCTCATCCAGCCGGGGTTTGATAAGGTCCAGCATGGAGGTGAACTGCGAGAACACCAGAATCCGCCGCCCTTCGGGGATCAGTTCCTGCACCATCTCCATCAGGTCATCTAGCTTGGCAGAGCTTTCCGTGCCGCGCGAATCCCCCAGCTTCACCAGGCGCGGGTCACAGCAAGCCTGACGCAGCTTCAATAGCGCATCCAGCACAATCACCCGGCTTTGCGCCAAGGTGCGCTCGGCCATCTGCTCCTTTACGGTTTCATACAACGTGCCGCGAATGGTCTCGTAAAGCTCTCGCTGGTCGGGCGCGAGGTCGATACGGCGCAGAATGGTATGTTTGGGCGGCAGTTCGGTCGCCACCTCCTGCTTCGTGCGGCGCAGAATAAACGGCTGAATCCGGCTGATAAGCTGCCCGCGCACCACCGGGTCGCCGTTCTTTTCAATCGGCGTGCGGAAGCGCTTGGTAAAGCCGCGCCGGTCGCCCAGCAGGCCGGGCATCAGAAACGCGAACTGCGACCATAGCTCATCCAGGTTATTCTCAATCGGCGTACCCGAGAGGCAGATCTTATTCTCCGCCTTCAGCTGGCACACGGCCCGCGTGGCTCGCGCCTCGGGGGACTTAATGGCCTGCGCCTCATCCAGCACCACCTGATGCCAGGGCAGGGGTTTCATGAACTCAATATCGCGTGTCAGCACCGTGTAGGTGGTCACCACCACATGGGTGTCGTCCAGATTATCGCGCTTCTCATGCCGCTCCATGCCGTGCAGCACCTCAGTTTTCAGGTGCGGCGCGAATTTCCGCAGCTCGGCGGTCCAGTTCGCCACCAGCGAGGTCGGCACAACAATCAGCGCCGGTGCGGTCAAGCGGCCCTCGGCATGTTCCACGCAGATATGGGCGATGGTCTGGGCGGTCTTACCCAGCCCCATATCATCGGCCAGAAACGCGCCGAGCCCATGGCTGGCCAAATGCTGCAGCCAGTCCACGCCATGCTGCTGATACGGCCGCAGCGAGCCTTTGAACGCCTTGGGCACCTCGACCGGAATAATTTCCGGCTCGCCCCGGAACCGCTCCACATACGCCTCGATATCCGCCGCATTCTGCCAGGAGGTTGTCAGCACATCCTCCAGGTCCAGCACCGTGGAGGCCGCACCGACGGGTAGCACCAGATTCTTTTCAGCGGTGCGGCCGGCGGCCTCGATCAGATCGCCCATCACATTCAACAGGCGTTTGATACGGTCGGCGGGCAGCTTGATCACGCGGCCATCATCAAGCGAGGTGATAATCTCCCCGTCCACGATCTGTGCCGCCTCAATCCCGCCACGCGCCAGCAGATGCTCCAGAATTGGCAGTAGCGCATGCCGCTCGCCGTCGATCTCGATGCCGAATTCCAGGCTGAAGCTGCCTTTGTCAGCATCCTGCACCACCACGTCCAGGTTGCCGACATTGTCGGCCATCTGCGGGCCAAAATTCGCGTCAATCTGCGTCTGCCAGCCCAAAGCCGTCAGCTCCGGTACGCGCACGGCAATAAAGTGGTGCCATTTCGCCGCCGCTTCCTCGCCACGGAACACCAGGACGCGCTGGCCTCGGGCTGCTTTGCCGTCCGCTACGCGCATCTGCACAAAGCCATCGGGGCGCAGCACATCCAGCGCCTCGGCCTCGGCGGCTGGATCACGGCGGATAAACACAATCTGCCCGCCCGAGCGGATACGCAAAAACTGGCTTTCGTCCGAGCCATCCACTCGCACGCCACCGTAATCGAAATCCAGCGTCAGTACGTCGATCATACGTTGGCGGTTGAACTCATCCGGTCCGGCTACGCGGCGCAGCCGAATCACCGGGGTTGCCTCGCGTTCCAGTACGGTCGCTCCCGGCTCCGGCGCTTCAGGCACCACAGTCAGCAGGGTCGCGGCCGGGCGAGCGCGCCGTCCGGTCAGGCGCGGGCGTGCTGGCGGTGGCGTATATGTGCGCTCCGCTGCGGGAATTACGGTATCGATCAGGCTCTTCGGCTCCGGCTTGCGCAACTCGGTGAATTTCGCAAGCGCGGACAGCGCCGTGGCGGCCAGATGCCGGCACCCGCGCTCTCCGCAGGAACATTCACGCTCGGCGAAAGAGACGCGGCTGCCCTTTCTTTCCGGCGTGATGGAGGTGGTTCGCCTGGTACCATCCATATCCTCGACGACACCTTCAATGGTATCGCCCACCAGTTTCACATCCTTCACAAAGCCCAGAGCCATAACACTCTGGGCGCGCCGGAGAATGGCGGAATCGAATACACGATCAAAATCTTCGGCGGAAAATGGCACCGGCATCGGCTGTACTTAATCTCCCCTCACACACCCGCCCGGAGAAAACGGGCGAAAGAGTGTAATACCGCCTTCTCAGGAAAAAACCAGAGGAATGTCAGCGAATATTACGGGACTCAGACCTGAGCTATTTGATAAGGTTGGTAAATCCGTTGGTTAGCGGGTAGCGCCGGTCCCTCCCGAAAGCCTTGGCGGTGATCTTCACGCCCGGCGGCGCTTGGCGGCGTTTATACTCGGCGCGGTCTAGCAGCTTGATAACGCGCAGCACGGTCGGGCGGTCAAAACCCTGCGCCACAATCTCATCAGCCGAGCGTTCGCCTTCGATCAAATGCTCCAAAATCGCGTCCAGCACCTCATAAGGTGGGAGGCTGTCTTGGTCCGTCTGGTTCTCCCGCAACTCGGCCGAGGGCGGCTTGGTGATAATCCGCTCCGGCATGGCCGGGCCGGCCTTGGTTAGCGCGCCCTTAGGATGGTTCGCGTTGCGCCAGTGCGAGATCTCGAACACCGTAGTCTTGTAGATATCCTTAAGCACCGAATAGCCGCCGCACATATCGCCATACAGCGTGGCATACCCCACTGACATTTCAGACTTATTGCCCGTGGTCAGCAGCATCGGCCCGAATTTGTTGGAAATTGCCATCAAAATCAGCCCGCGCGCTCGAGACTGGATGTTTTCCTCCGTAATATCCGGCGATTTGCCTGCGAAGGCTGGTGCCAGGGCCGCTGTAAAGGCGTCCATCGCGCCGGAAATGGGAATGGTTTCATACGGTATGCCCAGCATGTCCGCACAAGCGGCGGCGTCCTCCAGGCTGTGAGCAGAGGTATAAGGGCTGGGTAGCATCACCGCGCGTACCCGCTCCGGCCCGAGCGCATCAGCGGCCACGGCGGCGGAAATGGCGGAATCAATGCCCCCTGAAAGCCCCAGCACCACGCCAGGGAAGCCGTTTTTATTCACATAATCCCGCAGGCCCCACATCATCGCCTGATAGATCAGCTCAAACCGCCCCGGCTCCGGCGGCAGCGGCTGTTTCGCGCAGACCAGCCCGGCCCCGGTGCGGGTCCAGTTTGTCAGCGTCACAGCTTCCTCGAAATAGGGCATTTGCACGGCCAGCGTGCGGTCGGCATTCAGCACGAAGGAGGCGCCGTCGAACACCACCTCATCCTGCCCGCATACCTGTGCGGCGAACACATAAGGCAGCTCGGTTTCCACCACCCGTTCCACCGCCAGCGTTACGCGCACGCTCTGCTTGCCGTCCTCAAACGGCGAGCCATTGATGGAAAGCAGCATCTCCGCCCCGGTTTCGGCCAGCGTTTCCGCAACATGCGGCAGCCACCAATCCTCGCAGATCATCAGCCCCAGCCGGAAGCCCCTGAAAGGCACCGGTCCGGCGGGCAGGCCGGGGTTGAACACGCGTTTCTCGTCGAACACACCGTAATTTGGCAGCTCTACCTTGCAGCGTCGTGCGACAATGCGCCCGCCATCCAGCAGAAACGCGGCGTTATAGAGCTTGTCGCCGTCGCGCCAGGGCAGCCCCACAATAAGCCCGGGCCCACCATCGGCGGTGTCCTTCGCCAGTTCCTCCGCCGCCGCCTCACAGGCCGCGACAAAAGCCGGCTTTAGTACCAGATCCTCCGGTGGATACCCCGCGATGGAGAGCTCCGGCGTCACCACCAGATCCGCACCCAGCCGGGCTGCTTCCACCCGCACGGCGCGGATCTTGGCCAGATTTTCCTCGATGGCACCCAGATGCAAATTAATCTGCGCGATAGCGATATTCAGCGTGTCGCTCATATCTTCAGCCTTAAAGCCTTGCTTAGCCCTGCTGCTGGCGGAGCAGGAACTCACGCCCAATTTTCACTCTCGGCACGCCGTCATAAGCCACGATATCGGCGGTGGCATAGGTCTCGCTCCAGCCCTCGGGGATGAAACTGCCCGTGCCCACCACATCAATCGGCGCCTTGGCATCCGCCATCACCGAGCATTTCTCTACCCCGAAGCCTGAGGACGCGACAATCTTCACCGCCGGGAAGCCTGCCTCATTCAACGCCTCACGCATCTTCCAGATCGCGGCGGCGGACACACCGGTGCCAATCAGGTACCCAAGCTCCCGTTGGCTACGGTAACGCCTTAGCGCGCCTGGGGCATGGCGTTCCAGCACAGCATAGCTTTGCTGCGGGTCCAACCCTTGCAGATACCGCCCGCCATGTGTGTCCAGCCGCACAGAAAGCTTGCCGGCGGCCGCCATGCCAGGGAAACGGCGGCAGACTTCCAGCGCATCCGTTACCTCGCGCCCGAAATAATCCACCAGCACGGTCAGCGGTTCATCCGGGAAGGTGTCCACGAACATCTCGGCCGCGCGCAGGGTGGAGTTGGCGTAGCCGATCAGCGCATGAGGCATGGTACCATAGCCCTTCGGCGCGCCGAAATAATGCGCCGTCCAGTCATTGGCATTGCCGATGAAGCCCTTGGCGCCTTCTGCCTGGGCGGCGCGAGAGCCCACGGCGCAGGCATAGGCCATAATCTCCTGCATCTCCGCCCCGGCGCAATGCCGTGCCTCCATGGCCAGAAACGCGGATTGCGGCAACGCTGCTGCCATCTGGAAGGCATTATGCGCCGCCACGCAGGCCGCGCCGATTTTTTGCAGCGCCAGCGTCTCAAGGTCTGAGAGCGCCACGAAGGAACCGGTCACATAAACCAGTGGCTCCCCCGCACCCACCCAGGCACCTTCCTTGTGCGGCAGTTCAATCTGAAAATGCTGCCCCCGCGCCTTGCCCACGGTCTGCAGCCACTCCACCATGATGGCGGGCGCGCAAACCACGGGACGGCGCAGGAAGATAGCGTATGTTACCGTTGCATCTCCGAAGCGGGAGACAACCTCCCGTGTCCGGTTAAAATAAGCGTCGGTCCGTGCGGCGATTTCGCCATCCGACAGCGGCGCCGGTGTCACGCGGCTGCCTTCGAAGCGCGGCGGGATTTCAACTCCTCCGCCAGATAGAACGCTACCTCCAGTGATTGTTCAGCATTCAGGCGTGGGTCGCAGAACGTCTCGTACCGTTCGCCCAGCCCGTCTTCTGAAAGGCCGCGCGCCCCGCCCACACATTCGGTCACGTCGCGCCCGGTCATTTCCAGATGCGCCCCGCCCGCAACGGTGCCTTCAGCCTCATGCGCGTCGAAGAAACCGCGCAACTCGGTCACGATATCGTCGAACCGGCGGGTCTTCACCTTGGCGGCGGTGGTGATGCCGTTGCCATGCATGGCATCGCACAGCCAAACCGGGGTGCGTCCGGCCTGCTTCACCGCGCGCAGCAAGGGCGGCAGCTTCTCCGCCACCTTGCCGGCCCCCATGCGGGTAATCAGCGTCAGGCGGCCGGGTTCGTTCTCCGGGTCGAGCACGTCCATGATCCGCAAAAGGTCATCGACCTCCATCGAGGGGCCAACCTTCATGCCGATCGGATTCTTGATCCCGCGCATGAACTCCACATGCGCGCCATCCAACTGGCGGGTGCGGTCGCCAATCCACAGGAAGTGCGCTGAGCAAGCGTAAGATTCGCCAGTAGTGGAATCCACGCGGGTCAGCGCCTGTTCATAAGGCAAAAGCAGCGCCTCATGGCTGGTATAGAAATCCGTCTCGCGCACTTGCGGGGTGTCCGCGCTGGTCATTCCGCATGCGGCCATAAAGCGCAGCGTCTCGTCGATGCGCGTGGCGAGGTCCTGATACTTCGCCGCCAGTGGCGAGTTCTGGACAAAATCCAGGTTCCAGCGATGCACCTGATGCAAGTCCGCATAACCGCCGGAGGCAAAGGCCCGCAGCAGGTTCAGCGTCCCGGCGGACTGGAAATAGCCGAACTCCATTCGCGCAGGGTCGGGGATGCGCGCTTCTGGTGAGAATTCCGGCCCGTTGATGATATCGCCCCGGTAAGAGGGCAGGGTCACATCGCCTTGCGTTTCAGTGTCCGAGGAGCGGGGCTTGGCGAACTGCCCGGCCATGCGGCCCAGCTTCACTACTGGCATGGCGCCGCCAAAGGTCAGCACCACCGCCATCTGCAACAGCACTCGGAAGGTGTCGCGGATGATATTGGCGGTAAAATCCCCAAAACTCTCGGCGCAATCACCCCCCTGCAACACAAAAGCCTGCCCCTTGGACGCCCGCGCGAGCTGCGCCTTTAGGTTCCGGGCCTCACCGGCAAACACCAACGGCGGAAACTGTGCCAAGCGCGCTTCCATCGCGGCTAGTTTGTCCGGGTTGGGGTAGCTAGGCACCTGCTTGATCGGGCAGTCGCGCCAGCTGTGTGGTGTCCAGCCGGAGGTCATATCCGCTGGGGTGATCGTATCCATACTATCTCCAAAGGGCGTTCCTTATCGCCCTAATTAAGCCTGTTTCACAAATAAACGCTACTCGCCCGCCTGCAAGGGCTCATCAACCCTGCCGCGCGCCGCGCAGGCGGAGGGGCAAGGCGGCTCTTTTTACCGGGTCTGTGTGCGCATGGTCACGAATTCTTCCGCCGCCGTCGGATGAATCCCGATGGTCCGGTCGAAATCCGCCTTCGTCGCGCCGGTTATGATCGCCACCGCTAGACCTTGCATGATTTCCGGGGCATCCTCACCCAGCATGTGCGCGCCTAGCACCTTATCGGTCTTGGCGTCCACGATCAGCTTCATCAACGTCTTGCGTGTCCGCCCGCTGATGGTGTGGCGCATGGGGGTGAATTTGGAGACAAAAATCTTCACCCCATTCGGCCGCTTCGCCGCTTCCTCCTCCGTCAGTCCCACCGTGGCGATGGGCGGAATGGAAAACACCGCCGTTGGCACGTTCTCCAGGCTTACCCCGCGCGGCTTGTTGCCATAGAGCGTATCGGCCAGCGCGTGCCCTTCGGCGGTGGCCACCGGAGTCAGGTTCAGCCGGTCCGTCACATCGCCCAGCGCGTAGATATGCGGCACATTGGTGGCAAAATCCGGCCCCACGGGAATTTCCCCTTTCTTGCCGGTCGTCACGCCGGCGGCGGCCAGATTCAGCCCCCTAGTATTTGCCGCACGCCCGGTTGCAAAGAACACGGTATCCACCGTCACCACTTCCCCGCTGGACAGAGCGAGATGCTTGCCATGCGCGTCCGCCGTGATGGCGGCCGGCGTAGTGCCCGCGTGCAGAGTCACGTTATTCTGCGCCAGTGCCTCGGCCAGTGCCTCACGCAGATCCGTATCGAAGCCGCGCAGCGGCAGTGGCTGGCGATACACAAGATGCGTTTCCGCCCTCAGCCCCGCAAACACGCCAGCGAACTCCACCGCGATATAGCCACTACCCACAACTGCCACGCGCCGCGGCATGTCCGGCATCACGAAGATGTCATCCGAAATGATGGCATGGTCCGCGCCGGGAATATCCAGCCCGGTCGGATGCCCGCCAGTGGCAATCACAATCCGTTCCGCCGTAACGCGCTTCCCGCCCACATCCAGCGTATGGGCGTCTATAAAACTGGCCTTCGCGTCAAAAATTGTTGCGCCCGCATTGTCCAGCAGTCGGCGGTAAATGCCGTTCAGACGGCTGATTTCCTTGTCTTTTGCAGCCAGCAGCGCGGCCCAGTCATGCCCACCCGCGGTCATATCCCAGCCAAAGCCGCGCGCATCCTCGGCCAGGGCGCCATACTCTGCCGCCATCACCATGAATTTCTTCGGCACGCAGCCCACATTCACGCAGGTTCCACCCCAGAAGCGTGCTTCCGCCACGCCCACGCGCGCTCCGTAGCCTGCCGCAATGCGCGCACAACGTACCCCGCCAGAGCCTCCGCCAATCACGAAGAGGTCGAAATCCATCATTACAATCCTGCCATGCCGGGGGTTTAGGTAGTATGAGAGCGGCCATTTACCAATACTGAATGTTGAAAGGCTTAATTCTTCCGTGGCTTGTAATGGCTGCGCGCCAGCGTGAAGGTTTCTATGTGATTTTAAAAAGTCAGCGTACTGAAACAAAACGGAATGCGGGCTAAGACGTGGTCATAATGAATAATCACGGGATCGGTGCGTTGAGAGTCAGAGGCTATATTGACCAGCTTGGTGAAGCGCTGAATGTCGCTGGTTGGGCTTGGTTTGAGGAGGCCCCCCAGCAGCGGCTGGAGATTGAATTCCTAATCAACGGTACCCCCGCCGGCCGCGTTGTGGCCGAGGTTTACCGCAAGGATGTCGCCGAGGCCGGTATTGGCGATGGCCATTACGGTTTTGATTGGCCGCTGGTATTGCCCCTGCTTGAACTACACGGGGCGCCAAATATCACTCTCAGCGCGCGCGAGGTGAAAACCGGCCAGCCTTTATCCAACAGCCTGGATTTCACACCCTCTGAGCTTGCCACCCGTCTTGCTGCCCTTCCGGTTACGGCGGAGTTGCCGCGCAGGCTGGCGGCGTTGCGGGCGGCTACCCACCTGACACCGGAGGACCCATGGCCCGCCAAGGCTCTGGCGGACGTACTGCGAGATGCCGGGAGGACTGACGAGGCCGCCATTGTGCTGCGGCAGCTTCTTGCCCAGCATAAGAGGTTTTGGCATGCGCATGTGATGCTCGGCCATCTTGCACGGGCGGCGGGGGAGCGCACGGCTGCTCTGTCCTGGTTTGAGCAGGCGGCTGAGCTGGCGCCAGGTGATGTCTGGCGGTGGCTGGATATTTCTGAGGAACTGCGCGCCCTGGACCGGTTCGAGGACGCTAAAACGGCGCTCCAGCGCGCTGAAGAAATCAAGTCTGACTTCTGGGCCGTGGCGTTGGGACGCGGCTATTGCGCTCGTGCCCAGGCCGAGCACGAGGCTGCGCGGCGATATTTCGAGGATGCGATCCGCCTGGCGCCAACGGAGCTGGCGCCGCGCATCGGGCTAATTGAGGAACTTCGCGACGCCGGTATGTTGGATGACGCCCGAACCGCCGCCAAGGCACTGTTGGAGGCGTATCCCGGCAGCATGCCGTTGCTACTCAGCCTGGCGTACACTGAACGTCAGGCCGGCTGCGCCGAGGAGGCCGCCCGCTTCTTCGGCGCGGCCTTGGCGCAGGAACCGGAAAACCCTACCCTCCTCGCGGAGTTGGCGCGGCAGGAATACCGGCTGGGCCGCCAGCAGGAGAGCAATGCACACTTGATCCGCGCCCTGGAATTGTCGCCCGGTCACACGGATGCCGTCACTCAACTCGCCAGCCAGGCGCTCACCGTGGGAGATGCCGCCCAGGCATACGAAATTTACCGTGCCGCCGCCGCGATAAAGCCGGGTGAACTCGCCTTCCGTTTTGGTATGCTGGACACGCAGGCTTGGCAGGGCCGCATGCAAGATGCGCTAATGGGCCTGCAGGCCATGGAGCGCGAATATGGCGCCACCCCTCAGCTACAAAGCTGGCGGATCACGCTGTTACGCCGCACCGGGCAGATGGACGAGGCCCTGCACGCTGCCCGTACCGCCACCGCTGCCGCGCCCCAACAATTTTGGCTGTGGGTCGAACGGTTCCAGACCGAGTTGCTGGCCGGGTCGGACGCCATGCTTCAGAAAAGCCTGTTGGGTATTCCCGCCACCACCCGGGCCGAGCGCGCGGTCAAGCGCCGTTGTATCGGCGCCCTGGCAGAGAGCCTCTGGCAGACGGAGGCTGCCCTTAAGCATTACGAAGACGCGGCCCAGCTTTACCCGAACGACGTCTCCCTGCAGGAGGCTCTGGCCCGTATCCAGTTGATGCGCTTCAACTTGCCGGGCGCGCGCGCGCATTTGCGCCGTCAATATGAGCTAATGGCCGCCGATCGCCGTTTGCGACGCGAATCCTTAAATATTTCGCAGTCTCTGCTAGGGCAGATAATTCACGAATATGCGCTGGATGAAGATATGGCGGAAAGCTGGCCCGCGCTGAGCGGCCTTTCACCGTTCGAGCGGGTGGCTCCTCTCGCCACCTTGGTACGCGAAGCGCCAGACAGCACCGCCGCTGCCGCTGCCTTGCTGTTGGCCCTGCGTCAGGCGGAAAAGCTGGATTTCATCCCTGAGCCGGGGGATGCCATGCTAATCCCCCGTCTCATTACTGCTTTCTGGGACCAGCCGGACGTACCCGCCGATGTTGAGGCGATGATGCAAAGCTGGCGGACCTGCAATCCCGGCCATGAGTGGCGGCGGTTCGATACAGCCCGGGCCCAGGATTATCTGGCCGCTAAATTCCCTGGCCCCGTTCTGGGGGCCTTTCAGCGCGTGCGGGAAGTTCCGCAGAAGGCAGATATTTTTCGCTTGGCGGTACTGGTGGCCGAGGGCGGCGTGTATGCTGATGCGGATGACCGTTGCCTGCGGCCGCTGGATAATCTGGTGCCCCATGGGGCAAACTTGGTTCTGCCGCAGGAGGAGTTTGGTTGTGCCGGCAATCACTTCCTGGCCGCAGCACCAGGACATCCAGTACTGCAAGCCGCGCTACGGACTGTGGCGGCGGCGATCAATCGTGGTGATAATGAAATTCCTTGGCTGCTCTCCGGCCCCGGGCTGCTGACCCGTGTCTTGGCCCAGCATCTGACTGAGCGGGGCGTGAATGCTGGGCTGCCGCCAGGGCTGGTCTTGCTTGACCGTCGGGAGCTAGGGCGCAGCGTGGCGGGCGGCTGCTTTGCCACTTACAAGGTTTTCCACATGCGCCACCGCAAACGCATTGACGCGGCGGCCTTGCGCCAAAACGCCTAGGGCGTCAGCTATCCTGGTTTTCGTCTTCCTCGGGCTTCACGCGCCGCACCCGCAGCTTGCGTATGCGCCGCGCATCCGAATCCAGCACCAGAAACTCCACGCCTGACGGGTGGGTGATGATTTCCCCACGCGTGGGCACGCGCTCGGCCAGATTAAACACTAGCCCACCAACGGTTTCGATATCCGCCTCGCGTTCATCTTCTGAGAGCACCGGGCCGATTGTTTCCTCGAACTCCTCCACCGGCAGGCGGGCATTGATGTCATAAGCCCCGTCCGCGCGCTCAATCAGCATCGGGCCTTCGATTTCGTCATGCTCGTCGGAAATATCACCGACGATGGTTTCCACCAGATCCTCAATAGTCACCAGCCCGTCTATGCCGCCATACTCATCCACCACAAGGGCGAGGTGGGTGTGCATCTGGCGCATTTGCAATAGCAGGTCGAGCACCGCAATCTGCGGTGCCACAAAAAGCGGCTTGCGGAGAATCTTCTCGACCGAAAACTCCTCCGGGCTGCCGGTGAAGCCAAACACGTCCTTGATATGCACCATGCCCGCCACGTCATCGAGATGTTCCCGATAAACCGGCATCCGCGAATGGCCTTCCTCACGGATTAGCGCCAGCGCCTCATCCAGCGTTACGTCAGCCTTCATCGCCACAATATCAGGGCGCGGCAACATCACATCGTCCGCCGTAATATCCCGCAGCCGCAGCACATTACCGATCAAAGCGCGTTCCTGCGCGTTCAGGTCAAGCGATACGCCTTCCTGACGGTGCGTTTCCGCGCCGTTTTCCTGTTGCACCAGCTCCGCGATGGAATCGCGCACGGACTGCTCCGGGCTGCGCAATTTGCCAAGCAGGCGGGTGAGGGCGCTGCTCATCGGTTTTTCCAGGGGTTCGGCACACTCAGCCGGGCCAGAATACGGGTTTCCTCCGCTTCCATTTCCCGCGCCTCGCCGGGATGGTGATGGTCATAACCCTGCAAATGCAGTGCCCCATGCACAATTAGATGGGTCAGATGGTTGGCGATGCTTTTACGCTCCCGCCGCGCTTCTTTCTCCACCACGCCGAAGGCCAGCAATATCTCCGGCGGTTGCTCGTAGGTCAGCACATTGGTTGGCTTGTTCTTTCCACGGTCGCGGAAATTCAGCTGCTTCACGGTGCGGTCATCCGTCAACGCCACGCTGGCGGCACAGCCAGCGACGCTTAGCGCGCGGGTAATCCGCCGCACTGCATCCGGCACGTGGGCGCGCCAGCGCCGGTCCGTGATGATGATTTCGAACCCCCCGAGGGGGCTGCTACTTCCAGGCTCGTCCATTGGTTTTACTGCTGTCGCAAACCCGTGGGGGTTGAGTCAACCTTACCGGTCACCCTGTTGTTCGCGCGCATACTCTTTCACGGCCTTGTAACGTTGGTCATACGCATCGACGATTCGCGCCACCAGCGGATGGCGTACCACGTCGTTATTGGTGAACCGACACACTCCGATGCCCGAGATGCCCTCCAGCGTTTCCAGCGCATCCGCAAGACCGGAGCGCGTGTTGGGCGGCAGATCGATCTGCGATAGATCTCCGGTAATCACCATGCGCGTGCCTTCCCCCATACGGGTCAGAAACATCTTCATCTGCACCGGGGTGGTGTTCTGCGCTTCATCCAGAATCACGAAGGCATGCGCCAGGGTTCTGCCACGCATGAATGCCAGCGGGGCAATTTCGATCTCTCCGGTGGCCATCCGCCGGGTGAGTTGGTCGCCTGGCAGCAGGTCGTTCAACGCATCGTAAAGCGGGCGCAGATATGGGTCCACCTTCTCCTTCATGTCACCGGGTAAAAAGCCAAGCCGCTCACCAGCCTCCACCGCCGGGCGGCAGAGTACAATCCGGTCCACCTTGCCTGAGGTCAGCATCGCCACGGCCTGTGCCACGGCCAGATAGGTCTTGCCCGTTCCGGCGGGGCCCAGGCCAAACACCATCTCATGCCGGCCCAGCGTGTCGATATAAACCGCCTGTCCCTGGCTGCGCGGGCCCACGGCCCCCTTGCGCGTGCGGATGGCGGGCAGATCGGAAAGTGGCAGGCGGGGCTCGTTTGCTGGGTCTGTCAGGCGCAGGGCCGCATCCACTTTCGGGCCGTCAATCATCTCACCGCGCTCCAACTGTTCATAAAGGGCTGTCAGCGCCGCTTCCGCCGCCGCCACCTGCTCGCCTGTGCCTGAAATCGAGATTCTATTACCCCGGCAGGCCAGGCGTACCCCCAGCTTCTGCTCGATCCGGGCCAAGTGCCGGTCATGATCCCCAAGCAGCATCGACAACAACACATTGTCACCGAAGGTCAGGGTGAGGGCGCGTGGAAGCGCGGCCGAATTGCGGGCGGGGGTGGCGATGATCTGGCTCAAGCGGCGATTAACTCCTTATCCAAAAGAGTCCCTGACAAAGAATTGGGGTTGGCACGGGTAATTTTCACCATGCGAATCTTCCCGGTGAGGTCTGTTTCATGCTCGACCACTACCGGCTGCAGCCAAAGCGAGCGCCCGGCAATCTGCCCTGGGTGCCGCCCGGAACCTGTAAACAGCACCGGGGTCTCCAGCCCCACGATGCTCGCGTTAAAGGTGTTCTGCTGCTCGCGGAGCAGTCCCTGAAGCTCTTGCAGCCGCGCATCCTTCACCGCCTCCTCCACCTGCGGCAGGGAGGCCGCCGGTGTGCCGGGGCGCGGCGAGTATTTAAAGCTGTACGCCAGCGCGAAGCCGGTTTCGCGCACCAGCTTCATCGTCTCCTCGAAATCCGCGTCGGTCTCCCCCGGATGCCCGGTAATGAAGTCAGAGGACATCGCCATATCCGGCCGGACATGGCGCAGCCTTTCCACAATACGGCGGAAATCGTCGGCTTTATGCTTGCGGTTCATGGCGCGCAGAATTTTGTCAGAGCCGGACTGCACGGGCAGATGCAAAAACGGCATCAGTTTGATATTGTCCCGGTGCGCCAGAATGAGATCCTCCCCCATATCGTTAGGGTGCGAGGTCGTGTAGCGGATTCGCTCTAACCCCTCGATCTCCGCCATCTTGTCCATCAGCTGGGCGAGGCTCCACGTGGAACCATCAGGCCCTTCGCCATGATAAGCATTCACATTTTGCCCCAGCAGCGCGATCTCCCGCGCCCCTAGCGCCACCATGCGCTTCGCCTCGGCCAATACGCTGGCTACCGGGCGGGACGCTTCCGCCCCGCGCGTATAAGGCACCACGCAGAAGGAGCAGAATTTATCGCACCCTTCCTGGATAGACAAAAAGGACACCACCCCCTGCGGCGCCGCGTCATCCGGGAGATAGTCGAATTTCTGCTCCACCGGGAAATCCGTATCGATCACCGCACCGGCCTTGCGGTGTGCCTGGGCGATCAGCTCCGGCAGGCGATGATAAGCCTGAGGCCCCACCACCAGATCCACGAACGGCGCGCGCTGAGCCAGTACTTCGCCCTCCGCCTGCGCCACGCAGCCAGTGACGGCGATCATCATGTTGCCGCCCTGCTCCTCTTTCATTTTCCGCAGGCGGCCGAGCTGGGAGAACACTTTTTCCTCCGCCCGCTCGCGGATATGGCAGGTATTGATGATCACCATATCCGCCCCTTCCGGGGCCGCGACCGTCTCATAGCCCAGCGGACGCAGCAGGTCTGTCATCCTAGCGCTATCATACACATTCATCTGGCAGCCGTGCGTGACGACGTGCAGCTTGCGGGGGGTGCGGTCGGTCGTGGTCATGCGCTCAAATCCATCCGGTTCGTCCGGATGGAGAAACGCGGGGCGGGCTTGCAGGTCAAGCGCAAAGCTTGAGATTCCTCCTGAGCATGACGCCATTCCGCTATGCGGTACCGCGCCGTGTCAAGAAAAATCGGGTTAAGCTTTTGGGAAAGGCCGGTTCTGACGGCTGCTCACGCCTCTTCCGGCTGTTTGATATCTACCATGAATTCGGCGGTCAGCTTCTCCAGAGCGTGGCTGACATCATGGGCCGAGAGACCGCGTGGCAGGCCCAACCGGGCAACGGCGCGGAACATATCCTCGCCCGTGAACGGTGCGCTTTCAATCCGGGAGGAGAATTCCTCGATATTCACGCCAAGTCCGCGCAATGTCTGCGTGACCTCGCGAACAATGCCGGGGCGGTCATTGCCCAGCAATTCCAGTGTCACCTGCTCAGCCGGGGCGGGCGCGTCGGAGCCGGTGAGCACATTCACCGCCAGCCCCTCATCGGACAAAGACGAAAGGGCGGTCGCCAAAGCATCCGCCCCTTCATCGGCCACTCGGACCAGAATAATCCCCGCGAATGTCCCGGCCAGATGCGCCAATCGGCTTTCCAACCAGCTGCCGCCCCCGGCGATGATTTTCTCGGAGAGGGTGTTTACGAGACCTGGCCGGTCGGGACCGGCCAGGCTGACAACAAGAGAGGCCATGTCAGGTCAGCGCTGGCTGCGCTGACCAAATAGCTGCAGCAGGAACAGGAACAGGTTAATGAAGTTCAGATACAGCTGCAGGGCATCATAGACCGAGCGCTTGCCGGCCATTTCCACACCATAGGAGGAGCCGAACTGAATGTAGTCGGTCTTGATCCGCTGGGTGTCATAGGCGGTGAGGCCCAGAAAGATGAACACCCCCAAAATCGACACCGCGAAGGCGATCGCCGAAGAGTGCAGGAAGATATTCACCACCGAAGCCAGGATAATGCCGATCAGCCCCATAAAGAAGAAGCTGCCCCAGCTCGTTAGGTCGCGCCCTGTGGTGTAGCCATACAGGCTGGTGGCGGCGAACATGCCCGCTGTGATGAAGAACACCGCCGCGATCGAGGTCGAGGTGTAGATCAGGAAAATGTTGGCGATGGACGCCCCCATCGTGGCGCAGAAAATCCAGAACAGGGTCTGGGCGGCCGTTGTGGAGAGCTTGTTAACGCCGAAGCTGAGCACCATCACAAAAACGAGCGGCGCGAAGATTGCGGCATATCCCAGAATGGTGGGTTGCAGCGCAACGCCGCCCGCCACGGCGACCTGATGGTAGAACAAGTTGATCAAGGACGTATTGGCGATGGCGAAGGAAATCAGCCCGGTCAGAACCAAGCCGGACGCCATCCAGTTATAAACGCGCAACATGTAGGCGCGCAGTCCCGCATCCAGCGCGGCGCTGCCATAGGCGGCATAGCCAGCCTGTACAGTGCGGTAGGATTGATTCGGGTTGAAGGCCATGAGTGTTATTGCTCCTAGAGACGTGCCTTATTGAGACACGCCTCTATGATTCGCAGGATTCTCTGGCTTTTCAAGTGAAATGGCGGCAAAAAACGCCGCCATTCCGCTACGAATTGTAAATTACGATCATTTAATGACAGGCGGGGGGTAGATTTACCGCCGCCACCAGCCAGTTTTCTTGGCTGCGGGGGCCTTGGTGGTGCCAACTAAAATAGGCTTCACGGACGCCGCCGCTTCCGCTGCGGCAACCATTTCGGTCTCCGGCACGGTCTGCGTCACCTCAGCCACCGGTTCCGGTGCAGGCTCAGACGTCGGGCTGGGGGCGGCAGGCGCCGCTTCAGCCGCTTGTGCGTCCGCCGCCAATTCCACCGTGGCCTCAGCTTCAGTCTTGGCTTTCGCCTTCACGGGCGTTTTCCTCTTGCGGGGCGCGCGCTTGGGCTTGGCCGGGGCCTCGGCTGCCTCGGCGGCGGCTTCAACCGGTGCCTCCGCCGGGGCGGCGTCGGTCTTGCGTTTGCGAGGCGCGCGGCGGCGTTTGGGCGCGGGGGCTTCCTCGAGCGCCGGTTCTTCGGTTGCCGAGGGCTGGGCCGCGGTTTCCTCAAGCTGGGGCTCCGCTAGCGCTTCAATCAAAGCGGCGGGTTCCACCGGCGCCGGTTCGGCCTCAGTGGCCACCGGCGCGGTTTCAACGGGCGCGGCCTCGGCGGGTTGCGCCTTGGTTTCCTCTACTTCGCCAAAGGCGGCTTCAAGGGCCAGATCCAACTCTGAAGTCAGCGGTTCCACGGCTTCGCTGTCCGGTTCCGGCTGGGTTTCGGTGCCATTGGCCTGGCCGTTTTCGTTGCGGCGGCGGCCACGGCGGCGGCGGCGGCGCTTGCGGTCGCCCCGTTCCTGCCCGGCTTCGGCGCTTTCGCTCTCCTCGGTCTCGGGCTCAACCTCCTCGATCTCGATCGTGGTGGTTTCCAGCACGCGCTCGACCCGCACTGGCGGCGGGGCAGGCGGCTGCGCCGTCTGAGCCTTCAGCCGTTCCAGCCGGAAATTGCTGCCTGTTAGCGTTGAATCCGGGCTGAAGATCACCCGCATCGCGTAACGCGCTTCAATCTGAGACAGCCGCTCGCGCTTATGGTTAAACAAATAGAACGCAATCTCCGGCGGCAAGGACACGGAAATCTCCGCTGCCTTGAACTTCCCGCCTTCATCCTCGATGGCCCGCAGAATATGTAGCGCTGCACTTTCGGGGCTGCGCACATGGCCCATGCCGTTACAATGCGGGCAGGTGACCAGCGATGCCTCGGTCAGGGAGGGGCGCAACCGCTGGCGGGACATTTCCAGGAGCCCGAAATGGCTGATGGACCCCACCTGGATGCGCGCGCGGTCATGCTTTAACGCGTCCTTCAGCTTGCGTTCCACGGCCGCGTTGTTCTTGCGGCTTTCCATGTCGATGAAATCGATCACGATCAGCCCGGCCAGATCGCGCATTCGCAAGTGCTTTGCCACCTCCTCGGCGGCTTCCAGATTGGTGCGCAGGGCCGTGTCCTCAATGGAGCGCTCACGCGTGGCGCGGCCGGAGTTCACATCGATCGCAACTAGGGCTTCGGTCTGGTTGATGACGATGTACCCGCCTGAGCGCAGCTGAACCACCGGATTGAGCATCGCATCAAGCTGTGTTTCCACCTGATATTTGGAGAAAAGCGGCTGTCCCTCGTTCCAGATCTGCACCTTGCGGGCATTGGCGGGCATCAGCATGCGCATAAAGTCTCGCGCCGCTTTGTAGCCTTCAGCGCCGTCCACCAGAATATCCTCGACATCGCGGGTATAAACATCGCGGATGGCGCGCTTGATGAGGCTGGCTTCCTCATAAATCATTGCCGGCGCGGAAGATTCCATGGTCTTGTCACGGATATCGTCCCAAAGCCGAAGCAGATACTCGCAATCGCGCTTGATCTCGGGCTTGGGCCGGTTGGCCCCGGCGGTCCGCACAATCAGCCCCATGCCCTGCGGAATATCCAGCTCGGCCATCGTCTCCTTCAGGCGGCGTCGGTCGGTCTGGGAGGTGATCTTGCGTGAAACGCCGCCCCCGGTGGGGGAGTTGGGCATCAGGACCGAGAAGCGCCCGGCCAGAGACAGATACGTGGTGAGCGCTGCGCCTTTATTGCCACGCTCCTCCTTCACCACCTGCACCAGCATGATCTGGCGGCGGTGGATCACGTCCTGAATCTTGTAATTCCGTAGGAAACGCTGGCGCAAGCGGCGCTCGCGGGCTTCGGCGGCGTCATCGCCATCGCCGCCCACCTGTTCCGGCGCTGGGGCTTCGGCCTCCTGAAACTCAATGGTCTCCGGCTCGGCTGTCTCTCCGGCTTCGGCGGAGATTTCAGCGGGCATGGCTTCCTCGTCGGCGGAATCAGCCGGGGCCTCCGCGTCGGGGGCAATGTCCGGGGCGGTGGCGGGCTCTGATAGCGCTTCCGCGACCATGGGGGGCCCGTCCAGCGGTGCGTCGGCAGAGTCTTCCGGCGGCGGCGCGGCGAGAATCTCGATCGGCTTGATCTCAAGCGACTGGGCGCTCACCCCCTCGGCGTCGGCGGCTTCCGGAGCGTCCTCATCCTCGGCGTGGTTGGCGTCCTCATCCGCTTCGGCGGCGGCTTCGGCCTGCAATGCCAACAGCTTCTGCCGGTCCGCGACCGGGATCTGGTAATAATCCGGGTGGATTTCCCCAAACGCCAGGAACCCATGGCGGTTGCCACCATAATCTACAAACGCCGCCTGCAGGCTGGGTTCGACCCGAATAACCTTGGCTAGATAGATATTGCCTTTGATCTGCTTGCGGCTAACCGTCTCGACATCGAAATCTTCGAGGCGGTTACCGTCCAGAACCACCACGCGGGTTTCTTCCGCGTGGCTGGCATCGATCAGCATCTTTTTCGACATTAACGCTAAAACTCCGGCGTGCGCCAAGCGGAGCGGCCCTGTCCGGGCGGCCCTGCGCGAGGGACGCGTGATAAAAATGACAGAAAAGGGGTGCGGAGCCGAACCGGGCCAGTGCCTTGAAGGAGTATGTGATTTCTGTAGGCAAAGCGGTCATCGGGTCCATGAACTCGCCGGCGCTGGGGCGCCGGTCATACGGTATTCTTTTGGTTTGGACGCAGCGTTCACGGTCGGCGGGTCAAGGCCGGGCTCCGCATTGCGCGCATCCTGACATTGTAGATGACGTAAAAACCCCGTCCCCGCAAGGGGGTTGTCGGCAGGTCCGGTTTCCGGTCAAAACAGACCTTATCAGGTGAGGCTTTCAGGCGCAGGTGGAAAGAATGGCTTGGAAATACCGTTACGCAATTGCCGCTTGCGCCCGTTGGGAGAAATCATGATGGTGGTTGAGTTCGGTAGGGAACCTTTCCAGAAACGGCTTGGCATTGCCGTCACGACCTTCAACCGAAGGGAGATGGTGCTTGAGTTGGTGGCAAAAATCAGGGCCATGACCACCTCCCCATTCGACTTGGTGATTTGCGACGATGGATCTGGTGACGGCACGGTGGAGGCTCTGCGCGAGCGGGGGGAGGTTGTAGTCAGCGGTATCAATCGGGGTATTGCCTGGAACAAAAACCGAGGCATTTACTACTTGCTGCACACATGCCAGTGCGATGTCGTTCTGTTGCTCGACGACGATGTGGTACCCGTGTGTCGTGGCTGGGAACAGGAATGGATTGTTGCCGCAAATGCCCACGGTCATGTGAATTTTGTTCATCCGATTTTTCACTCACGGGTCATCATGGGCGAAAATAAGGCTGAAAATCCGGGCATGTGTACTATGCTAAACGGATGTGCATTGGTGTTCGATAGGCTGGTGCTGGCACAAATCGGCTTCATGGATACTCGCTTCGGACGTTATGGGCATGAGCATACGGAAATGACGCTAAGGGCTGTTCGTGCCGGATATGGCGGAGTTTTTTTGAAAGCGCCGGAGGGGGGCAGCCATTTGTTCAAGGTGATTGGGGGGGGGCTTGAGGCTCTGGCTGTTGATGGTCATGGTTCTCAGGCTGAAGCCCTGGCAAATGATGCAATTATGGCGTCGATCAGGAATGATCCTGTTTATCGTCACGCTTGGCGAGAAGACCAAGCAATGGCGGTGTTTTTGGCCGAACAAGACGAAGCGCTTTCTGCCTTGGGCCAAAAACGCCCATATAACAAAAATATCTTCCCGTCGTTGGAGGCTTACCAGCGATTCCGGCAAGAGCAGGGCATAGACTCTGTGGATTCTTCCCTAGCCTTTCTCATCGGCGATACCATGCCAAGCCTGATCGAAGAAGCGCTCTCCGAGGGCCAGCGTGCTGTCGCCGTTGAACCCGACGCCAAGCTCTATTACGCCCTGGCCGAGCGCTTCGCGGATGCCATTGCCGAGGGGCGGCTGGTGCTGGAAAATTTCGCCCCCGCGCCGCGTGGCGGCGAAATCGCTATGCTCACGCCGCGCGATGGCGGCCGGCCTTACCCGGTGGCCACCATCAGTTGGGGAGAGCTGGTGGCCAAGCATGGCCGCCCTGCCCGCGTACACATGGCGGCGGAGATCCCGGGTTTTCCGACCATGACAGGCTGACCCTGCAAACTGGTCAGGCCAGCCGCCGCTTGCCTCCTCCCCTGACTTTGCGGCACAAGCGCCCCGGGAAGGTGTCGAAGACGATATATTGAGGAGTTCCATTATGCCTGAACCCAGAACGTCCGTTTCCGGCCTCTCTGTCGCCACCGTTCTGTATGATTTCGTGAATAATGAGGCACTGCCGGGCACGGGGCTGGAACAAGCCGTGTTCTGGGATGGGTTCGCCGCGCTGCTGAAGCGTTTTGCCGCCACCAACGCAGTGCTGCTGGCGAAGCGCGATGAAATCCAAGCCAAGCTGGATGACTGGTACAAGGCGCATAAAGGCCAGCCGCACGACCAAGCCGCTTACGAGGCGTTTCTGCGCGAAATCGGCTATCTGTTGCCCGAGCCCGCCCCCTTCATGGTGGAAACCGCGAATGTGGATGACGAAATCGCCCATATCCCCGGTCCGCAGCTGGTGGTGCCGGTTTCTAACGCCCGCTACGCGCTCAACGCCGCTAATGCCCGCTGGGGCAGCCTGTACGATGCGCTCTATGGCACGGACGCCTTGCCTGAGACAGACGGCGCGGCGCGCGGCAAGGGCTTCAACCCGATCCGCGCGGATGCGGTGATCGCCCGCGCCCGCGCGTTTCTGGATGCGCGCTTCGCGCTGGAGGAAGCTAGCCATGCCGACGTGCTGGGCTACCGCGTGGTGGATGGCCGGCTGATTGCGCTGCTGCCTTCCGGCGACGCGCCGCTGAAAAACGCCGCGCAATTCGCCGGGTATAAGGGCGAAGCCATCGCCCCCACCGCCGTGCTACTGAAAAACCATAATCTGCACGCGGAAATCGTCATCGACCCCACTCACCCGATCGGCAAGAACGATACGGCGCATATTGCCGACATCATTCTGGAGTCCGCCATCAGCACCATCATGGATGCCGAGGATTCCGTCGCCGCCGTGGATGCAGAGGACAAAGTCGGCGTTTACCGCAACTGGCTGGGGCTGATGCAGGGCACGCTCTCCGCCCCGGTGGAGAAAGGCGGCAAGACCTTCGAGCGTAAGCTGAACCCCGACCGCGACTACACCGCGCCGGACGGCTCCACCCTCAGCCTGCACGGGCGCTCTCTGCTGCTGGTTCGCAATGTTGGCCACCACATGCTGACGGACATCATCACTCAGGACGGTGCGGAACTGCCGGAAACGGTGATCGATGCGGTCATCACGTCGCTCATCGCCAAGCATGACCTCGCGGCGAAGCGCAATTCCCGCAAAGGCTCGGTCTATATCGTCAAGCCGAAGATGCATGGGCCGGAAGAAGCCGCCAACGCCAACGCTTTGTTCGGCGCGGCGGAGGAACTACTGAAACTGCCCGCCAACACCCTGAAAATGGGCATCATGGACGAGGAGCGCCGCACCAGCGCCAACCTGAAAGCCTGCATCGCCGCCGCGAAGAGCCGCGTGGTGTTCATCAATACCGGCTTCCTGGACCGCACGGGCGACGAGATCCACACCTCCATGGAAGCCGGCGCTTTCCTGCGCAAGAACGACATCAAGACTCAGCCCTGGATCAAATCCTACGAGGACCGGAACGTGGATTTCGGCCTAGAATGCGGGTTGCAGGGCAAGGCGCAGATCGGCAAGGGCATGTGGGCCGCACCGGACCAGATGGCCGCGATGCTAGAGCAAAAGATCGCCCACCCCAAGGCGGGCGCCAACACCGCTTGGGTACCCAGCCCCACCGCCGCCACGCTGCACGCGCTGCATTATCATGAGGTGGACGTGTTTGCCCGGCAGAACGAGCTGAAGAGCCGTCCCGCCGCTAAGCTGTCAGACCTGCTCACCGTGCCGCTGGCCTATGGCGTGAACTGGAGCCCGGCGGAAATCCAGCAGGAGCTGGACAATAACTGCCAGGGTCTGTTGGGATATGTGGTCCGCTGGGTGGACCAGGGCGTCGGCTGCTCCAAGGTGCCGGACATTCACGATGTCGGGCTCATGGAAGACCGCGCCACCCTGCGCATCTCTTCCCAGCACATTGCCAACTGGCTGCATCATGGCATCGTTACCAATGATCAGGTGATGGAGACACTGAAGCGCATGGCCCTGGTGGTGGACAAACAGAACGCGGACGATGCCGCTTACACCCCGATGGCTCCTGCTTATAACGGCCCGGCCTTCAAGGCGGCGATGGATCTGGTGTTCGAAGGGCTGACCCAGCCCAACGGCTATACCGAGTTCATTCTCACCCGCCGCCGTCGTGAGGCGAAAGCAGCGTAAGGACAAAAATTTTGACGGGTTTGGGGGATTTTTTACAAATCCCCCAACTCTGTTACCGCAGGCTCACCTTCGGCGTCTCGGCCTTGCGGATCGTGCTCACCCCCGCCACCGGATGCGGCATATAAGGTGTTTCCAACGCCGCCACCTCCTCCGGTGATAGCGTCACCTCCAATGCCCCCAGCGCGTCGGTCAGATGCGAGGTTTTGGTCACCCCGATAATCGGCGCGGTGATTTCCGGCTTTTGCAGCAACCAAGCCATGGCCACCTGGGCGCGCTTCACCCCCTTTGCGGCGGCGATATTGGCCACTTCCTCCACCACCTTGCGGTCTTGCATCTCGGTATTGGCGTAGATGGATTTCAATACCGCATCCGTCTCAGCGCGTTTGGTGGTCTCTGCCCAGTCGCGGGTCAGCTTGCCGCGTGCGAGTGGGCTCCACGGGATCACGCCCACGCCCATATCCGCGCAGAGCGGCAGCATCTCGCGCTCCTCCTCCCGGTAGATCAGATTCACCTGGTTCTGCATGGAGATAAACGGCGTCCAGCCATTCATCTTCGCGGTATATTGCGCTTTGGAGAACTGCCAGGCAGACATTGAGGACGCGCCGATATACCGGACCTTGCCGGACTTCACGATGTCATGCAGCGCCTCCATCGTTTCCTCAATCGGCGTCGCCTCGTCCCAGCGGTGGATCTGGTACAGGTCTAGATACTCCATACCGAGCCGCTTCAGGCTCTCGTCCACCGCCGTGAACAACGCCTTGCGGGACAGCCCGCCTGTGTTCGGCGCCCCGCGCCAGGGGAAAAACGCCTTGGAAGCCACCACAATCTCGTCCCGGTAGGCAAAATCCCGCAAGGCCCGGCCAAGAATCTCCTCTGAACTGCCGCCTGAATACATATTAGCGGTGTCGAAGAAATTGATTCCCGCCTCCAAAGCCTGCCGGATCACCGGGCGGCTGGCATATTCATCCAGCGTCCATTCATGTGTGCCCCGCTGCGCCTCGCCAAAGCTCATGCAGCCCAGGCACAGGCGGGAGACGGTCAGCCCCGTGGGGCCTAAATTACGGTAGTCCATGGCGTACTCCTTCCGGTTCTGCCGCAACATGGGGTGTAAACCGGTTCGATCCCAGGGGCGTTTGACGCGTTGGCCTGCCGCATGTCAGGCTCATGCCATGCTGAGAATCATGTTCTGGGCCCTGCTTCTGGGGTTTGCCTTGCTGCATGTGCCGGTGGCGCGCGCGGCGGGGCTGTGTGCCGCGCAGCCGAATAACGACACGCTGCGCCCCTTGCCCGCCGCCTTGGTGCCTCAGGTCCAGCAGGCTTTCGGCCTGCATATGAGTGCCGCCCAGACACAGAGAATGACCGTCACGCGCTGCATGGGTGGCAAGCTCTATGCCTGCGTGGCGGGGGCCAATCTGCCGTGCAGCAAGGCCAATCTGGGCACCTCTCTGCCCGCCGCGAAGGAATGGTGTACCCAAAAGCCGGATGCGGACTATATTCCGGCTTATATTTCAGGTCACGACACCGCCTATAACTGGCGTTGCCAGGGCGGTAAGGCCGAGATTGTGCCGCCCTCCGCCGCGCTGGATGCGCGGGGCTTCTTCCAGCAATACTGGAAACCGGTCGGGTAGTTAGCCCATCGCCCAGGCCAGGATGGCCTTTTGTGCGTGCAGTCGGTTCTCCGCCTCGTCAAACACCACGGAGGCCGGACCGTCGATTACTTCGGCAGCCACTTCCTCGCCCCGGTGCGCGGGCAGGCAATGCTGGAAGATCGCCTCAGGCGCGGCTTTTTCCATCAGCGCAGCAGTGACCTGATATGGCGCGAAAGCGGCGGCGCGAGCGGCGGCTTGACCCTCTGAATCGGACATTGAGAGCCAAGTATCCGTTACTACGCAGGCGGCATTTTCTACCGCCCAATCTGGGTCGATCCCTACCTCCACGTCAGCGCCTTCCTCCTTCGCCCAGTCCAGCATCTCGGCGCGGGGCATATAGCCGGCGGGGCAGGCAAGGCGGAGGCTGAATTTGAACCGTGCCGCGGCCTCAATGAACGAGGCGGCGACATTATTGCCATCCCCCACCCAGGCGATCTTCTGCCCCTCGACCGGGCCCTTATGCTCCTCGAAAGTAAGGATATCGGCCATGATCTGGCAAGGGTGAGAAAGCTCCGTGAGCCCGTTGATCACTGGAATACGGGCATGGCGCGCCAACTCATGCAGCTTCTCGGCGGAATCTGTCCGCAGCATGATCCCATGCACAAACCGCGAGAGCACGTTGGCGGTGTCGGCAATCGTCTCCCCTCGGCCGATTTGCATGTCTTTGGAGGATAGCACCACGGCCTCGCCGCCCAGCTCCTTCACCGCCACTTCAAAGGAGACACGGGTGCGGGTGGAAGGTTTTTCAAAAATCATTGCCAGCGTTTTCCCCGCTAGCGGTTTTTTGGTGAGGTTGCGGCGGCTGCGTTTCAGGGTGGCGGCGGAGGTCAGCAAAGCGCGCAGCGCCTCGCCCGAAAAATCCTTGAGGTCCAGAAAATGCCGGGGGCCGGACTCCTGCAAGGACAGCACAGCACTCATCTTAGGTTCTCCTTATAAGAAACGGTCACATGATCCGGCGTGGGGGCCAAGCGGCCCCACCCGTTCATTTTGCCGTCTCCGTCGTCTTGGCTAGCGCACTGGCAGTTTGATCGAGCAGCGTGATAGCCGCATTGCAGTCATCACGGTTTATGATAAGCGGCGGGATCAGGCGCAGCACGTTCTCGCCCGCCGCCACGGTCAGCAGCCCTTGCTTCATGGCCTCGGTCTGCACATTGCCATTCGGCATGGCGCATTTCAGCCCTAGCAGCAGTCCCTTGCCGCGCAACTCGGTAAACACGGCCGGGTGCCGGGCAATCAGCTTGTCCAGTGCCGTGTGTAGATAGGCGGCGACCTCGTTCATCTGGTCCAGAAAGCCATCGGCCAGAATCACGTCCAGCACCGCATTGCCCGCCGCGCAGGCCAGTGGGCTGCCGCCGAAGGTGGTGCCGTGGCTGCCCGGCACCAGTGACTTGGCCACATGCTCCTTGGCCAGCAGTGCCGCCATCGGGAAGCCGCCGCCAATGCCCTTGGCCAGCGAGGCGACATCCGGCTCCACATCGATCCATTGATGGGCCAGCAGCTTTCCGGTGCGACCCATGCCGGTCTGGACCTCGTCAAAGCCGAGGATCAGCCCGAACTCGTCGCAGGTGGCGCGCAGGTCATGCAGAAACTGCTCATCCGCCGGGCGGATGCCGCCTTCGCCCTGGATCGGCTCGATCAGGATCCCCGCTGTCTCGGCGGTGATGGCGGCGCGCACGGCGTTGAGGTTGTTGAAGGGCACATGGTCGAACCCTTCCACCGGCTTGCCGAAGCCCGCCAGATATTTGGGGTTGCCGGTGGCGGAAACGGTTGCCAGGGTGCGGCCATGGAAAGCGCCTTCGAAACAAATTATCCTTGTGCGCTCGGGGTGCCCAGCATCGGCTTGCGTTTTGCGGATGGCTTTGATCAGCCCCTCATTCGCCTCGGCGCCGGAATTGCAGAAGAACACGCTGTCCGCGAAGCTGGCCGCGACAAATCGCGCCGCCAGCGTTTCCGCCTGCGGCACGCGGTAAAGGTTGGAGACGTGAATCACCTTGGCCGCCTGCTCGGCAATGGCCTTCACCAGATGCGGGTGCCCATGGCCCAGCGAGGAGGTGGCGATGCCCGCGCCGAAATCCAGATAACGTCGCCCATTCGTATCAAACAGCCAGGGGCCCTGGCCGTGATCGAATGCGACGTCAGCTCTGGAAAAGTTCGGCATTAGCGCGGAAATCATGGATATGCTTTCAAGGCGTCAGAAAGCCCGGACTAAAGCGCACATGCCCAAAAAAAATCAAGCCTTAGCCCGTTTGTGGTTGGCCCTGACAATTGCCGTTTGCACGCTTCCTTCGTTGGGCGAGGGGGGGGCGATTCTGTGGGGGCTGCATCGTGGCTATACCGGAAAAGCCTTGCGCGATGGGCTGGATTTCTGGGCTGGTGGATTTTTGTTCCTGCACCATCAGTTGCCGCTGCTGTTCAATCACACGGCGTATCAGAGCTTTTTGCAAGGCATGTATGGAAATTTGCCGTATCACCTCTGGAGCTACCCGCCGAGCTATGGGCTGATTGCCGCCGCGTTTGGCTGGCTCTCGCCCTGGCATGCGGTGTTGGCGTTTGATGCACTCTCTTTGGTGCTGCTGGCGGGGATGCTGCGGCTGGCAGGCAAAAGCGGGTGGTTTATCGCCGCGATACTGCTGGCCCCGGCAACGCTGGAAAATGCCCTAGAACATCAGAACGCGGCGCTGATGACGGCGTTGATCGGCGGTGGGCTGTTGCTGGTGCGCAACCGCCCGCGTCTGGCGGGGGGAATGATCGGGCTGGCCAGCTTCAAGCCGCAGCTAGGACTGGTGCTGCCGCTTTACCTGTTGCGCCGGGTACCTCTGGCGTTTTTATACGCGACGTTGGCGGCGGTGGGGCTGGTGGCGGCGTCAGTGTGGGCGTTTGGCCCGGCGGCCTGGGTGGGGTTCTGGCATTATACCCGGCCGATGATGAGCAATGTGCTGCTGACTGGCCACCCCAAGGAGTTCGCGGGCGGGCTGATCAGCGTGTTTGCCGCGGTAAAGGCGCTGGCCGGGCTGCATGCTGCGTTTGTGTTGCAAGCGGCGGTGTCTCTGGCCTGTATCGGCGCCGGGCTGCTGAGCCGCTCCGTCCCGGCGATGTTGATTCTCTCCGCCCTCGCCAGCCCATATCTGCATTTGTATGACCTGTTGGGGGTGAGCCTTGCCGTGGCGTTGCTGGTGGAGCGGCGCTTGGCCGAAGACGGGTTTAAGGCCGGGGAGCCGTTGCTGTATTTTCTGGTCTGGTTCGGGCCTGGATTGCTGCCCTGGCACCCGGCCTATGCGCATCTGGCGCCTGTGCTGTTGATTCTGCTCTTGGCAAGCGCATGGCGGCGTGGTGGTGTCCGCTCATGCGACTTATCTCCGGCTCAGCCCGGCTCGCCGGTGTTACCGGCTGGCCGGTCGCCCATTCCCGTTCCCCCCGAATCCACAACACCTGGCTAGCCCGCCACGGGATAGACGGTGCGTATGTGCCGCTGCCCATCCGGCCGGATGATTTCCCCAGCGTGATCCCGGCCTTGGCCAAGGCCGGATTCGCGGGGGTGAATGTGACCATTCCGCATAAGGAAGCGGCCTTCGCGATTTGCGTTAAGGTCGATGATTTCGCCCGTCGCGCCGGGGCAGTGAACACGCTGATCTTCACCCCGCACGGGATTGAGGGCAGCAATACCGACGGGTACGGTTTTGTGGCCAATCTGCGCCACCATGGCGTGAAACCCGCCGCTGGGCCGGTACTGATTCTGGGCGCGGGCGGCGCGGCGCGCGGCATTGGCGCCGCTTTGCAGGATGAAGGGGCGGAGATCACCATTACCAACCGCACGCCGGAGCGCGCGGCGGCGTTGGCGGCGGCGCTGCCACCGGCCAAGGTGCTGCCCTGGGAGCAGCGTGAGGATGCGCTGGGCGATTACGCGCTACTTATCAACACCACCTCGCTTGGCATGGTGCATGAGCCGCCCTTGCCGATGAATCTGGACCGCGCGGCCCCCGGCCTCGCGGTGGCGGATATTATTTTCGCGCCGCTGGAAACCCAGCTTCTGGCCGATGCCAAGGCGCGCGGCTTAAAGCCGGTGGAAGGTTTGGGGATGCTGCTTCACCAGGCGGTTCCAGGTTTCAGCGCCTGGTTTGGCGTGACGCCGGAGGTGGATGAGGCGCTTTACCGGATTGTCGCCGCATGATGCGTTTGGGCCTCACTGGTGGCATTGGCATGGGCAAATCCACCGTGGCGGCAATGTTCGCCGCGAGGGGCGTGCCTGGCTTTAATGCTGATGAGGAGGTCCACCGGTTGCAGGCGCCGAACGGCGCGGCGATTCCCGCCATTAATGCCGCGTTTCCCGGCACGGTAACAGCCGGTGTGCTGGACCGTGCCCAACTGCGCGCGCTGGTGCTGGCTGACCCAGCCCGGATGCGCGACTTGGAAGAGATTATGCACCCGCTAGTGCGCGCGGCGCAGGCCGCTTTTTTGGCGCGAGCCGAGGCTGAGGGCCGCAAAGCGGTACTGTTGGATATTCCGTTGTTGTTCGAAGGCGGCCGGAAAGCCGCCGTTAACAAGGCGATTATCGTCTCCTGCCCGCGGGAAACCCAGATTGCCCGGGTTAAGCAGCGTGGCCTGCCCCGGGCGCAGATCGAGGCGATTATCGCCAGGCAGATGCCGGACGCGCAAAAACGCGCGCTGGCCGATTATGTGGTTGAAACTGGCGGCACGCTCGCTGAAACAGAGGCGCAGGTGCACGCCATCATCAAGGAGCTGGGGCTATGAGCCGTTCCGTTCTATTCGATACCGAGACCACGGGCTTTGAGCCGCTGACCGGGGATCGGGTGATTGAAATCGCCGCGATCGAGCTGGAAAACGACCTGCCGACCAGCAACCAGTTTTACGCGCTGATTGATCCGGAGCGGGATATTCCGCCAGAGAGCACCAAGATTCACGCCATTACCAACGCGCATGTGGTAGGCAAGCCAAAATTCGCGGATATCGCGGATGAGATGCTGGCCTTTTTTGGCGACGCGCCTCTGATCGCGCATAACGCGCCGTTCGATTTCGGGTTTATTTCCGCCGAGCTGGAACGTATCGGCAAACCCCCGCTCGACAAAGCGCGGATGATCGACACGCTGGTGCTGGCCAAGGAGCGTTTTCCTGGTATGCCGAACAGCCTGGATGCGCTGTGCCGCCGTTTTGAGATCGACCTCTCCGCCCGTACCACCCATAACGCGCTGCTGGACTGCAAGCTGCTGGCGGAGGTGTATGTGGAACTCACCGGCGGGCGCCAGCGCGGTTTGACGCTGGATATGGAAGCCTCGCTCTCCTTCGCGCATTATCAGCCGCCCGCGTCCCGCACCCCGCGCCGGATTGCGCTGACCGACGCGCAGCGCGAGGCCCATGCGGCGTTTATCGCCAAGATCAAAGAGCCTGTCTGGCTTAAGGAATAGGCTCGCCCGCCGGCGGAACCTGGACTGGGGATTGCAGCGCGGCCAGCGCCTTGCGCCGCGCGCCGTACCAAACGCTCCAAAGCATCAGCAGGCCAAAAATGCCGTAGCCGATAAACGGCGAGAGCAGCAGATAGCGGTCGATGCTCCAGACCCAGGCGAGGAGGCACATCAGCGCCGTCTGTAAAACCAGCCCCACGCCCCAGATAAAGGTCATCACCCGGAAGGTGCGACGTACCTCTGGCATTTGCCACATGGCGTCAAACTGCGCAGCCCCTTGCTCGGTATTGCGCGCGGAGGTGGCGCGGGCGAGGTAGAAGATCAGCGGCTTTTCCAGCAGCAGCGAGGCAAGAAACAGCAACCCGACCGCCCCCGTGACCAGTGCGTCGCGGATCTGGATGATTTTTGGCGACCCGCCAAGGGCTGTGGCCGCCACGGTGAGCAGGATGCTGGCCACGACCAAAAACGAGACAGCATCCAGCCGCTTGGTTTTCGCCAGTTCATAACCGCTCCAGAGCAGCGGGGGCACGGCGGAGGCGATGAGGGCGTTGGTGTCGCCCAGTGTGCTGTCCAGCGCCTCATACACCAAATACGGCGCCAGGAAGTTGGCGCTGAGTTCCGGGGCAAGGCGCAGGACGGCTTTCAGCGGATGAGCCCGGTCATGGGCGAGGAGGCGGAGGCGTAGTTCTTGCGCGGAATCCGCCCGGCCTCATAAGCAAGCCGCCCGGCGATGACGCCATGCTTCATGGCCACCGCCATTTTCACCGGGTCGTCCGCCATTGCGATGGCGGAGTTCACCAGCACCGCGTCGCAGCCCAGCTCCATGGCATAAGCAGCGTCCCAGGCGGTGCCGACCCCGGCATCCACCAGCACCGGCACCTTGGCGTTTTCGATAATCATCTGGATCATCAGCGGGTTCTGCACCCCCAGCCCGGAACCGATAGGTGCGCCCAGCGGCATGATGGCCACACATCCCATCTCCTCCAGCCGTTTCGCGGCCACCGGGTCGTCCGAGCAATACACCATCACCTCGAACCGGTCTTTGATCAGGGCTTCGGCGGCGAGCAGGGTGGCGGCCATGTCCGGATACAAAGTAGGCTGCGGGCCCAGCACTTCCAGCTTCACTAGGTTCCAGCCGCCGGCCTCGCGGGCCAGGCGCAGGGTGCGCACGGCTTCGTCCGCCGTGAAGCAGCCAGCTGTGTTGGGTAGATAGGTGTAGCGTTGCGGGTCCACGAAATCCTGGAGCATCGGGGCTTTGCGGTCGGATAGATTCACCCGGCGCACCGCCACCGTGACCATCTCCGCGCCCGAAGCCTCAATGGCGGCGGCGGTGGTTTCCAGGTCCTTGTATTTGCCGGTGCCAACCACCAGGCGGGACGCGAAATGCCGCCCCGCGACGGTCCAGCCGTGCGCGGTGTGCGTTGTGCCGTCCATAGTCTAACCCCCTCCGACGAAATGCACGATTTCCAGCGTATCGCCCGCCGCCAGCAAGGTGGCGGCATATTGCGAGCGCGGGACGATTTCCAGATTACGTTCCACCGCCAGCTTGCGTGTGTCCAGCTCCATAATGGTCACCAGCCCGGCCAGCGTGGTGCCCGTGGGCACCTGCAAGGCTTCACCGTTCACGCTCAGGCTTATTTGTTCAGTGGTCTGGCTCATCACTCGTATTATCGGCCCCTGGAAGCGGGGCTGCAAGGCAAGGCTTTGCAAAAAGCGCATGCAAAAATTTGGCGGCGCGCGGGCACTATGCTACCGCAAACGCCACCATGGCAGCACCGCTCATTCTGGTCCTTAACGGACCAAACCTGAATCTCCTCGGCATGAGGGAACCGGACATTTATGGTCACGGAACATTGGACGACTTGGAAACACTCTGCGCGGAAGTCGCGGAGGGGGCCGGGCTATCCATCGATTTCCGGCAGAGCAACCATGAAGGTGAGCTGATCACCTGGGTGCAGGAGGCGCGGCAAAGCGCGGCGGGGCTCATTATCAACCCGGCGGGTTATTCCCATACTTCCGTGGCGCTGATGGATGCGCTGAAGACGCTCGATATTCCGATTGTTGAAGTGCATCTTTCCAATATCCACCAGCGTGAGGCCTTCCGGCACCATTCTTATGTGTCCCATGCCGCCACGGGGGTGATTTGCGGGCTGGGATTTGCGGGCTATAGGCTCGCCCTGCTTGCCTTGTCTGAAATTCTGGAAGAAGACGAACAATGAGCCTTTCTTTCGACCCGAAGGCGCTTGCGGAACTCGCAGCGCTGCTGAACGAAACCGGTCTGTCTGAGATCGAGCTGGAGGAAGGGGACCGCAAGGTTCGTCTTGCCCGCACGCTGGCGCCGGTGAATGTCCCTGTGGCCGCGCCCGTGGCCCACGTCCCCGCCGCGGCACCTGCTTCGGCCGCGGCGCCTGCCGCTGCTGACCCGGCGAAGCATCCCGGTACGGTGAAGTCCCCGATGGTGGGCGTTGCCTATCTCTCTGCTGAGCCCGGCGCGCCGCCTTATGTGTCTGTCGGCCAGACGGTTGAGGCCGGTGCAACCCTGCTGCTGATCGAGGCGATGAAGACCTTTAATCAGATCAAGGCCCCGCGTGCCGGGACCGTGAAGCAGATTTTGATCACCAGCGGCGTCCCGGTTGAGTTCGACGAGCCGCTGTTGATTATTGAATAACATTGGTTTTCCACTGGAAAGCCTTACGAAACGCTTGATCCTGGGGGTGGGGCGTGGCTTGACCGTGCCTTCGGCCCCAGGCCATTTCTCACAGGATCGGCCTGCTGATATGTTCAAGAAAATCCTGATTGCAAATCGCGGTGAGATCGCGCTCCGGGTGCTTCGCGCCTGCCGTGAGATGGGTATTGCCTCGGTGGCGGTGCACTCCACCGCCGACACGGACGCCATGCATGTCCGCCTAGCTGATGAGAGCGTGTGCATCGGTCCCGCTCTGGCGCGTGATTCCTACCTCAATATGCCCGCCATCATTTCGGCGGCGCTGGTCACCGGGGCGGAGGCGATCCATCCTGGTTACGGATTCCTGTCCGAGAACGCCAAGTTCGCGGAGATGGTGGAGGCACACGGGCTGGTGTTCATTGGCCCCACGGCCGAGCATATCCGCATGATGGGCGACAAGATCACAGCCAAGACCACCATGGCAGAGCTTGGCGTGCCGCTGGTGCCGGGCTCCCCGGGGGAGCTTTCCTCCCTGGAGGAAGCGCATGAGGTGGCGGAGCGGATCAAGTTCCCGGTGCTCATCAAAGCCGCCGCGGGCGGCGGCGGGCGCGGCATGAAGGTGGCGCGCTCCAAAGAGGAGCTGGACTCCGCTTGGCGTGAGGCCCGTGCCGAGGCCCTGGCCGCGTTCGGCAATAACGCGGTCTATATGGAGAAATATCTCGACAAGCCGCGCCATATCGAGCTGCAGATATTGGCCGATAACTACGGGGACGTGGTGCATATTGGTGAGCGTGATTGCTCGCTCCAACGCCGCCACCAGAAGGTGCTGGAGGAAGCGGGCTCGCCAGCCATCACCGCCGAGGCGCGCGACGCGCTAGGCAAGACCGCGACCGATGCGCTGAAGAAATTCGGCTACCGTAATGCTGGAACGCTGGAATTTTTGTACCAGGACGGGCAGTTCGCCTTCATTGAGATGAACACCCGCTTGCAGGTGGAGCATCCGGTGTCCGAGATGATCTCTGGGCTGGATCTGGTGCGTGAGCAGATCCGCATCGCCGCCGGGGAGAAGCTGGGCTACACTCAGGCGGATATTCAGTTCTCCGGCCATGCCATCGAATGCCGCATCACGGCGGAAGACCCCGAGACCTTCACCCCCTCACCGGGCAAGGTGGATATGTTCCATGTGCCGGGCGGATTGGGCGTGCGGGTGGATTCCGCCCTTTACGCCGGCTATCGTGTGCCGCCGCATTATGACAGCCTGATCGCCAAGCTGGTGGCTTATGGCCGTGATCGTGACGAGGCCATTGCTCGCATGAGCCGTGCTTTGCGGGAATTTGTGATCACGGGTGTGAAAACCACGATCCCGCTGCACCAAAAGATTCTGGCGAACCCGGAATTTCAGAAGGGCGATTATACGATCCACTGGCTGGAGCGGTTCGTCTCCCAGGGCTAAGCGCTGGCTTACCGTTGTTGAAACAGGCCGTCTCTTTGCTGAAGGCGGCCTGTTTTGTGTTCTGCTGTCAGCGTGCCGCGGCGCAGGGCAGGATATTTGAAGCGCCATGACCGATCCGACAAACCTTGTTGCCCTGCAAACCAGCCCGCCCGCCTTCACCAAGGAGGCGGCGGAACAAATGGCTGGAGAGATTTTTGGCGTGCCCGGTGAGGCGCGGCAGCTTTATGGGGAGCGTGACCAGAATTTCCGCATCAAAACGGCGGACGGGCCGGGGATTATTTTCAAGATTCTGGGGCCGTCCGAGTTGCCGGAGGCGGTGGAATTCCAGATCGCGGCCCTCGACCATATCAAAATGATGGATGCCAGCCTGCCGGTGCCGCGCGTGTACCGCACGGCGGACGGTGCTGCCTATGTGTACGTGAAGGACGCGGCGGGCACCCCGCACATGGTGCGCGCGCTGGGCTTTCAGCCCGGGCAGGTGATGGATGCTATCACGCCCACGCCGGGCCTGCTGCGTGATGTGGGCGCCACGCTGGCGCGGCTGAACCAGGCGATGGCGAATTTCTTTCACCCCGGCGCGGGGCAGAAGATTGTGTGGGATTTGCGCGCCATTGAGACCATGCGGCCGTTCGCGTCGCTGATTGAGCCGGTTGAGGACCGGGCGCTGGTGGAAGCCGTGCTGGACCGGTTTCTGGCATTCCGCCCGGCCCTGGCCAAGCTGCGCCACCAGCCGGTGCATAATGACCTGCACCCCGGCAACATGCTGGTGAACGAGGATGCGAGCCGCGTCACCGGGCTGCTGGATTTCGGGGATATGATCCACGGCCCGCTGATCTTCGACCTCGCCGTGACCGCTGCCGAGACGGTGGGGGAAAATCTGGACCCCATCACGTACGCCACCCATGTGATCGCTGGGTATGATGCGGTGAACACGCTGGAACCCGCTGAGTTCGAGGCGCTGTATGAGGCGATTATCGCCCGCCACGCGCTCGCCGCCACCATCATGGCTTGGCGTAAGCAGAACGATCCCTCCGGGGCCGAGAAGCTGGCAGCGCTGGCGAGCATCGGCATTGCCGCCATCCAGGCTTATCAGGCGGAAGGGAAGGAGAAGGTGGTCGCACGCTTTCGCGCCGCCTCTGCCGCTCCCCTGGAAGTGGACAGTGCCGCGCTGGCCGCCCGGCGGTTTAATGTGCTGGGTAAGGGGCTGGAGCTTTCTTACGAGCAGCCGGTGCATCTGGTGTATGGCCAGGGCGTGCATCTCTACGCGCCGGACGGCACTGACTATCTGGACGCTTACAACAATGTACCGTCTGTCGGGCACGGCAATGCGCGGGTGGCGGAAGCCATCTCCCGCCAGATGCGCCGTTTATGCGCCAATACGCGTTATCTGCATGAGAACGTGGTGGAATATGCCGAACGCCTGACCGCCACCTTGCCGGACGGGCTGGCGCATGTGCTATTCGTGAATAGCGGCTCCGAGGCGAATGACGCGGCCTACCGCATCGCCAAGGCGCTCACGGGTAAAACCGGGGCGATTGTGATGGCCAACGCGTATCATGGCATTACCGACGTGGTGGCGGCGCTTTCGCCCTATTACGGGCCGTTCGCGCAGAAGCAGGAGGATTTTATTGAGGTGCTGGAAAGCCCGGACCCGTTCCGGGGGCGCTTCTCCGGCCCGGAGGCCGGGGCGGCTTATGCGCGGGATGTAGACCGCGCCATCGCGGCGCTGGAGGCGCGGGGGCATGGCGTGGCGATGCTGTTGATTGATTCCGCTTTTGTTTCCAACGGCATTGTGGACACGCCGCCGGGCTATTTCACCGCCGTGGCGGAAAAAGTGCGTGCGGCGGGCGGGCTTGTGGTGGGCGATGAGGTGCAGTCCGGCTTTGGGCGCATGGGCGAGACGTTCTGGGGCTTCGCGCGGCATGGCGTGGTGCCGGACATGGTGACGCTGGGCAAGCCGATGGCCAATGGCCACCCCACCGGCGCGCTGGTGACAAGGCCGGAGATCTTGGCGGACTTCACCAGGAAGATCGATTTCTTCTCTACCTTTGGCGGCAACCCGGTCTCCGCCGCCGCCGCCTTGGCCACGCTGGAGGTGCTGCAGCAGGAGAAGCTGCAACAAAATGCCCGCAAGACCGGCGAATTTCTACGCAACGAGTTGGCGGGGCTGCAGGTTGAGTTCCCGCTGCTGGCGGATGTGCGCGGTGCCGGGCTGATGGTGGGGGTGGAGATTTACGAGGAAGGCCAGCCCTCCCAGAAGCTGGCCAAGCGCATCGCCAATGGGTTGCGCCAAGCCAGGGTGCTGATCGGCACTGAGGGGCCGGATGGCAATGTGCTGAAAATTCGCCCGCCGCTTCCTTTCGCCACGCAGGACGCCGCCCGACTGGTGGAGGCGCTGCGCGGGGTGCTACGCGGGCTGTAAACGCCCGCCGGAGCAGCGCTTACAAAAGGTCAGGGCGTCGCGTCGGGGTGGGCGGCGGCGTAGGCCAACTGGTTCTGCGTCATCTGGAAGCCGGTGAGGATTTCCAGCCCGGCGCTGTCCGGCACGGCGGGCACTTCAATCTTCACGGGCTTTGAGGTGGCCGCGGCGGTGCTCATATTGCCGTTGAATTTCAGGGTGACGTAATAGATTTTCTTGTCGACGATCTTGTCGCCCTTTGTGATGGCCACAAACCAGGGCAAGGTGACCGGCTGGCCATGATTGGCCGGGCCGTTATTCGCCAGGAAGTTGGCGGTGAACTTCACCTCAAGCAGCTTTTGTTTGTCTTTGGTCTTGGGTGTGCAGGCGCCGGAGATGCCGGTGATCTGCGCGGTGGAGATCTGCGAGGCGACATCGCTGCGGCCGGGCTTGAAGAGCGTCACGGTCTGGGCTTGTTGCAGCAGCGCGGTCTGCGGGCAGAAGCTGGTCAGGTCCGGCGTGGCGCTGGTGCTCGTGGGCGGTTGCGGGGCGGCGCCGTCATTGGCTTTGGCGGCGGGCGGGTGGCCGCCGCCGCATGCGGCGAGAGCCAACAAGGATGCCAGGGCGGCAGCGGGCGGAAGGGCGGACCGGAAATCTTTCATGGCTGCTCCCTTGCCAGAATTTTTGTCCCCGGTCATCTACGCGCATGGCAGTTTACACGGAAGTCACGGACGAGGCGCTCGCGGAGTTCCTGTCGCTTTACGATATCGGCACGCTGACCGCATTTCGCGGGATCGCCGAAGGGGTGGAGAACAGCAATTACGCGCTGAAGACCAGCGAAGGAGATTTCATCCTCACCCTTTATGAAAAGCGGGTGAATAAGGAGGATCTGCCCTATTTCCTGGGGCTGATGGAACATCTGCGCGCTCACGGCCTGCCATGCCCCCTGCCGGTGCGCGCCAAGGATGGTCGCAATTTGAAGGAGCTGGCGGGCAAGATGGCTGCCATCACCACCTTCCTGCCCGGCGTCTGGCCGCGCCATATCAAACTGGCGCATTGTGAGCCGCTGGGGGCGGCGCTTGCGAAGCTGCATCTGGCGGGCGAGGGCTTCGCCATGACTCGCCGCAACGGGCTGGGGCCTGATTCCTGGTCGCCGCTGCTGGCCAAAAGCCTACCGCACGCCGATAGCGTGCTGGGCGGGCTGGGGGCGGAGCTGCAAGCTTGGTTGGCGCAGATTGAGGCGGACTGGCCGAAGGATTTGCCGGTAGGGCAGATTCACGCGGATTTGTTCCCGGATAACGTGTTTTTCCTGGAGGGGCAGATTTCCGGGCTGATCGATTTTTACTTCGCCTGCACGGATATTTTGGCCTACGACATTGCGGTGTGCCTGAATGCCTGGTGCTTCGAGAACCATGCGGAGCTGAATGTCACGCGCTCGCGGGCCGTGCTGCGGGGATATCAATCCGTACGGAAGCTTTCTGATTCGGAGATTAACGCCTTGCCTGTGCTGGCGCGCGGCGCGGCGATCCGGTTTTTGCTGACCCGGCTTTATGACTGGCTGAACACGCCGGAGGGCGCGCTGGTCACGCCCAAGGACCCGCTGGATTATTACCGGCGCCTGCGGTTCCATTTTGCTGTGTCGGGGGCGGGCGCTTATGGGCTCTGAGGATCAGGAGAGCATTGTCGAGATCTGGACGGATGGCGGCTGCAAGCCCAATCCCGGCCCTGGCGGCTGGGCGGCCATCCTGAAGTTCAAGGGCAATGTGAAGGAGCTTTCCGGCGGAGAGACGGACACCACCAACAACCGCATGGAGCTGACCGCGGCGGCGGAGGCGCTCAGCGTGCTCAAACGCCCATGCGTGGTGAAGCTGCATACGGATTCCGAATATCTGAAAAACGGCATCACACGCTGGCATCAAGGCTGGGTCCGCAAGAACTGGCGGTCCTCCACCGGGGACCCGGTGAAGAATATGGATCTCTGGAAGCGGATTCTGGAGGCCGCCAAGCCACACCAGATTGAGTGGCTGTGGGTGAAGGGCCATTCCGGTGACCCAATGAACGACCGGGCGGACGAACTGGCAACCGCCGCACGAGAAGGGTTGAAGGGGGCTTGATCTTTTAGCGCCGAGACACCATTACATCTCCAAGACCGTCCGCGTCTTGGTGCCCGTCCTGGGCTGCCGGTTTTTCTCATATCTTCCATAGAGCCATAGCGTCCTGCCGTGGCACATCCTGAAACTGGATTTCTGGTCCCCCATGCATCTCGCCGAATTAAAGGCAAAATCCCCTACCGATCTCCTGGCCCTGGCTGAGGAGCTGGAGGTTGAAAACGCGTCCTCCCTGCGCAAGCAGGATATCATGTTCGCCATCCTGAAAGCCCATGCCGAGAACGAGCAGGCAATTTATGGCGACGGCACGCTGGAAATCCTGCCCGACGGGTTTGGTTTCCTGCGTAACCCAGAAGCAAACTTCCTGCCCGGCCCGGAGGATATCTACGTCTCTCCGCAGCAGGTGCGCCGCTATGGCCTGCGGACCGGCGATACGGTAGATGGCGAGATCCGCGCGCCGAAGGAAGGCGAGCGTTACTTCTCCCTGGTGAACGTCGACAAGATCAATTTCGAGTCGCCGGAAGCGGTGAAGCACCGTATCAATTTCGACAATCTTACCCCGCTCTACCCTACCTCGCGCCTGCGCATGGAAGTGGAAGCGCCTGAGCCCACCACCAAGGGCCAAGCCAAGGAGATCACGGGCCGGGTGATCGACCTGGTGGCGCCCATCGGCAAGGGACAGCGCGCCCTGGTGGTCGCCCCGCCGCGGACCGGTAAGACGGTGATGCTGCAAAACATCGCCGCCTCCATCACCGCCAACCACCCGGAAGTGTTCCTGATTGTGCTGCTCATCGATGAGCGCCCCGAGGAAGTGACCGACATGGCGCGCTCCGTGCGCGGCGAGGTGGTGGCTTCCACCTTCGATGAACCCGCCGCCCGCCACGTGCAGGTGACGGAAATGGTGCTGGAGAAAGCCAAGCGCCTCGTCGAGCATAAGCGCGACGTGGTGATTTTGCTGGATAGCATCACCCGTCTGGCGCGCGCGTACAACACGGTTGTGCCCTCCTCTGGCAAGGTGCTCACCGGCGGTGTGGACGCCAACGCCCTGCAGCGCCCCAAGCGGTTCTTCGGCGCGGCGCGTAATATCGAGGAAGGCGGCTCGCTCACCATCATCGCCACCGCGCTGATCGATACCGGGTCGCGCATGGATGAGGTGATTTTTGAAGAGTTCAAGGGCACCGGCAATGCCGAGCTGATCCTGGACCGCAAGCTGTCCGACAAGCGCACCTTCCCGGCCATCGACATCACCAAGTCTGGCACCCGTAAGGAGGAGCTGTTGGTGGAGAAGGCCGTGCTCTCCAAGATGTGGGTGCTGCGGCGTATCTTGAACCCGATGGGCACAACGGATGCGATGGAGTTCCTGCTCGACAAGCTGAAATACTCCAAGACTAACGCGGATTTCTTCGAGGCGATGAATACCTGATAAAAGAAAGCCCGGCTGTCATGGCCGGGCTTTTTCGGTTTAGGCGGGGGTGGCGTCCAGCGTTTCGCGGTGCTGGCGCCGGTACGGGTCCATTTTGTAGGTGCCGAGAATTTTAAACTCGGTGCAGAAAAACTCCAGCTCCTCAAAAGCAAGCTTCAGGTGGCGTTGCGCCGGGTGGCCTTCTACTTCCGCCAGAAATTGCGTGGCGGTGAAGCTGCCGTTGAGCATATAGCTTTCCAGCTTAGTCATGTTCACGCCATTGGTGGCAAACCCGCCCAGTGCCTTGTACAGCGCGGCGGGCACGTTGCGAACATTGAAGACGAAGGTGGTCATCAGGCCGGGCGTGTCCGGCTCCAGCACCAGCTTCTCGCGCGCCATGATGTAAAAGCGTGTGGTGTTGTGGCGCTCATCCTCCACATTGCGGCGCAGAATATCGAGCCCGTACATCTCCCCGGCGAGAGAGGAGGCAATGGCCGCGTCTTCCTTGCTGTTCAGCTTGGCCACAATCTCCGCCGCTCCCGCCGTGTCATACTCTACAACCGGAGTGGCATTCAGCTCGGCCAGCAGGTTACGCACCTGCCCCAACGCAACCGTATGAGAGTGTATGCGCTTGATGTCCGCGATCTGCGTGCCCTTCGGGGCGAGCAGGCAGTGTTCCACGCGCAGGAAGGTTTCGCCAATGATGGAGAGGCCGCTGCCGGGCAGCAGCGCGTGCATGTCCGCGACCCGTCCGGCCAGCGAGTTTTCCGGCGGCAGCATGGCAAGATCCGCCCGGCCTTCCCGTACCTCGGCCATGGCGGCCTGGAAGCTGGCGCAGGGCAGGGTGGCTGCCCCCGGAAACGCGATGCGGCAGGCAAGGTCTGAATAGGCGCCCGGCTGGCCCTGGAATGCAATTATGCTCATTTGCTCAGCGCCTCCCGCGCGCGGTCAAGATCTTCTGGGGTATCGACGCCAAACGGTGCTTCGATCACCTGTGCAGCGCCAATGCGCAGGCCCGCCTCCAGGGCACGCAACTGTTCCAGCTTCTCGCGTTGTTCCAACGGTGAGGGCGGCAGTGACACAAACGTCGCCAGCGCCGCGCGGCGGTAGGCATAGATGCCGATATGATGCCAGTGCGCACCGTCCCCGCTGGGGATGAGATGGCGCGAGAAATATAGCGCCGGGGCAATCTCCGCGCCGTCCGCAAAGGCACAGGCGCATTTCACCACGGACAGGGCGTTGCGCTCGGTTTCGGTGGTGATGGGCGCGACCAGCGTACCGATATCGTAGCCCTGGGCCAGCGGTTTCAGCACTGTTGCAAGATAGGACGGGTCGATGGAGGGCAGGTCGCCTTGCAGGTTCACGATCACGTCATGCTTACCCTCGGCATCCAGGCTTTGCAGGGCGGCGAAGATACGGTCCGACCCGGAGGGCAGGTCCGGGTCAGTCAGCACCGCGATGCCACCTGCTTTTTCAACTGCTTCAGCCACTTGCACCTCGCCGCAGGCCACGGCCACCGGCCCCAGCCCGGCTTCCTGGGCGCGGGCCAGAACATGCGCGATCATCGGCTTGCCGCCAATATCAGCCAGCACCTTGGCCGGAAGCCGGGTGGAGCCGAGGCGCGCGGGAATCAGGATGAGGGGGTTCAAAACCATGGCCTTTTTTGCTGCTTGCCGCCCTGCCTAATTCGCTCTACGCCTTAGTGCAACGCGTCCAGAATACGAACCCGGGGGAAACCATGGACAAATCGGGCAAGGATGGTCTGCTTGGTAATAAGATCGCGGCGGGAGTGCTGACGGCAGGGCTGGTGTTATGGGGGGCGAATCGCATCGCCCATAGTGTCATGTCGGATGAAGCGCCGGAGAAACCCGCCATCAAGATTGCCGCGCTACCCAGCGCTGCCCCGGCACAGGCGTCCAAACCTGCCGGGCCTGAAAGCATATTGCCGCTGCTGGCCAAGGCGGATGTAGCCAAGGGCATGGCCTTTGTGCAGCAGCAATGTGCGGCCTGCCATACCTTCACCCAAGGCGGGGCGAATGGCGTGGGGCCCAATTTGTATGACGTAGTGGGCGCGCCGATGTTTGCCCATACCGGGTTCAGCTACTCAGCCGCAGTGAAGGCCAAGGCCCATGGCAACTGGACCTATGATGAGATGAATGAGTGGCTCTACTCACCGAGCAATTTCGCGCCGGGCACGGGCATGTCTTACCCCGGGATTCACAACACCCAGACCCGCGCGGATGTGGTCGCATATCTGCGTACGCTCTCTAACCGGCCGGTGCCACTGCCCTCGGCATCTCAAATCAAGTCCGAGTCCGAGGAACATGGCGCGTCCGCCGCGCCCCCCGCCACGGCGCCAGCGGAAAACCTGACCGCGCTGCTGGCCCATGCCGACCCCGCCAAGGGTAAAGCGCTGTTTGAGGAGCAATGCACCGCCTGCCATACCATCGCCAAAGGCGGCGCGAACGGGGTGGGGCCCAACCTGTACGGGGTTGTCGGCTCCAAATCCTTCTCGGCGTCAGGTTTTGATTATTCGGATGCGGTGAAGCCCAAGGCGGGCAAGCCCTGGACGGCGGCGCGGCTGGATGACTGGCTGAAATCCCCGGCGGCCTTTGCGCCGGGTACCCACATGGCCTATCCTGGCATCAAGAATGATCAGACAAGGGCCGACATGATTGCTTATCTGAACCAGAACTCCGCCAGCCCTGTTAAGCTGCCCTGACCCATGCAGGATTTAATCGCGATTGCCGATGCGGCGCTCAATGCCAGCGGGGCCGCTATTCGGCCCTACTTCCGCGTGGGTTTGGGGGCGGATGATAAATCCGATGAAAGCCCCGTCACCGCCGCCGACCGCAAGGCCGAGGAAGTGCTGCGCGCCGCGCTGGCTAAGGCGACGCCGGCCTTTGGCATTATCGGTGAGGAGTTTCCCTCTCATAATACCGGCGCCAAATATGTCTGGGTGATTGACCCGATTGACGGCACCCGCGCTTTTATCACAGGGCGCACCAGCTTCACCACGCTGCTGGGGCTGCTGGAGGATGGCGTGCCGGTGCTGGGCTTTATCGACCAGCCAGTCACGCGGGAGCGTTGGGCGGGCGGGCGCGGCCAGGCGTTGCGGTTCACGGGCGGGCTGGGCGGCACGCCCGGCACACGCCAGAGCGTGGCGCTGGCGGCTGCGGAACTCGCTGCCACCTCGCCGGAGATGATCGCCGGGGCCGGGCCAGAGGCGGTACGGCGGTTCAACCAGCTAAAACACGCCGCCAAGCGTATTTATTGGGGCGGGGACGCCTATTCCTACGGCCTGCTGGCGCTGGGGCAGATTGATTTGGTTGCTGAACATGACTTGAAGCCGTGGGACTGGGCGGCGTTGGCGCCGGTGGTGGAGTCCGCGGGCGGGGTGGTCACGGACTGGTCCGGCGAACCCCTGAAACTAGGCTGCGACGGGTCCGTGCTGGCCAGCGCCAACCGTGCCTTGCACGATGCGGCGCTGGCAGCTTTGCAGCGGTAAAAAATTCCTGCCGGTGCGGCGTTTTATAATACGCCGCACCCAAGTCTGTTACGCGTTTTCCGCCAGGGCGGCTGAAATCTGCTTCACGAATTCCGCCGGGTTCTCTGGCAGATCGCCATCCTGCAGCTTGGCGAGGTTAAGCAGCAGGCTTGCGGCCTCCTTCACATCCTCTTTCGCAGCCAAGGCTTCCACCAGCTTATGGCTGGGATTGATTTCCAGCTTCGGCGGCAGGCCGAATACCGGGCGGCCCGCACGGCGCAGCAGGCGCTGCATGGCTAGGTCTGGTCCCGCCTCCGCCGCCACCAGCATTGCCGGGCTGTCTTTAAGGCGGGAGGATGCTGTGACCTCGGAAATATCCTCGCCCAGCGCCTCCTTCAGCTTGGTGCACAGGTTGGTGATGGCCTCCGGCACATCTCCTGCCGCGAAAAGATTGCCCGCCTGAGAGACAGAGACGAGCTTCTTCTCTTTATAGCTGCCCAAGCGGCCCGGCCAGAATGCGTCGATGGCATCACCTAGCAGCAGCACTTCATAGCCCTTCTCGGCAAAGCCTTCGAGCTGCGGGGAGGTTTTGAGGTGCGCGGCATCGCCCGCGAGGTAATAAATATCGCTCTGCCCCTCGGGCATACGGGCGATGTAGTCATCCAGCGTAGTCGCGTCTTCTTTGGTGGAGGCAAAGCGCAGCAGGGCGGCGATCTCGGCGGCGTGGCCGGTATCTTCGTAAATGCCCTCCTTCATCACAGAGCCGAAATTCTCCAGGAAGGCTTTGAACGCCTCGGCGTCCTTGGCTTTGGCCTTCAGCTCTGAGAGCACGCGGTTGACCAGCACCTTGCGGATTTTTTCCAGTACCGGGGTAGATTGCAGAATCTCACGCGAGACGTTCAGCGGCAGATCCTCGGTATCCACCACGCCGACCACGAAGTTCAGCCAGTTAGGCAGCAGCTTCGCGTCATCGGTGATGAACATCCGCTTCACATGCAGCCGCACCTTGCTCTCGCGGCTTTCCTCCACGGGCATGAAGGGCTTCTGTGAGGGGATGAACAGCAAAGCGTTGAATTCAACCGTGCCTTCCGCGCGCCAGTGTATGGTGGCGAAGGGCTCATCGAAATTATGCCCGACATGGCGATAGAAATCCGCGTATTCCTCTGGCGTGATCTCGGAGCGGTTCTTGCGCCACAGCGCCTTGCCTTCAGTCGCTGCCTCGAATTTGCCGTCTTCCTCAATCTCCACGGGCCAGGTGATATGGTCGGCCCATTTGCGGATGATGGTTTTCAGGCGGATCGGCTCCAGATACTCCTCCGCATCCGGCTTGATATGCAGCAGGATGGTGGTACCCGGCGCACCGCGCGCGGCGGATTTGAGGGTATATTCGCCCTGCCCGTCGGAAACCCACTCCCAGGCTTCCTCATGCCCGGCCTTGCGGGAGGTCACCTCCACCTTTTCCGCCACCATGAAGGCGGAATAGAAGCCGACGCCGAACTGGCCGATCAGGCTGGGGCGATCCTCCGGCTTGGCACTGGCTAGCTGGCTGGTAAAGGCGGCAGTGCCGGAGCGGGCGATGGTGCCCAGATTCTCCGCCAGTTCCTCCTTGCTCATACCAATGCCGTTATCCTCAATGCGGATGGTCCGCGCCGCTTTATCCGCGCTGATGCGGATGGCAGCATTGTCTGGCAGCGCCAGCGCCCCATCAGACAGCGCCATAAAGCGGCGCTTATCCGTAGCGTCGGCCGCGTTGGCCACCAGCTCCCGCAGGAAAATTTCCCGGTCGGAATAAAGCGAGTGAACCACCAGGTCGAGCAAGCGGCCAACTTCGGTGCCGAAACGCCGTGTTTCTTCAGTCATGCAGGTCCTCCTGTTTGTCCAACCGGCGCATTTAGCGCGCAAGGGCCATGGGGCCAAGAGGGAAGGGTGCTGACAGCGCCCCTTCATGGTTGTTATGAAGGATCTAACAGTAAGGGAAACACCGCATGCCGGCCATCGCGTCTTTTGTCCGTCTGCCTCGGGAAGAGCTGAAGGACATTGCCAAAGCCATCACCGGTGACGATCCGCAGAGCCTGCCAGATGTCCTGGCCGCCAACGGCACCTCGGTGGTCGAGTTCGAGGAGGATGGCGATATTTTCTCTGTGCTGCTGCCGGTACTGGCAGATGATTACGACATCGACCTTGAGACGAGCGAAAATGCCGTGCTGGCCGATCTGGCCGAAGTCACTGAGGCACTTGTGTTCATTCTGACTAAGGAAGACCAGGACAAGTATTACGAACAGCTCAACCCGGAGAATTTCACCGTCGAGGAACTGGACGAAGCCTATGAGGATTTTTCCGAGGAAGACGCGGATGGCGCCGGCGCCGCCATGCTGGCGGGCATCGGCGCACTGTACCAGGCGCTACAGGAGGTAGATGTCGATCATGTGGTCGTCGTCACCGTGACGTGAGGCAAAAAGGGCTGGCCCCGGAGCAGCCGGGGCCATGGGCCGGTTAGTTCCCCAGATTGACCTGATTATGCGAGGTCGCCGCACCCGTGACAGCACCAGCTGCTCCGCCAATGAGCGCCCCTGTGCCAGCGCCCATGCCGGTCGCCGCGCCAATAATGGCACCGCCGCCCGCGCCAATGGCACCGCCTGTTAAGGCCCGGTGGCCAGGTGAATAGCCACAACCCGCCAAAGCCGTGAGAGACGCGGCCAGAACCAGGCCGGTTGTTATCTTGCGAAGCATTCTAACTCTCCTAATAACCCGTTCATGAAACGGATATTTAGTCCACGATTGAGATTTCAAGCGGCGCTAGGCCGCCTGACAGCTCCTTCATGTGAAGTTCAGTTTCCGACGAGCGGCTTTCCGAGATTTAATGTATTAGGGCTGATCGCCGCCCCCGCCACGGCCCCCACACCACCGCCAATTGCGGCGCCGGCGGCGGGCCCAATGCCGGTTACCGCACCCAGAACAGCCCCCGCCCCGGCGCCGATGGTGCCGCCGGAGAGCGCGCGAGAGCCCGGTGAATAGCCGCACCCAGCCAAGCTAAGTCCCGCCACTGTCAATAAAATAACGGGGATGGCTTTTCTTTTCACGTGTATCTCCTTGATGATTCAGTATTCCCTGATTTCCTCGTTATGGACCGGCAAATATGGCGAATGAAGGGCTTGATTGAGACCCTTGCCCCAAGGCTGAACGGGCTGTAAGGCCAGCGGCCAGACTCCACGCGCGGGGGCGTGGAGAATAAGGCCTCTGCCTTGCGGAAAGGGTTTTGATGTTTTCCAAACTTCTCGGCCTGATGTCGGCCGACATGGCGATTGATCTGGGTACTGCGAACACGCTGGTCTATGTGAAGGGGCGCGGCATTGTTCTGGCGGAACCCTCCGTCGTGGCGATTCAGGATGTAAAAGGCCGTAAGCAGGTTTTGGCCGTGGGTGAGGACGCCAAGCTGATGCTGGGCCGCACACCGGGTAACATCCAAGCGATCCGCCCGCTCCGTGATGGTGTCATCGCGGATTTCGAGGTGGCGGAGGAGATGATTAAGCACTTCATCCGGAAGGTACATAACCGCCGCGGCTACGCCTCGCCACTGATCATTATCTGCGTGCCTTCCGGCTCCACCGCCGTCGAGCGCCGCGCGATTCAGGAATCCGCCGAGAGTGCCGGGGCGCGCAAGGTGCTGCTGATCGAGGAGCCAATGGCCGCTGCGATCGGCGCCAATCTGCCGGTGACCGAGCCATCCGGCTCCATGGTCGTGGATATTGGCGGCGGCACCACTGAGGTCGCGGTGATCTCGCTGGGCGGTATCGTCTATGCGCGCTCCGTGCGCGTGGGCGGTGACAAACTGGATGAAGCAATCATCTCCTATATCCGCCGCGCATTTAACCTGCTGATCGGCGAAAGCTCTGCCGAGCGGATTAAAATGGATATCGGCGCTGCCTGGGTGGACAGCAACACTGACGGCCCGAGCCGCTTTGTGAAGGGCCGCGACCTCATCAATGGCGTCCCGCGCGAGGTCACGGTGACCCAGCGCCAGATCGCCGAGAGCCTGGCCGAGCCGGTGGGGCAGATTGTCGAGGCGATCAAAGTGGCGCTGGAAAACACCCCGCCGGAGCTGGCGGCGGATATCGTGGACAAGGGCATCATGCTCACCGGCGGCGGCGCGTTGCTGCACCGGCTGGACGAGGTGCTGCGCGTATCAACTGGTCTGCCGGTGATGGTGGCCGAGAACCCGCTGCAATGCGTGGCAAACGGCACGGGCCGCGCGCTGGAAGAACGCGCGCTGCGGGCTGTGACCTCCGCGATATACTAAATCCCGCGTGGCGGCCTTTGCGCCGCCTTGCTGGGCAGGGTAAGGAAGGGCCATGCTGCCTTTTCTGAAAATGCATGGCGCCGGTAACGACTTTGTGGTGCTGGATGCTCGCGTCGCCAAGCTGGCCCTGGCGCCGGAGGCCGTGCGCCACATTGCCGACCGGCGGCGGGGCGTTGGGTGTGACCAGCTTGTCATCATCGAGTCCGATGACGCCGGTGCTGATGCGTTCATGCGGATTCTGAATTCAGACGGCTCCGAGAGCGGCGCCTGCGGCAATGCTACACGCTGCGTGGCCGCTCTGCTGGCTGAGGAATCCGGCGCGCAATGGGTTAAAATCCGTACCGTCGCCGGGCTGCTGGTGGCTGAAATTCTGGGGCCGGGCCTGGTTGAGGTGGATATGGGCCCGCCGCATCTGGAATGGGGCGATGTGCCGCTCTCCGGTCCGTATGACACGCTGCATCTGCCTTTGAGCCTGGGGCCGGTCTCCGACCCGGCGGCGTGCTCCATGGGCAACCCGCACGCAACCTTCTTCATCGACGATTTCACCCATCTGCCGATCGAGACCATCGGCCCTATGCTGGAGAAAAACCGCATCTTCCCTGAGCGAGCCAATATCGGCTTCGCGCGGATCGACAGCACCTCCCGCGTCCGCTTACGCGTGTGGGAGCGCGGCGCCGGGCTCACGCTGGCCTGCGGCTCCGGCGCTTGCGCCACGCTGGTGAACGCGCACCGCAGGGGGCTGACCGGCCGCATGGCGGTGGTGGAGATGGATGGCGGTGAATTGTTGATCACCTGGGCGGAAAACGGCCATGTGCTAATGCGTGGCCCCGCCGAGACCGCCTTCGCTGGCGAATTGCCCGGAATTTTTTAAAACATGGCTGTATCCTCGTTTTTCTCCCGGCTGAAAACCGGGCTTTCCCGTTCGGCTGCCAAGATAACTGGCGGCATCACGGGCGTGTTCACCAAGCGCAAGCTGGATGATGAGGCGCTGGAGGAGCTGGAGGACCAGCTGATCGCCGCTGACCTTGGCCCCGCCGTGGCGGCGCGGATCATCAAAGGCTTCCGCTCCACGCGCTTTGGCAAGGAGGTCACGGACGAGGAAGTGCGCGAGACACTGGCGGCGGAAATCGCCGAGGTGCTCACCCCTGTGGCCACGCCGCTTGAGCTGGACCGCGCCCACAAGCCTTACGTGATCCTGATGGTGGGCGTGAATGGCGCGGGTAAAACCACCACCGTTGGCAAGCTGGCCTCGGTATACCGTGAGCAGGGCCTGACGCCGATGCTGGCGGCGGGCGACACCTTCCGCGCCGCAGCGGTGGAGCAGCTGCAGGTCTGGGGGCAGCGCGCGGGGTGCGAGGTTGTCACCGCCCCCGCCAACACAGACCCGGCCTCCCTGGCGCATGACGCGCTGAGCCGCGCCCAGAAAACCGGGGCGGATGTGCTGCTGATCGACACCGCCGGGCGACTGCACAACAAAACTGCCTTGATGGAGGAGCTGCGGAAGATCATCCGCGTGATCCGCAAGCTGGACCCCACCGCCCCGCACGCCACGCTGCTGACCCTGGACGCCACCACCGGCCAGAATGCGGTGACGCAGGTGGGTATTTTCAAGGAGATGGTGGACCTGAACGGCCTGATTGTCACCAAGCTTGACGGTTCCGCCCGCGGCGGCATCGTGGTGGCCCTGGCGGAAAAATACGGCCTTCCCATTCACGCCGTTGGCACGGGCGAACAGATTGCGGATCTGCGCCCGTTTGACGCGACGGAATTCGCTAAGGCGCTAGTGGGAGGGTAAGGAGTACTGGTCTCTTTGCAGGCGTCAATCCAGCGGCAGAATAATCCCTGGTTGGCTAATGCTGTTACGCATCAGTCAGGCAACCACCCGGTATCGGTGAGGCTTCGTATTTTTCCGTTGGTTCGATGCAGTCGATTCTTCAAACTCTAATCATATCAAACTCAGTCGCAGAACCTGCTCGGAATTTTGGTCCGGTGATCGACCCCACCCAGACATAGGAAGGCAACGCCGCGAATACCAAGACCGGTCATTCGTTGGCGTTGATCGAACGCCTCCGCTTGCGCCCAAAAGCGGTCGTAGAAGCTTGAGCCCCTCGTTTCTGGATACGGACATACCGTGGACGCCCGCCATCCAGCTTGCCCTCAACCGGTGATCGCAGCGGCGCCCGACTGGGCGCTGGCAATGCGCAGTTCAAGTCGTGATGAGAAAGCACCATGGGGCTTTTCGTAATTGTCCTAGGCGCCCTCTTGCTTGCTGCCGGTCTGCTATGGCCGTGGCCTGGCAGGCTTGGCCTTGCGCATCCCCCTGGGGATATCTCTATTCGCAGCGAACGTTTCTCGTTTTACTTCCCCATCACGAGCTGCGTCGTCGTTAGTCTGGTGCTTTCATTTGTGGTTTGGTTGCTCAATCGCTGAACGGCGCTTGGAGAAAGTTAATCACGCCAAGCAGGAATAGTGGCAGGCCGCACGTGGTATCAGCTACAGGTGTCGTTGGGGCCAGCCTCCCAGAACTTGCACCAACCATGCGAACTGATGACGCCGCTAATCATGGTGCAGTGAGAGGGATCGCCAGGCACAAACATGCAGCAGGCGGAACACCGCTTTCCATCATTCGGTTGGTCTTGGTAGGCAGCCGCTTGTTTGGACATCATGGTGTCTGCCTCCGCAGACCGGCTGCTTGCCAGGCTCAACGCGGCAACTGAAGTAAGGGCTAAGGCACCACGGCGAATTAAGAAGCGACGAGTAGGCAAAGTAGAACCTCACACGTGATGACGGCTTAGAGATTATCGATAGGTCTTTGGCACAAACTATAACACGTGGCAATGTTTGGGCGTGCATGCTTCTCATAGCCATGGGGGTACTTCTGGTCGACAGAAGAAATCATTATTTTTCAATACTATCTTCAAAAAAGAGCTCAGATAATTGCATACTGATGTCTGTTATCCCGATACCCCTGCTCAGACTGAGAGCGACCAGAAATGGCAGCGCATTGTCGTACGGCATCCCTATGAATGACGGGTTGCCTTCATCGACCAGCCAACGATGCGCCGGGAGAAAAGGTCCAGAACCGCAGTCACATACAGCCATCCTTCGGCGGTCCAAATATAGGTGAAGTCGGCCAGCCATTTCTGGTTTGGCCGGGTGGCCGCAAAATCCCGGTCGAGGATATTATCGGCGATCACTGCACGCTCGCCCTCGTCCTTCGGCTTGGCCCGGCGCTTCGGCCGTGCCCGATAGCCATTCTCACGCATCAGGCGCTCAACCCCATGCAGCCCGCAGGCCAGACCTTCTTATCTGGCCCCCCTCATCTCGACCTTACTGTTGGTTCTAGCAGGAAAGGCCGTCGCCACGGTAACTTTGGGTATGACCGCGTTCCTCATCGTCGGGGGAGCCATCCTAGCAACCTAGCACTTGCAGGGTGCATCACGGACAGTTCAGGCAGACGAGTAATTAGACCAGGAGGCCCCCTATTCCGCGCAGAAGCCTTGCCACTCAGAAGGGACGACTCTGCTGTGCAACGTCAACATGAGCAGGATGAAAGCTTGCGCCGCAAGATTGTCGGGTTTCACGTCTTTCTCGCCCAGGACAAGACAGACTGCTTTCCCCCCAAAAAATCGCCATTCAAAGCACAGCCAATCCCCCTTTCTCCATGAACATATTATTGCCAACTCAAACCACAATCATGTCGAAAAGTTTCTTGAAAAATCAAACTCTTTCGTCATCAGCGTATAATGCGTCATTCCTCTCTAAATTCTTCAACCCTGCTCCACGTGGAACATTGCCGGAACCCACGTCCGATCACCAAACCGTGAAATTTTCTCTGGCCCCTCATCGCCGAATCTGTATCATGGGTCATGGAGAAGAACAGCAAACTGCCTCCGGGCTTCCTTGAGCGCTGTATTGACCAAGCTATTGGCCGCACAAAGGCTGATCTTGTCATTAAGGGCGCAAAATTCTTGAATCTTGTCACTGGTGAAATCGCCCAGAGTGACATCGCCATATCCGGCAACCGCATCATCGGCACATATGAGAACTATGACGGCGTGCGCGAGATAGATGGGCGCGGGCTCATCGCCGTGCCGGGCTTTATCGACACGCATGTCCATTGCGAATCCACGCTGGTCGCCCCTTCAGAGTTTGACCGCATCGTGCTGCCACGCGGCACCACTACCGCCATCTGTGATCCGCATGAAATCTGCAACGTGCTGGGTACTGAAGGGCTTTCCTATTTCGCAAATTCCGCCTCGGTCTTAGCCATGGATCTGCGGGTGCAGCTTTCCTCCTGCGTGCCCGCCACGGGCATGGAAACCTCAGGCGCTGAGCTGCGCGCTGGGGACCTGCTGCCTTATCTTAGTCACCCGAAAGTGCTGGGCCTCGCGGAGTTCATGAATTTCCCTGGCGTTTTGCATAAAGACCCCGTGGTGATGGAAAAACTCTACGCTTTCTCCGGTGAGCATATAGATGGTCACGCACCCAAACTTTCAGGGCGCGATCTCAATGCCTATCTCTCCTGCGGCATTCGCAATTGTCATGAAACAACCTCTCTGCCGGAAGCATGGGAAAAGCTGCGTAAGGGCATGCATCTGTTAATCCGCGAAGGCACGGTCACGCGCGATGTCCGCACGCTCAGCCCCGTCCTCACGCCAGAAACCTCGCTGCAATGCTCCTTCTGCACGGATGACCGCAATCCGCTGGATATTTTTGCCGAGGGGCATCTGGACTATCTCGTCCGCAAGGCCATCGCCTCCGGCGTGCCAATGCTCCATGCCTACCGCGCGGTGTCTTATGCTGCCGCGCGCGGGTTTGGCCTGCGGGACCGTGGGCTGATCGCCCCAGGCCAGCGTGCGGACATTGTTCTGCTGGAAGATCTGGAAAGCTGCGCGGTCAAGCGTGTGATCGCAGGCGGGCGGCTTGTGGACGAGATCGACTTCGCCGCCCGCAACATCCCCGCTTTTGTGGGGCTGAACAGCATGAAGCTTGACCCGGTGAGCGCGGAAGATTTCATTGTCCCCGCCTCAGGCCCCACCACCGCCGTCATCGGGATCGAGCGGGACCAGATCGTCACCCGTCACCTCACTATGACGCTGCCTTACCAGAATGGCCGCCGTCAGGTGGATCTTGAGAATGATGTGCTGAAAATTGCGGTGCTGGCCCGGCATGGCAAAAACCGCAATATTGGGCGCGGGTTCGTGAAGGGATTTGGCTTCAAAAATGGCGCGCTGGCCTCCTCGGTCGGGCATGACAGCCATAATGTCTGCGTCACCGGCACAGATGAGGCACAGATGGCGCTGGCGGTGAACCGGTTGATTGAACTCGGGGGCGGGTTTGTCGCGGTGTCGAACGGGCAGGTGGTGGGCGAGTTGCCGCTGCGCATGGCGGGGCTGATGTCCGTTAAATCCGCCGAGACTGTGCGGGACGAACTTCAAGCGCTCCGCCAAGCCACGAGCCAGATGGGTTGCCCGCTGGCCGAGCCGTTCCTACATCTGGCCTTCATGCCATTGCCGGTGATCCCGCATCTCAAGATCACCGATATGGGCGTGGTGGACGTTGATAAGTTCGAGTTGGTCGCCTAAAGCCCGGCCAACTCCCCGGCGGGCTCGGCGGGCAGGGCCGCGCCGTCCAGCGCAATAATCGGTCGCAGTGTCAGCACATTGCTGACGCACAAGGCCGTGGCGTTGCGCAGCGCGTCCTGGTCTATGGGCGCTTCCTTCACCTTGCCGCTGGCCAGCAGCCGGGCGCGACGGATGCCGGGCAGCGCGCCCTCCGTCACCGGCGGGGTCAGCCAGATGCTGCCGGATTTGAGTAAGAGATTGCCGATGGTCGCCCCCGCCACCCGTCCGGCGCGGTTGAGTAGCAGAGCTTCCTCCGCGCCGCGCTCCTGCGCTTCCAGCCGCGCCAAAATGTTCGGAAGATAATTCAGCACTTTCACCTGGGAAAGCGGCGACGCTTCATCCCGCGCGACGCAGGTGGCGATAATGGCGCCCACCGTCGCCGCGCGGGAAGGTGGTGCAAAGGCGCTGACCAGCACTGTGGGGTGGGGGGATGTCGGCGGCAGCAGGCCGCGCGGGCCGGTGCCGCGTGTCACGGTCAGGCGCAACCCGCCTTCGGTCAGATGGTTGGCGGCGGCGGTTTCGGTCAGAATCGCGTCCATGGCGGCGGCATGGAACGGCAAGGGTAGCCGCAATAGCTTTGCCCCGGCGGCCAGCCGGGCGAAATGGGCGGGAACATCCCGTACCACGCCGCCTTGCAGGCACAGCGTCTCAAATAGCCCGTCGCCGAGCGTAAACCCGCGATCCGAGGCGGGAATCAGCGCCTCGACGGCGGGGATGAGCTGGCCGTTCAGCCAGACCAACTCATCCATGGGCAATCAAAGGCGAGAGTTTCAGCATCATCTCCTCATATTCCGCGCTGGGTACACTGTCCCAGGTAATGCCGCCGCCCGCCTGGGCGTAAAGTGTTTTCGGCGTGGCGACCAGCGTACGGATAATGATGGAGCTGTCCATCGCGCCATCCACCCCTATCCAGACGATACTGCCGCAATAGGCGCCGCGCGGGCCGGTCTCCAGCTCACTTATAATCTGCATCGCCCGGTGTTTCGGCGCCCCGGTGATCGACCCGCCTGGAAAGCAGGCCAGCAGCAAATCCGCTGCGCTCACTCCTTCACGCAGTTGCCCGGTGACGGCGGAGACCAGATGATGCGCCTGGGCGTAGCTTTCGACCGCGAATAATTCCGGCACCCTTACCGAGCCGATTGCGCAAACCTGCCCGAGATCATTGCGCAGCAGATCGGTGATCATCAGATTTTCCGCGCGCTCCTTGGGGTTGGCGCGCAAGGCGGCGGCGTTGTCCTGGTCCTCGGCGGGGGTGGCGGCGCGCGGGGCGGTACCTTTAATCGGCCTTGTTTCTACCCGCCCCGCCGCATCCAGGCTGAGAAACCGCTCCGGCGAGGCGCTGCACAACGTTACGCCCGTGCCTGTGTCGAGAAACGCGGCGAACGGGGCGGGGCTGCGCGCACGCAAAGCCGCGTAACAGGCGGCGGGGTTGAAGTCGGGGGGGCGCGAGGCGGTGAAGCGGGTGGTGAAATTCGCCTGAAATACGTCGCCAGCCTGGATATAAGCGCGCAGCCTGTCCACCCTGGCCTCATAGTCGGGCCGTTCCAGCGTTGCCGCCCAATCCAGCTGCGGTACGGGCGGAAAATCGGGCGGGGGAGCGCTCAGGTGGGCAGCCGGGGCGGCGAGGCGCGCGGCGGCGCTGGCTCCGGGCCGGTCCGCCGCCAGGGCAAAGCAGCGGCGGGCGGCATGGTCGAAGCCCAGTACAAGATCGAACATCCCGAACCAGCCCGCGGGCAGGTCGGGCGGAGCGGCGTGCAGGCTGGCAAGGCCCATCCGGGTCATCCCGGCCTCATAGCTCAGAAACCCCATGGCCCCGCCTTTAAAGGCAAATGGCCAAGCGGGCGGGCAGGCTGCGTCTTGCGGGCGGGTGTGGGCCAGCCAGGCGGGCAGGGCGTTGGCATCATCCAGATGCAGCGTGGCCAGCGGGTCCAGCCCGATATAACTGGTCACGGCACGGGGATCGCCCGTTGCCGCACTGTCCAGAAACACCAGCGGGGCCTTGGCTGCCAACGCCTGAAATGCCGTGGAGGGCGTTATCCAGGCCAGTTCAAGGCATTGCATTCAGCCGCTATCAGGCGGCGCAGCTCTCAAACCCGCGCCGCAAGGCCGGACGGTTGAGGTCACGGCCGATGAACACAAGGCGGCTGACGCGCTTTTCATCCGGCTTCCAAGGGGCCAGGAAATCGCCATCCGCCATCATGTGCACGGCCTGGAAAGCAAAGCGCCGGTCCTCCCCGGCATAAGACAAAATTCCCTTGGTGCGCAGAATATTCTGGCCTTGGGTCTGCAGGATCTGGCCGATCCAGATATTGAATTTATCGGCCGAGACGGGTTTGTCGGTCGAGAGGCTGATGCTGGTCAGATGCTCGTTATGGGTGTGGCTGTCTTCCTCCAGGAAGTCCGGCACATTGGCGAGCACGCGCTTCAGGTCGAATGCGCCGAGGCCGAGCAACTGGTCCGCCGGAACATCGCCGCGCGTGGCGGTTTTAATCTCGGCATAGGGGTTAACGGATTTAATTTTGGCCTGCACCGCCGCCAGTTCCTCCGGGCTCACGAGGTCGAGCTTGTTCAGCACGATCACATCCGCGAAGGCCACCTGGTCGGCGGCTTCCGGGCTGTCCTCCAGCCGGGCCAGGAAGTTCTTAGCATCCACCACGGTGACAATCGCATCCAGCCTTGTTTTGGCCTTCACGTCCTCATCCACGAAGAAAGTTTGCGCCACCGGGGCTGGGTTGGCGAGGCCGGTTGTCTCGACGATAATGCCATCCAGCTTGCCCGTGCGCTTCATCAGCCCTGAGATGATGCGGATCAGGTCACCGCGCACGGTGCAGCAGATGCAGCCGTTATTCATCTCGAACACTTCCTCGTCGGAATCCACCACGAGGTCGTTATCCACGCCGAGTTCACCGAATTCATTAATCACCACGGCGTATTTCTTGCCATGCGTGCCGGTGAGCAGATGGTTGAGCAGCGTGGTTTTACCAGCCCCCAGATAGCCGGTGAGGACAGTGACGGGAACGAGATCGGACATATGCAAAAACCCAAATTTCTGAATTCGGAGACAGGATGTAACGCTTAAACCGCATCCCGCAAGGCTTGCAGGCGGGGCGTGATGGCTGGCGTGAAGAATTCGCGGGCACGCTGACGCCCGGCCGCGGCCAGGGCCGCGCGCCGGGGGGCGTCCGCGACCAGGGTCCGCAAAGCGGTGGCGAGCGCGTCCACATCGTCCGGGGCGATGTAAAGCGCGGCAGGGCCGGCTACCTCGCTCAAACCGCCCTGGCCGGTGGTGATCAGCGCCGCGCCGCAGGCCAGTGCCTCCAGCGCCGTCAGCCCGAACGGCTCCGCCCAGCGGCTGGGCACCACCACAATCGCGGCCTCGTTCATCGCCGCCAGCACTTCATCATGCGGGCGTGGTCCCCGGAACCCGATGCCGGCCGCGGCCGCGGCCGCCTGCTGGGTCAGGAAAAACCCGGTTTGCGGGCTGTTGGGGCCGAAACTGTCGCCACCGATCATCTCCGCCCGCCATCCGGGCAGGTCGGGCAGCGCGGCCACGCAGGCGGCGATAAACACGTCCGGCGCCTTGTCCGGCACCACCCGTCCGGCGAACAGAATGAGCTTCTGTTTGGGCGTGGGGGCAGGAATCTCTCCGGGGTCCAGCGGGTTGTGCAGTACGTCCGGCCCGTGCCGGAGCCCCTGGGCATAGCGCGCTGCCAGATAATCTGAAACGCAGACCACTCGGTGAAGCAGCGCCAGCGTCAGCCTGCGCCCCAGCCGGCTGCGTAGGCCGCGTATGCTTTGCGGGTCGTTATGCAGAAACAGCACCACCCGCGCGCGGCGGAATAGCAAGGCGAACGCCACCGCCCAATAGGGTTTCTGATGCACTTCGATCACCTCCGGCCGCAGGCGCCGCAGCTGCGCGCAAGCCTGCCGGAAGGTCAGCACCTGCTTAAAAACAATGCCGGGAAAGGTGCCGCCAGGATCAGGGCCCAGCACCACGCTGCCGGGCAGCGCCGCGGCAAACCGCCGCACCACCAAAGCAATCGCCCCCGCCGCCTCCGGGGTGAAGGATTCACGCAGCGGCAGCACGATGGCGATGCGAGCCATGGGCGCTCAGGTCGGGTGGTCGGGCCAGGGATAGGCTGTTTCGTCCGTGCCGTTGAACACAGCATCGACGATATAGGCCGCCACCCGGCGCTCATTGAATAGCTCCACATAGCGCTGCCGCCCGGCAGCGGCCACGCGCATCCGGGCCTTGGCATCCGCGCGGTAGCGGGCGAGCAGTTCGTCCAGTTCCTCAAGGTTGGAGAAAAACCCCATCTCATCCTCGCCGAAGAACCGGTCATAGCCGGTGGTACGCTCAATTATGGCGAGTAGCCCGTTGCCAGCCAACTGGGCCAGACGGTCAGAGCTGTAGAGGTAATCATCGGCCCGGCGGCTGATATTCAGCCCCAGCGCGGCGCTTTCAAGCCCCTCCTGATAGGCGGCGGCGGTAAGGCGCGGCTGCCCGAACATACCAGGTGTGTGCGCACGCAGGCCGGGCTGGCGGGTCATTACGCCGCGCATGAACTCCTCCATGTTCCAAGCCTTACCGCAGATCACGCGTTTTGGACGATCCGGGTTGCCGCAGGCATAGAACAGATCGAACGGCGGATGTTCCATGTCATCCATACGGCCGCGCTCGATGGATAGATCAACCGGGTTGGGCATGAACCCCATCCGGTGGCCTGGGCGGCGGAGTTTTGCCAAAGACGGTCCGGCGGTGGTGAGCAGGGTGAGATCCACCACCCCAAGCTTGCTTTCGATCCGGCTGATATTGTCAGGCTCGAACAGTGGGTCGACATTCCATTGCACCACCCTCATCCCCGGCAGATCCTCGCGGATGGTGGCGATGGTGGAGGCTTCCAGCATGTCCGCATGGCCCAGCACCATCAGCTCCGGCTTCTGCGCGCGGCAGAATTCACGGATCATCTTATTGAACGCCCGCCCGCCCAGCCGCCGGTGGCCAAACCCGAAGGATCGCGCGATGTCGCGGTCCGACAGCGTGAAAAGCTGATGCCCGTTGCGAATGAAGCCGTTGCAAAGCTTGATGCCGGTGGCGTGCTGGTTGAGGCTTTTCAGCGATACCGGCGCGTAGCCGATATGCACGATCCGGACCATGAGTAGCTGAATTCCCTGCCGCCGTGTGATGCGGCATTTTACTAAAAGGGCCAGGGTAAAAGTCAACGCGCGGCCATGTTGCGGTGCGGGCGCTTGACAGTACCGGGAGGGGGGGGCAACGCGGGGGCATAATGGATATGCCAGCCGCTCAGCCCTCCTCCAATATGCCCGTATGGCGGCGCATAAAACGGCCGCATATGGCCACCGCCCGGGTGATTATGCCCGTCTGCCTCGCGGGCGGGCTGCTGATGCCCAGCAACGCGGCCTGGTCAACCTTGTGCTATATCATTCTGCTGCCCACCGTGGCCGCGCGGCTCTGGCAGGGCTGGCGGCCGGATTGGCACGACCGGCCGTTCACCGCCATGCTGGCGCTGTGCGGCTGGTCCTTTCTGGCGATTTTTTGGGATCACAACATCTCCGGCATGGGCAACAGCCATACTTACTGGCTGGTCAATGGCATTTGCACCTTTGCTTTTCTGCTCGGCTTTAAAATGGCGGATGGTGATGACCCCGGCTTCAGACGCCGGGCGGTTAGCGTGTTGATTGGCGCGGGGGCGGTGAATGCGTTGCTCTCGGTGGCGATTTTGCTGGCCGAGGGCAAGCTGGGTACGCGGATGCAAGGCTGGGGGGCGACGCTGAACCCTGTGCTGGGCACCGCGATGCTGGATATCTGTATCCTGCTCGTGCTTGGGCGCATGGCCGAAGGCAAGTGGCAAGGCATTTATATCGCCGCCTTGGTGTCGATGGCGCTGTATCTGATGGTCAGCTACAGCCGCACCCCACTGGTGGCGCTGGTCTGCGCGCTGGGCATTGTCTGCCTGGGCAGCTGGAAGCTGTGCGGCCGCTTGGCGCTGGCCGGGCTGTGCGTGGTCCTGGCGGCGCTGCTGGTCTGGTGGCTGCAGCCGGGCATTGTTGGGCTGCTGGCGCGTAATTTCCTTGCCCGGGGCACGGATTGCCATGTGACCATTTGGCGCACCGCCTGGGGGCTGATCCTGCAAAATCCGGTGGTGGGATATGGCCCCTCAGCCCGGTTGCCAATTGCCCCGCACGGCTTCTGCCCGGCTTATCCCAGCCCGCATAACCTTTATTTGTCGCTGCTGCTCTATAGCGGGCTGGTCGGGTTTCTGCTGTTCTGGCTGTGCCAATGGCTTCTCTGGCGGCATCTGCGCCAAGTGAGTGCCGGGTTTACCACGCGGCTCTGGCTGGCGGTGATGGTGGTGCCACTGGTTTCGGGGCTGTCTGATCTCACCCAGGTCATTAAAGGCCCGGCGCCGGGCTGGTATATTATCTGGGTGCCGATGCTGCTTGTGATGAGCTTACGCGCCGCCCCGCCGCGCTGAGCGGCTACGCCGCAGCGTCCTCTCCCCAGCAGGCCAGTTTCGAGGTTTTGCCGATACCGGGATTGAAGCAGTTGCACGGGTCCAACGCCCGGTAATGCGCCGCTAGTGCGGGCTTTGCGTGGTAGAGATGCCCGACATTGTGCTCCGCCGGATATTCCGCCCCGCGCCCATCCAATAGCGCCCACATTTTATGCTCGATCGCGAGGGGGTCATGGCCCTTGGCCACCACATAATCCTGGTGGAACACGTGGCAGAAGAAATGCCCGTAATAGAGCTTATGCAGCAGCGGCGCCTCAACGTCCTGCGGCAGGTGCTCCACCCAGTCCTGCTCGTCGCGGCGCAGGGCGATGTCCAGCGCCACGATGTCTGAAACCTCACGGGCGTGCATGGTGCGGTAACGCACCGCCGCGCCAGCCACGGCAAAGCGGTGCAGAAATGCCTTGGTGCCTTCTTGCGCCGTGCATTCAAACACATCCCCCGCGGCGGAGGGAAACAGGCTGGCGAGATAGGCCCTTGCTTCTTCAATCCCGTCGCCGGACATTTTTAGCAGCAGATGATGCTCGTAACGGTCCCGGTAATCTAGCATCCGCCGGGGCAGATGCTGCGGGAAGAAACGGCTGGCCCATTGCATCAGCCGGTCGCTGAGCTGTCCAGGCAGGCCGAACCGGCTGGCGGCTGCATCGAATTTCGCTTTCAGCGCAAAGAGCTGGGGCAGTCTGTCCGTGCCCAGCCGTTCAATGGCGAGGAACGTGTCCTTGCCATAAATCTCTGCGATGTTGAACGCGTCGCGGTGGATATATTCTGCCGCCACCGGCAGGGACTGGAACCGCCCGAGAATATGACGGCGGATTTGCGTCAGCTCATCCGGCGCGTTGGTGCCGATATAGAACACGGCGGTCCGCTCATCCTTTGGGAAACTGTCCAGCCGCACGGCGAACATCATCACCTTGCCAGCACTGCCCGCAGCCTCGTGCAGGCGCCGTGGGTCGGCGTTGAAGCGGGCAGGGGTGGGGGCGTCAATCTCGCGGACATGCTGGGCGTAATCCGGATCTGAGGCGGCGCGCCCGGCCGGATGCTCAATCTCGGCGGGAGTGAAGGTGCCGGCCTCCAACTTTGCCAGCATGGCCTCAGGCTCATTGCCCAGCTGCACGCCGAGATGGTTGACCAGCTCGATTTCCCCGGCCTCAGTCACCCGGGCATACAGGGTAAGCTGCGTGAAGGCCGGGCCCCGGCGGATGAGTGAGCCGCCGGAGTTATTGGCAATGCCACCAAATACCGATGCTCCCAGGCAGGAGGACCCGATGACAGAATGCGGCTCGCGCCCTAGCGGTCGCAAGGCTTGCTCAAGCTGGAACAAGGTGGCGCCGGGCAGGCAGATCACCTGCCGTCCGTCTTCAATCAGATGAATCTTCGCCAGCCGTAGTGTGCTGATGATGACGATGGGCCGGTCATAATCCGCGCCATCCGGCGTGGAGCCTCCGGTCAGCCCGGTATTGGCCGCTTGCAGGATGATAATCACCCCGGCCGCGTGGCAGGCTTTCAACACCCGCCACTGGTCCACCAGGCTGCCCGGCTGCACCACCGCCAGAACCGGACCATCCCCAAACCGGAACCCTTTGCGAAAGCGTGCGGTCTCCCGCTCTCCGGTCAGCACATGGGGCTGGCCCACGATCCCGCGCAATGTTTCGGTGAGGTTGGTCATGGTTCTCATCCCGGTATGGGTTACTCAGCGATGCCGTATTTGGCGGCGACTGTTTCCTCAGACGGCAGCGGGGTGCGCATCGCGATCAGGTTCACAATAACTCCTACGATCGAGAGCGCCACCATCAGCCAGAACACTCCTGACCAGCCGAGCGAGGGCACCATGACCGAGGAGACAATCGGCCCGATGGCGCTGGTGGAGTTGGAGATCACTCCCATGCCAAACGCCCCGGCGCCGACAGTGGCCATGGGGAACACGCTGGCCGGCGTTGCCCAGAAATTCGGCGGAATGGCCATCATGAAGGAAATGACGATCGCGGAAAATAGAAACAGCGAATAGGACACCGGCGCCAGATACAACACCATTAGAGCCCCGACCGCCATGATGATGTTGGCGATGCTGATCAGCTTCAGCCGCGCATTCACAACGCCGCGATTGGTGGTCTGGTTTTTGGCCATCCGGTCGCCTAGCAGCGCGCCGATGACGGCGGAGAAAAACCCGACAATACCCCAGATGAACATGATGTGGCTGACTTGGCTCACCTTATAGCCAAGATGGAAGCCATAAGCGGGCATGAAGCCGCCTACGCTGAACAAGGTCCAGGTCAGCGGAATCTGCACGATCCCCATGATCCAGGTCATCGGCAAGGACCAGGCGCTGCCATGCCCAGCGCCCTTGGCGGCATGAAGCTGCTGCACCAGATGTTTCGCATCCCGCGCGAAGATGAAATAGATCGCGGCGCCGCCCAGCATGATCAGGCCGGTGATTTCATACAGCGCCTGCCAGCCGAACCGGGCCAGGCTGCTGGTGATCAGACCGCCCAGCGCGCCGCCGAGGGTAATGGCACCCAGCATAGCGCCCAGCGAGATGCCGCGTTGGCTGGGCCGGAACCAGCCCGATAGCTGAATGGAGAACAGGGCGATAATCATGATGACGAGGCCCTGGGAGAACCGCATGAGCGTGAACAGCCATAGCGAGTGGGTGAGCGGCATCAGCACCGGCATCAGCATTTGCGGCACGATCAGCAGTGCCTGTGCCACGAACACGCCAAGGCGGATGCGGGTATCAAACACACCCCCATGGCCCAGAAAAAACGCGACAAACAGGCCGATTGAGAACGCATCGACCCCATAGGTGGTCAGCGTGCCCACCGGAATCCCGATTGTTTGGGCGATTGCGGGCGCGCCGAGGCCAAAGGCGGTCAATGAGATAAAGCTTGTGGACATGACAATGGCGGTGATCAGCGCCATGACCCAGCGATAGGGCGAATTATAATTAGGGGACATTGGTTTCCACGTCTTTCCTTGAATCGTTTGAGCTTATCCGTGCCTGTTCAGGCGGTTGCCGGTGGCAAAGCCCGCTTAGGCGCGGCGTGTTGCCGTTCCTCCATCTATGGCGATGTGTGCTCCCAGTGGTTTGCCGGTTTGTGCAGCTTGAACGCGTGGTGCATATATCAGCCACCAACTTTAATTGGCAATATTTATTTACCAGATGTTTTGGAGGCGTCCAGCTTACCCGCCGGGCCGGTTTCTGTATTATCTCCCGCTAAGGGCAGAAATTAGGGAGTTCCATGTCCACCAAAGTCAGGCCCGTGCCGCTTGCCGAGATTATTGCCGACCGCATCCAGACCATGATCCTGGAGGGCGCGATCCGGCCTGGGGAAAAGCTTTTAGGCGAGCGGGAGTTGGCGGAGCGGCTGGGGGTTTCACGCCCATCCTTGCATCAAGCTTTGGCCCAGCTGGAGGAGAAAGGATTGTTGATCACCACCAAGTCTGGCACGGTCGTGGCAAAGTTTCTTGACCGGTTGGCTGACCCGCTGGCCGAGCTGTTTGTGACCGAGCCGCGCGCCACATCGGATTACATTGAATTCCGCCAGACGGTGGAGGTGGCTGCCGCAGGCTATGCTGCCACCCGCGCCACCCAGCCCGAGCGAGAGGCAATTGCGGATTGCCTGGCCCGCATCCGCGCCGCGCACGATGCCGGAGACGCCAGCCTGGAGGCGGATTACGATGCAGAACTGCATGGGCTGATCTATGAGGCGTCGCATAACCTCATGGTGCTGCACATCATGCGCGTGCTGGGCGACCTGCTGCGCCGTAACGTGTTTTATAACCGCGAAACGCTCTATTTAAGGGCTGGGGTTCGGGATTTGCTGCTGCAACAGCATCTCAGGATTGGCGAGGCCGTGCTGAGCGGCAATGCCGAGGAAGCCGCCGCCGCCATGCGCGCGCATATGGAATTCACCGGCAGCAGCATTGAGGATATCAAACGCGAGGAAGCGCGCCTCGCGACCGCTATGCGCCGGATCGACCGCAAATATCTGGTTGCCGGCGCGGAGGATGAAGCTTAACCGTGATGATGTCGCGGCCGGGAATGGGGGTGTCTGAACGCCCATTCATCCTTGAATAAGCAGACCATCGCGGCAATAAAGCCAAGGAGCGCCGGCACAGCCAGCAATTCCGCCCAGATTACGATATCATTCATTGTCTTTTGCCTTGTTTCCTCACGCCCCGAAAGAAGCGTCCCCACTTTGTAAAGCCAGCGGGTATGACGGAACGCTAGCAAAAAACCCGGCAAAAATCCAGTTAATTACAACGGCTTCCTGATTTAATCGGCCGTGGCGCGGCAGACGCCGTGCAAAAACACCCGGATGGCCGCGCGGATATGGGTGCGTCGCGCCTCACAGCTTGGCCAGCCTACCTCCCCAAGGGTTTTCATCAGCAGGGCGCCGAACACCATGTCGCAGATCATCCGCGCAGTTTTAAGCGCATCTTCCGCAAGATTGATGCGCCCGAGATCCGCCTGACGCTGCATCCATTCCGCGAGGGTGGCGTGGGCGCGGCCTGTGCCGCAGGTTTTGGTAATTTCATGCAGTTCTGGGTGATGGCGGCCTTCCGCCAGGGTCATGCCGATAAATTGCAGACGCTCCTGGTCCTCCGCCTCGCTGATATCGATGCGGAAAATCCGTTCCAGCGCGGTTTGCAAAGGCAGGCCCTCGGGTACGGGCAGTTCCAGCCATTGAGGGCGGTTGGCCTCTACCACGGCGGCAAACAGAGACGCCTTGCCGGGGAATAGCCGGTATAATGTCTGTTTGGAAATTTTGCACCGCGCGGCGATCTCTTCTGTCTTGGTGGCGCCGTAGCCATGTTCCAGGAATAATTGCCGGGCCCCTTTAATAATGACCTGACGCTGGTTTTCATCTGGCAGGGTCTTGGGGCGCCCTCGATTATTTTTACAACAACTCTTGGACAATTAGTTTCCAACCATATTTGTTATCACGTTCGCCATTAATCGCAATTAATTTGCATCTTGACAGGGTTTCGCATCGCACAATATCAGTACCCATAAGTACTGTAAATGTTTCGTTACGTATTTCCGTGTTTCCGGGGCTTGCTTTTCATTTCAACTATCTTCCTGCCTGTGAGGTCTGATGCCCGCCACTGATCGTTATTCCGCGCGCGGCCGCTTTTTGGCGGTCACGTGCCTTGCCGGGCTGAGCCTCTTGGCAGGTTGCGAAAAGAAACAAGCCGCCGCTGCGCCGCCGCCGCCAAAAGTGGGGGTTATTACCATTCACACCCAACCGGTGCTGCGCACTACCAGCCTGCCTGGGCGCACCGCCTCGGTGATGACGGCGCCGATTATCCCGCAGGTGAGCGGCGTGATCCTGAAGCGGCTGTTTGTGGAAGGTAGCGACGTGAAGGCGGGGCAGCAGCTCTACCAGATCGACCCCGCGCCTTATCAAGCCACCTATGACAGCGCTATCGCCACGCTTAAGCATGACGAGGCCGCCCTGGTGGCTGACCGGGCTCAGGCCGCGCGCTACAAGCCGCTGGCTGCCGCCCAGGCGGTGAGCCAGCAATCTTACGATAACGCGGTGGCGGCAGTAAAAGAGGATGAGGCGAACATTGCCTCCGCCAAGGCGGCGATTGAAACCGCGCGGATCAATTTGCAATACACCAAAGTCCTGGCGCCCATTTCCGGCACCATCGGTGCGTCCGCGGTGACGCCGGGTGCACTGGTGACGGCGGACCAGAGCACGTCTCTCGCCACCATCACCACGCTGAACCCGATTTATGTGGACGTGAACGAATCTTCCACCACCTGGCTTCGGCTGAAGCAGGAGAAAGATTCCGGCCAGCTTGAAACCACGCCCGACGGTTCCGTGAAGGTCACGCTCACCCTGGAAGATGGCAGCACCTACAGCCAGACCGGCAAGCTGCAATTCTCCGAGGTGAATGTGAATGAAAGCACCGGCACTGTGCTGGTGCGCGCTTTGTTCCCCAACCCGCAGCATCTGCTGCTCCCAGGCATGTATGTGCATGCGAAGATTGATGAAGGGATGAACAAAGACGGTATTCTGGTGCCGCAACAGGCGGTCTCGCGCAATACACGCGGCGATGCGGTGGTGCTGGTGGTGAATAGTAAGAACATCGTCTCGCAGAAGGTGATCACCATTGGCCGAAATATCGGCAGTGACTGGGTGGTGACCGGCGGCCTGAAAGCCGGGGAAAAGGTGATTGTGGACGGGTTGATGAACGCAACACCGGGCCAGCCTGTTTCCCCCACCGATGAGACCGCCAAATACGCCGTGAACGGCGCCGCTTAAGCCACAGGCCGGGATTTTCTCATGTCACGTTTTTTCATCAACCGGCCGATTTTCGCCTGGGTGCTGGCCCTGGTGTTGATGATGGCCGGTGCCATCGAAATCACCCAACTGCCGATCGCGCAGTACCCTTCCATCGCACCTCCGGCGATTTCCATTTCCGCCAATTATGCGGGCGCTTCGGCCGAAACGGTGGCCAATACCGTCATCCGACCGATCCTGCAGCAAATGTCAGGTTTGGATGGGCTGGAATATATCGATTCAACGGCTGAATCGAACGGGTCCGTCAGCATTACCCTGACCTTCAAGCAGGGCACGGACCCGAACATCGCCCAGGTGCAGGTGCAGAACAAGCTCTCTTTGGCCGAGGCCACGCTGCCCTCTGAAGTGACCACCACGGGTATTAATGTCCGCAAGGCCGAGAAGAACTATATGCTCTTCTTCGCGCTGGTCTCGACCGATGGCAGCATGAGCCGTTCGGATATCGCGGATTACATCGCCTCGCATATTGAAGATCCGATCACCCGAGTGCCCGGTGTGGGTGACTACACGCTGTTCGGCTCTGAATATGCCATGCGCATCTGGCTCAACCCGGACAAGCTCTATCAATACGGGCTGACGGTGACGGATGTGGTGGACGCGCTGCAGGCACAGAACGTGCAGGTACCGTCTGGTGAGTTGGGTGGCCTGCCAGCCGTGAAGGGGCAGCGCCTCGATGCGTTGATTCAGGGCCCGTCGCAGTTCACCACGGTTAAGCAGTTTGAGAATGTGCTCCTGAAAGTGGAGCCCAGCGGCGCTCAGGTGCGGTTGAAGGATGTCGCCAAGGTTGGTCTGGGCGCACAGAATTATTCCATTAGTGCGCTGTATAACGGGATGCCCGCCAGCGCCATGGGTCTCAAGCTCGCCCCCGGCGCCAACCAGCTGAATACAGAAAAAGCGGTGAAGCAGGAGTTGGCGACGCTGACCAAGCATCTGCCGCCGGGGCTGAAGCTGGTTTATCCATACGATACCCAGCCCTACATCGTGCTCTCCTTGCGGGAGGTGGTGCAGACCCTGCTGGAAGCCATCGCGCTGGTGTTCTTGGTGATGCTGGTGTTCCTGCAGAACTTCCGTGCCACGCTGGTGCCCACCATCGCGGTGCCGATTGTGCTGCTGGGGACGTTCGCGGTGCTCTCGGCGCTGGGATACTCCATCAACACGCTGACCATGCTGGCTATGGTGCTGGCGGTGGGGCTGCTGGTGGATGATGCGATCGTGGTGGTCGAGAACGTGGACCGGCTGATGCATGAGCGAAAGCTCTCGGCCAAAGAGGCCGCGCGGCAATCCATGGACGAAATCTCCGGCGCGTTGATCGGCATTGCGTTGGTGCTTTCTGCCGTGTTCGTGCCGATGGCCTTTTTCGGCGGATCCACCGGTGTGATCTACCGGCAATTCTCTGTCACCATCGTCTCGGCCATGGTGCTATCCATCCTCACGGCGTTGATCTTCACGCCCTCGCTCTGCGGTTCACTTTTGCGGCCGCCGAAGGAAGGCGCGGGTACGCACGGTTTTTATGGCTGGTTCAACCGCACGTTCAACCGCACCCGTAATGGCTATCTGGGCGGCGTGCGCAAAATGACCAAGCGCCGGCGCCTGACCATGGTGGGGTTTGTGTGCATCGCCATCCTGACGGTGTTCCTGTTCTCGCGCCTGCCCATTGGCTTCCTGCCGAATGAGGATCAGGGGCTGCTGCTGGGCCAGACGGCGCTGCCCGCCGGATCCACGGCCGAACAGACCGAGGCGCTGAATGACCAGGTGCGCAAATATGTTGAGAAGACAGAGCACCAGAACGTGAAATCGATCTTCACTGTCACCGGCTTCAGCTTTGCCGGGCAGGCGCAGAGTCAGGGCTTTCTGGTGCTGCTCACCAAGCCCTGGGATGATCGGCCGAAAGCCTCGCAAAGCGTGGGGGCCATTGCCCAGCGCGTGATGGGGCATTTCTTTGGCGACCCTGCGGGGCAGGTGTTCCTGTTGCAGCCGCCGCCGGTGCTGGAGCTGGGCAATGCCACCGGCTTTGACATGGAGCTGATGAATTCCGGCAATCTGAGCAGTCAGAAATTCTACGCCGCGCGGAATCAGTTTCTGGCCATGGCCGCTAAGGACAAGCTGCTGGAGGCTGTACGCCCCAACGGTTTGAGCCTGGCACCGCAATATAACCTCCACGTCAACCGCGAGAAGGCCGAGGCGCTCGGCTTGAGCATGAGCGATGTGAACACCACCATCCAGGCGGCATTCGCGTCTGAATACGTGGACCAGTTCCGCCGCGGCGGGCGCGTGAAGGATGTTTACATCCAGGGCCAACCCAATTCGCGCATGCAGCCGAGCGATCTGGATAAATGGTATGTCCGCAACAGCGCTGGCAGCATGGTGCCGTTCAGTTCTTTCGTTTCCGGCAGCTGGACGCTCGGGCCGCAGGATGTCGAAATTTATAACGGCGACGAGGCTTATGAGATCCAAGGTGAACCAGCCCCCGGCGTGAGCAGCGGTAAGGCCATGCAGGAGGTTGAGAAGCTGGCGGCCAAGCTGCCGGAAGGTGTGACGATGCAATGGACCGGCCTTTCTTACGAGCAGGTGAAGGCCGGCTCGCAGACCGGCGCGCTTTATACCATCTCGATCATCTTCGTGCTGCTCTGCCTCGCGGCCTTGTATGAGAGCTGGTCGATCCCGATGGCGGTGATGCTGGTGGTACCGCTGGGCATTATCGGCGCGGTGCTGGCCAATCTGCTGCGCGGTATCGATAATGACGTGTATTTCCAGATCGGCCTGCTGACGACGATGGGCCTGGCGGTCAAGAACGCCATTCTCATCGTGGAATTCGCCCGGAATTTCTATGAGCAGGGAGAAAGCCTGGTGGATGCCGCGCTGCATGCGGCCCGCGAACGCTTACGCCCGATTTTAATGACCTCCATCGCCTTTATCTTCGGCACCTTCCCGCTGGCGATTGCAAGCGGTGCCGGGGCGGGGGCGCGGCAGGCCATTGGCACAGCGGTGGTGGGCGGCATGTTCACCGCCACGGTCCTGGCGATTTTCTTTGTGCCTGTGTTCTTCGTCACCGTTCTGACAGCCACGAAAGTGAGGCGGAAGTCCGAACGCCAGGAAGAAGGCGATACGGCCAGCGGAGACCAGACCCATGCGTAAGTTGAAGTCCGTCTCCGCCCTGATGCTGGGGCTGCTTTCAAGCTGCAGCCTCATTCCGACTTATCATCGCCCGTCTATGGCGGTTTCCGCTGGATATCCTGACGCGGGCGGCGGCTCCGGCCCCGCCGCGGCGGATATCGGCTGGAAGCAGTTTTTCAGGGACCCAGCCTTGCAGGACCTGATCAGCCTCAGCCTTGCAAATAACCGCAATCTGCGCGTCTCCGTACTGAATGTGGAGGAGGCGCAGGCCAATTACCGGGTCAGCCGCGCCAGCCTGTTCCCCACCATAGATGGCGCGGCCTCGCTGGACCGCACCCACACTCCGGCCAATCTCAATGGCGGGCAGGTGGGGGATGTGCGTGATTACAGCCTGGGGGCGGAAGCGGTCTCCTGGGAGCTGGATCTGTTCGGCAAAATCCGCTCCGAGGCCAAGGCCAATCACGAGACGTATCTCAGCGAGGCGGATACCGCGTTGAGCGCCAAGATCTCTCTCGTGGCTGAGGTAAGCTCGGAATATTACACATGGCTGGCGGACCGGCAGTCTTTGCGGATTGCGCAGAATACGGCGATGGCGGACCAGAAAACCCTGACGCTGACTCAACTTGAGCTCTCACACGGTACGGCCACAGCGATGGACGTGGCGCAGGCGCAAATCACCTACCAAAAGGCGATGGCCGACGTGGCGCAATATCAGCGCCAGGTCGGGCAGGATATGGACCAGCTGGTGCTGCTGGTCGGTGCGCCGATTCCCGCCGACGTGCAGAAAAAGATGGACGCCATCACCGGCCTTTCGGACGAACCAGCTTTGCCGCAAGTGCCCGCGGGCCTGCCTTCGGACCTGCTGACCCGCAGGCCGGATATCCGCGCGGCGGAACACTCCCTGCTGGCAGCCAATGCAAATATCGGTGCGGCGCGGGCGGCGTTCTTTCCGTCTATCAGCCTTACGGCCAGCGGCGGGTTTGCCAGCAACAGCCTGAGCGATTTGTTCGGGGCGGGGCAAAGCTCCTGGGTGTTCCAGCCGCAAATCACCATCCCCATCTTCACGGCGGGGGCGAATATGGCCAATCTGGATTTGGCGGATCTGGAGAAGAAGGTGCAGATCGCCACCTATCAGGAGACGATCCAGTCCGCGTTCCATGACGTGTCGGACGCGCTGGTGGCGCGCCAGACCTATGTGGATCAGGTGGACGCGCAGCAAAAGCTGGTGAATGCCGATACGCGCTATTACCAGCTCGCGCTGATGCGCTTTAAAGCTGGGATTGATAATTACCTGAACGTGCTGGTGGCGCAGGATTCGCTGTTGAGCGCGCGCCTCACGCTGGTGAGCCTGCAACTGGCGCAGCAGCAGAATGAGATCACGCTCTACAAGGCGCTGGGCGGAGGCTGGGAAGCCAATGGCAGCGCCCCGGTTCCGCAAACGCCAGCCACTACCCCGGCCAAGGCGCAAACCCAGCCCCCCGGGCAACCCGCCAAGCTGATGACGGATTGACCCACCCTCGCTTATCCCTTCGCCGCCTTCTATAGCGGGGGCGGGATGAGTGACTCGCACCAACAAGCCGCGCCGCCGGGTCTGGAAATGATAGGTCTGGCGTTGCGTTATGAAGGCCAGACCTTGTTTGAGGGGCTGAACCTGACCGCTGAGGCTGGGCGCTGCACGGCGCTGCTGGGGGCCAGCGGTGTTGGCAAGACCACCTTGCTGCGGATTGCGGCGGGGCTGGCCGTACCCGAGACCGGCCACGTCCGCGCCTCGGATGGTTTGCCGCTCACCGGCCGCGTGACCTGGATGGGCCAGCAGGACCTGCTCTACCCCTGGGCGCGCGTGCTGGAGAACGTCACCATCGGCAGCCGCCTGCGCGGTCAGCGGGCCGACAAGCCACGTGCCCTTAAGCTGTTGGACGCGGTGGGGCTGCACGGCCGGGAGGGCGCTTTGCCGAAGGAACTCTCCGGCGGTATGCGCCAGCGCGTCGCCCTGGCCCGCACGCTATATGAAGACCGCCCCGTGGTGCTGATGGACGAACCGTTCTCAGCACTGGATGCCATTACCCGTGCGGCAATGCAGGAACTGGCGGCTAGGCTGCTGGCCGGGCGCACCATGCTGCTCATCACCCACGACCCGCTGGAAGCCTGCCGCCTGGGGCACAGCCTTTATGTTCTGGCGGGCAAACCTGCGCGGCTGGGCCCGGCGCTCATAGTACCCGGAACCCCGCCCCGCGCCCCGGATGACGACGCGCTGCTCCATACCCAGGGCGAATTGCTGCGCGCCCTGCTAGACGGGCAGACAGCATGAAGCATCTGCAAAATGCGCTCCGTCCGGCGGGAACAGTGTTCGGCCTGCTGGTGCTTTGGTGGGGGTTGGCGCGGTTTTCCGGGATTCCGGCCTTTCTGCTGCCCGGCCCTGGCGCGGTGGCGCGGGTGCTGGTGACGCAGAGCGGCTTTTTGTTCCAGAACATGCTGGTCACGCTGGTTGAAATTGGGCTGGGGTTAGGATTCGGCACATTGTTCGGCGCCTTGCTGGCGCTGGTTATGGTGTTTTCACGCGGGTTGCAGCGCTGGCTGCTACCTTTGCTGTTGCTCAGCCAAGCTGTGCCGGTTTTCGCCCTGGCGCCGCTGCTGGTGCTGTGGCTGGGGTTTGGCCTTGCCTCCAAGGTGTTGTTGACGGTGCTGGTGATTTTCTTCCCTGTTACCGCCGCTTTTTACGACGGCCTGCGCCGTACCGAGCCCGGCTGGCTGGACCTCGCCCAGACCATGGGGGCCTCCAGGCTTTCAATGCTGCTGCATGTGCGGCTGATGGCCGCCCTGCCGGCTTTTGGGGCGGGGCTTCGCATCGCGGCGTCTATAGCCCCCATCGGTGCGATATTGGGGGAGTGGGCAGGAGCGTCCGAAGGGCTGGGTTATATCATGCTTAACGCCAACGCTCGTATGCAGACGGACGTGATGTTCGCTGCCCTGGTGCTGCTGGCGGTACTGACCGTTCTGCTCTGGGTGGCGGTGGATATGCTGCTGAAAAAGCTCCTCCACTGGGCGCCGGACCATTAAGCCCCTTCCAGCGCCCTGACCGCGATCGCCACCGCGGACGTTCGGGTTTCGACCCCCAGCTTGGGGTACATCTGCTCTAGATGCTTGTTCACCGTGCGGTAGCTCACGTTTAAAATCTGCGCGATGTCGCGGTTGGATTTACCGCGCGCCAGCCAGAGCAGCACCTCGGTCTCCCGGCGCGTAAGCGGCACGCGCGCCTGCAACCGGTCGAAATCATGGTCGGTGTCCTGTTCGACGATTCGCAACAGAAACTCATCCTCCGCCATCTGGCCGATCAGCACAAACTCCACCCGCCGCGTCGGGCTGTTGGGGGCGGGCAGGGCGATGGTGATGCTGCCCGGTACCTCCTGCGGCTGGGTGAGGCGCGTGGCTAGCCACGCTTGCACCTCGGCAGGCAGCTCCGTCCCGGGAGCGATATCCCCCAGTAGCAGGGCCGCCTGATATGTGCTCCAGCGCATGCGGCCCTTTGCATCCGCAGCCAGCAGAAACCGGCCTGCGGCATCCATGGCGCGCTGGGCGCTGCGGGTGAGCTGGGCATTGGCCAGATGCACGCGGATCCGCGCGATCAACTCGCCCGGTATCACGGGCTTGGTGACATAATCCACACCTCCAGCCTGCAGGCCGGAAACCACGTTTTCCGTATCGGTCAGCCCTGTCATGAAAATCACCGGCACCAGCGTCAGGCCGGGGCGGCGTTTCAGGCGGCGGCATGTCTCGAACCCGTCAATGCCCGGCATCAGCGCGTCCAGCAAAATCACATCCGGCGTGACCTGTTCCAGCAGCACCAACGCCATCTCGCCTTGCAATGCCACTAGCACGTTGAAGCCCGCGGGCTCCAAGGCGTCGATCAGCAGCCGCAGCATGGCGGGGTCGTCATCCACAATCAGAATAGTCGGGCGGGCGGAAGGATCAGGCGGCATCTTGTTCCAGCTCCTCCAGTGCGGCAAGAAATTCAGGCAGACGCAGCCCGGCGGCCAGGGCGCTCAGCGGTGCCAGAATGTCTTTTGCCTCAGGCGCTTCCAGGGCCAGCCGCTCAAGGCTTTCTTCTAGCCCGCGTATAAAGCCTATCTGCGCTAAATAGCGAAGCTGGGCGATATGCGGGCGCAAGGCGGCTTCAGCCAAGCCGGGGGCAGACGGCGCGGTGGGTTCCGCCGGAGCGGGGGTATCTTGGATCCAGGCGAGCTTCAGCAGCGTGCCGATGGTCTCCAGCAGCTTGGCGAAATTAACGGGCTTGGGCAGGGCGGCGTCATACGCTGCCTCTCCGCCGCCGTGCAGTACCGGCGCATGGGCGGTAAGCATGATGACAGGCGTGGCGGCGTGGTTGGGTTGCCGGCGCAGCTGACGGGCCAAGCCCAGCCCGTTCAGCGCCGGCATTTCGGTCTGCGGCATGGAGTAATCCAGCAGAAACAGATCCGCCTTGCAGCCCGCCGCCAGCCGAAGGCAAGAGGGGCCGTCCGGTGCAGTGAGCAGGGTGAAGCCTAGCGGGGTCAGCGCATCTTGCAGCAAAGCGCGGTGCACGGCGTTGTCCTCCGCCGCTATAATGGTGCGTCGCGCGCCCTGGTACCCTACGATGCGCCCTTGCATCGGCGCGCTAGCACTGGCGCGGGGCGCGCGGGAGATGAGCAGTTGCACTCTGAAGCGGCTACCCTTGCCGGGCGTGCTATCCACGGAAATACGCCCGCCCAGAATTTCCACTAGCAGCTTGGTGATGGTTAGCCCCAGCCCGATCCCCGGCGGTGCGGCACTGTTCTTGGGCAAGGCACGCTCAAACGGTTCGAAAATCCGGGCCAAGTCTTGCGGCGCGATGCCGGGGCCAGTATCCGCAACCTCGAACTCCATTACCTCTCCTGGTATGCGTAAAGCCAGGCGGATGCCCCCGCGCGTGGTGAATTTCAGCGCGTTGGAGAGCAGGTTGATCAGAATCTGCCGCAGGCGGATTTCATCAATAAACACCAAAGTCGGCAGGCGGGATGGGGTCTCGAACTCGAAACTCAGCCCCTTCGCTGCTGCCTGTAGGCGAAACATGCCGGTGATCTGAGCCAGAAAATCCGGGAAATTCACCTCCCGCCGTTCAATGTCGATTCGCCCGGCCTCAATCTTGGAAATATCCATCAGCCCTTCAATGAGTCCGTGCAGATGCTCGCCCGAGCGGCGGATGATGCCGATAGTCTCCCGCCGCCGGGGCGGGATGGTCTCGTCGTTTTCCAAGAGCTGCGCATAGCCCAGCACGGCGTTCAGTGGCGTGCGCAGCTCGTGGCTCACCCCTACGATGAAGCGGGTTTTGGCGATGTTGGCGGCTTCCGCCACCTCCCGCGCGCGGGCGAGCTTGGCGTCGGTTTTGCGGTGGGCGTCAATCTCGGCCAGCAGCAGCTGGGTCTGGCGGCGGCTTTCCTCCTCCGCCGCCAGGGAGGATTCACGCGCTAGCACCTGCAGCCAGGCAAACACCCCCGCTACTAGCAGAATACATACAAACACCCGCCAGAACGCGGTGGCCAGCAGCGCGGCCAAGGCGCTGTTCTGGCTGGCGGCCTGCCAGTAAAAGGCACAGAAAATCACACCCAGCACCACGGCAGTGAGGCTGAACACGCCTAGAAAGCGCAGCAACACTGGGTCCATCCGGCCGCGCAGCCGTGCTGGCAGTAGATGGCGCATCAGCCCGATGATCTGCGTGCCATAGCGGGCATGGGGCTTGCAGGCATCCCGGCAGCGGGAATCCAGTGTGCAGCAAAGGGAGCAGATGGGCGCCGCATAGGCCGGACAATAGGCAATGTCCTGCGGCTCGAACGCGTTATCGCAGACCGAGCAGACAAGCTGGCTCTCCCCTGCCCAAGCGCGGCGCGGCCTGCGGGCCAGGTAAAACCGCCCGCGCGTGGCGGCGGCAATGGCGGGTACCGCGATAAAGGCGCTGGCCAATGCGATAAACGGCGCGAAAGCATGGGCATACGCTCCCAGTAGCCCGGAGATGCATAGCGCCCCAGCCAGCGTGGCCAGCAGCATGGCGCCGGTGCCGACGGGGTTGATGTCATACAGATGGGCGCGCTTGAATTCGATGATGCGTGGGCCGAGGCGCATGCCTTTCACCAGCACCAGGTCCGCAGAGATGGCGCCGATCCAGCCGCAGGCTAGCACGGAATAAAAGGCCAGAATGGGCGCAATTGAGCGGTAAATATCCAGCTCCATCAGCAGCAGCCCGATGGCGGCGTTGAACACCAGCCAGATCACCCGTCCAGGATGCCGGTGCGTCAGGCGGGAGAAGAAATTGGACCAGGCGATGGAGCCCGCATACGCGTTGGTGACGTTGATCTTGGTCTGCGCCACCGCCACCAGCAGGGCGGCGGCCAGCAAAGCCGCGTGCGGCGGCAGCGCCAGCCCGTAGGCGGCGTGGTAGAGAATGATAGGCTGTGCGGCTTGCTCCGCCCCATAACCCAGCCCCAGCGAGAGCACCCCCAGCACTGAGCCCATGAGCATTTTCACCACCCCCGGCAGCACCCAGCCTGGCCCCGCAGCAAGCAAGGCCCCCCACCAGCGCCAGCGCGCCTTGGGATCGGGCCTGGGTAAAAACCGCAGATAATCCGCTTGCTCCCCAATCTGCGCGATCAATGACACAATGATGGAGGCACAGGCGCCAAAGGGCAGCAGCGAAAACCCGCCTGCCCAGCCCAGCCCATGAAACCCCGCCCAATCATGTAGCAAGGCTGGATCCAGAGCCAGAAATAGCAAAGGTAGAAAATTCAACGCCAGCCAGAGCGGCTGGCTCCATGCCTGGAAGCGCGAGATGAATGTGATGCCATAAGCCGCCAGGGGAATAATGCCGAGCGTGGTAAGTACATAGCCAAGATGTAGCGGAATGCCGAAAACCTGATTCAGCATGTTGGCAAAGATAGAGGCTTCCAGCGCAAAAAAAATAAAGGTGAACGAGGCGTAGATGAGCGATGTGATGGTGGAGCCGATATAGCCGAACCCGGCGGCACGGGTCAGTAAATCGATATCCACGCCGTATTTCGCGGCGACATAAGCAATCGGCCCGGCAGTGAGGGAGATGAGCAAGGCGACGCTCAAAATCGCCGCCACCGCGTTCACCGGCCCATATTGCAGCGTGACCGTGGCGCCAATCGCCTCCAGTGCCAGGAAGGAGGTGGCGCCGAACGCGGTATTGGCGACCGCCCGCGCGGAGAACTTGCGCGCGGCGCTGGCGGTGAAGCGTAGCGCGTAATCCTCCATCGTCTCATCCGCGACGAATTGGTTATAGCTGCGCCGTATGGGGGTAATCCGCTGTGGAAACGCCAATCGCACCTCGCATGTGATGTAAATGGAAGATTAACCGGGAAAGCACGCAAGCCCATACGCACTCTTCCGTATTCCGCCGAGGGCGCGGATTTTCGAGGCTGAGGGGACACGTTGCACGTACTTGTTCCTTTTCATTTCAGCCAAATGGAGTGTCCGCCCCGTGACCGAGACGCTGATCAAAGTCGATCTCAATGGATCGCCCCTCGACAACGATATGGTTCATAACCGCTGGCACCCGGATATTCCGATGGTGGCCAAGGTCAGGCCGGGGGATGATTTCATCCTCGAATGCTATGACTGGACCGGCGGCTTCATCAAGAATAATGACAGCGCCGATGATGTGCGCGATGTGGATTTGACCACCGTGCATTACCTCTCCGGCCCGATTGAGGTGGAAGGCGCTGAGCCGGGGGATCTGCTGGTGGTGGATTTTCTCGATATCGGGCCGCTGCAGGAAAATCTCTGGGGGTTTAACGGGTTTTTCTCCAAGCAGAATGGCGGCGGGTTTCTGACCGATTATTTTCCGCAGGCACAGAAATCCATTTGGGATTTCAAGGGTATGTTTACGTCCTCCCGGCATATTCCGGGAGTGAATTTCGCGGGGTTGATTCACCCCGGTCTGATCGGCTGCCTGCCTGACGCAAAAATGCTGGAGAGCTGGAACAAGCGCGAGAAAGCATTGATTTCCACCAATCCCACCCGCGTGCCGGGGCTTGCCAACCCGCCTTTTGCCCCCACCGCCCATATGGGCCGGATGCAAGGAGCCGCCCGGGACAAAGCCGCCGCTGAAGGGGCGCGCACCGTGCCGCCGCGTGAGCATGGTGGGAATTGCGATATTAAGGATCTCTCACGCGGGGCGCGGGTTTATTTCCCGGTTTATGTGAAGGGGGCGGGCTTGTCCGTCGGGGATCTGCATTTCAGCCAGGGCGATGGCGAAATCACTTTCTGCGGCGCCATTGAAATGCCGGGCTTTATTCATCTTGGGATTCATTCGATCATCAAGGGCGGCATGGCAAAATACGGGATCAAGAATCCGCTGTTCAAACCCAGCCCGATGAAGCCGAATTATCAGGATTATCTTGTGTTTGAGGGCATTTCCGTCGACGATTCTGGCGAGCAGCATTATCTCGATATGTTTGTGGCTTATCAGCAGGCTTGTTTGAACGCGATCAATTATCTCAAGACTTTCGGTTATTCCGGGGCGCAGGCGTATTCGTTGCTGGGCACAGCGCCGGTGCAGGGGCATATTTCCGGGATTGTGGATGTGCCGAACGCTTGCGCCACCTTGTATCTGCCGACGGAAATTTTCGAGTTTGACATCAATCCCGGTGCTGCCGGGCCGGTGAAGATGATCACCGGCGGGGTGGATATGCCCGTTTCGCCGGATAAATAAAATGCCGGTTTACGATTATCTTTGCCCTGCCTGCGGGCCGTTCACCGCGCTTATGCCCATGTCCGCCTTCGAGGCGGATCATGGCTGCCCGGAATGTGGGGAGGCAGCGCCGCGCGCGTTGCTGAGCGCGCCGCATTTCGCGCTGATGAGCAATAGCAAACGCAAAGCCCATGCGATGAATGAAAAAAGCGCTCATGCGCCGGATAGCACCCGGCGCACGGGCAAGCACCCGCCGGGCTGCGGGTGCTGTGCTACATCTCAGCCCAGGCTGAAGGCGGATTCACCGCCGCCGATGAAGAGTTTTCCAGGCTCCCGGCCTTGGATGATCAGCCATTAAAAGAAAACAGCCGCAACACATGCAGCCGTAATTTAACTTGGGGCTTGTGGTCATTTGAGACAATTACCACGGCTGCGAGGTGTATACCGGCCAGGAAGTAGTTCCTGGCCGGTATATTGTAGCGCGTTGCGTTGGCGCGGATTTGCTTGAATCTGGCGAAGAAGCTTTCGATCAGATGGCGCGTTTTGTAGATATCGCGATCATATTCCCGCTTGATTTTTCGGGTTGACTTGGGCCGGATCACGACGGCTTTACCCTTGTCGGCCAGACAGGAAATAACCCATTCATCGGCATCGCATGCTTTATAGGCGGTCAGTAAATCAACCTGCATGTCGGGCAGAAGGTTATCGGCCCCGGCCAAGTCATGGGCTTGCCCGCTGCTCAGACTAAAAGCAACGAGGTTGCCCAGTGCATCAATGAAAGCATGGATTTTGGTGCTCAATCCGCAGCGGGTTCGTCCGATGCCTTGGTCTCCGCCGGCTTTTTTTGGCGCCGGCACTGTGCTGATGGCGTGTGCGATGGCGTTGCCGATCATCGCGTATTCATTGTCAGCATCGGTAGCCAAAAAGGAAAAGACCCGTTCCCAGACACCGTTTTTCGTCCAGCGGCTGAACTGCTTGTGAATGTCCAACGGATCGCCAAATCACTCCGGTAGATCGCGCCAGGGAATCCACGCACGGTAACGATATGAAACCGCATTTACAAAAGCCGGTTGTCTTTGGCCGTCACACCACCGTCGCCGTCCTTGTCTGGGAGGAGATGGGCGAGCCGTTCCCATTGTTCAGAATTTAGCCCATAACGGGCCATCGATCAGCCCTTCAAAATGCCGATCGGCTATGAATCACGAAAAATCCCGCGCCGGGATCTCCTCAGTCAAATGACCAAAGGCTCTAATTTCATACGTGGAATATCAAACGACGGAAAAGGAGGTATTTTGGCCTCCTTTATGTTTACTCCGCAGCGGGCGCGACGCTGGAACCGTTGGGAATACCTTCAATGGGGCATTCCTCGGTGCCTAATGTTGGACGTGTGAGGGCTTCCACCTTGGTGCGGGTGGCTTCAGGGTCGTTCACCCATTCCCGGTAGAAATCGAACGGGCAAACCGCCATGCCAGGCTGGTTCTCGCGGGAATTGACCATGCCGGTATAGCCGCGATGAAGAAGTTTGAAGAGATGGTTTTGTGATTGCAAATTCTTGCGGGCATCTCGGATCAGATATTTCGAGAGCGCCGCATATTGTATGCCATAGTCCTCTTCTCCGCATTCTCCCAGCGTACGGCCGTCAAACCCGATGAGCGCGGAATGGCCGAAATAGGAATAAACGCCGTCAAACCCCGTGGCGTTGGCGACGGCCACATAAACATTATTGGCCCAGGCCATGGTTTTGGACATCAGCACCTGCTGTTCCTTGGCAGGATACATATAGCCTTGGCAGCGGATAATCAGTTCGGCCCCTTTCATCGCGCAGTCGCGCCAGATTTCCGGGTAATTACCATCGTCGCAGATAATCAGACTGACTTTTAGCCCTTTCGGGCCGTCGCAGACAAAGGTTTTGCCGCCGGGATACCAGCCTTCAACTGGCACCCAGGGCATGATCTTGCGGTATTTCTGGACGATTTCGCCTTGATCGTTGATGAGGATAAGGGTGTTGTAGGGCACTTTGTTCGGGTGGTCCTCGTGACGTTCTCCAGTGATGGAGAACACGCCCCAGACTTTTGAGGCACGGCAGGCGGCGGCGAAGATTTCGGTTTCCTCGCCTGGCACGGTGGCGGCGGTTTCCATCATTTCACCAGGATCGTACATGATGCCCTGGGTGGAATATTCAGGGAAAACCACAAGGTCCAGCCCCGGTAGGCCCAGCTTCATTCCGGGGATCATCGCGACGATTTTCTTGGCGTTTTCGATAACTTCCGCTTTGGTGTGCAGCCGGGGCATTTTGTAATTCACCACGGCTACGCCGACTGTATCGGCACTGCTGGAAATATCTCCATGCAACATCTTTGAAGGTCCTTTCACAAAGAAAAAGCCGGGCCCGCATAGTGCGAGCCCGGCAGGTGCAGAGATTTAGCGGGAGAGGTCAGCGGGCGTGCCAAAAGACAGCACCGGGTCCGCATGGGGTTTTTTACACTGGTCGTGGCAATCGGAGTCCAGCGAGCAGCAGAGTGAGCAGATATTGCCCTTGTGGAAGGGGCAGCCGGTCATATCCTGGGCCTCATATTCAAAGCCGCAGGACGCGCAACTCATCGTGTCGTGCTTCACACCGGCATGGTAGCAGGTTTCACGGGCAACATAATATTTACCCTTGGTGAGAATGGCGATGATGGGGGAAGCAATGAAGGACACGCCCAGCGCGATGAACGCCGAGTAGGCGGCGGCATAATCCCCGAACAGATGAAAGAAGGCGAGCACGGAGATGATCGAGGCGATCACCATGGCGCCAAAGCCGACCGGGTTGAAGTTGTAGAGATGCGCGCGCTTGAACTCGATATAAGACGGGCTAAGTTTCAAAATGGGCTTGTTGATGACAAGGTCTGCGGTGACCGCGCCGATCCAGGCCACGGCGACGTTGGAATAGAAGCCAAGAATATGCCCGAGAACCGAGAACATATTCAGCTCCATCATGGTCAGCGAGATGCCAACATTGAAGAAGATGTAGATAACGCGGCCAGGATGCACATGCAAAAGACGCGAGAAGAAATTGGACCAGGATAGCGAGCCGGAATAGGCGTTGGTGACGTTGATCTTGATCTGCGACAGAATGACGAAAAAGGTAGCCACCGTGATGGCCGCGAAGCCCGCGCCGAAGATATAGGTGAAACCAGCATGATACATCTGAATGGGCTCGTTGGCTTGTGCCAGCTTGGTGCCGTGCGTCACCGCCACGGAGGCGAAGAACGAGCCCATGAGCTGCTTGGCCGCCCCCAGAATCACCCAGCCGGGACCTGCGCCGAGAACGGCCAGCCACCAGCCGAAGGAGCTTTTCTTGGTCTTGTCCGGCATGAAGCGCAGATAGTCAGCTTGCTCACCAATTTGCGCGATGAGCGAGAGCGCGATTCCGGCAGCGGAGCCGAACAGCAGCGGATTGAAGCTGTCGCCGCTGGGGGAAGCGCCGGCGAAATTCACCCAGTTTGAGACCGCGTTCGGGTCTTCCATCAGCACGGCCACGGGCGGGGCAAAGAGCAGCAACAGCCAGAGCGGCTGGGTCCAGACCTGAAGCTTGGAGAGCAGCGTCATGCCGAATGTCACCAGCGGAATGATCATCAAAGATCCGATTGCGTAGCCGATGGGCAGCGGAATCCCGAAATAGAGATTGAAGGCTTGCGCCATGATAGAGCCTTCAAGCGCGAAAAATATGAAGGTGAAGGACGCGTAGATGACCGAGGTGATGGTGGAGCCGAGATAGCCAAAGCCCGCGCCACGGGTCAGCAGATCCACGTCTACATTATATTTGGCGCAGTAATAAGCGATGGGAATGCCGGTGAGGAAAATGATCACCGCCGCCGCGATGATGCCCCAGAAGGCATTGGTGAACCCAAACTGCACGGCGAGCGAGCCGCCAATGGCTTGGTCTGCTAGATAGGCGATACCGCCCAATGCGGCCGAGAACACGGCATATTGCGACCAGGTTCGGAAACTCTTGGGCGCGTATCGGAGGGAATAATCCTCGAATACCGGGTTTGAGACGAGTTTATTGAATTTCCGTCGCGGAAGTTTTGCGCCGGGGTCGTGAGATGTTGCTGACATGAGCTTCTCCTGCGGCAGGACCGTTGTGATGCCGGGGGGCTGGCTTCCCTGGTTTTCTGCATCACAGACGATCCGGCGCGGGAGATGAATGAGGCGCTTACCGGGCGATGTTCGGTAAACTGCGTATGTTTGGTCTAATGGGGCTGGAGCAGGGCGGCCACCGTGCCGGGGGGCAGATTGATAGGGGCAAAGCCGGCGGGCGGGGCAAACTCGCTGACCGACTGCGGGGTGTAGGTGACGCTGGTGGCGGTCAGGTCCGCTGAGCCATGCGCGTCCTGCCCGGTGAAATGCAGCACCACCCCGTCCGGCGTGAGGCAGGCTTGGCCGGTGCCGTGCGTGTCAACGATTTTATAACGTTGGCAGGTCAGGCCCGCATAATGGCCGGTACCCAGGGGGGTGAAGCGGGCATTGTCAGCCTGGTTGATTTCCGTCGTGAGGGCTGAGAAATCCGGCGCCTGGACGATGGCGTGCATGGCGGGCAGCACAAGCTGCGCTTGGCCCTCGTGCAGGTTGGCGAGAACATAGTATCCATAGGCGCTGTTGACCCGCGCGGATTGGGTGGCGGCATTGTAAAGAAGCTGAAAATTCCGCGCGACCTGGCCGGGGCGGGCCAAGGTGTATTGCACGGCCACGTCGCGCGTGGGCAGAAAAACCGGGGCGGCATTGGCCAAAGCTGGGGCCAGAAGCGCCAGGGTGGTGAGGGTTAGGCGGTTCATGGGGCCTCCTTTCGCATGGTTTCAAACTCACGCATTAATGTGGCGGTATCTGGGCGGAGGGGAAAATGCGCGGAAACCTCCACCGCTTCGGCCAGCAGAGCGTGATAGCGCTCGCGCGGGACCTCAATGGCGCCAAAACGGGCGAGGTGGCTGGTGATGAACTGCGTGTCCAGCAGTGTGTAGCCGCCCAGGCGCAGTCGCGCGACGAGATGCGCCAGGGCTACCTTAGAAGCGTCTGTCGTGGAAGAGAACATGCTCTCTCCAAAAAACGCCCCGCCCAGTGCCGCGCCGTATAATCCCCCGACAAGCTGGCCGTTTTCCCAGGTTTCGACGCTATGGGCGAAGCCGAGTTTGAACAAGGCGATGAAGAGCCTCTCGATTTCGTGATTGATCCAGGTTTCCGGACGGTCGGCCCGGGCGGCGGCGCAGGCGGCAATGGTGGTGGGGAAATCCGCGTCCGCCGTGACGGTGAAACGCTGGCTGCGCAGAACTTTCATCAGGCTGTGGGAGATGTGAAAACCATGCAAGGGCAGAACGCCCCTCGCATCAGGATCCAGCCAGTGCAAGGTGCGACTTTCGCGCGATTCCGCCATGGGGAAGAGTCCCAGACGGTAGGCCCGGAGAAGCAGATCCGGTGTTAGAAGAAAAGGCCGCGCGGACATGTTGGGATTTCACACCGAAGCACGGAATTTGCCAAGTATGTTGTGCGGCGGGCGGCGGCAAATGCAAACCCCAGGCTGTGAGCCTGGGGTTTGCCAACCTGCATTAAAGCTGTTGACGGGCTTTAAGGTTAACGGACGGTTGAGGACATGGCCCAGAAATGACCATGAACAAGGCCGTCGTCATAATTGTTAAAATCATCATTGCGATCATTGGAAGACTCCGCGCGGCGATGGGTTTGGGTGGGCTGGTTGGGGCGGCCGCCGCTGCGGGCGTCACGCGCCACAACCACGCCATTCCCGCCAAGGCCGTCGGGGGAAAAGGTTTGGGTGATTGGGTTACGCATGGTGACACTCCTTCGTTGATCGATGCCTTCACCAACGCGGCGGGGGGAAGGTGCATGGAGAGGATTGCCGCGCGGTGAAGGTATAAGTGAAACTATTTACATCGCGATGCGAAGCCTAGTGGAATTTCAGGGAATATGATGAAATCTGTGCGTGACTTTACTGTAAATTTTTGCGAATTGTAAAACATGTCAAAATTGATGATCGGCAAAACCATTCGCCGGTTGCGGATGGAACAGGGCTTCACCCAGCAAGGTTTCGCGCAGAAGCTCGGGATTTCAACGTCCTACTTGAATCTCGTAGAGCACGACCAGCGCAATGTTACGGCCTCTCTGCTGTTTAAGCTGACGGAGATTTTGAAGGTCGATCTGGCTGCGCTCTCGGGGGTGCAGGAGCGGGAGTTCGAGGTTTCCTTGCGGGAAGTCTTCTCTGACCCGCAGCTGGCCATCGACCCGGTGCCGGAAAGCGAGGTGCAGGCGCTGGCGGCTGCCCCTAACGCGGCGCGGGCGGTGCTGACGCTGCACCGGGCGCTGGCGGGCGCGCGGGAGGAGGGGGCGGGGATTACCTTGCCCTCAGGCCGCAAGATTTTGCTGCCGAATGAGGAGGTGCGGGATTTTTTCCACGCCCATGAGAATCACTTCCCGGCGCTGGAGGAGGTGGCGGAGGCGATTGGCAAGGCGATGGATGTGGCGGCGGTGGGCTCCAGCCACGCGCTGGCGGAGCGGTTGCGGCGCCAGCATGGACTGGTGGTGCAGGTTCGGACCTTGCCTGGCAGTTTGCGGGTGTTTGACGCCGCGAACCGGATGCTGACGCTCTCCGAGGACCTTCCGCGTGAGAGTCGGGGGTTTCAGATGGCGTTTCAGTTGGCTTTGCTGGAGGCGCGCGCCCCTGTGGAAACGATTGTAAAACGCGCGGAGCCGACCACGCGTGACGCAGCCGAATTGCTGCGGATTGGACTGCTGAATTATATCGCCGCCGCGCTGATGATGCCTTACGAGCCGTTTTTGAGTGCGGCGCGGGAACTGCGTTACGATGTGGACGGGCTGGCCGCACGGTTTGGAGTGTCTTACGAGCAGGCGTGCCACCGTTTGTCCTCCATGCAGCGGGCCGGGGCGCGGGGGGTGCCGTTTTTCTTTCTGCGGGTGGATCCAGCGGGGAATGTGAGCAAGCGCTTTTCCGCCGCCGGGTTTCCTTTCATGCGCTATGGCGGCACCTGCCCGCGCTGGGTGGCGCATTCAGCCTTTGCTACGCCCGGGGCGATCCGCGTGCAGGTGGCCCAGCTTTCGGCCACGGAGACGTTTCTGTGCTTTGCGCGCGCCATTACCGGTCGCCCAGCGCGCTGGGGCGACCCGCCGCCGGTGAGGGCGGTGACCATGGGGTGCGATGTCTCCCATGCCAAGGAGCTTGTATATGGAGACGGGCTGGATTTGGCCAAGGCGGCGGTAGGGATTGGGCTCTCCTGCCGGATGTGCGAAAGGCAGGATTGCCGTTCCCGCGCGTTTCCGCCGATTGCGCACCGTTTGGCGCTGAGCCCGGAGACGACGAGCGCCAGCCCTTATCGGTTTAAAGCCTTGCCCGGAGATACGAAGTAATGGCCAAGCAGCGTGTGGATGTGATGCTGGTGGAGCGCGGGCTGGTGGAGTCCCGCACTAAGGCGCAGGCTTTGATTATGGCCGGGCTGGTTTATGCGGGCACGGCACGGGTGGCCAAGGCGGGGGATACGCTGCCCGCCGAGGCGCAGCTTTCAGTGAAGGGACAGGAACATCCTTGGGTTTCGCGCGGCGGGATGAAGCTGGCGCACGGGCTTGCGCATTTCGGGCTGGACCCGGCGGGGCGGATTGGGCTGGATGTAGGGGCTTCAACCGGCGGATTTACCGATGTGCTGCTCACCCATGGTGCTGACAAGGTTTACGCCGTGGATGTGGGGCATGGGCAGTTGGCGTGGAAGCTGCGATCAGACCCGCGGGTGGTGGTGCTGGAAAAAACCAATGCCCGGCATTTGACGGATGCGGTGATTCCCGAGCCGGTGGGGGCGCTGGTGTGCGATGCGAGTTTCATCGGGTTGCAGACGGTGCTGCCAGCCGGGTTGGCCTTGTGCGTGCCGGGCGCGTTCGTGGTGGCGCTGATCAAGCCGCAATTTGAGGCGGGGCCGGAGCAGGTGGGCAAAGGCGGGGTGGTGCGTGATCCCGCTGTGCATGAGCAGGTCTGCGCGCGGATTGAGGGCTGGTTTGCCGCTCTGCCCGGCTGGCGGGTGCTGGGCATCACGCCGAGCCCGATTAAGGGGCCGGAAGGGAATGTGGAGTTTTTGATTGGGGCGGTGCGGGAAGGCTGAGCTTAGCTTGCTGTGACGGCGCGGGCTGGCAGGCGCGCGGCGGTGCGCCAAAGCCGCTGGCCCGGCAGTTCAATATATTTGTATGTCAGGCTGGCTGTGGCGATTAGGACCGCGATGAAAACCGCCTGTTGGACCAGAAATAGCGGTGTGATGGCAGGGTACAGCACAGGGGTGGGGTAATTGGGTACGCGCCACAGGCTGAAAAAGGCCATGAAGACGACCATTTGCAGCAGATAGATGGAATAGGAAATTTCTCCTAAATAGACGAGTGGGCGCAGGTTGAGCAGGCGGTTGATGGGGCCTTTTTGGGCTTTCAGCGCGAAGATCAGCATGACCGCGCCCAACGGGATAAGAGGTGGCTGCATGGCGTAAACAGCCCAGCCGATCAGCCCGAGCCCAGCGGTTTCCAGCAGGCAGGCGCTGCTACGGTTGAGGGACAGGCGGGTGGATAATAGTCCCGCCGCAGCGCCCAGCGCGAAGTCTGACCAGCCGCGCCGCAAAGCGGGCAGGCCGGTCCAGGCTTCGGCATCATGAATATGGAGAGTCCAGGCCGTATAGGCCAGGGCGGCGGTGATACCAGCCAGAACCCAGCTGGGGGCGCGGCGCAGCGCGAACAGCCCGAGCGGAAAGGCCAGATAGCAAGAAAGTTCAACCCCGGCGGACCAGCTTACATCGTTCCAGGGGTTATGGGTCAGGCTGAAATAGGGCGCCAGTAAGGTGCCGGCCAGCGGGAGCAGGGACCAGTTCAGCGTGTGGCGCGGCCATATAATGGAAAACCAGCCCAGCCCGGCCATGACGGCCAGAATGCTCAGATGCAGCGGGTACAGCCGCAGAACGCGCCGCATGGCGAAGGTGCCTAGCTCACGCGGGCGCATTTGGACATGTACGATGGTGAGAATGAAGCCACTGAGAACGAAAAATAGATCCACCCCGGTGAAGCCCATATAGAGCATACTGGTGAGCGTGTGGGGGGATGACCATTTATTGAAGCGGAAAAACAGGACGAGGTGGTGAAGCACCACGCAGAGCGCCGCGACGCCGCGTATGGAGGTGAGGGCGTTTATGGTTTTGCGGGGGACGGACGCGGAATTGGGAGATGTGGCCACGGGCCCATCGTTGCGTAAACCATGTGAGATGGCAACGACGAGGCCGGGCAGAAGATCAGAAAGGGGCCGGATGGCCCCTTTCGATCACCACGGGGTCAGGCTGCGGTTTTGATAGCGGCGGCTTTTACGTCGTCATCCACATGCTCGGCGAAGCTCTCGAAATTTTCGATAAAGCGCTGCACCAGACCCTGTGCGGCTTTGTCGTATCCGGCTTTGTCGGCCCAGGACTGGCGCGGGTCCAGCACCTCGTCTGGCACGCCGTTGACGTGGGTGGGGATGGCAAGGCCGAAGAACGGGTCGGTACGGTATTCCACATGGTCCAACTCGCCCGCCAGCGCCGCACGCAGCAAGGTGCGGGTGTGGGTGATGGACATGCGCTTGCCCACGCCATAGGCGCCGCCGGTCCAGCCGGTATTCACCAGCCAGCAATTTACACCATGCTGGTTGATGAGGGCCTGCAGAAGCTTGCCGTAAACCTGCGGGTGGCGCGGCAGGAAGGGGGCGCCGAAGCAGGTGGAGAAGGTAGCCTGGGGTTCCTTGCCGAGCCCTTTTTCAGTGCCCGCCACGCGCGCGGTGTAGCCGGATAGAAAGTGGTACATGGCTTGCGCCGAGGTGAGGCGCGAGAGCGGCGGCAGCACGCCGAATGCATCGGCCGTGAGCATCACCACGTTCTTGGGCTGGCCGCCGCGGCCGGAGAGCTCCACGTTGGGGATGAATTCCACCGGGTAGCAGGCGCGGGTATTCTCGGTGAGGGTGCGGTCCGCGAGGTCCAGATGGCCGCGCGGGCCGGCGACCACGTTTTCCAGCACGGTGCCGAAGCGGTGGGAGGCCGCCCAGATTTCCGGCTCGTTATTCTGGCTGAGATCGATGACTTTAGCGTAGCAGCCGCCCTCGAAATTGAACACGCCATCCGGGCCCCAGCCATGCTCGTCATCGCCAATCAGGCGGCGTGTGGGGTCGGAGGAGAGGGTGGTTTTGCCGGTGCCTGAGAGGCCGAAGAACAGCGCGCTGTCTTCATTCGGGCCGATATTGGCTGAGCAGTGCATGGGCAGCACGCCCTTGGCGGGCAGCAGCCAGTTCATGACCGTGAAGATGGATTTCTTGATCTCGCCCGCATATTCGGTGCCGGCGATGACGATGAGCTTCTCAGCGAAGGACAGCGCGATGGCGGTGGAGGATTTGACACCGTCGATCGCCGGGTCGGCCTCGAAATCCGGGGCGTGGAGGATGACGTAATCCGGTTCGAACCCTGTCAACTCCTCTTCCGCGGGGCGGATGAACATGTTGCGGGCGAACAAGGCGTGCCAGGCGCCGGTGGTGACCAGGCGCACGCGGATGCGGTTGGCGGGATCCGCACCAGCATACAGGTCCTGGGTGAACAGCTCGCGCCCTTGCAGGTAAGCCTGCACGCGGGATTTCAGCACATCGAATTTCGCGCGGGGGAGCTTCTGGTTGATTTTGCCCCACCAGATCTCGGCGGCGGTTTCCGGCTCCTCAACCACGAACTTATCCGCCACCGAACGGCCCGTATGCACACCCGTGCGCACGATCAGCGCGCCATCGGCTGAAAGACGGCCCTCGTTTTTGCGCAGCGAATGCGCCACCAGCGCCGGGGCGGTGAGGTTGGCATGCAGGGCAGCGGCGAGATGCACGCCGGTGCCGTTCAGCGGCGCGGCGTCGCGGAGGGATGATTTGTCGGTCATCAGCTTGGGTATTCCTTTGAAGCGAGACGTAGATGCAGGATCGTTCATAATCGTCTCACCCCGTTCGTTCAACTGGTCTCAGGGTTTAACATTTTGAGAATATTGTGTTGCAGCGCGGTAATTTTCAAAGAGGAAGCATTCGCAAAGCCGCCGACATAATTTGCCCCTAAAATAAATAGAGTCCAGAAGTTAAAGTCTATAAAATCTACATATAATGACGCGTAAGGGTGGGTTTTCAGGAAAATATCCCGCTGGGCGCGGCCTTCCAGTTGCTTGGCCTCGCAGGTTAGGCACAGGCGGGGGGTGGTTTGCGGGTTTTCATCCTGGGGTTGGCCCGTGAAAAACAGCGCACAAGTAGGGTTGGCGTGTAAATGCTTGGTGTGCAGGGCTAGGTTGGAGAGCAGCAGCAGCGGTTGTCCGTTGGTGTCCAGCGCCGGGGTAACCAGGGCGGCGTGGGGGATGCCGTCTTTGGCCGTGGCCAGGGTGGCGCTGCGAGCGTTGAGGATTAAAGAGGCGGCGTCCGCCAATCTCTGCTCTTGATTTGCTGCCATAATCCGGTCACTCCCTGGCGGCAGAAAGGCCACGAATTCATTGATTGGGTCTGCACTATGAAACAAACGATCGCTCTGGTCGATGACGACCGCAATATTCTCACCTCCGTACAGATGACGCTGGAGGCGGAGGGGTTCGTGGTCCGCACCTACACGGATGGTGAGTCCGCCTTGCAGGCGTTGCTCGCCAAGCCGGTGGATCTGGCAGTGCTGGATATTAAGATGCCGCGTATGGATGGCATGGAGCTGTTGCAAAAGCTGCGTGCCCGCTCGGCTTTGCCGGTTATTTTCCTGACCTCCAAGGATGATGAGCTAGACGAGTTGATGGGACTGCGGCTGGGGGCGGATGATTATATCACCAAGCCGTTCTCCCAACGTTTGCTGCTGGAGCGGATCCGCGCCTTGTTGCGCCGGCATGAATCAACGCGCGCGGAGGCCAGCGGTGCCGCCCCGGCCAGCGTGTTGACCCGTGGCGACCTGACGCTGGATGAGACTAAGCATCAATGTCTCTGGAAGGGTAAAGACATCCAGCTTACTGTGACGGAGTTTCTGCTGGTGAAGTCGCTGGCGCAGCGGCCGGGCATGGTGAAGTCCCGCGACCAGTTGATCGACGCCGCCTACGGCGAGAATGTGTATGTGGATGACCGCACCATCGACAGCCATGTGAAGCGGCTGCGTAAGAAGTTCCGCAATGTCGATGGCGAGTTCGACCAGATCGAGACGCTGTACGGTATTGGTTACCGTTATAAGGACGTTTGATCCTGGCCAAGAAATCCCGCCTGTCGCGTTTGTTGCGCGACATTCTCCTAGTGAATTTTCTGCCACTGGTGCTGATTTTCGCCGCGTTGCTGTATCTGGACCAGTACCAGCAGGGGCTGCTGGCGGCTGAAGTGTCGGCGCTGCGGGAGCAAGCGCGGATTTATGCCGGGGCCATTGCCGAGACTGCGGTGCAGAACAATAATGGCCAGCAGACACTGAGCCCAGACCTCGCCCAGCCGTTGTTGTATTCCCTGACCGAACCGACGCCAAACGCGCAGGCGCTGATTTACGGGCCGGATGGCGAGTTGATCGCCAATTCACGTGTGCATCCGGGTGCGGGCGGGGCGATTGTGACGGAGCCGCTGGCCGCGCCGCCGCCGCCCGGGCTGTTCTCGCGGGTGATTAGTTTTATTTATGACCACCTCTCCGGCTCGGTGACCGGGAGTGGTGATGAATCCGGCATGGTTGGTTCTAGTGCGGGGAAAAACCCGAACACGCTGGGCTGGCAGCCGGATGCGCGCACGGTGTTGCAGATGACCGATACCGGAGGCAGCGGGTCCGCTCAGGAGACGCCGCCTTTTGTGCGCCGTGACCAGCAGGGTGTACTGCTGGTGACTGTGGCGGAGCCGATTCAGCACGGGCAGCAGACAGTGGGCACGGTGCTGCTGACGCGCGAAGCTTCGGAAGTGGATGCCGCGGTGCTGGCGGTGCGGATCTCGATTTTGATCCTGTTCGCGCTGGCGTTGGCCTTGACGGTGATTGTCTCCTTCTATCTCTCCCGTACCATTGCCAGCCCGATCTCGCGCCTGGCGGCGGCGGCGGAACGGATGCGCGAAGGGCGCGCCGGGGCGCAGACTTTGCCCAAGCCCATCACCACCCGCAATGACGAGATTGGCACGCTGGCGCGCACGCTGGAGGGCACCTCCCAGGCTCTCTGGTCACGGATGGATGCGATTGAGAAATTCGCGGCCGATGTGGCGCATGAGATCAAGAACCCGCTCTCGTCCATCCGCTCGGCGGTGGAAACGCTCGCGCGCGTGGAGGACCCGGCGCGGGCCTCGCGGTTGCTGGCGATTGTGACGCAGGATGTAGGGCGGCTGGACCGGCTGATTACGGATATTTCCGACAGCTCGCGGCTGGATTCCGAACTCTCCCGCAGCCGGTATGAGATTGTGGATATGGCGCGGATGCTTGCCACGCTGGCGGAAATCCATGATGCCACCCGCAAGGAGGGGTTCCCGTTCATGGAGGTGGATGCCCCAGCCGCTGGGCTGCTGGTGCGCGGCTCCGAGACACGGCTGGTGCAGGTGCTGCGCAATCTCATCGGCAATGCGATCTCGTTTAGCCCGGAAAATGGCAAGATATTCCTACGCGGGCGGGAGACGGGCGGTTTGATTGAGCTGGCTGTGGAGGATGAAGGGCCGGGGATTCCCGATGGCAAGCTGGATTCCATCTTTGACCGGTTCTATTCCGAACGGCCGGAGAGTGAGCAGTTTGGCAGCCATTCGGGGCTGGGGCTGTCCATCTCGCGCCAGATTGTGGAAGCGCATCATGGCCGAATCTCGGCCGAAAACCGTCGGGATGACACCGGGCACGTGATTGGCGCCCGCTTTGTCATCAGGCTACCAAAAGCAGGAGGCTGAAAAAAGAATGCTGACCGTCATCGATCATCCGCTTGTGCAACATAAGCTGACGATGCTGCGCATGAAGGAGACGACGACCGGGGGCTTCCGCCGCCTGGCGCGCGAAATCTCTCTGCTGCTGGGGTATGAGGTGCTTCGCGATCTGCCGCTGGAGCCGGTGACCATCGAGACCCCGATGGAGGAGATGCAGGCCATGCAGGTGCAGGGCAAGAAGCTCTGCTTTGTCTCTATTCTGCGCGCCGGGGCGGGGATTTTGGAAGGGATGCTGGACTTGGTGCCCGCGGCCCGCGTGGCGCATGTGGGCATGTATCGTGACCATGAGACGCACGAGCCGGTGGAATATTATTTCAAGGCGCCCGAGGCGCTGGAAGAGCGGTTGTGCGTTGTGGTGGACCCGATGCTGGCCACCGGCCATTCCGCCGCCGCGGCAGTGACGCGTTTGAAGCAGGCCGGGGCGCAGCAGTTGAAATTTGTCTGCCTCCTCGCGGCCCCCGAGGGGGTGAAGGCTTTTGAGGCGGCGCACCCGGATGTGCCGATTTATACTGCCTCACTGGACCGGCAACTAGACGAGAACGCGTATATTCTGCCCGGCCTGGGCGATGCCGGAGACCGGCTGTTCGGCACCAAATGACCGCTAAGCCGGGCGAGATCCCGTCATCCAGGCCGATGAAAAAGGCGGACGTGCCGGCCTTTCTGACCGCCATTGCCAATGGTAATGCGGACCCGCGCACGGAACTGGAGTATGGCACGCCCTTCCAGCTTCTGGTGGCGGTGGTGCTTTCCGCCCAGACGACCGATGTCGCGGTGAACAAGGTGACGCCCGCTTTGTTCGAGGCCGCGCCTGATCCGGCGGGGATGGCGGCGCTGGGGGCGGCGGGGATTGGCGACAAGATCAGGACCATCGGGCTCTGGCAGGCGAAGGCTAAAAATGTTGAGCTGCTGGCGCGGCAGTTGCTGGAGCGCCATGGCGGCGAGGTGCCTAGTGAGCGCGAAGCGCTGGAAGCCCTGGCGGGGGTCGGCCGCAAGACCGCAAATGTGGTGCTGAACGAGGTGTTCGGCCAGCCGACCATGGCGGTGGATACGCATATCTTCCGCCTGGGTAACCGCACCGGTATTGCCCCCGGCGCCACCCCGCGCGCGGTGGAGGATGCGCTGGTGAAACGCATCCCCAAGGAGATGCTCAAGCCGGCACATCTGTGGCTGATTCTGCACGGGCGCTATGTGTGCAAGGCGCGCAAGCCGGAATGCTGGCGGTGCGCGGGGGCGCAATGGTGCATGTTCAAAGGCAAGAGTGTTCAACCCTAGGCCAGAGGCTGCTGCGATGCCGGTGAGAGGCGCGCGGGCTGCTTCGCACTTGCAGTAAAAAAGGGTGCGGGGTAAACGGGAGCGCTATTCGTTGGACCCGGTTTCCGGGTGGCTCGGCCCGGCGCCTATCCCCGGGATAACCTTAAACATCAAGCCTTTTGCCGCAGACATGGCTCCGCGCTCATGCCCGCTTGGTGATGACTGAGTTGTTTGAAGTAGATACATGCTGAATATTGAAGCCATCAAACGTAATTGGTTCTCGAATCCCCGCGCGGATATTCTGGCTGGGATTGTCGTGGCGCTGGCGCTGATTCCCGAGGCGATTGGGTTCTCCGTTGTCGCGGGGGTGGATCCGCGGGTGGGGCTGTATGCCTCTTTCTCCATTGCGGTGATTATCGCGTTTTTCGGCGGCCGCCCGGGCATGATTTCGGCGGCGACGGCCTCGGTCGCGGTGGTAGTGGTGCCGCTGGTGCATCAATATGGTGTGCAATATCTGTTTGCCGCCACCATTCTGATGGGCGTGTTTCAGGTGATTGCCGGTCTGTTACGGCTGAATCTGTTGATGCAATATGTCTCGCGCTCGGTCATTACCGGGTTTGTGAACGCGCTGGGAATCATGATCTTCCTGGCGCAGATGCCGCAGCTGGTGCATGTGCCGCCCGTGACCTACGCGATTATCGCGGTGGGGTTGGTGATTATTTACCTGTTTCCCCGGATTACCCGAGCCATTCCCTCACCGCTGGTGGCGATCGTTATTCTCACGACTGTGACAATTTACGGCGGGATTCATGTGAATACGGTCGGGGATATGGGCAAGCTGCCAACCGACCTGCCGCATTTCGCGCTGCCGGATGTGCCGTTTAACCTCCATACGCTGCGGATTATCCTGCCTTATTCGATCACGATGGCGGCGGTGGGGCTGCTGGAGACGATGCTCACCGCGCAGATTGTGGATGATTTCACCGATACGTCATCTGATAAGGCGCGGGAGATGCGCGGCCAGGGTGTTGCCAATTTCTTCACCGGCTTTCTGGGCGCCATGGGTGGCTGCGCGATGATCGGCCAGTCTGTCATCAATGTGAAGTCCGGCGGCTCGACCCGGCTTTCCACCCTGGTGGCGGGTGTGTTTCTGCTGTTTCTGCTGGTGGTGCTGAACCCGCTGGTGGCGCGGATTCCGATGCCGAGCTTGGTAGCGGTGATGATCATGGTGTCCATCGGCACGTTCTCCTGGAAATCCGTGAGGGATATTAAGCATCATCCGTGGCAGTCTTCTGTGGTGATGGTGGTGACGGTGGTGATTGTGGTGTGGACGCGCAACCTTGCCGCGGGCGTCGTTGCCGGCGTAGTGCTCTCGGGCTTGTTCTTCGCGGCTAAGGTGAAGCGCATGTTCACGGTCTCCTCGGTACTGTCCGAGGATGGGCGGACCCGCACATATTTTATCTCGGGGCAGATCTTCTTTGCTTCGGCGGAGCGGTTCGCGGAGGCGTTCGATTTCAAGGAAGTGCTGGACCATGTGGTGCTGGATCTGAGCAATGCTCATTTCTGGGATATCACCAGTGTGGGCACGCTGGATAAGGCGGTGATCCGGTTCCGGCGCGAGGGCGTGCGGGTTGAGGTTGTGGGGCTAAACGAGCCGAGTGCGCTGATGGTTGAGCGATTCGCCGTGCATGATAAGCCGGACGCGGAACAGCAACTGGCGGCGCATTAAGGGGAAAACGGCAGATGCAAAATATCCTGGCTTGTATTGATGCTTCCCGCTACGCGGCCCCAGTATGCGACTTGGCCGCCTGGGTGGCGCGCAAATGGGAATTGCCCGTGGAGCTGCTGCATGTGGTGCAGCGCAAGGATGCCGTGGCGGAGCGGCATGATCTTTCCGGTGCGATCGGGCTGGGAGTGAAGTCCCGGCTGCTGGAGGAGCTGACCCAGCTCGACGAGGCCGAGGCGCGTTTGCAGGTGGAGCGCGGGCGCGTGCTGCTTGCCGCCGGTGAGGAGCGGTTGCGCAAGGCTGGAACAGCGGAAGTGAAGATACTGCACCGCCATGGCGGAATCGTGGAAACGATTCTGGAACGCGAGGCGCAGGCCCGTGTTGTGGTGATTGGCAAGCGCGGTGCCAGCCATGAATTCGCGAAGGACCATATCGGCTCCAAGATCGAGCGTGTGGTGCGAGCTTCCAACCGACCGATTCTAATCGCCCCGCTGGAAGCTACGGCCCCGCGCGCCGCCGTGCTGGCCTATGATGGCAGCTCCGCCGCTCGGCACGCGCTGGAACGCTGCGCCAACTCCCCGTTGATTAAGGATTTACCAGTGCATCTGGTGATTGCAGGCGCGGCGGACGAGAACCATGCCCGGCTGGCGGATGAGGTGCGTGAGCAGCTACATGGACGGGCTCTAACCATCACCCACAAGCCTGGCGTGGCAGCAGAAATTATCGCCGCTGCGGTGGCGCAGACGCCGGATGCCGTGCTGGTGATGGGGGCTTACGGCCACTCGCCGTTGCGCACGCTGATTGTGGGCAGCACCACCACGGCGGTGATCCGGCTAGTGAATGCGCCGGTTTTGCTGGTGCGCTGACGGCGCGCCGGGTTAGGCCCGGCGGGTCTGGCGGGTTTGCGCCAGGATGGTCTCGTAGGTTTCGAGCATGGTCCGTGTCACGGCCTCGCGCGTGAAGTGGGCCAGATACTCCTGATGCCCGGTGCGGGCGATGCGCTCGCGCAGGTTTTTATTGTCCAGCACCGCGCGGATAGCACCTGCCAGCACGGGCGGGTTATCGGCGGGTACCAGCATGCCGTTCTCGCCATTGCGAATGGTGGCTTTGGGGCCGTCTGACTCGCAGGCGATGAAAGGCGTGGCGGTTGACCAGGCGTCCAGAATCACAGTGCCGAACGGCTCATAGCGCGAGGGTAGCAGGCAGGCATTTGCCGCGCGCAGCAGGGCGCCGCGATCGGTCCGCCAGCCGAGGAATTTAGCGCGGTCCGCTACGCCCAGCTCTCGGGCCAGGGCTTTTAAGGCGGCTTCCTCCGGGCCGGTGCCAGCGATCCACAGATGGCAGTCCGGCAGCAGGGCTAGGGCGTGTAAGGCGGTATCTATGCCTTTGACCTTGTGCAGACGGGAGAGAATCAGCAGCACCTTTTTGCCGGGCGGAGTGCCGAGGCTGGATTTATCCAGCGGGGCTGAGTCTTCGACCGAGGGAAAAGTTGGTACATAAAAGGCCGTGCCGGGTTTGGCGCCGCTGTCGTAAGCGTGGCGTACAAGGTCGCGTGTGACACCGATGAAATGCGTGCAGGCGCCGAAATGTTTTTGCTGCTCCTCATAATCGCCATACCAGCCGATGATGGCGGGCGCGGAACCAGGGGCAACGAGGCTGACGGCGCGGCGCATCCAGCAATGGATGATGTCCGGCTTGTAGTCCTGGACAAGCTGTTTCAGGCGCAGCTTTTGCAGCGGGCGCAACGGGTTGCGCAGCACGTCCGGTGCCATGGTGAGGCCGGACTCGGCCAGCTCCATGAAACGCGGGGCGGTGGGGCGCAGCACGATCCGCTGGTCCAGCCCTGCCTCATGCAGACTGAGCATGATGTCCGTGGAATAAAGCTCGGCACCGCCGTTCTTATTCCCGGCCATGATTTGTAACACACGCATCGCGGCTTCCGGGCGGGAGGATCAGATGCCTGGCTGTTAGCCCGTCCGCGCCGGAGGGGCAAATTTCCGGTCTTATTTAATTAAGAGATGGTTAGGCTGGCGATAATAATGATTTGAATACCTCGATCATAACCCGGGAATGACATGGCTTATATAATGCTGCTTCTGGAGGCGGGTATTTTGGCGTTGGCAGCTTGGTTGTGGTTCCGGCGGCGACAGAACGCATTGCTGGCAAACATGGTGCGTCTTGCCCGGGCGGCCGAGCAAGACCAGGCTGCATTGCAGGCCCAACTCGGGCTGGACAGGAACATTGATCTGTTGCGCGCTAAATTGTCCAAGCTTGGTGCCCCCCGGCTTGAAGGGGATAGGTTGTTTTTTGGCCAAACCTGCGTGAATGGTGACGTCAAAATTGTTGATGAGGTTCGTACCGCTCATGGAGGGGTGGCGACCATTTTCATGCGTGACCAGCGCGTTGCCACTAATGTGGTGGCTGAAAACGGTCAGCGTGCCATTGGCACCAATCTCGCGCGTGGTGCAGTTTATGATGCCGTATTCACGGCCAAAGCGTCTTTTCGCGGCGAAGCGGAGATTTTGGGAGAAAGATACTACACTTATTATGAACCGGTGCTGTCTGGTGGCGCGGTGATTGGTGTTTTGTTCGTGGGCGTCAAGAAGAACGACGTAAAATCTGAAATTGTTGACCCGCAGGATTTTCCTGCGGCGCTTTCAGTGCTGAGTCAGATGAATACCGTTGCTAAGGCAACTACGATGGAGGCGCTGACCCAACGGCAGAATTATGAAGATGTCCGCCGCCATGATGAAGACGCGCGACGGGCCAAGACTGAGGCGCAACGCGTGGCCATGGAAGTTATTTCGACTGCACTTGGTGAACTGGCGCGTGGTAATCTTGGCTATCGTCTCACGACGCGTCTGGATGCTGCATATGAAACATTGCGGACTGATCTGAATCAGGCTTTTGAAAAACTCTCCACGGCAATGCAGGCGATTGGCCAAACGGCCGGAGGGGTCACGAATAGCGCCCGGGAAATTCGGCAGGCATCGGATGATCTTTCCCGGCGCACCGAGCAGCAGGCGGCGACACTGGAACAAACAGCCGCCGCGCTTAGTGAGATCAGCGGGTCAATACGGACAACATTTGAGGATGTGAAGCACACGCAAATGCTCGCGGCGGGGGCGCGCAACAGGGTCGATCAATCAGGTGCTGTGTTGGTGGATGCGACGAGGGCCATGCAGAGGATTGAGGAGGCATCCGGGAGAATTGGTGAAATTATAGTCGTGATCGATGAAATTGCCTTTCAGACCAGTTTGCTTGCGCTGAATGCTGGGGTGGAAGCCGCGCGTGCCGGTGAGGCTGGACGTGGTTTTGCGGTTGTCGCCACGGAAATCCGGGGTCTTGCCCAGCGTTCGGCTGATGCGTCCAAGGAAATCAAAAATCTGATTACAAATGCTGGCACGCAGGTAGAGGATGGCGTGAAGCTGGTACATGGCGTTGCCGCGTTGATGGCGGAAATTGTTGCTGAGGTGCAGAAAATTGACCAGGATGTGCAGGGCATTTCCGGGAAAACGGCGCAACAATCGGCTGGATTGGCTGAGATTAGCGGCGCGGTGAACCAGATGGATCAAGTTACTCAGCAGAATGCCGCGATGGTGGAAGAAACAACCGCCGTGAGCCACGCCTTAGAAGAGCAGGCCAATGATCTGACGGGGATGATGGAACAGTTCAGTCTTGAAGATAGCGCTGCGACACGCCAGGACCGAATTGTAAAGCGGTTGGTTCAGGAAGTCTCCTGAACCAACCAGCATATTGGGTCAGCTCTTGACCTTAACGTAGGAGCCCGGTGCGTCCTCAAGGGCTTTGAAGCCCCGGACCTTGCCGGGCTCGCGCGCGGGGACTTTATCGTTATTCTGCGCGGTGACCCAGCGCTGCCAGTCTGGCCACCAGGAGCCTGAGATCTCGGTGGCGTTTTGGAACCATTCATCCGGGTTTTCGGGTTGCTCCTGGTTGATGAAATGGTTGTATTTGCCGCCTTCGGGCGGGTTCACCACGCCCGCGATATGGCCCGAGGCCGCCAGCACGAAGCGTACAGGCCCCCCAAAATTCCGCGCACCTTTGTAGGTGCTGGTCCAGGGAGCGATATGGTCTTCCCGGCAGGAAAGGAAATAGCAGGGCACCTTCACCTGCCGCAGATCCACCGGCACGCCCTTCATGGAAATACCGCTAGGCTGGGCCAGAAGATTCTTCTGGTACATATTGCGCAGATAGAAAGAATGCATCGCCGCTGGCATGCGGGTGGAATCGGAGTTCCAGTATAGTAGGTCGAACGGGAACGGCTCCTGCCCGAGCAGGTAGTTATTCACCACGAAGTTCCAGATGAGGTCGTTGGCGCGGAGCATGTTGAAGGTGGTGGCCATCTCGGTGCCTTCGAGATAGCCGCGCTTGCTCATTTTATCTTCGAGGCTGGAGAGTTGCTCCTCGTCGATGAACACTCCTAACTCGCCGACATCGGAGAAATCTGTCAGGGTGACGAAGAAGGTGGCCGAAGCGATCCGGTCATCGCCCTTCGCTGCCATGTAGCCAAGAGTGGAGGCCAGCAGCGTGCCGCCCAGGCAGTAACCGATGGCGTTGACCTGCTTCTGTTTAGTGATTTTTTCTATGGCATCCAGCGCTGCCAGCACGCCGTCGGTCATGTAATCGTCAAAATTCTTGGCGGCGAGCTGTTCGTCAGGGTTGACCCAACTGACCATGAACACGGTATGGCCTTGGGAGACCAGCCAGCGCACCAGGGAGTTTTTGGGGCGCAGATCGAGAATGTAAAATTTGTTAATCCAGGGCGGCAGGATCAGAAGCGGCCGCGCCAGCGCGTCCTCGGTGGAGGGGCTGTATTGGATGAGCTGCATTAGCTCGTTCTGGTACACGACCTTGCCCGGGGAGACGGCGATGTTCTCGCCGACATTGAATGCCTCGGTATCGGTCATGCGGATACGCAGATTGCCGCGCCCGTGCTCCAAGTCGTTCAGCAGATTGTTCAGCCCACGTACCAGATTTTCACCGCCGGTTTCACGGGTTTTCCGTAGAACCTCGGGATTGGTAAGAGCAAAGTTGCTGGGGCTGAGGGCGTTGGTGAATTGGCGGGCGTAGAAATCCACCTTTTGCGCGGTTTTCGGCTCCAGCCCGTCCACGCGGGTGACGACGTCGGTGATATAGCGCGCGGAAAGTAGGTAGCTCTGCTTGATGAAGTCAAATACCTCATTCTGCCGCCATGCGGGGTCGGCGAAGCGTTTATCCCGGGGATCATGGCTGATGACGGGTTCAGGCTCCTCACCGGACCAGATGCGCCGGGCGGTGTTCTGCCAAAGCGTCATATAGTCCCGCCAGAGCCCCATCTGCGCTTCCATGAGCTGGGAGGGGTTGGAGAGCAGCTTGGTGGTCATCTCCAGAAAGGCGTTGCTGACATTCAGCGGGTCAAAAGTGAGCCCCTCGGCGGTTTGGCGCTTCATCCATTCTGTCACCAGCTTCTGACTGCGCGCGGCAATGTCGGCCATGGATCGGCCGAGCGCCCCGGCATCGGGCAGTTTGATATCGGGTTCCTGGGGCGGCGTCGGCGCATTCATGGTCGGCAATCCTTTCCGTGACGGCTATTCTCAGGCAAACAGGGCGCAAGGCCAGGGCGCAAGGCGGGGCTGGGCGCATGATGAGGGGTAAGAGAGGATTTTCATGTTGGAGCGGCGATACGCAGCTTTGTTTGGCATCTTGGCAGTGACCTCTCTTCTAGGTGGTTGTTCTCAATCGATTCATTTGTACCACGAGGCGGAGGGTGGCGCGATTGCGCAAAACCGGCAACCCCCGCCGGGCGCTAATCTGCCTTACCCAAATCTCGCGGATGTGCCTCCCCCGTTGGCGCCCGCCGCACCCGGCGCGCAGGCGGCCATAACCGCGCAGGCGCGTGGTGGCGTGTCTGCACCGTCTGCTGGGGCGCTGGCGGGCTTGACGCTACCGACCGCGCCGCCGCCGGTGCCCAAGGTGCCGGGTGTGTCCGTTGCCAACCCCAAAGCCGCGTCGGCTCAGGCGCTTCCCGTGGCGGCCCAGCCCGCTGCCGCCCCCAAACCGCCCGGCCCGCCGGTTTCCGTGGCGTTCCGCCCAGGCTCGGCATTGCTGCCTTATGACCAGCAGACGCTGATTCAGGGGGTGGCTGCGCACCGTAAGGGGGCGCTGATTCGTGTTTGCGGCTTTGGCGGGGGCTCACTGAGCTTGGCGCTCGCTCGTGCGCAGCGCATGGCAGACGCGTTGACGGCTGCCGGGGTGCCGGGGAAAGATATCAAAATCAATGCCTTCCCAGCCGGTTCTGGCGGCTTCGTGCAATTGGTGTATTGAGCACCGCATCAACCACTCTCAACCGAGATTAAAATGTCTGAAGAGTTTCATCGCATACGCCGCTTGCCCCCTTATGTCTTCGCGGAAGTGAATACCGCCAAGGCCAAGGCGCGAGCCGCAGCTGAGGACATTATTGATCTTGGCATGGGCAACCCGGATTCCCCTACCCCCGCCCATATTGTGGCGAAGCTGGTGGAAACCGTGCAGGATCCACGCAGCCACCGTTACTCCACCTCCAAGGGGATTCCCGGCCTGCGTCGTGCCCAGGCGACGTATTATGAGCGCCGGTTCGGCGTGAAGCTCGACCCGGAGACGGAGGTGATTGCCACGCTGGGTTCCAAGGAAGGGCTGGCGAATCTAGCTGCTGCCATTACCTCGCCGGGCGATACCATTCTGGTGCCTAACCCGTCTTACCCCATTCATCAGTTCGGGTTTATCATCGCCGGGGCGTCTGTGCGCTCTATCCCCGCCACGCCGGATGACGACATGCTGCGCGCCATTGACCGCGCGGTGCGTCATTCCGTACCGAAGCCGACGGCGCTGATCGTGAACTTCCCGTCCAACCCCACCGCTTACATGGCGACCTTGGATTTCTACAAGGAACTGGTGGCGCTGGCGAAGCAGCATGATATTTTCATCATCTCCGACCTTGCTTATTCGGAGATTTATTTCGACGGCAACCCACCGCCTTCCGTTTTGCAGGTGGAAGGCGCGAAGGACGTCACCATTGAGTTTACCTCGATGTCCAAAACCTATTCCATGCCCGGTTGGCGCATGGGGTTTGGGGTGGGTAATCCGCGTTTGATCAAGGCATTGACGCGGATGAAATCCTATCTCGATTACGGCGCCTTTACCCCGATTCAGGTGGCGGCGACGGCGGCGCTGAACGGACCGCAGGATTGCGTGGAGGATTTGCGCATTCTTTACCGCGAGCGGCGGGATATTCTCATCAAGGGCCTGCATGCGGCGGGCTGGGATGTGCCAAGCCCGGATGGCTCCATGTTCGCCTGGGCGCCAATTCCGCCGAAATATGCACATCTGGGCAGTCTGGAATTCTCCAAGCTGCTGATGGCCAAGGCCAAGGTGGCCGTGGCGCCGGGCATTGGCTTTGGTGAATATGGAGATGGCCATGTGCGCATCGCCCTGGTGGAAAACCAGCACCGGCTGCGCCAAGCCTTGCGCAATATCAAACATTTCCTGGCGACCGATAACGGGGCGCCGGTTGAGACGCTATCTGAGGTGAAATCTTGAAACCACTTAAAGTTGGAATTGCCGGCCTCGGGACCGTAGGGGCCGGGGTAATGAAATTGCTGGCCGCGCAGGCTGACCTGATTGCGGCGCGCGCGGGGCGGCCGGTGGTGGTGACGGCGGTTTCTGCCCGGGACCGCAACCGCGACCGTGGCGTGAAGCTGGATGGGCTGAACTGGTATGATGATGCGGTGGGGCTGGCCCATGACCCGGCCGTTGATGTGGTGGTGGAGCTGATAGGCGGCGCCGAGGGTAAGGCCAAGGCGCTAGCCGAAGCTGCCATTGCGGCGGGCAAAACTCTGGTGACAGCCAACAAGGCGCTGCTTGCCGTGCATGGGGTGGCGCTGGCCAAGGCGGCGGAGGCAAACAACGTGACCATCGCTTATGAAGCGGCGGTGGCGGGCGGGATTCCGGTGATCAAGGCGTTGCGCGAGGGCATGGCGGCTAATCAGGTCTCCCGTGTGGCGGGCATTTTGAATGGCACCTGTAACTACATCCTGACCGTTATGCGTGAGGAAGGCCGGGATTTTGCCGACGTGCTGGCCGATGCGCAGCGCCTGGGTTATGCCGAGGCCGACCCGAGCTTCGACCTGGATGGCGTGGATGCCGCGCATAAGCTCGCTATTCTGGCCGGGCTGGCCTTTGGCGCGCGGATTGACTTCAGCAGCGTGCATATTGAGGGCATCCGACGGATTTCCGGCATCGATATCGCCTTCGCGCAGGAGCTTGGCTACCGGATAAAGCTGCTGGGCATTGCGGAAAAGACCGAGGCGGGGATCTCTTTGCGGGTGCATCCGGCCATGGTGCCGATGGAGCAGCCGATTGCAACCATTGATGGTGTGTTCAATGCCGTGCTGATGGATGGTGACTTCGCCGGGCCGGTGCTGCTGCGCGGGCGCGGCGCGGGTGAGGGGCCGACGGCCAGTGCCGTGGTGGCGGATCTGATTGATTTCGCGCGCGGGATCCATGTGCCGGTTTGGGGCATGGCGGAGAGCGCACTGGAGGAAGCGCGGCTGGTGCCGATGTCTGAGCTGAACAGCGCCTACTTCCTGCGGCTTTCGGTGGTAGACCAGCCGGGTGTGCTGGCGGATGTGACCGCGATTCTGCGTGACCACGGCATCTCGCTGGAGTCGATGTTGCAGCGTGGGCGTGCGCCGGGCGAGGCCGTGCCGATTGTGCTAGTGACGCACGAGACAACGGAAGCCGCCGTGAGCGCCGCGCTGGCGCGCGTGGGCACGCTGCCTGCCGTGCTGGAACCGCCCGCTCTTATCCGCATCGAACCGAAATAAGGGAGTCCCCGATGACCGAACGCCGCCTTGAAGATGTCTCTGACCGTAACCTTGCGCTGGAACTGGTGCGTGTGACCGAGGCAGCGGCCATTGCCGCTTCACGCTGGATTGGCCGGGGCCAGAAGAACGAAGCCGATGGTGCTGCCGTGGAGGCCATGCGCAAGGCGTTCGACACGGTGGCGATTGATGGGACCGTGGTGATCGGCGAAGGCGAGATGGATGAGGCACCGATGCTGTATATCGGTGAGAAGGTGGGTTGCGGCGGCCCTGCCATGGATATCGCCGTGGATCCTCTGGAAGGCACCATCATTACCGCGAAGGGCGGGCCCAACGCCATTACCACCGTGGCATTAGCCGAGCGGGGTAATTTCTTGAATGCGCCGGACGTATATATGGACAAGATTGCCGTGGGTGGCGGCTTGCCGGAAGGGGTGATCTCGCTCGACGCGCCTGTGCAGGAGAACCTGAAAAATCTGGCTCGGGCGAAGGGGATTGAGGTTTCTGAGCTGATGGTGTGCATGTTGGACCGTGAGCGCCATGCAGAGGCGATTGCCAAGATTCGCGAGGCGGGCGCGCGTATTCTACTGCTGGGCGATGGCGATGTGGCGGGCGTGATCGCGGCCTCTCTGCCTGGTGGTGGGGTGGATATGTATCTGGGCTCGGGCGGGGCGCCGGAAGGTGTGCTGGCGGCGGCGGCGCTGCGCTGCACCGGCGGGCAGATGCAGGGACGGCTGATGTTCGAGGACGACGCACAGGTGGCCCGCGCCAAGGCGATGGGGATTACCGACCCCACCCATATCTACACGCTGGAGGAAATGGCCAAGGGCGATGTGATGTTCGCCGCCACGGGTGTGACCTCCGGCGCGATGCTGGAAGGGGTACGACGCGTGGGGCAGGGTGCGATCACCCACTCGATCGTCATGCGCTCCAAGTCGGGCACGGTGCGGTATGTAGAAGGGCACCACAATTTCTCGAAAAAGAATTTCGACGTCTAAAACTGAGTATCGACCTCTTTGCGTATAACTGATTTGGCCCACGCTTTTCGAGAGAGGCGTGGGCCAAGGTCGGTCTTCGGACGAGCTATTGAAGTGGCGCAAGTAGCTTGAGGATCGGCGGGACGACGCCGGGCAAATGAAGCACCTGAAGGTTTGGCGGTTGAAACGGTTGTTGGGTGCGGAATTGACAGGGCATGTCGGCTAAGAGGCTGGTGTGGAAGTGCTGGCTGATCAGCCCAACCGCCGCTAAGGCGTTACGACGAAGTGGGTGAAGGGCTCTAATGGCGATGTCTCGTTGGCCGTTCCCCGCGACCGTGATGGCAGTTTTGAACCTGAGCTTGTGAAGAAGAGGCCGCCCATCAGCTGGATGCCATCTAGAAATCTGGGATAGGAAATACCCTTCAATCGCTCCGGCCGGGCGCAGGGCATGGGCCGAGGCGATCCCGCTTTTTGCCTTCAGCGCGGCGATCCGCAAAATTATCTATACGACGGGTGCGGTGGAATCCCTGAACTGGGAGCTGCGCAAAACGCTCAAAGCCAAGGGGGGTGTTCCCAACCGAGGACGCGGCAACCAAGCGGATCTTTCTGGTGATCCGAAATTTCGAAAAAAGGAGAGCGCCCGGTGAGAGAATGGAGTCCAGGCCGCAATCAATTGGCCATAATGTTTGAAGGTCGCTCTGACGCCTGAAAATATCTGATAACCACAAGGGCCAGATCAGATACAAAGAGTTTCAGACACATAGCTCCGAAACACTTACGCAATGTTAAGAGTTTAAAAGCGGTCTTTCCAAATTAGGGCTGTTTTCTTTGCTTGCGAGACGAATTTTGCGCGAACGGAAGAAAACTTCCTCAGGGCGGTGCGAATGAATGGGTACGGCAACCCCAACACTAGGAGCTCGTTCATGTCCGCCGTAGGTTCTATTCTTACCAACACCGGTGCGCTTTCGGCACTCAACTCCATTGCCACCACCTCGCAGACCAACAACGCGCTGCAAAGCGAACTCGCGAGCGGCCTGTCGATCAACTCCCCAGCTGATAACCCGGCGGGTTACATTACCGCGCAGGGCTTTACCTCTCAGCTTAACGGCCTGACGCAGGCAACCTCCAACGCTAACCAGGGCGTGTCTTTGCTTCAGACCGCGCAGAGCGCTATTGGTCAGCAGATCGGCGTCGTGCAACAGCTTAACTCCATCGCTGTGCAGGCCGCCAACGGCACGCAGACGCCTGCTGAGTCGCAATCCCTGCAGACGCTGGTCGGCCAGCTCACAAGTCAGGTAACCACCATTGCCTCGCAGACTCAGTTCAACAACATCAATCTGCTGGATGGAACCTTCTCTGGCGTTCAGTTCCAGGTCGGCGCGAATGAAGGCCAAACGCTGAATCTGTCCATCGGTAATACCACTGCCGCGAATATCGGCATGTATTCGACGGCCAAGGGGAGCGCCTTCACGAACGCCTCTTCTGGTCTGGTCTCGGCGGCTGGTGCGTTCACCGGCGCTGCGGTTACGATTACCGGCCCCACCGGCGGCTCTGGCGGCTTCACCACCACGGCGACCGAATCCGCCGCAGCCATCGCCAAGGCGGCGAACAACATCTCCGGTAAAACCGGGGTGCAGGCGCAGGCGACCAACTCGGTGACCTACAATGTCGCGGCCAGCGCTAACGGCGGTATCAAGTTCGCGTTGCAGGCTTCCGGTTCGGGCTCCAATTACGGCGGCAAGATTTCGGTGAATGCCTCCAGCCTCTCCGAGGTGGTGTCCCAGATCAACCAGCAGACCAGCACCAGCGGCGTCATTGCTTCCAGCGCCAGCGGCAAGCTGACCCTGACGCAGGATGCCGGCCAGAACATCAAGTTCTCCTCTGCAGGTACCGCCACCACCGCTGGTGCAGGCGGCACGGTTACCTCCGCCGCTGGCCATCTGGCTGCCACTGGCGATGTCCAGCAGGGGCAGGTGCAGTTCCAGTCCAGCGCCGCCTTTACCGTCAGCGGTTCGGCCAAGCTGGCCGGTGCCACCTCGCTGACCTCGTTGGCCAGCATCAATGTCGGCACGACTGCGGGCGCCAACAACGCCATCAACGTCATCAAATACGCATTGGCCGGCCTGAACAATCAGGGCGGACAACTGGGCGCAGTACAGCAGCGCCTCACTGCAAACATCAATAATCTAAATACTACCAGCACCAACGTCACCACAGCGCTTGGCGTAGTACAGGATGCCAACATTCCGCAGGTGGCGAATAAGCTTACGCAGGCAACGATCCAGGCTCAGTCGGGCGTGGCGGCGCTGAAAAACTCCACGCAGCTGCAGCAAAGCTATCTCTCTCTGCTGCCGTAAGGAATTGATTAACCGGGCCGGGGCATTATGCCCCGGCTTATCGAGATTCATCAATCAGCAGGTGTGCCATGTCTTCCGTTTCTTCGCTCAGTTCCTCCGCGATCAATTCAGAGATTGCAACGGTTACGAAGCAACTTGAGGCACCCATCACCAACCTGCAAACCCAAATTACGTCCGACAAAGCTATCATTTCAGCTTGGGGCAGCATCAGCGGCGCTGTTTCCTCGCTCACGGACAGTCTTTCCAATATTAAGTCGCTCTCTACGATCAATAACCGTGCTGTTACCAGCAGTGACACTGCGGTGGCCACAGCCAGCGTAAATAGTTCAGCTGCCACTGGTGCTTATAATCTCACTGGAGTTACTCTGGCCAAAGGGCAAGAAATCTATTCCGGTCTGGTCAGCTCCGGTGCTGCTACGCTCTCTGGAGGGGCTGGCAGCCTCGCCATCACCCTTAAAAGCGGTAAGAGCGAAACTATTTCACTAGGCTCAGGCAGCATGACGTTAAGCAACGTCGCGGCAGCTATCAATAAACAGGCTGGGGGCGTTAAGGCGTCAATCGTCAGTTCCACCAATGGTGCACGGCTTGTACTAAATAGCAGTGGTACTGGCAGTAGCGCTGCCTTCTCTGTTTCCGGCACAGGCGCCCTGGCGCAGTTTTCGTACAGCAGTGCTAGCCCCGGTAGTGAGGTTCTGGTTCAAACCGCAGCAAATGCTGCATTGACCCTGAACGGAATCCCTATCACTAGCGCCAGCAACACGCTGGGCAGCGCCATTGCTGGTGTCACGATTTCCCTGGCGAGTTCTGGTAATGCGTCGGTATCTGTGAGTTCGTCCCCTGTTGCGTTGTCCAGTGATTTGTCCGGAGTGGCAAAGAGCCTGAATGCCGCCATTACGGCTATTGCTTCGCAGACAAAATATACCAGCGCCAAATCTTCAGCTTCGGGATCGTCCTCATCATCGGCAAAGGCTGGTGTCCTGCTTGGAAATTTCTCCGCGACAAACCTTAAAAATCAATTAATGAGTGCGGTTAGCACGCTGGAATCAAGTGGCCTTAGCGCCAATGCTATCGGCCTCTCTGTCACTAGCTCAGGTGGCATAAGCTTCAATAGCACCGCCTTTTCGTCGGCATACGCCAAAAGCCCCACCAGTGTTGGGAGCCTCGTTTCGAAGCTCTATACAAGCCTCAGCAACATCGCTGCTAGTGCAACTGGAAAATCTGCCTCCAGTTCAGTAACCGGGACTAGCATCACTGGTTTTATTAGCGCACAAACTAAATCGCTGAATGACTCAATCAATTCGATAGAGCAGCAGATTACTTTAATGACGAAGCAAAGTTCTGCAACGCTTAAAAATCTTGCCAACGAGTACACGGCTGCTGAGAATAAAGCTAGTTCCGCGAGCATAGTGAAAGCCTATCTGAGTGTATTCAGCGGCTCCTCTTCCTCCAGCTCGGGTTAAAAGATGAACGAGATCAGCATGGATGCCGTCAGCTCCACCTATCGCGCCGCGATGTTCGATGGTCCGCCTGGTTTGCACTGGCTGCAACCCGGATGGCGTGCGTTACGCTATTATGGCCGGCGGGCGCGTCAGGCGATTGAGCAGGGCGATCTTGAGACTAAAGCGCAGCTGATTGCTCGGGCGGATGAGTTGTTGAACGTTTTGTCTTGTGTGCTGGACACATCTGCAGGCGCAACGCTTGGTCCAGCGTTGATGACTGTTTATTCCGCCTTGCGTTTTACGCTGTTGCGGGCCAATACGGAAAACAGTCTGGACGCGTTGCGAGATTTCGACGCGGCCTTATCTGTTCTGGACCATGATATGATAAAAACATCTGAAAGCGTGGTGGCCGCATGACCAATACGATCCAGCCCTATGGTTCCTTCTCGCCCTTGCAAGCTTCCAGCACGGCTACACCTGTCGCCGCGTCGCCGGCCCCCACGAGCGCGCAATCCCTCCAAGCCGGGCAGACGGAGACGGTGACTTTGAGCACTGCCGCTCAGACTAACGCTGCTTTGGTGAGCGCAGCACATGGCTCCAGCGGTGTCAGCCAGACCAAAGTGAGTGCCATCAAAGAGGCTTTGGCCAATGGCAGCTATAATGTTTCGCCCGAAAATCTGGCGAAAGCGATTGCCACTGTATTGAACGAGGCAGGTTGATGAACTTCTCAGGACAATTCCGCCAAGTGGAACACCCCGCCCCGTTATCGCGTGAGCCGGGCGACGCCAGCATGCTACTGCGCCAGGGGCTTGAGCTGGTGGAGGCGCTGAGCCTGAAGCTGCACCAACTGGATGCGCTAATGCTGACCGGCAAGCCGAACGAGATTTCCGAGGCGGCAGCCAGCGTGGAGGTGGCTTTGCAGGACGCAGCCCCCGCCTTTGCCGAAATCACTGAAATGATGGGGCGTTTGGGAGCCTCCAATCTTGCAGCGGCGGCAGCACAGTTGCGCCATATTGAGCAGACGGATGCGGCCGGGTTGGCAGATGCGCTGCGGGGGGCGTTGTCGCGCTTTGCGAAGCGGTCGGTCAACGCCACGCGCCGGGCACAGCAATTAAATCGGGGACTAAGCGCTGCGCTGCGTGGCTTACAGGCATTGGGTGTGCAGGAGGCCGGACGACTAATTGCCGAAGCATAAGTAACTTGGAATCAGACTTGGAAAATGTCCCTTTCTTGGCCTTCAGACTACTGACAAACCCCTGGCATTTGCCGGGGGGTTTTGATTCGTCGGTGTATGTTGAAGCGCAGCACGCTCTGGCACACGTCGCTTGAGTTTGTATCCTTGAAGCAGATGGTCCCTGCGGATCATCTGCTGCGCAATATAGAACGGGTGATCGGCATTTCCTTCGTCCATAATCGTGTTGCCGGGTGTAGCGCGAAAATCTGGGCGACACGCACGCTCATCGTGTTTGTCGCGCACTATGCCGGGCTTTATTGTCCGGATAACGGTCGGCTGCCGCTGGACCCGACCTTGATGTTCAAGGCGCTGTTCATCGGCGATCTGTTGGGCCGTCGTTCGGAACGTCAGCTGTTGCGGGAGATCGAGGTCGACCTAGTGTCCTGATCGGAAAGTAGTCTACATTCTGGCTAAACCTTAAACTTGGGGAGGCTAGGATGTCGAAGGGTCGTGCGGTTGCTGTCATGTTGGATGATGCTGAGGAAGCTGCCCTGACGGCTCTGATCCGCAAGCATGGAGCGCCACAGTCGCTGGCATTACGTGCCCGCATCGTGCTTGCCGCGGCGGACGGTCTAACCAACAAGGATATTGCGACGAAGCTGAATGTCTGCGCCCATACCGCTGGCGTGTGGCGCAATCGGTTTGCTCGCGATGGTCTGGATGGGCTGTACGATGAGCCCCG